>NZ_NETS01000010.1:628541-1257082 GCF_002150035.1 Leptospira venezuelensis | reverse complement strand
TAAATGTTTCTGGGAGGAAATACACTTACATATTCCAATTTGGAATTCTGATCGGATAGAATGAAAGGTAGAAGGAGCAAAAACGCAATAAATCCTGGAACAAAATGTACCAAGTGAAGCGCTTTTGCAGTAAGTCCTCCCAATCTTCTAAAATACAAATACGCCAATGGCCCGGTAAAGAATAGAAAGGGGATATGAATTTCTGCAAACCATAGCTGTTCCTTTAGCTGGTTAGATAATTCCAAATACAAATGGAATTGTACTATAGAAAGGGATAGGAAGAAGAAGCCTATCGGCTGATTAAATATGGACTTAATTTTGGAACCGGAATTCGAGCCTTGGATTTCTGGGCTTTTAGTATTTCGAATGAATTCGGAGATGGACAGTAAGAACGAAAGCCCTGCTCCAAATGCCAGAAACGTATCCATAAAATGAAAGAGTATGATCAGAATTGAATGTCCAGATTTTTTCAGGATTTTTCTTTTTTTAGTCCATCCGGATACGGAAGGACGACCGTTTTCGAAAAAGATCGTATCCTGAATGCATGAAACATCTTAGTCATCAACCAAATCGTTTTGCGAAATTCTTATATGGGAGTTTAGCTCTCATAATTTTGCTCGGAACTGTAGAATACAGAATGTCTTCCGAAATTTTGAAAGTCCAGATCCGAGAAGAAGGTTCCCAGATCCCAAGTTATCAATCCAGATTCGGCAGAAAACAACCAATCATTACAGTGATCGGTGAAAACCGAATGACCGAGCTGACCGATTTTATGATCCCTTATGGGGTTTTGAATTCTGCAAAAATTGCAAAGGTAATTGCAGTTTTTCCGAAAACCGGTCCGGTTCAAATGTTCCCTGCATTAAAGATAGAAGCCGAGAATTCTTTTGAACAGTTTGATCTTGAATATCCGGAAGGTGCAGATTATGTGATCGTGCCTGCAGTCCATTATTCGGAGGATATTGCTCTTCTATCATTTATACAAAAGCAATTTGCAAAAGGTTCTACGATTGTAGGCGTATGCGACGGTGTTTGGGTGCTCGCAAATGCAGGCATTCTGAAAGATCATAAAGCAACAGGTCATTGGTTTTCTTTTTCTAAATTAGAGAAAGAGTTTCCTGAAACTAAGTGGATCAAGGACAGAAGGTACATTGCTGATCGAAAGATCATTACTACTACTGGGATCACTGCATCCATTCCAGTCTCCTTAGCGCTAATAGAAGCAATTTCCGGAAAAGTGAAAGCCTCAGAAGTTGCAGCGAGCTTAGGGGCTAAGGACTGGAAACCCACTCATAAAAGTTCGGATTTCTATTTAAGTGGAAAAGATATGTATATTGCCGCAAAAAACTATCTTGGCTTTTGGAATCATCACAACTTAGGAGTTAGAGTCTCAGATGGAACAGATGAAGTAGTTTTAGCTCTACAAGCTGATTCCTTTTCCAGAACATATAGATCGGAAGTCTTTTCTGTTTCCAATCAAAAACAGATCCGAACTAAAAGCGGTTTACTATTACTTGTAGATAAGAATGAAGCAGAAGTCGCAAATTTAGATTCTATTTTAGAAAATATGAATGGAATCGCAGCAGCTGCAGCTTATGAGAAAAATTTATCTGAGATTGAATCTAAATATGGAACAAACACTGCGGCTTTTGTAGCATTGCAGATGGAATATCCATGGAGAAAGTAACGAATATACTTTTAGGATAAGGAACTTACTATCCTTATCCAATTTCTTTTGTTTGATTTGGAAATTGAACTTATCTATTTATAAAACTATTTTCTGAGCGAGTTGTCTATTTCGTGAATCTTCTCATTTATAATTATTTCATTGATAACTGACGGGGTATATTTGAGAGCATTTTCGTAATATTGTTTAGACACTACTTTTGCACCCTTAAGACTATAAATATTGCCTAGATAAAAATAGGAATTTGAATCCTGTGGATTTAATTCTATCGAGTTTTTAAAATTAATTTCTGCTTCATAATATCTTTTAAGCTGATAATAACAATATCCCCTAAGTAAATATCCGATCCAAAGATCTTTGTTCTTTTTAGTAATCAATTCCAAATCAGGTAACAAAGACTCGTATTGATTCTGTTTAAGATTGAATTCAAACATTTTAGCAAGAAGCTTTTGAGTTGGCATCCCTTTAGATACAAAAATCGAACCAATTTCTTCGAAATTAATTCCCTCGATATATTTCCCACTCTTATCGTTTGTTATACGAATCAGGAGTTTCCTAAAATTTTCCCTGGTATCACCTACCGTTTCTCTCAGCGCTTTTTCTAATTCGCTTATTGTATTCTTTTCTCTGTTAGAATCCTTTATATTATAAATTAAGCCTTCGTATATATGCCATTTTTCGACTACGTTTTCATTTTTCTTTAATTTTTGAATTAGGCATAAAACGGAATTATCGGAGCGCAAAAAACCTAATGCTCTAATAATCGATATGTAATGATCCCTAAATTCTTCTTTATTTAATAAATTGCATAAGTATACCGAATCAGCAGAACTTCCCAAATAACCCAAAAATAAAATCGCCTCGTCTTTCTTCGGAAGCGTAAGCGAATGAACTTTACTATCTCCTTCAATTATATTCTTCAATTTATTGAGATCCCGAATGTCAGTCCTATGATCTTGTGAGGTTAGGCTTGAAACAAATAATAAGAACGGAATTATCAGGAAAAGTAATTTGATGTTTTTCATATTAAATGCCAATATACTATATGTTTCAAGACCTAACTTATAATCGACTAAATCGAAATATAACTATCGGGTAATTTTTTAGCGTCTATTCTGTCGCAAAGAATGATTATTCTATTTCCAGCCTTCTGCGAATTCTATCCTTTCAATTGTTGTAGGATGAGAATGTTCGAATATCACTTCTAATTTATGAGGATTTAATCTGGATTTATTGTCTTTTGCTAATTTGATCTCCGTATTAATGAATGATTTTTTGTCGTTCGTTAATACAAGCGCCTCTCTGTCCGCTTGAGTTTCCAGGGTCCTGGAAAGTGTTGAAGAAAACGGTCCAAGTACAGTTCCAACAAGAGATAATATTAAAAACAGAAAAGGTAGACTAGAGGGAGAATAAAACTCCTTTAATGGAATTGATCCTTCTTCTTTTACTTTTTTGAATACATATCCCAATAAGAAGCATAATAAAAAAGTTTCCAGAGTGCTGAGTGCAATCTCTATCATTTGGTGGTTATGGACCCAATGACCTATTTCATGTCCAAGAACGCTTACTACTTCTTCTTCTGTGTGGTTATTGATGAGAGTATCGTATAAGAAAATCTTTTTACTTTCTCCCCATCCAGTGAAGTATGCGTTTGTGTGACCAGAGTATTTGCTCTCGTTGATCACATATATATTTTCTACTTGGATATTTGCCTTTTGGCTAAGTGCTAATATTTTTGTTTTTAAACTTCCATCTTGGATAGGGCCATAATCGTAAAAGATCGGGGTGATGATGATTGGATACAATACTGACATGAGTAATCCAAATCCGAGAGATAAGATAGGAAGTATATATTTCCAAGCACGTGGAAGATTTTTCAGGACGAATGCTACAATTAGAACAATTAATCCACCAAATAGAAATCCTAACCCAAAAGATTTCGCTTTAAATAAGATCCAATCTCCTATATTCATATTAGAAAATTGAAATTCGTGTTCTATTACATATCCAAAATAATAGCTGAATGGCAGAGATATGATAAATTCTACAAGATAGAAGGAAACAAAGAATAGAAATACCGTTGGATAAAACCTCTGCCCTGTTTTTCTGCTAAAATATTCTTCTAACTTTACCGAGATTGGGGAGAATACAAATGCTCCTGCCAATGCAAAGTCCAATAAAGAGCCTATGATCGAGACAAAAAATCCCCTTCGTTCGTAGTCTATCCCTGAGTTGATATCTTCTTGGGTAAAATATTTTAGAATTCTTTCATGCAACTCTGGAGATAGATCTCCTTGATAGGAGAAGTATTTCATTACGAGTGTGAGTAAGATCTGTAGTGAGAATAATGTGAATAGGATGTTTTTTAGTTTCATGTAGTGTTTTTATACTTTTTCGTAGAGTTCTGAGATCTGTTTTACTGAGTTTCGTAGTACAGAGTTCAATTCTTCAGGAAGGACTGTTTCAATTGCGTCCGGCCATCTCCATAGAAACGGCAATAGCCCTTCCAAATTGGAGGATTGAAAACTGAGTTTATTTTTCTCTTCGGTATATTTAATCCCTGTCAGGAATAGTTTTGCTTTTACGAGACCTTCTTCTTTGCAGATCCACTCCACTTTTTTGGTTTCGTGGACCGGGAATAATCCTGCATGTATAATCAGATCTTCTTCTGTTTCTTTTTTGGCTCCTTTTGCCTGGTAAAGTGGGTCTCCTTGTAGGAGTTCCACAGACAAGATCTTAGGTAAAACGAATCTTTTTTTGGTTTTTTCTTCCCTATCGTAAGCTAGCAGATAATGATCCTGGCCACCTTTTCGGATCAATCGGATCGGATCCGCTTCCTTTATGTAAGAATCTTCAGGGAATGTTTTGTAGTATTTGATTCGGATCGGCGTATGATTTTTAAGAGCTTCCAATATCTGGAACGCAGTTTCTCCCAACTCTTCTGGATTTTCTTGGGGGTTTTCAGTCATTTGAGGAAAGTATTCTAGATCACCCGCAAATATTTTCCTAGCGGCAGTGTAGAGTTCGTATTTGGGAGCTTCTGAATATCCTCTTAATAAGAGTGCTGAAATTTCTCTGAGTTCTTCTTCAGTGAACTCAAGAGTTTTGGAAAGTGGATCTTTTATGAGCACATATACGAAATCTTTTCCATTCTTTTGGGGATAATATTTGATATGAAATCCTAAGGCGCCTAACTCTTCGATGTCTCTGGATAATTTCCTTCTGTCGGAGTCTCGATTTTCGTTATCGTAAAATCCTTCCATAATCTTTCGTAAGGAGCTTAAAGTAATCCCATCTGGAAATCTGAAAAAATTGAATAATAATGTGAGAAGCCGGTATTCTGTGGGATTCATCTCCCTGGGCTCGATTTCCTGATCTATATCTTTGTCTAGTTCTTCTTTCATGGCTCGTTTCTAAATTTTGATTTTTATAAAGTCCCTGGGCAAGGAAAAATCTCTGCCTTGTTTTTGAATTCAGAGAAAGTCCCAAAAAACAACTTGATGAGTAAGATCAGATTTCGATAATTCTCTCGTTTCAGTCGCTTATTCTTAGAGGTTTTTTATGGGCAAAATTATAGGTTTTCTCTTTCCGAATTTTATAGGTCTTATTCTTATTTTACTCGGATGGTGGACAACTATCATCAATGTAGCCACACTTCGTTTCGCTGGTGAGTCTTATTTTAATAAATGGACCTATACTGGCCTGGCTTTGATCATTATTGGGGCTTATTTGCCAGAAATCTGGATTGGAGTCCGTAAGAAAATTTTCGGAGATTGATCCCTCCTTTTTTTTCTTGTACGAAAACGTCTAGACATTTCCGCTGGTATTCTGATTATTTGCGCTGAGTGGCCTAGTAGTTCCTAAGCCCGGAGATTTTGAAAAAAATCTTTACGGGCTGAGTACATAGGTTACAATGCGACATAATAAAATTACTGGAACCTGAGAAGGGAAGATGAGCGCGGAAACCGAAGTTTTAGAGAAACCAAGCCGGAAAAAAACCGATATCGAATTCCATAAACCGACTCTTTCTCGGGAAGACCTGAAAACCGTTTTAGAGGCATTGGTAGAAGACCATCTAGCTTCCGGATCTGTGACCCATAAGTTTGAGAAAGCTTTTTCTTCTACTTTCAGGACTAAACAAGTAATTTCTGCAAACAGCTTAACTGCTGCATATCATCTGTCTTTATTGGCGTTGGAGATCCAACCCGGAGATAAAATTGCTATCTCCACTTTCGCTCCTCTTGCTGCTCTAGATGCAATTTTCTTAATGCAAGCGCAACCTTTGGTTGTGGATATGGGAAAACATTCTTTCCATATCTGTCCTGAAAGATTATCTGCCGCTCTGGAAGACGAATCTGTAAAAGCTGTGGTTTTAGATCACACTTTCGGTTCTTTGGCAGACTTCTCGAAATACGATTTTAAAAATCGCCCCGTAATCGAAGATTTTTCAGAAGCAGTCGGTGCAAGAACCGAAACATTCACTCCAGGTAAGCAGGGCAAAATTTCTATCTGTGGTCTTTCGATCGAGTATCTGATCACTACCGGAAATGGAGCGTTGATCTGTACTGATGATGACTCATTAGCAAAAAAGATCCGAGCGAGAAAAGAAGGTAAGGCGCCTTATCCGCGTAAAGAAGGCCAACCGAGATTAGATTACGATATGATCGATTACCAAGCGGCTTTAGGGATCGAACAATTATCTAATCTTGGTGTAATCTTAGAAAGAAAAAGAAAGATCGCTCAGGTTTATCTGCAATCCATCCAAGGGTCCCAAGTTGGTTCTCATTTTAACGATCCGAATTCTGAAACTTTCAATCGATTTGTGATCATTGCTCCAGGTAATTATGAGCAAGTAGAAAGATACTTCCGTTCTTTACAAATCGGTACTCGCAGAACTGTTGCCGAACCGATCCACCATATCTTAGAACTTTCTAATTCTGATTTTCCGAACGGGGAAAGACTCTACCAAAGAGGTCATTGCATCCCGATTTATCCAAACCTAACCAAGGATAATGTGCAAAGGATCTCTCAAGCGATTCGTAGAATTTACTAAGATCGTTTCGCACAGAGTTCACCGAGAACACCGAGGTTTTCGTTTAGCTCCCATAGTAGTTTTCTGAAACTTAGATTTTTTTCTTTTCTAAGGGGATTTGGATCGTATACAATTCCTTTAACTCTTTGTTCTTGTCTTTTATGAAAGTATAAGCTGGATCTTCGGACAACCGAAAGTTTTTGAACTGATCTTTGGATCGAGCCAGATTTTCTTCCTGGAGTTCTTTAGCCTTTCGGATCGATTCCCTGATTTGCTCCTTTGTAGAATCCGCCACATTGGGATCATTTAAGAAAGTTTGAAAACTTTCGGAGTATTGGTCCTGAGCTTCCTTCATATCTTCGATGAATTTTTCGGAATTAGAAAGGTCGTAAAATTCCTTAATCTGAAAATGTAAAAGTGCGAATTCGCGATAGTCGGTAAATCCGTTTTTTTTCGCGATTGCATCCGCTTGTTTGGGATCTATCTCCGAAGATGGCTCAAAAAGAAAGGCGGGGTTAGGTTTAGATATCAATTCTCCGAAGGATGGATTAGATTCTTTTAATTCACGGAATGTGGAAATATAGGATTCCATCTTTTCTTTCGAAAATCTTGGAGCCTTTAATAAGGAACAATTCGAAATGAATAAGGCCCCAATAAATAAAATATAAAGAAAACGTTTCATTTTGTAATCCCTTGTTTATGATATGAGATTATCCTACAAAAGATATATACAAATCCTTTGTAGGATTAGTTTGGCTAAACAGACTTATAAGTTCCGTTTGTCTGGCAATTTTAGATTATAAGGGTGCATTCACTTTCATTCCGGTGCATTGGTGATCTTGATACAATAAAGCGCCTAAATACCGATCGCATCCTTCTGTGGGAGGATCTTCTAAACAATATCCATATACTAAGTATAAATTATGGAGCTCTTCTTTACATTGATCACGATCCCCTCTCTGCTTATCCCTTTCTCCACAACTTAGGAGTAATAATAATAGCAAACTAATGGTTATGGAGTTTTTTACCAGACTTTGTTTCATCATTTCCTTTACCAATTGATTTGAACCTCATAGGTTCCAGTTGTTCCTACACTTGTCGCCGCTTGCAGAGTGACACCTGCATTTCCATGGAGAGCAAAAATAGTCCAGCCTACAATTGCCTTAAATCGAAGAGGAGAAATCGGATAGGCTAACGCATTTCTTGTTCCGGAAATAATCCAAGCACTAGGTTTCGGCGGAGTACAATTCGGATCGATTGCATAGACCTGGAATTCCATTTCAATGGTTCCATACAATGGGACTCCGGCAAACCATCCGTTGACTACTACTCGTGTGGGTGATCCGACCGCTCCGAGATTCGGAGGAGCAGCAATAGCTCCAGGATAACCGATCAAAGCAGTTAAGTAAGTAGAATTACCATCTTCATCTAGAAGTCTAAAGCGGACCGTATCTTCCCACCACGATTGACCCCAGAATTTGCCATGGTAGATGAAACGATTTTTTGTCCCGGTTGAAGTTACGATCCCATTGCCAGAAGCAGGCTGAGAATCCAATAAAATAGCCACAGACTCTCTGTTTCCGTGAGGATCATCCCATTCTATTGTGATTGGAATATCCACACTTGTGGAAGCAGTACAAGTATTCAGATAAGTAGGTGTTCCGGCTACCGTATATCCAATCGGTCGCAGTTTATAACTAGGTGGAACAGGCCAGTTCGGAACAGAAAAGTCTGGAACTGAGTTCGGTTGCTGATTTGGAGTCACTCCGTAATATTGATTTGGTTTAGAAATAAAGAAAAGATTATGCAAAAGCAAATAATCTAACCCATGACTTTCTAATGTTATCAAAGACGTTCTGCTATGATCATCTTTCTTTCGAATGAATCGATTGTCTGAAGCCCAGTCGCTATCTGATCCAAACTCTGTACCAGTCCCACTCCAGGGAGCGGAATTTAAAAGAGATAAAGTTTTACTCTCTAAAAATGCGGAAATATTTCCTCCGGAATGCAAGATGGAATGTAAGAGGGGGTATAGATAAAAGTCATGTTGAGCAGCTTGCGCCACTAGAAAATCTTGGGTCAGCTCACCCCATGCATTTCCAATGGAAGCTAAAGCCATTACCATATGCGCGTTATCTGCCGTAGTAAAAACTGCAGATTGAGATAACCCTGCCCACGATAATAGATACTGGGAGTTTACATTCCAACTTTTTCCTGATATCCAACTGCCTGCAAAATTGAAGCCAGCTGAAAAAAATCGAGCGTCTGCGCCTCTGGTTACTTGGCCCATATGGTCCGGATCGACCGGTTGAAAAGGATCGAACCAACCCATACAGAGCGGACAGGATCCGAACCAATTTACCTTGGGTGAGACTGGATTAACGATTAACCAGGAAACATTCGTTTCACTTAGAGGAATTCCTAGGATTTCAAATGTTTGATCTTGGCCGGCATATACATAATCCACTAGTTTACGTGCGTACATTTGGGCCTGATGCTGAAAATTCATTCCTTGGTAGGAATACGTCATTGGTACTAAATGTTTTACGATCGCTAAACCTAATAATAAATGAACCACCTGATCCTGGCTCATTTCTCGATTCGTTGGGGGTGTAGGAAGAGCTTGGTCCCCGATCCATGTTTGATAATCTCCTTCGGCTCCTGTTAGGCGAAGATCTTTCATTACATTGATAGGAACATCGTCCCTTACAAAAAAACCGGGAGTATCCGGCCATTGGTAACCTTCGGATCCTGGATAATTTGCCAAATTTATTGGATGCACCTCCCAGATACTCTGTTCCCCAAAACGATCAAGACGTTCTAAGGCAATAAATGCACAAAAGAGTTCTCGTATCGTATTTTGGATATCATTCACCTCCCCATATCCTGGATAAGAATCGGGACGAGAAAGCATATGTAACTCCGAGCCAAGTACGCCCAAATACCAACCCAGTTTAATTGTAGAATCTCCCCATTTTCCAATACGTTCATTTGCAAAAATTTTAACTTCTTCCATCGGAAGGCATCCACCTTTGTCTGTGGAAAGTTTTATAAAATTATTTCGGAGTTTATTTCTAATGTTCCAATATTTTTTTGCATTCTTATTCGCATCCGTTCCACTGTATTCCGATCCGGGTTCTGAAGAGTAAGGAAAGTTGGAGGAAGAAGAAAAATTTCCTCCGAATAGATTCAAAAAACTTGAAATTAGAGAAGAACCACTACTGCCTGTCTCGGCTTGCAGAGAACCCCCAAATAGGATAAAAGAACAAAACACTAAGATAAAAAGACTTTTTCGCATAACGTCATACACCCATTCCTTATATTTCATACGAGGAGGCCAATAAACTCATAGGATCGTCAATAAAATTATCTATATTCTGTTTTCATTATGTAGAATATTGTTTCCGAATCAATATTCACTCCTATATTCCAAATCAGGATATTGTTTTGCAGAAGTGCTACCGACAGGGATGCGGAAGGCGAAGTCCCGAGCGAATATATTTCCAGCTCTCGATAATACCTTGGCTTTCTTAAACTGGCTCACTCCCTATAGCCGTTCGCGAGGGATGAGCGATAGCGAACCCGGAGCAGCCCGGCCAGCAAAGCTGGGTCGGCCGCCCAACCGACTACAGTTTAACTGATTCAATCTTCGTTTTAGCAATAGAGTATGACGTTTGTTCCGGCTCCTCCCTGCCCTACTACGTTTCTATATTTCCGCAATATGACTTAGTATGCTCCCAAAACCTTTCCGTCCAAATTTCCCTAAATGGTTTCGCGAATTTGTTTTCTAAATTCCCGGAATCGATCCCAATGGCCTTCTGTAGAGCTGATTCTCCTATTCGTTTTGAGAATAGAAATCCTCCGGAGGAAACTTGAATATCGCGCTCCTCTCCATTAAACGTCCCATTTTTATTACCAGTCTTGTGATCCTTATGTTGATCACCGGTGTCTTTTCTCTCAGCAAGATGGGGGTGGATCTTTTTCCGGATGTGAACATCCCAGTGGTAACTGTAACTACGATCTATCCGGGAGCTGGTCCAGAAGAGATAGAAGAATTGATCTCTAAACCTTTAGAAGAAGAACTTTCTTCTATCGCAGGGTTGAAAAAGATCACTTCCCGTAACCAGGAAGGTGTTTCTGTAGTTTTAGGAGAATTTACTCTTTCAACGGATATCAAATATGCAGAACAGCAGTTTCGAGATAAGACCGCTTCAGTTCGTCCGAAACTTCCGGATGGAATCAAAGAACCAAAAGTAGTTCGTTTCGACCCAGCGGACCAACCAATCATTCGTTTGGCTGTGTTTGCGGATTTAGATCAGGCAAAAATGTATGATCTAGCGAAAGAAACTGTTAAGGCGAAGTTGGAACAGATCGCAGGTGTAGGTTCCGTAAGACTCGTGGGAGGAACCAGAAGAGAAATCCAAATCGAATTAGATAGAAATAAATTAGTTTCTTATCAAATGCCTATGGTTGTGATCGCAAATCGATTAAAGACTGCAGGTTTGAACGTTCCTGTAGGTAAATACGATTCCGGTGCGAAAGAAACTTCTTACAGAACTTTAGGTAGATATGAAACTCTTTCTCAGATAGAGAACACTATCGTTTCCTTTGGTGGGGATGTTGGAAATTCAGTCCTAATTAAACAACTTGGTTCCGTTAGAGATGGAACGGAAGATGAGGAGACTCTAGGATATCTTTGGGCTGCTAAAAGTGATGAAGTGGAAGAAGAGGATGTAGGTCTTCTAACACATCCTTTTACTTGGATCACTCAGCTTCCGAAAAGGGTCAAAAGAACTTTTTCTAAATTTAGCGGTGCTAAAGAACCAGTTATTGAAAAAGAACTAAAGCCTGCATTATTCATCGACGTTTATAAGCAGTCGGGTGCAAATACTGTAGCCGTTGCTGATGAGGTTTTAAAAAGGATAGATAAGCTAAATGCGGATATCCAACCTCTTGCAGGTAAACCTAAGATCAGATTGATCCGCGATGGTTCCAGATGGATCCGTTACAACGTAGAAGACGTTACGGAAGCGATCGTTCTAGGTATCTTATTAGCGGTCATCACAGTTTATTTCTTCTTAGGGAACTTAAGATCTACGATCATAACCGGTCTTGCATTACCTAACTCGTTACTCGGTGCATTCATTATCATGTGGATTATGGGATTCACGATCAACGTTATGACCTTGTTGGCCTTATCGTTAGCGGTAGGTCTTCTCGTGGACGACGCGATTGTGGTCCGGGAAAACATCTTCCGAAAATTGGAAGAAGGTGCGACCGTGATGGAAGCCGCAGAAAAAGGAACCATGGAAGTGGCTCTCGCGGTGATCGGAACTTCCTTAACTGTGATCGCAGTATTCTTCCCTGTTGGATTCTTATCAGGAATTGTAGGTCAGTTCTTCAAACAGTTCGGACTGACTGTGGTTTTCGCCATGATCATTTCACTCTTCGATGGTCTTTTTGTGGCTCCTATGTTGTCCGCTTACTTTGCCGGAAAGCTTACCCACGATAAAAAGAACGCCGCTGTGGAAGCATTCGATCGTTTCCAAAATTGGTTAGAGAAAGTTTATAAGATCACGATGCAATACGCGTTAGCACATCCAGGTAAGATCATTCTTCTTAGCTTCTTAATATTTGCTCTTTCCTTCGTAAGTTGTGCGTTTGTGAAAAAGACTTTCTTACCTGCGAACGATCAGGGTGAATTTATGGTGACCTTAGATCTTCCTCCAGGTACGAGCTTACAAGGTACTAAAGAAGTTTCGGATAAGGTTTTGGCAGAACTCCAAAAATTCCCGGAAATGGATAAGATCGCAATCACCATCGGTAAACCGGATGGCGGAGAACCGAACACTGCCATATTAGCGATCGCGCTTGTTTCTTCCAAAAAAAGGTCCAGAGATACTACCACTGTCAAAGAAGAGATCCGTACAATGTTAAAGGCTTATGATTATGCAAGGCCGGCAGTTTCGGATTATTCCGCAGTAGGGGGCGGGGTCCAGTATCCATTCCAATTAGTTCTTAAGGGAAATAATTTGGAAGAAGTAGAAGCATATTCTAAAAAAGTAATAGAACGACTGAAAGGTATCAAAGACCTCGCGGACATCGACTCAGACTATCGAAGCGGAAAGCCTGAATATCAAATCGTTTTGGATAATTCCAGAATGCAATTGGTCGGTGTTCTTCCTGGTGTTGCGGGTTCCGAATTAAGATACCAAATCGCAGGAGACCAGGTCAGTAAATTCTACGACAAAGGGATCGAGTATGAGGTCCGTATGAGGCTCAAACCGGACCAAAGGAATTTGAGAGCAGCTTACGGCCAGACCAAGGTCCCGAATATCGCAAACAGGTTAATTCCTCTAGCAGCGATCAGCACGGGTAAAGAAAACTTAGGTCCTTCTCGAATCAATCGTATTGATAGAGCCAGAGCAGTTGTTGTAAACGCGAACCTTGCACCGGGAGGTGCCATCGGAACTGCGATGGAAGAAGCGACCAAAATTTTGACCAAAGAAATTCCTCCTCCGCCAGGAGTTCGTTTTAATTTCCAAGGTCAGTCTGAGGATTTGAAAGAACTTTTCTTGAATATCATCGTAGCATTCGGTCTTGCGTTGGTATTCATCTATTTGGTTCTTGCTTCTCTTTACGAATCTTTCATTACTCCGATCACAATCTTATTTGCGATCCCTCCTGCAATTTCCGGAGCATTCTTCGCTCTGCACTTAACAGGAGAAATGTTGAACATATTCTCGATGATAGGACTCATCCTACTCATGGGACTTGTAGCCAAAAACTCGATCTTACTCGTGGACTATGCAATGCAAGCTGTGAGAGAAAGGGGCATCACAAGAGACGAAGCAATCCTCGAAGCGGGACTTGTCAGATTACGTCCAATCTTGATGACATCCATCGCGATGATCATGGGAACTGTTCCGATTGCATTAGGTCTTGGAGAAGCAGCGAAATCCAGAACGGCAATGGGTATTGCGATTATTGGAGGTCTAATCCTCTCCACATTAGTTACATTGATCGTGGTTCCTTCCATCTTCGGTGGTATCGATAAGTTCAGAGAATGGATAGAAGGAAAATTCCGTCCGGATATGACTGCGACAATCCACAGCGAAGCTGGTCATTCTGGAAGCACTGCTGTTGCAACTAATCATGGCCAAACTTCTTTAAGTGAATGGGCTCAAGATGTGGAGTCCAAACCTAAGAAGGGAAATACGAGTAAGAAGAAAAAGTAGTGTAAGGTGCACCCCACCCTCATTGGGTGGGGGCCGGTGCGGTGGTACCCGCAAAACCGTTCGATGCATTCGTATCGTTTCAATTTTATCTTTAGTCTCGTTTGACCTCGATTCTCTCGGTCACCGACTCGTCGAAGACGGTCGTCTTCTCGCTCCTATTGTCGCTGCGAAGGGGGGCCGGTGCGGTGGTACCCGCAAAACCAGAGCACTTCCTTTATCACAAAACCCTCATACACGCAAGACATTTCCTGTCCCACATTATGTTGGAATTCCAACATCGTATTACTGCAAAATTTACTTGCAAGAATCATTGCTATTCATCACAAAACTCTATTTTTTATTTCCAAGCTTTCAAAACTTAGTTTCCAATAATCGGTAAATCTCAAATAAAGACTTCACCTTTACGGAGGAGTTTATGATCCAAAAAACTTCCTTACATGCCTATATCGGAATTACACTAGCAGCAAACCTTCTATTCGGTTGTGCTCAATTACAAAAAGTGGATTTAAAAAAAGTAAAAGAAAAGATCGAGGACCTCGACAGACCTTCATTTACATTGGAAAAAGTTTCCATCGCAGAAATTAATCTATCCGAGATCCGTCTAAGAGTGGATTCGAAAGTAAAAAACCCTTATCCAATCGCTTTACCTGCGACCAATTTAGAAATGAATATCCTCATCGAAGGACAGCAATTTACAAAAGCAAAAACCAAGATCCCAACAGTAGGTGGGAATTCCAACAAACCAGTTCCAGTTGATCTAACATTTGCATATAATGACTTAGCAGAACTTTACAAAAAAGTTCCAGGAAAGATAGATCTAGTAGTTAAAGTTCAGGGAGTTGTTTCACTTCCTATCCCTGAAAAATACAGATCAATTGCCGGAGCCGCTTCACTCGACTTTCCATTCGAAGAAGAAAGAAAGATTCCTGCAGTTCTTCCCGACATAGAGATCCGAAATTTCAAAATTATTAAACCGGATCCTTCTACTATTTTAAGTTCCGCAGGCACAGAAGACTTGGCAAAAAAAGCCACATCATTCTTAGACACGTTACTCGGTCCTCAGAAAAAATCCCCCGGCTCAGCAATAGCCGCAGGATTATCTTCACTCGACTTAAAAGTGGACACCGAATTCCAAATCGTGCTAAAAAATAGGGCTACATCTAGATTACAATTTTCTGAATTTGAATTTGATCTCACTCTCGAAAAAGAAAAATTTTTAACCGGTCAGCCAGTCCGGATCGAAAACCAAGGAAAAGAATCAATTCTAAGCGTTCGCACTTCCTTTCCTCTCGGAACAGTTACACAAGGGATCGCTAATGCAGTCTCCAAAAGGTCCGCCGCATTCCGACTGAGCGGAAAAGCAACCACTGAATCTCCAGAAATTGGAACCGGACAGGTCCCATTCAAATTCGACAAATCCGGCTCTTTTAGCTGGAATTAAAAATAAGGGCGCATGCTCGCCAATCGGCGAGCACCCGGCTCTACGCTCCAATCCGCTTCGCTTTGATTTCCGCTACGATCCGTTGCGCAGCACTAGTCCAAAACATATTACTATTATTTAATTAACAATTCTAAGATATGAATCTCTCCCAAAGGAAAATCTCATCCAATCAGTCCTGATATTATTCTCGATCAAGTAAGTCTGGATTTTTTCACCAACACCAATCCTTTCAGTAATATTATCTCCCACAGAAAAGTTTCCAAATTTTAAATATTTCCCTGTTTCAATTTCAATTTCTTCTAGATCTTTAGCAAAACTAGAAATGTATTCTTCATCTAAACCGATAAACCCTTTAAAAATTTTTCCGGAATTTTCTAATTTCGTAACATAATATTTCTTTCTAATAGAATATGTTGATAGATATCCTTCTAAACGAACTTTTATCCGATCTAACACATGAATTAGTTCCGCTTCTTCGCATTCAAAACTATATCCGAAGACTTTTCTCCTAAACACCAAAACAATATGCATAGAAGAACTCCTTCAAACAAAGAATGTTTGGAGGATCTTTCTCTCCGTGTTTCGAGAAATATTTTTAAATTGAAAATAACAATCTTTGATGGAGATTTCTAATGCTTTAAATGTTTTGCGATGATCTATTAAAACAGAAATACAAGCGGCGAAAGAAAGGAATCTCCAAAGTATCTTAAAAAGAAAGCGAGTGATGGGATTTTTAAGACGTATTTTAAAAAATGTGTAATGAAAGATCAGATGTTTTTCTTCATCTTCTGCGATATGAAGAAGTGCATTCTTAACGGAACCGAATGGAATTTTTTCGGCTATTTTTTTATAAAAGCAGATTCCGATCACTTCTGCGACTAATAGGACCATTAGTTTGAGTCTAGTTCCTAAAAGCCGTCTTCCAAAATGAAATAATCTTTCGGTCCAGTTATTTTGGATAAGTTCTCCCCTTAATGCGCGAACACATTCTCCCAAAATACGTGCATGTCTCCCTTCTTCCTTTACGAAAAGTTTAAGTGCTTCTCTATAATTTGGATCCACACCGTAAATTTTCACTCGATCTATATCTTTTGCGATCCTGCCTTCTCCTGCTTCCCCCAGCTGAAAGATTGCAAGAGATTTAGCCACTGGAAGTCGTTTTTGAGGGATAAAACCGATCACCTGTTCTTGGACAATTGGGTAAGGACGATCTGCATTTTTTTTAAAATGTTTTGCCCAATTTCCCCAATAGAATCCACGATCTCTTTTTTGAAGATGAGTCCATAATAAATTTCTAATTCGTTTTTTACCGAATATGTTTATGATCAGAGTCAGTGTTAGGATCTTAAGATCTAAGAGAAAACTTTTTCTTTTTAAATAAGACAGATCGAAGCAAAGAGAATATTTAGATCCTCTTCCGGAATATAATTGAGAAAGCCCAGTGATCCCAGGACGAATCGACCATCTACTCGCAAGCCCTTCTCCTTTCCATCCTAATCTTAGAACATCCTGCTCGGTCAGTGGCCTCGGACCTACGATACTCATATCCCCTTTTACGATATTCCAGATTTGAGGAAGTTCATCCAATCCTGTACTTCTCAAAAATGATCCTAACTTTGTAGGAACTCCATCTTTCATAGTCCTGAATTTCCAGATCTGAAATATCCTCTTTCCTAAGCCCATCCTTTCCTGAAGAAAGAATACCGGACCCGAAGCAAAGAAGAAGATCAGCATAGAGATCACAATTAACACCAAGGAGAGCACAACCAATGCAATCAAAGCCAAAGAAAATTCTAAAATTCGTTTCATAGATCCCAGGATATCGAATTTTCAGAAACAAACCCACCTTCTGAGTGCGGATCGATAAGCACTCAAGTGCTTGACCTAAACCTTCTTCCTATCTTAAAATTCTGAGAACACATGAAAGCCGATCCCCTCAAGGTACTGGTAGCGGAAGACAATCTAAAACTCAGAAAAGCGATGATCTCCGGCCTGGAAGAATCCGGAAAAATAAGATCGGTATTCGACTGTGACTCTGGCGAAGAAACGATCCGTTATTGTTTGGAAGAAGAGGCAGACGTTCTTCTTTTGGATGTGAGACTCGCTGGAAAGCTAAACGGGATAGAGACCATTATTTCCATCCGAAAAGAATTCCCGCGCAAACCTGTAGTCATTTATTCCATACAGGACAGCGACGAATATTTCAGAACATTCAGAAGTTCCGGGATCTTAAGCCATTACGCTTATGTTAGAAAATCGAATTATCTTCTTCCTCAGATGGTGGTCCCATTAATCCGCTTGGCTTACGATGGAAAAAGTTTTATAGATCCTGAAATAGAATCCAGAGTTACCGAAGTCAGGGAGAAGGACGAAAATTCCCCTCTTGCAGTATTAGAACCAAACGAAAGATCCGTAGCAGAAATGTTAGCAAAAGGATTTAGTAACGAACAGATCGCGCAACATTTCGGGTTCAAGGATAAGAGAACGATTAGCAGAATAAATGGACAGATCTACTCTGCTTGGGGACTAAACGAAACTAACTCAGACGAAAAAGTTGCTCGAACAAGAGCAGCGCTAATAGTATTAGCCAACCGTTTTTTGGAATGGGAAGAGGACGAAAAAATTTTTTATAGGAATTCTTCAGGAGAAAGGATTCCATGGATGCCTAATATTGATAACAGATCTTGAAATATTAATTTGTTCTGCTTTTATATTCCTTTCCACAAATTTATTCTGGTTAGGCACTACCACCGGAACAAATCTGGAAAAGAAAAACGCAGCTTCCTATTTTAGCATTTTTACTTTAATAGTATCTTCTTTATTATTCGCTTCCTCTGCGATACTTGGACAAAGCGGATTTTTGATAGTGTCTTCTTATCCTTTCTTATACTTTTTTCCTGGACTGATCTTACTAATACTCATTCCATTCGGATGGTATGTGGTTATAGTTTGGTTTTTCGGATTTTTAAAAAGGAAAGGGATCTTTCTTATTTTATTCTATCTTTTATCTTTTTGCCAATTAGTTGCAATTTCTATTCTGCTCATCTATAATCCGGGAAAATCCTGGAATATCAGTTTATTTGAATATTGGAAATTTGTACCTTTCTCCTTTAAATCCGCTTATTTGATCTATATTTTCACCTGTGTTTTCCTTTCGTTACTCTGCTTATTTCTATTCAGAATTTCAAACAATAGTCTCTCCGAATTAGGAAGACAAAAGGCGGTTCCTTTCTTAAAACTTATAGGATTTTCTCTATTAGGAGTAGTCTCATTAGTTTCTGTTTTATTCGTAGGAGATGAATTCGGAATCATAGAAAATCTGATCTTAAAAGCGGAAAAAGAGCCAAAATATTTTTATGGATTCGTTCTTTGTATCCAAGGATTAATCTGCATTTCTATTTTAGTTTTGGGCTGGGCATTAATATCCTACGAAATTCTTACCGGAAGGATACTACCGAAAATCAGTTTAAGACAAGAATGGAAAAATTCTATTTATACATCTTTTATACTTTCTTCTTTATATTTTGTTTTTGCCAAACTTGGGTATCCGAGGGCAGAAATACCGATCATATTCTCCTATTCCTTTTTTCTTTCCAGATTTTTTACAATTCGAAAAAACAAACAGATAAGTTTCAGCCAAAACGAAGTATTGAAAATGATCTTATATTCCGGTTCTGTAAAACTTTCCTTCGGGTATTTGTGCAAGGACGTATTAGAAGCCACCAAAGCGGCCCTGATCTTTCGGGGAAAAATTCCTTACATCTCAGATACAAATATCTACTATCCGGAAGATACTAAATCAGAGATATTTGATTTTTCTAAAACAGTTTATTACCTCGAAAACCCAAACATTCAATATCTAGATAAAGATCAGTTCTCTGGATTTGTGATCCGAGTAAAAATAGAGAGTGTACTTTCTGGAGATGCATACTTGCTCTTGGGAGAAAAAGAAAACGGAGGATTATTTGCAGAAGAAGAAATAGAGATCGCAAGGACCACAGGGACCTGGCTTGTTCATTCTTTATTCTTGGAAGAAACAGGAAATATTCTAGAAGAATTACAAAGAAAGAAAATACAGGAACAAAGACTTTCAGACCAAAAGACTAGGCAAATCCTTCACGATGAAATTCTTCCTGAAATCCATTCTCTTATTTTAGAGATCTCAAACGATAAATCAGGAAATCTCAAATCTCAACACGCAAATTCTCTTACGGAACTTCATAAAAGGATTTCCTTTCTATTGAGAGAAATGTCTGATACTGGTTTGGAAATTTCCAGGCTTGGCCTTATTCCAATGCTACAAAAACTGCAAGATTCGGAAGCCAAAGATTCTAATCTAATTTGGAAAATAGAACCAAACTTAAATTCTGCAACGGAAAACTATCCTCCTGAAGTTCAGGAAGTTTTGTATTATGCATTCAGGGAATCCTTACGTAACGCAGTAAAATATTCCGGAGAATCAAAATCACAAATTACAATCGCCATTCAATATGAGAATGGCTTATCCATTCAGATCAAAAACGAAATAGGAAAAGATGTTATATTAGTCCGCTCTTCCGGGCAAGGGCTGAAAATACATAGTGCTTTATTAAGAATTTTCCAGGGCTCTTTAACATTAGAGTTTCCTAGTTCTAAAGAAGCAGTAATTCAGATCTTTCTTCCTTCTCCCTCAGCATAAGATTGATATTTAACAAGGTTCGATACAAAATCTAATTTTAAAAATCGACTTGCTAGAATGATTTTCCTTTCAATGATGCGCTTAAGTCGGAACCTAAAAAATAAAACCTTATGAACATTTGTTCATAATATTTATCCGGAGTTTGGAAAACATGCATTCACAAAATAAAAAAGAAAAATCAATCTCTATCGCAATTGTTGGTACGGGTTTCGGCGGTCTATGTGCCGCAATACAGCTTAAGAAAAATGGATTCCATAATTTCGTAATTTATGAAAAATCAAATTCAGTTGGAGGTACCTGGCGAGAAAATACTTATCCTGGAGCTGCATGCGATGTTCCTTCTCATCTTTATTCATTTTCTTTTGAACCAAATCCAAATTGGCCTAGGAAATATTCGGCTCAACCAGAGATACTCGCTTACTTAAAGCATTGCGCCGAAAAATACGGAATACTCCCTCATATCCGTTTCGGAGTCGAGATAAAATCGGCAGATTGGGACGATTCTTCCCGAGTTTGGAAGATCAAAACTTCTCAAAATGAAACCTTAGAACATAATGTTTTCATTTCAGCAGTAGGACAATTAAATCGCCCTGCTTTACCTTCTATCAAAGGTTTAGAAAGTTTTAAAGGCAGAATATTCCATTCTGCAAACTGGGATCCTTCTTATAATTTTTCAGGTAAGAAAGTAGCAGCAATTGGAACAGGCGCAAGTGCAATCCAATTCATTCCTCAAATCGTAAACCAAGGAGCAGACGTAACTGTTTTTCAAAGAACTGCACCTTGGGTTGTGTCTAAACCAGATCGCAAATATTTTGCCTTTGAAAAGTTCTTATTTAAGTATCTTCCGGGCCTTAGGTTATTGCATAGATTCCAGATCTATATTTGGAACGAGATCAGAATGATTGCATTCCAAAAGAATAATCATGCAAATAAGATCGTAAAATGGATGAGTCTTTCTCATATGAAAAAATTTGTTAAGGATCCTGAACTACGCAAAATCCTAACTCCAGATTATCCAGCAGGATGTAAACGTATTCTTCTTTCTAACGATTATTATGAAGCATTAGCAAAACCGAATACAAAAGTTCTTTCTGAAGCGATACAAGAAGTAAATCCGGAAGGGATTATAACCAAGAATGGTCTTAAAAAATTTGACGCGATTGTTTTTGGGACTGGATTTAAAGCTACCGAGTTTCTTTCTCCTATGAAAGTAAAAGGAACTCAAGGCCAAGATCTAAATGAGGTTTGGAAAAATGGTGCTGAGGCCTATCTAGGTATAAATGTTGCTGGTTTCCCGAATTTTTATATTTTATACGGACCGAATACGAACCTTGCTCATAATTCTATCGTGTATATGATCGAATCTCAGGTGCGTTATCTCATTTCTGCTCTGAATGAAATGAATGATAAAAGGATCCAAGCATTGATCCCTAAAGTTCGTAGCATGCAAAGCTATAACGCATCTTTAAATAAAAAATTCGATAAATTCGTTTGGGATACAGGATGTACGAACTGGTATATCAATGCGTCTGGTAAGAACACAAATAATTGGCCTGGTCATACTTACGAATATTCATATAGAACTAGAAAAATTGATTTGTCTGAATATGAAATTCTTTCAGCTTAAAAATAGAAGCGGATACCGAATAACTTTGAAGTGCAACACCTCGTATTCATTTTGAGGCAGATAAAGGCAAAGTCATTCCAGTATACGCGCATTCTATCACGGACAAGATAAACTTTTTCATGTCTTCTTTGTTCTTTTGGGGTTTAATCCTACCTTCTAAGAAGAGCATTGCAATTCCATGAATCATAGACCAGGAAGCTACTGTCTTTTCGCGCGTTTGTCCTGGCTTGATCGCTCCAAGTCTTTGTCCCATACGTATAATTTCATGTAACTGTCTATATGTCCTTCTAGAGACGGCAGATAAGGTTGGATGTAAATTTATATCGACACCACCAAACATGATCCTCGCAAATTGTTGGTTGTTAAGTATGAACTGAATATACGTCCAACCAAGAGCATGGAAACGTCCTAAAAAATCATTTTCCGTTTTCTCTAACTCCTTCTGATATTCTGAGAAATATTTTTGAAATCCTCTTTCTGAAATCGCGGCAAGCAGAGCGTTTTTGTTTTCGAAATGATGATATGATGCCGCATGACTCACACCTGCGAGTGCAGCAACTTTTCGCAAAGAGATCTCTTCGAGAGGGGTTGTTTTTAATAATTCAGTTCCCGCAGATATAAGATTTTCCCTAACAGTGATTTGATCTTTTTTAAACGGCCTTCCAGGCCCTTGTTGTTGGCGGCGTTTCTTATTTACGGGCATACTAACGATTCTTAATACTTTCCATTATTTGCAAGAATATATTTACCATTGGTAATTTATCTCTTGAATCCCCGATCATTTATATTACCAATGGTAAATAATAGCTAGGATATAAAATTCAGCGGAGAATTGTATTATGGAAAAGGCCTTTCAACCCATTAATATAGGAAAGTTAACCCTTTCGAATCGGTTTGTAATGGGGTCCATGCATCTAGGACTCGAGGGCAAAACTGGAACCGCAGAAAGAATGGCTGCATTCTACGGAAAACGTTTTGAAGGTGGTGTCGGCCTTATAGTCACCGGCGGGATCAGCGTAAACGAAGAAGGCAGGGGATCTAAACACTTCTTTAATATACAAAATGAAGAGCACGCATCTGAATTAAAGAAGATGAATGATCTTCTAAATGGAAGCGGAACTATGTGTGCGCAACTTTTCCATGCAGGGCGTTATGCATTCGATAGAAATTGTGTAGGCCCTTCTGCGCTCCGCGCTCCAATCAATAGATACATTCCTAGAGCTCTCACTGAAGAAGAATGTTGGAAAACTGCAGAAGATTTTGGTATTGCAGCAAAACTCGCAAAGGAAACAGGATTCGGCGCAGTAGAAATTATGGGTAGCGAAGGATATTTAATTAATCAATTCTTCTCCCCTGTAACAAATCATAGAGATGATCATTTTGGAGGAGATTCCAAAAGAAGAATGAATATGGCTGTCGAAGTTTTACGTTCAGTCGTAAAAAATCTTCCGGAAGGTTTCCCTATCATTTTTAGAATGTCTGGAATCGATCTCATCCCAGGTAATCCAACTTTCGAAGAAGTATGTGATCTAGCTCAAACACTCAAGCAAGAAGGTGTATCCGCTTTGAATATTGGAATTGGATGGCATGAATCAAGGATCCCAACTATAAGCCAATTAGTTCCAAGGGGCGCTTGGGCAAATATTGCATCACGGATCAAAGAAAAAACTCCAGGCATTTCCATCATCGCATCCAACAGAGTAAACGATCCTATCACTGTACAAAGAATTTTTGATACAAATCAGGCGGATATAATTTCTATGGCGAGGCCATTTCTCGCAGATGCATTTATCGTAAAAAAAATCCAAACTGGCATGTCAGATCGGATCAACACATGTATTGCATGTAACCAATCCTGTTTGGATCATGCTTTCGTAGATAAATCTGTTTCCTGCCTAGTCAATCCGCAAGCTGTTAACGAATTGGAATACAAAATCGATTCTAATATAAAATCTCAAAAAGTTGTAGTGATCGGCTCCGGCCCAGGAGGACTTGAAGCTGCAAGAGCCAGTGCTTCTTTCGGGCACGAAGTTATATTACTCGAAAAATCGGATCAGTTAGGAGGGCAATTCCAACTAGCTTCAAATATTCCAGGCAAATCTGAATTCAAAGAGACGATCCGATATTTTAGAAATGAACTTCCTGCACTCGGAGTGGACATTCGTTTAAATACAAATTGTGATCTAAAGCTGCTTGAAGAACTAAATCCAGATGCGATCATATTTGCAACAGGTGTTAAACCAAGAGAATTTACACTACCTGGTATTGAAAATCTTCCAGTTGGAAATTATACAGATTATCTGACAGGGAAATTCAAAGCAGGAAAAAAAGTGGCAGTTATCGGCGGAGGAGGGATCGGAGTCGATGTAGCTCATAAACTTACCGAAGAAAACGATCCTAATCTAGAATCTTATTCAAAAAAATATAATATCGATTCATATACGAACGCCGTTATTCAACCTCACAAATCGGAAAGAGATGTTGCGATTTTTAGAAGAAGTGGAAAACATGGTGCCGGTTTGGGACCTACCACTTTTTGGGCTCTCAAACAAGAGCTAGAAGCTTCTGGAGTAGAATTCTTCCAAGGACTCAATTATAAGGAGATCACCAAAGAAGGTTTAAAGATCACTTTAAAAAATGGAGAAGAGGTTCTTTATCCATGTGATTCTTTGGTTCTTTGTGTGGGACAAGAAAAAGAAAGTTCTCTCTATGAAACTTACAAATCTTTATACCCTCAAAAGCAAATATTCATTATTGGGGGAGCAAAGGACGCTAAAGGAATTGATGCAGAAAGAGCCTTCTTAGATGGTTTGAATGCTGCTTATAGTATTGGAAAAGAAAACAAAGTTACTGCGAACGCTTAAAAAAAAGGGAATATATGATATCTAATAATTATTTTACAGACGATGAAGATTTAAAACTAATTTTCGAACATTTGATTGATTGGGCTTCGATCGTAAAATCAACCGAAGGTGAAGAATTTTTCGAACATGAACTTTATAAGAAAACGAATAATCCAAGATACGAAATGGCCCCTTCTAGCGTTGAGGAAGCAGTAGAATTATATAGATCGAGTCTTGAATCCTTAGGTGAATTTTTCGGAAAAGACGTGTCGCAACTTTCTAGCGTAATGGATAGGAAACATCTACGTTACGAAAATGGAAAAGTAATCTTTCCGGAAGAAACTACATCAATCTACGAAAAATTCCGAGACACCGGACTCATGCCATTCTCGATTTCAAGAGAAGCAGGCGGACTGGGGCTACCAGGAACCATTAGCGCATTTTATGGAATGGTCATGGCGAGAGCCGATGTTTCTTTTTGTATGACTGTTGCCTTATTAAATCTAGCTCAGATAGTTTCTAGATACGGAACAGAAGAACAAATAGAAAATTTCGCAGCGAAAGCAGCAACCGGCGAGACTTTATTCGCAATGTCCTTAACCGAACCAGATTTCGGATCTGATCTAAATAATGTCAGAACAACCGCAGTAAAGACGGAAGACGGATATTACCGTTTAAACGGAACAAAACGTTTTATATCCCAAGGTTGTGGACTCGGTCCCTATCCTTCTAGTCTATTGACTCTTGCTCGAACAGGAAATGCAGGAGCTCGAGGACTATCCGTATTCCTAGTAAAAAGTGAAGATGTAACCGTTGCAGGAATTGAAACAAAAATGGGGATCCACGCATCTCCTACCTGCGAGATCGTGTATGAAAATAGTCACGGCGAACTTTTAGGACAAGAAGGACTTGGTCTCACCAGATATACTACTGGGATGACAAACTTTATGAGACTCGGAAGTGCTGCTTGTGGTCCAGGAAGTGCAGCCGGAGCATATTATGAATCTCAAAAGTATGCAGAAGAAAGACAACAGTTTGGAAAAGCTATCGGAGAGATTCCTGCAGTTGCGGAAATGCTTCATAAAATCCAAAGAGAAGTTAACGCTATGAGACTTCTTACATTCGAAACTGCTCGTGTTGTGGATATGTACCAGCATCATCAGATCCGTTTGGAAAAAGCAAATAAAGAAGATAGAGAGATCCGAAAAGACGAAAGAGTGAAAAAATGGGGGAATCTCGCCACAATACTTACTCCTATCTCTAAATATTATTGTTCGGAAGAAGGACATAAATGTGCGGGGCTTGCTATCCAAATCCATGGTGGAGCGGGTTATACAGAAGATTACGATGTGGCCAGAATATTTAGGGACTCTAGGATCAATACGATCTACGAAGGAACAAGCCAGATCCATGTTCGAATCGCAGTCGGCGCGATTGTAGCAGGAATGAGCGGTGAAGGAAATTTCAAAAAATATCTAGAATCGATCAAAGCAGAGGTAGGATCACCTTCCAAATACCTGAATGAACAATCTCAAATATTCGAAGATGCAATTTCGAAATTTAGATCCATCGAAGATGATCAGGCCAAAGAAAGAGTGGCAGAAAATCTAATGATCATCACTTCAAGATATCTATGCAGTATGTTGTATGAGAAAGCTGTAGCCAAGCTGAAAGGGAAAGACCAATTCGATCGTTGGGCAAAAGATTGCAGAGCATATCTAATCGACAGTACTGCTATTTCGAAAGCATGTATCTATCGAATAGAAAATGCAGTATAAAAGACTATTTTAAGAACTTAGGAATGAAGGAAGTCTTTTCAGGATAAAACTGAGAAGCTAGTAAGAAGATAAAAATACTTACTGCGATTCCAATAGATGCAAGAAGTACGTCCTTACCTACTTTGCGGAATGTCTCTAAATAAGGAGCGTCCCTGTAGGTAAGGAAATTTAACACGATCTCTCTTCCAGCAAGCATACCTAAGAAAACCCAAGTAGTGGACATAGGCATATTACTGATCTTCTGAAATAATATTAGAATACTAGCATATACTAGGTCCACGATCGTGGCTGCCTTTGACCATTGAATGTCGGATTTCTCTGTAACTATCTCTTGGATAGTTCCGCCATTAGTATATAATATAATCCCAAGTGCACCTATTAAAATGGAAACAGCTCCAGCGAGTTCTATCCAATTTAATTGTCTAGGAAGATATACGACTATATTAGCAGCGTCTTGAGCAAGCCAAGCTGCCCATAAAAATAAAGTGGAGAACCACTGTAAGATCGCCCATTTTCTTTCGGTTCTAGGGTCGGGCATATGATCATCATAATATTCTTTTGGATCGACTTTTACTAAGATTCCCCAGACAACCAAGGCAGTGATAAATGCGATCATGTATCCTAAAAAGGATTTGGTTAGCATCTTCTCTATATTCTGCCCACCGAATAAACCCAGGATCAAAAAAGTAGTAGAGATCGGAGACTTCATCCGAGTGATGATGACTAGAATGAAAGGCGCGATCAATTGCAGAAAATTGTATTCTGCAGGAGGAGTAAAATTATCTAACCTATGGAAATGAACTTCTCCATTTCCTGACCACCAAGCGTATCCAAACACTAAAGCAAGAAGTCCACCCAAGGCTCCTAACTTCGGGAACCAATGAACTGACTTTTTACTTTCTATAAATGTTCCTACGGTTTGGACTGCGTCGTTACCGGCCACAGAAAACGCCGAGATACAGAATGCAAACCAACCCAGAATATAAGAAGAAATCCCCAAATAATAGCCGACGCTCATGATCAAGAAGGAGAAAAATACTATAATATAAAAGCGGATCTGGTCCTTAAAAGAGGGATGTTGGAAATCGATTTGATTCATGAGTCACCCAAACTGGGTTTCGTGTATTTAGAATTAATTTAGTATAGAAAAAAAGTAGAAGCCCAAACGGTCAAGGTGTATCGGCCCATATTTAGGCGCCAAAAAGGGGCTAAAAACAAAAACGGGCCTCATATGAGACCCGTCCTACGAGAAAACTTAAGGGCTTACCCTACCGTTCTACTCTAAGTAATGTTTGCTGTATCTTGCTTCGATGTCTTTGATATCAAAGATAATAAAGAAGTCAGTAGTCTTGAAAACTGCATCCAATGCTGGAATTCCGCAGATTGTAGACCCGGCTCTAATATATCCTTTGATCAACGCAGGAATTCTTCTGGAAACTTCTTTAATATCTTCAGGAGAATAGTTCTGATCGAAACCAGGCATTTCGAATCCAGGAAGAGGTTTTACGTCGAATGCTTCTCCCGCAAGTGCTTGTTTATCTTTCAAAAACGCATAAACTTCATTTGCAGATAGAGCATCAGTGCTGTGAACGGAGCCACAACCGAAGAGGTAACCAATATTGTTCTTCTTCATGTATTGAGCAAGCCCGCCCCAAAGGAGAGAGATTACGGACCCATCTCTGTATTCTGGATGAACGCAGCTGCGTCCGATCTCCGCAGGTTCTCTTTCTAATTCGTAAATTTTAGTAATATCGAATTCGTTGTCGGAGTAAAATCCTAGATTTGCCTTAGCGACACTTCTACGTAGGATACGATAAGTTCCGACGATCATATCATCTCTGTTCTTATCTACTACGATAAGGTGGTCGCAAAATAAATCGTATTCATCTCTGTCTTTACGAGTAGCTGAGGATTGAGGTAAACCTTCTCCCAACTCCAGATTGAATACATCATAACGAAGAGCTAAAGTTCTTTCGATCTCGAGTTGGTTCTCTGCGATCCTTACTTCAAGCTTACGTTCTACTTTTTGCTTTTTTTGGACTGTTCCTGATCCCATTGTCGTCCTTCTTTTCCTTGTTAGGATGCTTCTATCTATGATCCTAAATGGTTACAGTTGGATTACGCTGGAAAGAAATTCCGATGACTGGACTGGCTGATTATCCTGCCATTCTGCGGAGAGAGGTTAGTTTTTTGACATAATCTAAGAGAAATCCCTTCCCTTTTACGTCAATCTGGGTGAATTGGAGCCCGAAAAGTCCCTGTGCTTCCTTGGAAGCACTCAAGTGTTTGATCTTGCCAAGTGCTTTAAATGGTTTGTATCCGGGTAGAGAGACCACAATTTCCACGCTAGAATGAATATCACATCCATCGAACTTATGTGGAACACGAACAGCTATCCCTCCTTCGCTAACGTCCTGGGCGACAAGAATGTCTAAAAAACCATTCCCCATCAATTGGAGTTGAACTGGTTGTTTAGGGAAAGGGACTACCCTTACCTGTTTTCTTTTCTCCATCCGAGGACCCTCCGGATACTAGAATAATGGCCAAACCTATATTATAAATGGATAAGACGGGAGAAAAAAATAGATTTCTGACGAAAAATAATCACGTAACATTCGTTCAAAATAGTGCTAAGTATTTAGTCCTAATTCTGCTTCGGCACCTTCAACCAATGAGAGTTTATAGGTGGAAAGTATCTTGGAAACCTTCTTCTCAAACTTTCGATTGAAAACAAAGAAGTTCAAAGATTTTTCCAAGAACAAGATCATCTCTATAGGTTTCCATTCTATCACTCCTCGTTTTGCATCTACGATCTTACCATGTTGTAAAAGAGTAGAAATCGCTCTAATGGAATGTTTAGGGAAAGCAGTTCGTAAGGCCTGATAAAGTGCTTTGGAGTCTGCTTCTAAAAAATGGAATTTCCGGGAGAAGAGTACAGCATCATGAAAATATTCAGGGCGGATCACGGCTCCATTCAATCTAAGAGAGATGATCAAAAATCCAATTAAGTCCGCCATCTCAGTAAAAATCCCAAGACCGGGAACATCTTGCCCTGGATACAAACGAGCTGAATCCCTTCCTTCCTGTTTCGGATGACGTGTCTGGAGCCAATTTACAACCAGATATTTTTCTTTGAAAAAGTAATCGTTGAGGCGGATCCTATATTCTTGGATGCTCAAGCGTAAATGTACTAAAATTTCGTTCTGGTAAGTAAGAATTAGTTTTTGGTAGGTATCATCACTTCCGGAAAGATCCAGTTGGAAGGAATCGTATCCTCTTTTTTTGAGCTCCGCCAGAACTCCTGTGATCTCAAAAAGTTCCCAAACACTTTCTTTGGTTAAAGAGTGAAATAGAACTCCGGATTGTGCAACATGAGAGTCCACCGCCGCACATAAAAAGTCGTCGTATACAAAATCAAAAAAACGCGGATTATTGTATGCAACCTTACCCATCTAATCTTTCGCTTTCTTTACAGTTTGGCAGGTTTCTTCCTTTTTTCAAGGAAATAAATCCGGTCACCAAACTATCTGAGAAATATCAAAGTTTAGATCTGAAGTTTGAGTACGCTTTCAAAACCTGGTCGGCAGCTTCTGTCTGAGGATAATGTCCTATACCTGGCAGTTCATACACTTTTGCATCAGGTCTCATTTCTTTAAGTCGAGCGACCACATGTTGGCCGCTCACTGGATCGTCCAGACCATCTGCCAATGCATAAGGAATTGGACTGTCGAGTATGGCTCCCACCCATCTATCTCTGAAAATTTTTCTCTCTCTCATATATCTGATCAACTTGTGATAGATCAACTTCCCCCCTCCGTTGTTAACACATTCCCAAAAACCGTCTAGCTCCTCTTGAGCAGATTTAGTATTCGGTCCGAAAACTTCTGAAAAACTTTTTTGGAAGGATGTTTTATTTACTAAACGAGAGAATAAAAAGCCTAAGGGGCCGTTTAATAATTTCTGCACGGCTCTAGGTCTATGAGTTTCCGGAAAAATCCCACCGTTTAGGAAGAATACTGACTCCAAGTCGGGACCACCAATTCTCTGCCCAGATAACTTCTCTCTGAATCTTGCAACCAATTCTTGTGCGACAGTATCTCCCAGGTCGTGAGCAAGAATATGCACCTTTTTAATTCCTTGCTCTTGAAGGAAGAACTCGGCCTGGTCTGCGTATTCAAAAATAGAATAATGTCCGTCTTTAGGTTTTTCAGAAAAACCAAAGCCTAGATAATCTAAGGTCAGAACTTTATATTGATGAGTTAGAGTTTCCCACACATCTTTCCAGTCCCAAGAAGAAGTTGGAAAGCCGTGTAAAAGAAGAAGTGCCTCTCCTTCTCCGCCTATCCTATAAAATAGTTTTCTTTTTTTCCATTCAAAGAAAGCTCCCGCTGCCTTCCAGGCCAAAGGGTGGGTTCTCCAAAGCGGTTCCGACATAGACTCCTCCAAACGAGGCAATATTGTACTCCCTGCTTTCGGAATGGGAAGTGTAAAATTGATAACGTGAAAGAAATTTCAATCCATTGCATCTAGAAGGTTGGATAGAAAAACTTTTCTTTCTTTGCCTTCCGGAAATCTACCAAGTCCAGCACCCATATTATCTTTAAGATGAGAAAGTTTAGAAGTAGCAGGAATCGCACATGTCACTGCCGGATGAGAAAGAATATATTTTAAGAATCCCTGAGCGAATGAATTGCAATCCCATTCTTTAAAATATTCAGGCAAAGATTTACCTTTCGTATTTCTAAAAAGTCCACCTTCTTCGAAAGGACGATTAACGAGGACCGCAATCCCGTGTTCTTGCGCAAAAGGTAAAATTCTATTCTCCGCTTCTCTTGTTTGGATAGAATAAGGTATTTGTAAAAAATCAGGTTTTTCTTTTTCAGAGATACGTTCCATTTCGGAGAAAGCAGAAGTTGTAAAATGGGTTAGACCAATATAACGGATCTTCCCTTTTTCTTTTAGGGCTCTTAATGTTTTAAGATGGGTTTGAGTATCCAGTAAATTATGAATTTGGAATAGATCAATTTTCTCCGCTTTCATTTTTTTGAAAGAAGATTCTATCTGTGATTTTCCGGCTGCTTCTCCCCTGATCCAAACCTTTGTGGCTAAGAAAAATTTCTTTTTCTCTGTGTCTGAAAAATCCTTGGATAAGATCCCGAAAATTTCCTCAGAACGACCATACATGGGAGAAGAATCTACGACACCTCCACCTATATGTAAGAACTCCGACAAAACTTCCTTTAATGGAGCGAAAGAAGAAGGATCCGGATCCACATCTAAAGTTTGCCAAGTACCTAAACCAATTGCAGGAATTTCTTCTCCAGTTTTTGGGATCTTACGTTTTAACATTTTAGAAGCTCCGGACGTTTGGGAGAATAACGGAGAAATCAAATTCTCCGAAAGACCTATACCTGCGGCGGATAACGCCAAAAGTTTCAGGAACTTTTTTCTGGAATAAGAGCTTTCCATTAAGTTCTCCCTAAGCGGCCGAATTGTAAGAGCAGTTTGGCCCAAGACTCAACTAAAAATTAATGAGCCTCGTCCCAGTTTTGTCCGAATTTTCCTTCTACCTTGACCGGAACATCCAAAGGAAGTGCGTTCTCCATCAGGTTCTTACAAACTTTCAGGAACTCATCCTTTTCAGATTTATACACTTCGAATACCAATTCATCATGTACTTGAAGAAGAAGTTTGGACTTCCATTTTCTTTTTTCGATCTCATCTTGGATTTGGATCATCGCGATTTTGATCATATCGGCGCAAGTACCTTGGATAGGTGTGTTGATCGCAACCCGCTTGGCTCCTTCTTTTGCTTGGCGATGAGTGGATGTAATATCTGGAACAGGTCTCCTTCTTCCTTTCATGGTTTCCACATAACCTTTCTCTTCGCAGAAGGCGATTGTATCATCCATATATTTTTGAACGCCAGGATACTGAGTTAGATATCGATCTATAAAACTTTTTGCCTCTTCTCTGGAGATCCGAAGGTTACGACTAAGCCCGTAAGGAGTAACACCATATATTACGGAAAAGTTAACTACTTTTGCCTTGTCCCTCATCTCCGGACTTACTTGATCTTCTGGAACTCCATAAATGGCTGCGGCGGTTCTTTTATGAATATCGATCCCTTTTTTGTAGGCATCCATCATTGCAGGATCTTTGGAAATATGGGCCATGATCCGGAGTTCAATCTGAGAATAATCTAAACTTAAAACCTCAAAATCCCTATGGCCTGAGATAAAACCTTTTCTGATCAATCTTCCTTCTTTTTCTCGGATCGGAATATTTTGTAAGTTCGGATCTGTAGAAGAAAGTCGTCCAGTTGCGGCGATTGTCATATTATAGCTAGTGTGGATTCTTTGGTCTTTAGGAGAAGCCATACTAGGAAGAGTGTCCACATAAGTGGAGATGAGCTTAGTGTATTTCCTATAATCCAAAAGTTTTTCAATGATGGGATGTTCTCCCAATAATTCTTCCAAGACTTCATGGTCAGTTGAATAACCGGTTTGAGTCTTTTTAACAACCCTAAGCTGCAGTTCGTCGAATAGGATTTTTTGGAGTTCTTTGGTAGAAGCGATATTGAATTCTTTTCCAGCAGCCTTGTAGATCCCTCTTTCCAGATCCTTGACTTCCCTCTGGAAATCTTTAGAAAGTTCTGCAAAATATTTTGTATCAACAGCAATTCCAGCTTTTTCCATTTTGGTCAAAACAGGGATCAACGGCAGATCTATATCTTTGAATACACTCTCTAACCCGGATTGTTTCAAAGATTTTCGAAGAACATTATACAATCTTAAAGTAATATCCGCATCTTCCGCTGCATATTCCGAAACCCTGTCTAGGTCCACTTCCCAAAGATTTTTTTTGTTTTTGCCGGTTCCTACGAGTTCAGCGTAAGTGATCGTTTTATAATTCAGAAGATCTTCTGCAAGATCATCCATATTAAATCTGCGGCTTTCCGGGGCCAGAATATAGGCTACGATCATCGTATCAAAAACGATATTAGCTAGTTCGAATCCGTGATTCTGGAGAACGATCAGATCATACTTAATATTCTGGCCTACTTTAGGTATATTCGGATCTGCTAATACAGGCCCTAATATTTCTCGGACCTGATCCAAAGGAAGAAGTTGATCCTTATTTGTGAATAGTCCCTCTTGTGTATGAGAGACCGGGATATAAAAACCGGTCCCTTCTTGGTTACACAAAGAGATCCCTAAAAGTTCCGCATCAAAAGCGTATTGAGAAGTGGTTTCCGTATCCACGGAAAGGATAGGAGATTTTTTCCAAGCTCTTGCGAGTTTGGTTAACTCTTCTATACTTTCTACTCGTTTATAAATTCCTTTTTTAGCAGCTGGCGCTTTTGCAGAACCGGCAGTTGCTTCTTCCGGTTCATCTTTAGGAGGTTCTTTTCCTACTGATTTAGCAAGGTCACGAGATAAAACATTATACCCTTGGTTTTTTAAATAACGGATCCCTTCGTCGGAAGCATAATCCGGAAGTTTAAGATCGTCTTCCTGGATGCCCAGTTCCAAATCTCTTTTGATTGTGGCCAATTCCCTGGACATGAATGCATTGTCTTTATGCTCTATAAGTTTGTTCTTTAAGCCTGGATTTTTGATTTTCTCTATATTTTTATAAATCCCTTCCAGGTTTTTATACTCTTGGATGAGCTTAGTAGCGCCCTTCTCTCCAATTCCCTTTACCCCAGGAATATTATCAGAAGTATCTCCTACGATCCCCATATAGTCTGGGATCTGTTTTACATCCACACCTAGTTCTTCTTTTACCCAGGAAGAGTCGATTTCTACAAATTCAGTGACTCCCTTTTTACCTCTGAGCATTTTAATATTCTTTTTTTCTAATAATTGATATAAGTCTTTGTCACCAGAAAAGATCAGTATTTCTTTCGCAGATGATTTATAATTTTCAGCCAAGGTACCGATGATATCGTCTGCTTCATGTTTTTCTATCTTAAGAATTCTGAACCCCAGAACTTTTAAGGTTTCCATGATCTCATTCAATTGAGGGCGAAGATCTTCCGGCATTGGTTTACGATTCGCTTTATATTCCGCAAATGTTGCCCCTCTTTCCAAAGGCCCACCAGGGTCAAAAGTCATAGCAACATGAGTCGGAGCATAATCTTCGAAAAGTTTGAATAACATTCTGAAAAATCCGAACACTGCGCCACTTGGCTGTCCTGTTTTGGAATTTTTCAAATTGGAAGCTGCAAAAGCATAATATGCCCTGAATGCAAATGCGTGACCATCTACTATGAGTAATTTTTTCATGCTGCTTCCCCGGATTTTCCTTTCGAGCTGGAATAGATCTCCTCACCCAATAAACTATAATATGCTAGCTCAGTCTTCTTAATGGTATTTTTAACAGAGAATCTTTTTACAGATTCTTTATTAAAAGCCCCCATAGATTTTCGAACTTTAGGATCTTCTAATAGAATTTTATAAGAAGAAGCAAGAGAAGCCGCATCTCCCACCTGAGAAATAAATGCGCCCTTACCTTCTGTTAACATTTCCGCGATGCCACCTCCGTTTGTGGCAACAATGGGTAAACCAGATGCCATCGCGTCTAAAACGGAAGTTCCGAGTCCTTCTTCTTTGGAAGTTAATGTAAAAATATCGAATAAGGAAAGAAGTTCGGAGATATCTGTTCTGAATCCTGTGAAGATCACTTTATCCAAAAGTTTTTTTTCGGAAGCGAAACGCTCCAGTTCCTTTCTGAGCTCCCCTTCACCCACGATTAGCACTTTATACTTTTTATCAGTTTCCACCTTAGACAAAGCATCGAGTAATGTTTTTTGGTCCTTATGATCGACTAACGCAGCTATATTTCCTATGATTAAATCGTCTTTAGAAAGATTAAATTCTTTTCTAAGATAGGATATATCGCTCGCTTTCTTTGTTACGCCTAGATCAATCCCGCTATACACAGTCACAACTTTGGCAGGATCGATTCCATCCATGATCAAAATTTCACGAATACGATTAGAAACGCTTAAATAAAGATCCACTCTGTCGGAAACATACTTACGTTTGCTAAACCAATTCTTTCTAAGCCTGAAATCCACTCTTCTGGAAACTACAAGTTTCACTTGTGGATGTTTTGCTTTCGCCATCCATGCGATAGAATGTGCCTTTGCAGTATGAGCATGAATCAATTTGATCCCTTTGGATACGATGAGTTCTTGCAGAGCTTTTACTGAGCCAAAATCCCATTCACCTTTTAAAGGGAGAGTAACTGTTGGAAGTCCAACATCATTTGCGCGAGTCTCTAATGCAGAGCCTGGTTTACAAAGAATGAGCTGAGGGATTTTGTGTTTTTTTAAACCTTCTGCGAGAAGAAAAAGTTGCCTTTCTCCTCCTCTCCAGCCGGTTTCCGTGTCGATATGAAGAATCACCCGATCAAATTGGGGTTCTGGCTTGAATTCTGCAAGAGTTCCGCCATTTCTTTTTAGGAAAAAAGTCCTGGACAAGGGCAATTCGTCTTAGTGACAATTATTCTAATATAACGGAGGAAGTCCGAAATGTGTGAACTTTTGGGAATGAGCGCCAATGTTCCTACAGATATATGTTTTAGCTTCACTGGTCTTGTCCAAAGAGGCGGGAAAACCGGGCCACATAAAGATGGATGGGGGATCGCATTCTATGAGGGCAAGGGTTGTAGAGTTTTCCAAGATCCTCAGGCAAGTGCGGATTCACAATTAGCGGAACTGGTACGCACATTCCCTATCAAAAGTAATTTAGTTATTTCACATATTCGAAAAGCGAATCGGGGTAAAGTAGATCTGAAAAATACACATCCGTTCGTTCGGGAACTCTGGGGGTATTATTGGACATTCGCTCATAATGGGCAATTAAAAGGAGTAAAGAAGGAACCATTAAAAGATTTTACACCTGTAGGAACAACTGACAGCGAGTATGCTTTTTGTTGGATGCTCTCGGAATTAAAGAAGAAGTTTAAAACAAGGCCAAAAAGCGAAACTATCCTCGCACAAGAAATCCGAAAACTATTAGCTAAACTTGGAAAAAAGGGAGTTTCCAATATTCTAATTTCGGATTCCAAATATTTATACGCATATTGTTCCACAAAACTAGTTTATATCACAAGGCATGCCCCATTCGGAGAAGCCAAACTAATAGATGCAGACCTAAGCATAGATTTCAGGGAACATACAAGCCCTAAAGATATAGTTACAGTCCTAGCCACAACTCCTTTGACCCAAAATGAAATTTGGACCCAGTTTTTACCGGGAGAATTTCAGGTATGGAAAGAAGGAAAACAATGGCAAAGATTTTCCCCATAGTTAGGAACTCTTAGATCTATTTTAGTTTCTAAAATTAAATCATGAAACCCTTCGGGAAATATCCGGAACATTTCAGAATTTTAGGAATATTACTTTTTTCCTATGTAGTTATTACGAATTATTTATGGCGAGAACCGAATAATTATTTTTGGATCTGTCATGTTTCTGCATTCCTTCTCTCTGGAAGCCTGATATTAGGATTTCGAAAAGGAATTCGGATCGGAAGTTTTTGGGCGATCTTAGGTTCCCTATTATGGCTTTCTGATGAATTATTGAATAATTATCCTTTAGATAAACTCTCTTATTTTACGCATTCATTATATACGATCATATCAATTTATTGTTTCAGAAAGATCGGTATTACACCTTTCCCTTGGCTCGGGGCTTTTTTTTGGTATACTTTTGCGCAAATCTTAAGTTATATTTTTACTGATCCGGTTCATAATATAAATCTAGTCTATTCCATTTGGCCTCCTTGGGATATACTATTCTCCAACTACCTCTACTTCTGGATCTTTATGAACATTTTCATCTTCTGCATATTATTCTTTAGTTCCTTATTGTCGGATCGATATTCGGAAAACTGATTGACCAAGAAAAGAAGTTCCTAAAAACGAAAACTATATCTTAGGTCCATGCCAAATGAATCTCTAACTTGATCTCTATTATCTAATTGAGAATAAGTTCGAATATTCAAATTTAAGCCTGAGGAATTGTCTCCTTCCCATTGGATCCCTCTCCAATAAGTATAAGCTAATTGAAGAATATACTTTGCTCCCAAAAGAGCCAACCGTAGATCATTCCTGCTACGAACTCCATCCAGATCATCTTGTTTACTATGTTGGTAATTCGCTAAAAAGATCATCGTTCCATGATCTGGCTGAGGATAAAAATTAGAATACGCGATAAATAGATTTCTTGCGTTTTCGAATTCTTCTTTTCTTTCCACTTCTTCTTTGTGTCCTTTTAATTCTGAAAGAACTAAGATAGAAGTAATCACCATTGTGAATCTAGCTTTTCTGTATTCTTTTGCATGTAGAAGTCCCCAACCTGGAAGAACGGCACTTCTCCAAACCAAATCCCAACGAGATCTATCTTTTGTTTCAGGCGAAGTTGTCTGCTCCTGAGAATTTAGGGATGCAAGACCAAACAAGAATATACAAAATAAAACGAATTTTTTCACCCAAGTCTTCCTTTTAGGAATACTACACAAAGTGGATATTTACGGTCACGAAAAAAAGGAACCTAAGAAAATTATAGAATGTCGAATACTTGATTGCCATAAGTTGGCAGATCCAATTTAATTCTCCGGACTATCTATGAAAAAAATCTCATCCATTCTACTATTCACTTTTTTAATTTTGAGTTCCAGTTTAATTTTTGGAGCGGAACCGGAAGACGAGATCAAAACTTTGGTTTCTTCCTTGGATTCTTGCAAGGGTTGTGTTTTTGTCAGAAACGGTTCAGAACATAAGTTGGATGAAGCAAAAGCCCACTTACTTAAAAAATATGATGCAGCCAAAAGTAAAATCAACAGTACGGAGGATTTTATCAAAGGATTAGCAAGCAAATCCTCTATCACAGGAACTCCTTACAAGATCAAATTCCCTGATGGAAAAGAAGTAGAATCCGAAAAATGGCTGACTGACAAATTGAACGAATTGCGCAATCCTGCCCCTGTAGTTAAGCCAAAAAAGAAAAAATAAACGATCTAAGCGAAAAATCAATTCGGCTCGGCAGTTATCCTAGAATGAAGGCGTCGAATTGAGTTAGAGAGTTATATGCGAAAGTATTTGTATCTTCTTCCTGTTTCCCTTTTATTTGCTTGTCCTCCGCCACCAAGTGAAGATCCGCTTTCTTCCCTAATGTCTACATTAGCATTATCGAATATAAAAGTTCCTTCGGAATTTACGGTCGTAGATAACACAAAACAAGCTCAATTAGATGCGGTAGAAGCTACTGCAACTAAAAACTCCACTTGTACCAAACTGGGTGCTTTCTATTGGGAAATTGGAGATGTAAATGGTGCTTATGGATATTCTTCCGTAAACGGTTCTATTAATGGATCCACATCTCTTTTGATTGCATCTGCATCCAAATGGATTTGGGGAGCTTATGTATTGGAGAAGGTTGGAACTCCAACAGCCATAGAACAATCTTATCTAAGAATGAGGTCCGGTTACGACAACCTAAATGATAACAAATGTAACTTAGCTCTTACGGTAAATGCATGTTTCACGAATGGCCCGGGAAGAGATGGAACAAATAATAATGACTATTATAATTCAGGCGATTTAAATTACTTTTATTATAATGGAGCACATTTCCAAGCATATGCTGCACTGAATCCAAGTGGTCTAACCCCAGCACTTACAAATTACACTCGAGCACAACTTGCAACGGAGATCGGGAACACATTATTTGGAGGAGTCAATCCAGGAATAGACTATGCTGTTCCTCAACCTGCTGGAGGAGTCAGAACTTCTGCTTCCATTTATGCTCAGTTCTTAAGAAGAATTTTAAATTCTAATTTAACAATCCGAACTTATTTAGGCGCAGATCTTGTACCTACATTACCTTCTGCACACCCAACTCAGGCAAAGTATTCACCTTTCGTTTTCGAAGATGTACATTATTCTTACGGACATTGGGTAGAAGATTCTTCCGGAAATGATTCGGCATACAGTAGTCCCGGAAAATTTGGATTCTATCCTTGGATAGACTCGACAGTCACCACTTACGGAATAATCGCAAGATATTCCACATCCAGCTTGGCTTATGTAGAATCCGTCTACTGCGGAAGACTTTTGAGAAAAGCATTTGCCACCGGGATCCAACAGTGACTTGTACTTTGGTCCACACTCTGTAACGAAAAAGTAATACTCTCTTCATGGAGTAGATACAAAAATTTAGGATGATCAAAAGTCGATGCTTCCATCGACATATATCAGTTCCTACCCTAAAGCAGGTCCCTTTCGAATATTAGTGGTGACCGAAACATTTCCTCCTGAGATTAACGGAGTCGCCAAGACACTTCATAGAATGTTGGGGGATCTTTTACAAAGAGGTCACGAGGTAATTCTCGTACGTCCAAAACAAGGTCATAACGATTACGCAACTGCAAGCAATAACTATAGAGAAGTACTTGTAAGAGGAGCGAAAATCCCCTTGTACGAAGATCTAAGATTCGGATTCCCTGAAAAATATCTTCTCCGCAGGTTAATCGAATTAGAAAAACCTGATATAGTGCATGTGGTAACAGAAGGCCCACTCGGCTGGTCCGCAGTTAGAGCAGCCAGACATGTTGGAATTCCTATCATCAGCGATTTTAGAACGAATTTCCACGCATACGCAAAATATTATAAGTTCGGATTCGCAGGAAAACTAGTCCATAAGTATCTAAAAGGGCTCCATAATAGAACGCAGATGACCTTGGTGCCAACAGCTCAAATCAGAGAGCAGTTAACCGTTCAAGGCTATACTAATGTGCAAGTGGTTTCCCGAGGAATCGATTCGGATCTATTCCATCCTGCTCGAAGGAATTCCAAACTAAAAACGGAATGGGGATTAAAACCATCCGAATTAGGGGTCCTATACGTAGGAAGATTAGCTCCGGAGAAAAATCTGGACTTATTAGTAAGGACATTCCGCAGACTACAAACCAGAGTTCCAAGTGCAAAATTGGTCTTAGTAGGAGACGGACCTTCCAAAGAAAAACTACAAAAGGAAAATCCAGATTTCATATTCAGAGGAATGAGAAAAGCAAAAGAACTAGCAGAACATTATGCGACCGGAGACCTATTTCTATTCCCAAGCCTCACTGAAACTTTCGGAAACGTAATCGTAGAAGCGATGGCATCCGGACTTCCTATCGTTGCTTATGACTACGCTGCAGCAAACCAACATCTCAAACACGGAAAGTCGGCTCTACTTTGCGGTTTTGATAAAGAAGAAGAATTTATAGAACAATCCTGTCTTCTCGCGGAGAATAAAAAGTTGGCAGCGCGACTCGGCATAGCCGCAAGAAAGATCGCGGCCTCTTGCACCTGGGAAGATGTTACAGATTCTTTAGAGATGACTTACTCTAAACTTTCTCTCTCTAAGAAAAAATCTGTGAGATCTAAGAAGGCGATCAAGTTGAAAATACAGATGGCCAGGGGCTAAAAGTATAATTCAATCTTTATTCTAATAATCGAATATATGATCTATTAAAAGCCCATTCTGCTTACAGTATATGATCATTAAATGTAATTGATCAACTGGCAAAATTAATGCAGTCCTCTTTTTGCCTGGTTCGGTAAGGATCGGCCAGGAAGAAAGTATTTTCTGATCTTCCCAATTTTGATCCTCCGATGAAATAATCGTCATAACGATTTTTTTATTCCCCGCAATTTCCTTAAAGGATATCCCCTTTTCCACTAATATCGGAACTTCTTTTGTAAATGGCTCATAACGTGGAATCGAGATAATATTCCCGCTACCGTTTTGGTCCGCCCAAGCTAGAATATGAAAATTTTCCGGCTCATAGACTGCCCCTGTCCCTAAACCGATCAGCCATCCGTAGCCTGCTTTTGCAAGAAGCTCCATAGAGAAAAAAATCCTTCTCTCCCATCTACGGATACTACCGGGGCCGTTTCCATCTTCGATTTTTATGAATTCTAGAAACTTGGAATAGAAAGGATATTCATACCATGGCTTTAGTCTTACAAAATCTGTGTAATCTTGAGCTACCCATTGTATGTAAGCTTCTACCTTTCTATTTTCGTTAATTTCTTTACGGGAGTCTATCCATTCCGTAAAAACTCCGATCGTATTTTCATAAAGACTTTTTAGTGCAAGCTCGCCTGAATAACTAACCCCGATAACACAAATCATTAGATGATATCCCCAATTTGTTTCGTATTCCCAGGTATTTCGAATTACGTTCCCGTAAATCTTCCAGAACTGACCTATACTTTTCCAATATGGAAAGTCGCTCGGAGGAGAATGTTTCTGAAACTTAGCATATTCATCCGAGCTAAATACTATAAACCATTCAGGAACTGTTAAGAACGTTTGATCTTCATTTCTTCGATAACTTTTATTCGAGTCCAGTTTAGAACGAATCTTTTGGTCATTTGGATCAGGAAAATAATATTTATCCCAAAGTTTATTTCTAAATTTGTAACTTGGATCCAACTTTCTTTTTAATTCGAAAAACTTATTAGAATTAGGATACGCGGCTTCAAATTGCATTTGATTTGCATGAGGTTGGTAAGGCAAATAATAAGCACCGCCTACAGAGATAACTGCGTCTATTAATTCTCTTGTCCAAATACCAACTTCATTTCTTGCAGAAGGGTAGGTTCTTTGTTTATAATAGATCACAAAAGAAAACACTTCCGATCTAGCCCAAGCCATAAAAGAACCTGAATCTTTATACGAATGGCGAATGGATATATTCATTACGTTTACATCATGTTTCTGCAGAACTTCTCTCATCTTAGGATAAAACTCGTCGAATTTCTCCACAGGAACGAAGTATTCTTGTAATACATATGTGCTGATTTTTCTAGTCGGAGGTTCCAGTTCTTTTACATCATAACTAGCTTCGAAATTTCTCCAAACTACACGTTTACCTGTGGTAAAATTTGGATCGTATATGTATTCCCTAAACTCCTTACCGTAAGGAAGTTCGGTTAGCCAAAAATACATGATATTTTCCATCCAGTATTCTTCTTTTACCGGAACCAAGCGATCTTGAACTGTCACTTCTTCATTTGTTTCTGCCCAAGTGATCGCATTTACATTTTCGTATGCAGGGGGATATATATCTCCGTTATGAAAAATTGCTTTTGGATTTGTTCGAACGTTTTCGAAAAAAAATTTTTTATATTCGGTAATTGGAAGCTTTTTCACAGAACGAGAGACTTTAGAATTGTCTGCTAATTGTAAAACTGCCTCAACGATAACTCCTATTCCTCCATAGCCACCGATCGATGCGTAAAAAATCTCAGGATTTTCTTTAGGACTTGCGGTTACTAACCTTCCATCACTTAATACAATCTTAATGGAATCTACTGATAGGATCAAAGGACCTTGGCCCATATATCTCCCATGCCCGTTTACACTTAGGGAACCACCAACTGTAAAGTTGGAATAAGTCTGTTTAATCTTAACGGAAAGGTTGTAAGGATCTATGAATTCCTGTATTTTTCTCCAGGTAATCCCGGATTGGACCCGGATCTTTTTTTGTTTTTCATCAAAATCTAAAATCTGATCGAATTCGCGAGTATCTATGAACAACGCGTTTTCGGTGGCAATCTGACCTCCCATGGAAAACCTTCCGCCTCCGATAGAAATTGTTCCCGAATGCGCTTTTACCAAATCTTGAATTTCTTCTATAGATTTAGGAGTTTCCACTCTTGAAACAGAGATCGGATTGATCTGAGTAACATCATTTACGATAACCGGACTCGAATATAAATAGGGCGAAAATAGTAATAAGAGAAGGATAATTTTTTTCATTTAATTTTTACAAAAGCCATCAATGTATTTTTTGTTGGATCTCCATTCTGGAGATATTGGTTTCCTATAGATTGTAATCCGAACCCATATAATTTTTCCTGAATTTCTCCCAAAGAAGTGAAATTGCGAATTTGAGCGGAGGTTTCTTTCCATGGAATTTCCAAACCTGCGTTATAAACATCATGAGCTAAAGCTACTATGTATCTCAGCTCTTCTGAATATACATTATGATCTCTTAATACAAGCTTTCCGCCAGGTTTTAAAATCCTATGGATAGATGAAATAAATCCATTCAACCTTTCCGTTGGAGAATGGTGAAATCCTATATAATTAGTGATCAGCTCTAAACTTTCCGACGGGATTTTATCTGTAGGAATCGAGTCATAATTTCCCATCTGTATAAAAGTTCCTGCTTTAAAAAATTGTCCTCTCTCAGCCAAATCTTCCGCACTATACTTGGGCTCTAAATCATTCAGAACATAAACTTTGCCTTGTATTCCTAATTTCTTCTTGAGACCTTTCGCATACCGACCAGTTGTTCCGATTTCCATGTACCCGTTATAAGGTCTCGCGTTTCCCAAAAGTTTTTTCGTTTGGTCGTACATTTCTTCTTTTTGTTTTTTAAGAGAAGGAAGCGCATATGTAATTACCCCTGCGAAAGGTTTAATTCCTGGGAGCTCAGACATGATCGTTTCATAAATGTCCTTATCTGTTTTTTGGGTTTTTACTATATCTATAATTAGTTTATGAAATTGATCTTCAGGATATAGATGATATACATTCTTTAAAAAAAGATAAAATTCTTCTCTTAATTTCTGATCCAAATATACGGATTGAAAATTTGATTTGGGATTAATATCGTATTTTTCTTCGCCAAGCAATCTAGGGGCCAGGCCTGCAACAAATAACGCTATAATTGATTTTATAAATCTTTTACGATTAATTTCTTTCACTGTATCGAATCCCTTCCATTACTATTATATATGTGATCATACTGCAAAATAAGACATACCAAGTTCAAAATCTAATTGACCACCCCTTTTCGATATTCAAAAATCATGACGTTTTAAATCCATTACGAGGTGAATAAAATGCCTTCTGATCATGAATTATTCAATTGCGGACAAGAACATGAGATTAATTATGTTGCCGGCCGTTACCCTAATGACAAGGCGAAAGTTAAGAGTTTTTTGATAGAAAGTTGCCAAAACAAAAAGATCCATCATTCTACTCATGCTCAGGTATATGAATTAATCAAAAAAGAATTAGGGCTTCCTATTCCTTAATTTTTCTCTTTAACAAGCGCGCGAGGTCTTTGCAGGACGGCGAAGCCGGTCCGAAGGACCGAGCGGGACTCCGCGAGTCCGTAAAAGACCGACCCTTGCATTGCAAGGGACGCGCCCAAACTTGTATAATAAATTGTTTCGGAATTTTTTTGAAGATCCTTTTTTTCGCTTGTACTTTCTTTGCCCTTACTATAATGACTGGCAAATTTAACGGCAAGGAGTAAAGCCTATGCTGAAATTTCCCGGACCTCGTACGGATCATCGAGAAAGAAATCGTCCCTTCGTCACCAGAGAAAAATATCTCACCTTCCTAAAGATCGCCAATAAGTCTTCTCATTCTAGACAGAGAAGGTTTCGTAATAAAAACAGAGAAAAAAGGCAGACCTTGTCACCATAGTTGTCTTATCATGGTTTTCCATGGAAAACCTAGACGCTAAATCTATCAGTCTCTGGATCATGGCGACCATTTATACGATCGCCGGCATTCTTCATTTTGTGATCCCTAAATTTTATATGCGGATCATGCCACCTTGGATTCCTTATCATAAACTTATGGTCCAACTTAGCGGCATTGCAGAGATCGCTTTGGGCATTGGGCTTTTCTTTCCTCAAACTAAAGTATTAGCTGCGTGGGGTGTGGTGTTTCTTTTGATAGCTGTGTTTCCAGCTAACGTATATCATTTTCAGTCAAGAACCAGAAAAGACCCTCCTACTTGGGCACTAATTTTAAGACTTCCTTTACAATTACTTCTGATTTACTGGGCTTATACTTTTACGTATTGAATTTTTTCCCTTTTGTAGGAGTTCCAACATGGCAAGATTCCTCTGTTGTTGGAACTCCTACAAACTATTCTGACCTTCTTTTCAAATCCTCGTATACAATTGATCTGATTTCTTTTGCGCGTAAAAGTAGGATCTTTATCTTTTATTTAAGTCAAAAATTTATTGAAAGAGCTTCAGAAGAAGGTATTCTCGCTTTTTAGTTTTTGGAGTTTCTTTATGTTCAAATTATGGCTAGCAATTTGTGGAAGTATTTTGATTTTGGGTTTAGCTTTCTCTTCTTCAAAAGTCCAAGCGAATACTAAATACAGCGTCTTTTGCGCTGACGGTAAAATTGAAGCGGATTCCCGCACTTTAGACCAGATGAAATCCGCTCGTGGATCCAATGTATGTCTTCTAAAAGAATTCGATTATTCTTCGGATGCTGATAATTACGCTCAATCAATTGGAGGAAAAGGTTCCGCTTGTAGCTGTAATTAAGTTTATAAACCGTAGTAGTCTCGGAAAGTTTGAGCTCCTATCTTTATGATGAGAAGGATCTGCCTGAGATTTCATTTATATCCGGCTTAGTTTTGAGTTTTGGGGCGGCTTTTACTGCAAGCCGTCGCAAGTCTAAGGACAAAGTGCCTCCTAAGCTAGTCTTTATTCCTGTTTCTTCTACTTTCAATTTTGTTGTTATATTGGTCGGTCTTTTTCTGATCCGCAAATTTTTTCCCGACCGGATCGTCTGATCCCTTCCCTATATTAATTTTTTCTTTTCTCCTCTTCCGGCTCAGATATTATTCTCCGAAACATATAATATGAACCGTCTTCTTCCTGTTTTACTTTCTTTTATTTTTCTATTTTTCTCTTCGGATCTTCTTGCCGAGGAAAAGATTGTCGAAGGTAAACTTCTACAATTCGGTAGAATGTTAGGCACTGGTAACGAGTTCATCCAAGTCCTTTCCAACGATCTGAGTCCTGAACTTTCCAGGCTTCATAATCAAACCATTCGTGTTCTATGCCAAATGAGAGGCGAAAATTGTGATCCGATACGTTATGAGACCTATCCTTTTTCAGAATCCAAGGGTCTTGCCGATTGGACCTTGAAAAAAATTCCTAACTATGTGAATAGAGGTTACTTCGCTTTTAATCCCACTGTGACTCCTGACGGACAATCCATCTTCTGGACAGTGTATTCTAGCAAGGGCAAATCAGGTACCCAAAGGATTTGGTTTGCAGAGAAAGACGACAGAGGGTTTTGGAGAGACGGAAAAGAGATGCCGGCTCCTTTGAATAACGATCTGAACTCAGCAGTAATTGCAGTTCTTCCCAGTAATAATGAATTATTCGTTTTTGGTTCCTTTGGTGATGACGAGGCTACTCATAAAATCCAGGTTGAGTTCCAAGAAAAAAGAGAAGAGCTGAGAAAAAAAACAAGGGACGAGATGGAATTCCGTTTGAAGGAAGAACAACTCGCTTACGAATATCTTCGCAAACTCACTCAGCTCCAAAATAAGGCAACAGTTCCATTATATAAAAGTTATAAGGATAAAGGAAGTTGGTCTTATCCCAAGGCGATCAACTTTCCGGAGTTTTCAAATATATATCTGAAAAATAATACTTCCGTTTTTGGTGGTTCTACTCTTTCTTCTTCCGGAAGGATTTTAATCTATTCAGTTCAACAACCTGATTCTTATGGAAAGTTGGATCTTTACGTGAGTATCCAAAAGGAAGATGGTTCCTTCTCTCTTGGAAAAAACTTAGGAGAGGTTGTAAATACTTCGTCCGAGGAAACTGCTCCATTTTTAGCTGGGGATGATAGAACTCTTTATTTCTGCAGCGACGGACATAAAGGTCTTTCAGTATATGTAACTAAAAGAATCGGAGAAGGCTGGGACAATTGGACTAAACCTGTAGAAGTCTCTGCCAATCTAAAAGGTGTAAACTTCTTCTCTATTCCAGTCAATAGCGACTGGGCATATGTAAGTAAAGAAGGTCAGCTTTACATGGCTTATCTTCCCCGTGATTTCCGGCCAAACCCTGTTGTTGTGATCAACGGAAAAGTTTTGGATGAAGAAGGGAATCCATTAGGGGCAGAAATACATTATGAATCCTTAACACGTTTGGAAAAAAGAGGAAGTGCTAAAAGTGATACTAAAACCGGTTCATTCAGTTTAGTCCTGCCATATGGCGAAAAATATGGTTTTTATGCGGAGAAGCCAGGCCATCTTTCCGTTTCCAGAAATATCGACCTTACAGAATCCAAACAAGAAGACGCAAAATTAGATGTAGAATTTCGTCTTCCGGCTCTGGCGGTGGGTCGACAAATTCTGCTAAACAATTTATTTTTTGAGACAAACAAATTCGAGATCTCCAAGGATTCTGAACCTGAGCTGGATCGTTTAGGGATTTTTTTAAAATCGAATCCTAAACTCAAAATCTCCGTCGAAGGTCATACGGACAACGTAGGCAAAAAGGAACGGAACCTGGAACTTTCAGAAAACAGAGCAAAAGCGGTGGCAGACTATTTGATCGCAAAACATGGAATCGACAGTGAAAGAGTTAGGACTCAAGGTTTTGGAGATAGCCAACCAATTTCTTCCAATGATAACGCTTCGGACCGTCAAAGGAATAGAAGAGTTGTGTTACAGATTGTAGACTGATCGTTCGGTTCCTTTTTTGTAGCATTCCTTCCTTAAATTCAGGTTTTACCTTGTATTTTTGTTTTAAGAAAGGATTTTAATCCGGAATGAAAATAGCGGTCATCGGCAGTGGAATCGCCGGCTTAAGTGCATCTTGGTACTTGGGCAAAGAACACGAAGTCTCACTTATAGAAAAACATCCTTTGGTCGGTATGGATGCTCATGGCACCGATCTTTTTTCCAACGGACATTCTATCCGAGTAGATGTTCCTTTTAGAGCATTTAAACGAAATTATTATCCCTGCCTTTTAGATCTATATAAAGAAGCAGGCATCGAAGTAAGACCGGTAGACTATTCGTTTTCCCTAAATTACGGAGACGGTACTACGTATTTCGGTTTTTCTACTTTGGGTATCGGAGGCAATTTTGTTCCGATCCCTTACTGGGTTTGTTTTTCTAATAAAACTTCTAGACGTATTTTTTCAGATGCAATCCGTTTTTACGAAGAATCTGAAAGAGAACTACAATCACTAGAAGGAGAACAACTTACTATTTCTCAGTTCTTAAGCAGGTTTGGCTATTCTGTGGAATTCGAAGATCTTTATCTGATCCCTATGTTCTCCACTATCAATACCTGCACTTCTGAAAGTGCCAAAAACTATCCCGCAGAGGTCGTAGTAGGTTATCATTCTAGTGGCTTAAAGTTCCTCAGATTTTTAACTCCGGAGAAAGGAACCAGAGATGTTACTGAAAAACTTTCTAAAAGAACTTCTTCCGTACGTTTGAGCACAGATCCAAAAAAGATCGTTTTAGAAAAAGATAAAGTAAAACTTATTTTTAATAATGGAGAGGAACTTTTTGATAGAGTAGTTGTTGCAGCTCCTGCAAACCAGGCCATTTCTATTCTTCCCGACGAATATTCTAAAGAAAAAGATCTACTTTCTAAACTTAAATATGAAGCTTCTGAAGTTGTAGTTCATTCAGATGAAAAGTTCATGCCCAAACAGAAAAGGCATTGGGCACCAATGTGTTTCTCTCTCTCACAAGATAGTTCTACTGCAACTGCTACTATCCTTTTGAACAAGGTTCTTCCCTCCATGAAAGGTAAGGCCGTATTCCAAACCTGGAACCCACTCGTAGAACCGAACGAAAAAGATTTTATCAGCAGATCAAAATTCGAAAGGCCTGTAATTGATCTTGCCTCTCGAAAAATCTTAGAAGAGCTGAAAGAACTGCAAGAACTTCCGGACAAAAAAGTATGGCTTTGCGGTTCATATGCTAAGTATGGAATGCCACTTTTAGAAGCAGGGGTTTCTACATCCCTCGACGTAAAAAGATGGGTAGAAGGTTCTCTAAAATCTTAAAATTTATTCAGGTTTTCTGACTTTGTAGATCCAATATTCAAAATGTTTTTTGATCGTTTCGGAGCCGAAGTATTCCCCTAACATCTCGTATCTTCCTGCGAGCCTTTTAGGGATCTTCTTTTCTGATTTAATCTTTTCTAATATGAATTGAGAAAATCCCGGAAATACAAACGGGTCTATTCTTTCTAAAACTTCGAAATTGAATCCTATAGCGGAATATTCTGAGACAATACCTTCTACCTTTTTGAGATCAGAAGACATCTTTGCCATTTTTGAGATCAAATTTCTTTTGAAGGTTTCCCAATAAGAAATTTTTCGATCAGAAAGCAATATCTCTGCAGATACAAATACTCCTCCTGGTTTTAAGATCCTATAAATTTCTCCAACCAATCGGTTTCGATTTGGCATAAAATACAAACTATCTAAAGCAAGCACAGCATCAAAGGTTCTATCTTCGAATTCTGATAAACCTTCTGCACTTCCTAATATTAAATTAGGAGAACTGCCTCTACCCTCATAACGTCTTTTTGCGAATTCAATTTGGATCTTAGAAATATTGATCCCGTAAATATTCGAAACATTTACTCCAAATGTATTTTCCCAAATTTTAAATTGATCCCCGCATCCAAATCCAAGATCTAAAAGTTTAGAGTCGCCATCCAAACCAGCTAATGCCCCCAAATGTTCCGCTAAATTCGCGCAGGCAGTTCCATATTCTTTTGTGTGCTCCCAATACCCCAGATTGGCCCAGGATTCCCCAGGCTCATTCAAATAGAGATGAGATAGATCTGTAGGAATTCCTTCTCTTCCGAATAATAGTTTTACCTTTGGCCAGATCTCAGTCTTTGTGGGGAAAGGAGAATGATGGCGGAGAGAAATTTCTTTTTTGTAAGGCAGGTCTTCCATTGTTCTAAGTCTTCGATTGCCCAAAGCAAAACTTTATTGGACATAGAATTTAGGAACTGTCTACCAGAATCGTTCTTTATTTGTCCGTTCTTTCGCTGTTTCAGGATATGTTTTCTACCGACATAAGATGGGTGAATCCGGACAAAAATCTGCAAAAAAGTCCTTTTCTTTCCCTAACTTACAACGGAAAACCGACCGACGGACCTTATGAACATCAAAGATCGTATCCTTGGAATTTTAACTTCTATCCTCCAATATTCTAAAACAAATTGGAGATCCATCCTCAAATATTCGATCATTTCCGGGATCGTAGTCTTTTCGTTTTTGATTGGAGGATCCTACGTAGTATGGCTCACCAAACAGGAAGAAGTTGCCCGCAATTTAGAAACTTTCCAGAGAGAAGTTTCGGATGCATACGATCCAAATGAGATCAAACCGATCCGCATCTTAGATAAAAACGGAAAATTGATCGGCGAATTTTCCCGCAGAAAATTCAGACCAATTCGCACTGATAATTTAGCAAATCATGGAAATATAATATGGGCCTTGCTCAGTTCTGAAGATAGAGACTTTTACGAACATAATGGTGTAAATTTCACTGCATTACTTAGGGCAATCATTGTAAACCTCACCACTTTCCAAAAGCAAGGTGGTTCTACTCTTACTCAACAATTAGCAAAGCTCACTTTGGATCTGGGCGCTCGAAATGTGTTCAATAAGCTCACCGAATTTTACTGCACATTTTACTTAGAAAGTAAGTTTGATAAAAATACGATCTTAGCTATGTATCTAAATCGTATTTTCTTGGGAGAAGGAAATACTGGAGTGGAAGAGGCTTCTCGTTATTACTTTAATAAACCTGCATATGAATTAACTCCTGCAGAAGCGGCTCTGCTCGTGGGAACAATTCCGGCTCCTTCTAACTATAATGCCGTCAGAAATCCTAAGATAGCGCTCAAAAGGCAGAAGATGGTTATGACTGTCATGGGCAAAAACCAAAACCTTCATCCAAATCCTAAATCTATTGAAAAAGATTTTGATAAGAAGGTAGATGCGAACATCCGTAAGTTCAAATCTTTTTATGTGGTAGAAGAAACTAAGGAAGACGAGGACAAAGTAGTCATTACCTCCGAGATCGGAAAATATGGATTTGATAAGGATTTTACGATCAATCTGGCTTCTGATTTTAATTTTGGAATCCGCCAATTCGTGATCGAAAACTTCTCAGAGATAGATTTAGAAAGTCGTGGTATGAATGTTTATACCACCTTAGATTATGATAAACAAGAAGCTGCAGAACGTTCTCTCAGAGAAGGAATAGAAGCTGTCCGCAAAAAACTTTCCGAAGATAAAGCAAATTTCATAAAATCTGGTAAAACAGAAGAAGTTTCCAAACAAAATAAGATCATCGAAAATATGAACGGAAGTTTAATCTCCATCAATCCTACAAATGGATATGTGGAAGCAATGGTTGGTAGTTATAAAATTTCTAATATATTTAGACTCAATCGTGCAGTTTCAGCGGTAAGACAACCAGGTTCCGTTATCAAGGGGCTTGTATATCTGATGGCATTCGAAAAGCGGATAGCTACACCTACTTCCATTGTTGTAGATGAGCCGATCAAGATCAGAGGTTACGCTCCTAAAAACTGGTATAAAGGCCATAGAGGTGCAATGCAGGTCAGAACTGCATTTGCTCAATCGGTGAACACAGTTGCTGTTAAGTTTATGGATGAAATTGGCGTCGGCGATTTTATCCACACTCTCGGAAAAATTTTAGATTTAGATAGCTCGGAGCTGAGTAGAAGGTTTCAACATAATCTTACATTGGCACTAGGTTCCGGAGAGTTGTCTCCCAAGGAACTAGCGACTGTATACGCAACAATTGCGAACAACGGTAAAAAAGTAAAACCTGTGGAAATACTTAGGATCACTGATTTCGAAGGTTCCGAACTCTATATGAATAATATTCCGGATCCGAAAGAAGCAGAACAAATTTTAGACCCTGTTGCCTGCGCTATGACCTTAAACTTATTAGAAGCAGTTGTTTCAGAAGAAGGTACACTCAAGATCGCGTTAAAAGATGGAGAAAAATTCCCTCTTGGTGGAAAAACAGGAACAGTTCAATCCCCCAAAGAAGCACAGAAACGATGGGGCTCCAGAAAAGGAGTAAGAGATGTTTGGTTTGCAGGCGTAAATCCCAACTTAGTCACTGCGGTGTGGGTTGGTAACGACTTAGGTGCTCCTTTCCCTGGTTCTGGTTCCGGAACAAGTGGTTCTATTTGGTTTAGATATGTTTCTCATGTTGCCAGAACATTAGGTTTTGGTGATAGTTTAATCACTCCATTTAACGGCGATTATGTGAAAGTGGATATCTGTGCAGAAACCGGTGGACTTTTATCAAATGAAGCAGAATGTAAACATCCTCTATATGGACAGTACTATTATGTAGGAGACCAGCCAGGCGGAGGTACGCCTACTCCTGCGGTTACCCAAACAGAGGGGGCAAATACCACAAATGGTTCTGAGGAAGCTCTTTCCGGAGAAGATGCGGTTGAATTAGATCTTCCTGAAATTAAGGAAGATCCGAACGACGATTAAGATCTTTTGGCAAACGGTCCCCGACTAGATATAACTCATAAGGGGACCATAAAAAGATCCAAGGAGCATCTTCGCTTAAAAGTGAAAATGCCTCTTTGATCTGAGGACTAATATCCGTTTTGTCGGTGGACCTGATCTCTCGGAAAATTTTTTCCATTTTGGGATTAGAGTAGAAGGCACGGTTTCCTCCATTTCCAAATCGATCCCCCGCAAATAATGGATCTAAAAATGCAAATGGACCGGGAAGATCTGCATACCAAAATAATAATGTTAGATCTCCCTTTCCTTCTCCATTCTCTTTATATAATGCAGCTTTTTCCATCGGAAGAATCCTAATCCTTAATCCTAACTCTTTCAGGTTTTGTACGATCGCAGCACCGTTTGCTTGATTCTCTTCGTCTCCTCTCATCCTAAATTCTAATTCTCTTTCTAAAATTTTAGGATAACATACTGACTTAGAGAGTAATTCTTTTGCTTTCGCAAGATCATAAGGATAAATTTCTTCAGAAGAAGTCCAGGAATCAGATACAGATTTTGGAAATGGGCCTACGGAAACTTCTCCCTTGCCTTCTAATAACACCTGGATAATCGTACGTTTATCTACAGAATAATTTAATGCTTTTCTAAAATTCTTATCGAAACAGGGTTCTTTCGCGTTGATCGCTATGTATTGAACTCCTCCTCCTTTTCGAACTGAAATATGATCTTCTTTTACTAATGAGTTTTTGAGAAGGAAGACAGGCAATTTCATTAAGTCCAATTCATCTTTGAAATATAAATACAATCCTGTGCTTGCCTGCGGAAGAACTCGAAACAAAATCTCCGAGCCCAAATCGTTAGGATGATTTGCAGCTAATCGAAGATGATTGTTTCTTTTCCATTCTACTAATTTAAAATCACCACAAACTGATTCAGGTGGACCACAATAGATCCAAGCTTGAGGCAATGAAAGTTTTTCTAAAGTTTCCCTCAAACCGCCTTCAAAATAAATTTCCAAACTGGAATCAGAGAGAACCTTTCCACCTTTTAAAAAAGAATATGTATTTCTCCTTGGGCCTGGAGTATTTCTTAATCTTTCTAGAGATCCAAGAACTGTTTGAGGACTTGGATTCAATTTTGAATCAATGTGAAGTTCCAAAATTAATCTTCTGACCTTGGATGAGGGACCTTCTGCTAACTTATATGATTTCACTAAAGAAGGAAGAATCTTACCTTCTCCATTTATCTCAAAAAGTCTAGGGTAAATATATTTTAGAACAATTCTGGAAGATAAGTCAGTGGATCGGATAGGATCTAAAGAGATTGGATCAGAAGGTAGTGAAAATACCAGTTTTTCGGGACTTCTCTCCGCTTTTCCGCAATCATAAAAAAGAAGGGACAAAAGAAGGAAAGCCAGGGAAAAGGTAAGAGTCGGTTTCGGTCCGACCTGAAATCGGGAAGTGACCGAGTCTAGAAATCTAGGATAAAACATTCCGGACCTATGAACGTCTATAGACGCCTCTTGGGGTATTCCTTCAAGTATAAATACAGATTAATCACCGGGGTCGTACTATCCTTTTTTGTATCCATACTCAATGGTGCCTCTCTCACTAGCGTTATTCCAATTTTCAACGCAATCGGAAAAGGTGGAAAAGCCGACTTTCAAATTTCACTCACCAAAAAAGAAAGTATCGCATTAAAAGACAGGGAAGAAGGAAAAGAATTAGAGGCGATCCAAAAAATAGAAGCCCTAGTCGCAGATATAAAGATCAAAACCAATTTTTATCTAACCACTCTTCCTAAAGATCAGCTTGTTTTACTTTTTTGTTTATTCATATTTCCGATCTATCTAGCGAAACTTTTATTCTTAACGGGCGCGGTATACTGTATTAATTCCGGCGGTTATCTAGCAGTCCGTGATTTGCGATTAGAACTTTATTCTAAAGCACAAGAACTTCCTCTCAACCATTTCGTTCAAGAGAAGACTGGGATCTTCATGAGCCGAATCGTAAACGATGTAGAAGTTTTGGCAAAAATAATTAGCTCAGATTTGAAAGATGCAATCGTAGATTTTTTCTATATCATCACACATTTGCTCATTCTTCTTTTCTTAAGTTGGGAAATGTTCGTCGCAGTTTTAGTTGTAGTTCCATTAATTATGGGCCCAGTAACTTCTTTTGCAGATAAGATCCGAAAAGCGACTCGCAATCAGCAAGAAAGATTGTCTTCATTAAACGGTCATTTACAAGAAGTGATCTCAGGTATCCGAGTCATCCGCGCATTCTCCATGGAAAAAACGGAAGCAGGCAGATTTTGGGAAATAAATAACGATCTTTCTGACAAAACATTCAAAGGACATTTTTATCATCAGATCGGGCCGTCTCTGGTGGAACTTTCCAGTTCTATTGTTGCTGTGATATTTTTGGCATTCGGCGCTTACTTGATCGAACTCGAAAAATTGACCTTAGGTCATTTTATGATCTTCTTCTTAACTTTGGTATTTTTGACGAGACCATTCAAACAAATGGGAATGTTATCCAACTCAATCCAGAGTGCTGTGGCGGCAGGGACTAGAGTTTTTGAAATGTTAGATAGCGAAACGGACGTAAAAAATCCTCCGAACCCAATCTATCCGAAAAGACTTTCTAAAGAATTAAAATTTGATTCAATAGGTTATACGTATCCTGGAGCAAAAACCGCTGCTCTCTCCGATTTAAATCTTTCCATACAAAAAGGCTCTACTGTTGCGTTAGTCGGCTCTTCTGGTGCAGGAAAATCCACATTGGTGGACCTTGTGCCAAGACTAATTGATCCAAGCGAAGGTTCTATTACTTGGGATGGAACCGATCTTAGAAATTTAGATCTGGCGTCTTTACGTAAAAAGATTTCCATCGTAAACCAACAAGTATTCTTATTCAACGGAAGTATCCGAGAGAATATTTGTTACGGAACGGAGAATGTTACCGAAGAAAGAATGAGAGAAGTTTCAGAACTCGCATTCGCCACTGACTTCATCTTATCTTTCGAAGATGGTTTCGATACAGTTGTAGGAGAAAGAGGAGTAATGTTATCCGGAGGCCAAAGGCAAAGGATCTCCATTGCGAGAGCATTATTAAATAATCCCGAAATCCTCATATTGGATGAGGCAACTTCTGCATTAGATACTGAGTCAGAAAGAGTAGTACAACAAGCACTTGAGTCTTTATATAAAAACAGAACTGTTATCATCATCGCTCATAGGCTTTCCACAGTTCAAATCGCAGATACTATTTTTACTATGGAAGGCGGAAAAGTAGTAGAATCAGGATCTCACTCGGAGTTGATCCGTCTTGATGGAAAGTATAAGAAATTATACGAGATGCAATTCGCAGAATCTCCGGTTTAAGAAAAGAAGATGATTTCTTTTTGGAAGATTCTCTTCTTTCCAGTTCTATTTCCGCTTAGCCTGGTTTACAGGATCTTATTTTTTCTAGACAAAAGATTGAAAACCAAAAGGACTCTTCCTTTCTCTATAACGATCAGTATTGGGAACTTCAGCGTAGGAGGAACTGGCAAAACACCTTTTACACTTCATCTTGCAAAATTGCTTCATTCTAATTTTCCGAATATCCCGATCGTAATCCTAAGCAGAGGATACGGCTCTTCTGGAACTGGAACAAGAAGAGTCAGCGAAAATTCGTCGCCAACAGAAATCGGTGACGAGCCTCTTCTTTTAAAAAAGAATCTTCCATTTGCAGAAGTGTATGTAGGAAGTAATAGATATGATTCTTATCTGCAATTTAGATCTGAAAACAAAATACCAAATGAACAAAAGGTGTTTGCATTATTGGATGATGGATTTCAACACCATGCTTTAAATAGAGATTTGGATTTAGTCTTATTAGACTGTACCAAACTTTCTAAAATGGAATTTGTGCTTCCTTTGGGTCTATTAAGAGAACCTTATACTTCAGCCTCTAAAGCAAACTTTTTAATTGCTTCCAAGTTTTCGGAAGAATATGAAGAATCACTCTCTAAATGGATCAAAAAATATAGCCCTTCTAAAACCTTAAGATTTAGATTCTCACCCAAAAAATTAGTGTCACTTTCTTCAGGAGGCCCCGAAGTCTCTGTAAAAGAATTAACAGGAAAATCAGTATTCTGCTTTGCTGGTTTAGGAAATCCGGATTCGTTTTATTCTTCTTTAAAAGATCAGAATCCTTCCAAGCTAAATACCAAATCTTATCCGGATCATTATTCTTATACAAAAGAAGATCTAAATCAGATTTCCGAAAAAACTTCCGAAAATGATTACATTATCTGTACTGAAAAAGACGGAGTAAAAATTTCTTCTCTTATTGGGAACGATACAAATTTTTCTAAATGGTTCTATCTCAGATTAGAAACCGTTCTGGAAAACGAATCCGAACTTTTAAGATCTATCCGCAACTTCGTATAATCGAATAAAAAGACTTTTCCTTTTCCCAAAAAAAAGTATAATTCTTTACTCTTTCCTCAATAAAGGCCGGAATGTAACGAATGGAAATAAATTTTTTATCAAAATCTTAAACGATTTCTGAAGAAGGTTGAATGAAATCCAAGATCTTGTTTCTATCCTTATTATTCCTTCCTGTAATTCTATTTGCGGAACCCCAAACCGTATACTTACGTAATGGTCAAATATTACATGGGGATGTCACAAACCAAACGGCTACTCATATCGATCTGAAATTACAGAATGGAGAAACAAAACGTATCCAAAAGGAAAATATTCTACGAATCGCCTATAGGGAACCACAAAAAGAAGGACCTAAAAAGGCGGAACCTCCAGTTATACCTATTGAAAAACAGGAACCCAAAAAACAAGAACCTGAAATTGTCTCTCCCCCTCCGATCGTAAAAGAAGCGAAACGAGTTGTCAGGAATCCATTAGAAAGACATTATATAGACTTCTATCTAGGAGTTGGAAATGGAACCTTCTCCCCTCAAACCATCGATTTTTATTATAAGTACCAAAACATCCGAAGTTTAATAATAGAAGCTACACCTTTTTATTTAGCGGGAAGTCCAAACCGTACAGCCGGTACGTCAGTATCAGCGGGGATCAATTATAAGTTCAAAAAATTCTCCTTAGAGGCTGGAGGAATGGAAACTAATACTTCTACGAGTTCCAAGAATATAGGATCTGAGGCAGAACCAATTATTGTATATGGATCTTATCCGGAACAGATGAAGGCAGCTTTCTTTAAGGGGACTTATTCCGCATTTGCAAAATCTAATTTCGAGTTATATCCGAGTGCCGGTTATATTCGAACTTGGAACAGAACTAAGGACTCACATTCACAGGTCTTTCAGTCAGATAACGTAGGCGGGAAATCCAACTTCCAAGCTTCTGAAAGTCTGACTGGAACTTCCGTAGGAATTGGCTTTGCATATTTGTTTGGATCTAAATTCGAAATAAGGCCTGAGTATGAATCCTTAACTATGAAAGGTTCGCAATCTATTCACCAAGATTATACGGCGGTAACCTTGGCCCCGCCAACTACACTTTTTGTTTTACCTGCGGATTACAGTTTTGATTGGAAGGCGAAGGGAACTCACACGTCATTAAAGCTGAGTTATTTTTGGAAAATGGGAATCGGATTTTTTATAAAATATGATTCTTATCAATGGACTTATTCTCTGCAAGATGGAAATTTTCCTATCACACTATCCTTGGATTCCGATCCGCCGACTTTGTCTGAATTAATAAGTTGGAATCTCGGACAAAAACTCCTAGCCCAAACTATAAATGCCACAAGTAGGGCGACTTCGATACAATTTGGAGTTTCCAAAACCTTAAACTTCGGGCCTGAGGAAAATTATTAATCGAATTGTTTTCGCAAGTGTAGTATCTGTTATACGATAACCGTTTATAGTTTCCGGACGTGTCAATTTATTGCTTGAATCTTGTTTTCCTTCCACGGATTCTTTCCAAGAATTCAAAACTGAGTGAGACCGGATTTGTAATGAGAAGACTTAAAAATAAAATCAGGGCAACAATCTTCTTCGGATGTATGATCTTCTCTCTTACTTCTGTCCATTCAAACGATCAAATCATCTACATGAGAGATGGAAAAGTGATTACGGGTGAAATTATTTCCCAAACCGCATTCAAGATGGTAATCAAACTTCCGGATGGCTCTACAAAAGAAATTTCAAAACAAGATATCAAACGAGTCGCATTTAAAGAAGCAAAGACCCAAGAACCTAAAGACAAACCTGTTGTTGGACCTCCAACACCCACTCCAGAAGAGATTGCAAAACAACAAGAAGAAGATTCAAAAAAGCAAGCCGTCTTAGATGAGAAGACTGAAAAAAGAAAAAAACAAATCGAAGAAGCAAAACGAAATCGTTTAGAATTATTTGTTGGAACTGGATCGGGAACTGTGAACTTCCAGGGGGCAAATTATTACGATAATGTGATAGCAGTCGGAAGTAGCTTAGGCCAAGACAGCGGCAAATTCGAATATCCAATTGAACCAAAACCTAAAAGTGGGAAAGCAAGATCTTTAGAAATTAGATATTCTTGGAACAGGTTTGTAGGAGAAGTGGGAGCAACTTCTATAACATCTACTGCAACCCAGAATATTATTGGAGTAGATGGCCCAAGCAGCGGGACGTTCCCAAAATTTATCCGCGGAAATTATGATGTTTCTATGAAACATGTTTATGGAAATTTTTCTTATTCAGTATACCCACACCCTAAATATGATATTCGTCCTGTGATTGGATACCACCAATTCTGGACAAAAACAGAAAATTCAAATGCTATAGCTTTTGGAACAGGAGTCGCTCCTCTATTTAACGATCAATATTTTGGAACAGATCCAACTTCCGTTGCAGAAGTTTTAAAAGGATTTTCTTACGGGATCCAATACGATATGAAATTCGAAAAATTCGAGATCCGTACTGGACTCCATATTCTACAAATGAAAGGTTTTGGGACTTACGATCGACAACTGAATGCGTACGCACCTGTAAGTAATCAAACCCAATCGGAAGATATAGACGTGTACAATAAGTGGGTTGCAAAAGGAGCCATCATTGATTTTAAATTTCTATACCCGTGGAAATATGGAGTCAGCTTTTGGATGGGGCTAAACAGTATGAGGTGGACTTATACCATGTCTGAGACCGCCTTGAGCGTGGGAAATGGAGATTCTTCTGGAGTCGATCCTGAAAGCTATACAATAGGAAAAGTATTGTTTGAATCTCTTGTCGGACCAGGATCACTGAAAGAAACAAAATCTACTACAATCCAAATTGGCGCATCGTACTCGTACGACTTTAATAAATAAAATCGTCCAATCTTTTCGATATGTTTTATTTGAAACGAATTTTCGTTTTAAGCTTACTCGTCTTCCTTCCAATAAATATTTTTTCCGAAACACAATATGTATATTTGAAAGATGGAAGAATTCTCAAAGGAGAAGTTTTACATCAAAACACTGATAAAATCAGATTCAAAAACTCAGAAGGGAAAGAAGAAGAGATTCTAAAAAAATTTATCGAAAGAATCGTTTTTAAAAAACCCGATATCGAAGCAAAGCGGGAACAAGAAACAAAGCTAAAAGCTGAACGAGAAGCTAAGCTAAAACGAAAGTTAGAAGCAAAACTTAAGGCCGAGCAAAAAGCGAAGTTAAAAATTGAACAGGACGCAAAACGTAAAGCTGAACAAGAGGAAAAACTAAAAACAGAGCAAGAAGCAAAGCTAAAAGTCGAACAAGAAACAAAACTGAAAGCGGAACAAGAAGCAAAACTGAAAACTGAAGAAGAGGAGAAAGAGAGAAAAATCGAGGAAGAAATTGAACAAATCGTCGTCGAAGAAAAGCCTAAATCAGAAACACAACCTCAACCGTCAGCGGAAACTCATAAACTAGAAATACTTGCAGGGATCGGCAGAAGTAAATATGAAAGCCAAGTTCCGAATTTTCATAGAGGAGTAGAAGGATACGCAACGGTATTGGGAGGCAGGGGAGGCTTTTTTAATTTTCCTCCGGCTCGCAAAGATTCAGATGCGAAAACGATAAATCTTAGATATACCTGGAATCGTTTCATAGGAGAAATCGGTGGTTCTCATATGAATTCTTTGGAATCTACGACTAGTGTAGGATACATCGTCTATCCGGATCTCTCTTCAAATGTAGTAAGTCAAGGAGCATTCACAGCCCAAGCTCCCTTTAGTACAATCAGCTATAAACAAGTAAACGCGCAAATTTCTTATACAGCATATAAACATTCTCTGTTTGAAATCAGACCTATATTAGGTTATCATAAAATTTGGCAAACTGGGAAGGACAATTCTACTTACGATATATCTCCAAAAGATCCGAATAATTCCAGCAGTGTGGATTGGGTCATAAGATATGGAACTAGCTTCAGCGATTATCTAAGCGGCCCATCAGTCGGACTCGCGATCGAATCTAAGTGGAAAGAGAAATGGGAAACTCGTCTCGAACTACAAAGGCAATTTTTACACGGAAATTCAGTTTTCACCAGAGATCAAATCGCCTTAATTCTTGGAGGAGCTTATGAAAATAGGACCGCACAAAACAATGAATGGAAAGTGGATGGTTTAAATATTTCCGGAAAACTAATCTACCACTGGAAAGATTCCGTCTTCTTTTGGGGAGGATTTCAATATTCCAAATTATCCTATAAAATGCAAAACTTCGGAGGAGATTTGGATTTAAGTGGAGATCCGGTTTCTGCGTACGTTACTTCCATTTTAATCCAATCTTTGACACAAGGACTTGCAAGCAACTCCGTTGCAAAAGCGATCTATTTAGGAGCGGGATATTCTTTAGACTTCTCTAAAAAGGAAACTCAGTGAAGACCACCGCATACGATACAATCTTTACGTCTGATTGTAGAAATTGTCCTAAATTCCATAAACTTGGAATCTACTTGCAAAATTCTTCCAAATAGACCAGATTCTCTTTTAAAATCACTTAATAAAAACTGAATACTCTCTGTGGCTTGAATGGTACCTATAATCCCTGCCATACTACCTATCACTCCTGCGTCCGCGCAGGACGGTACATGTTCCGGAGCCGGAGGATTTTCATAAACACATCTAAAACAGGCATCTTTTCCAGGACGCACTCCCATTACCATTCCTTCAAAACGAAGTACTCCGGCGGTGATAAAAGGGATCTTCTCGGCGACGCATATATCGTTAGTTAAAAACTTAGTATCGAAATTATCAGAACCTTCTAATACGAGGTCCGAGCCGCTCAATAGATCTTTTGCATTTTCTTGTGTTAGTCGCTCCTGTATACCTTCTATCTTTATATAAGGATTTAATGATCTAAGGTTTTCGGAAGATGCTTCCGATTTAGATTTTCCTATATCGGAATGTTTGAATATGATCTGTCTTTGTAGATTGGTGGTGTCTACGATATCGGAGTCTATGATCCGAATATTTCCTATTCCCGCGGCCCCTAAATACAACAAAGCCGGAGATCCAAGACCCCCGGCTCCGATTACCGTTACTACGGATTTTTTGAGTTTTTCCTGACCGGCACGCTTAACTTCGTTTAGAAGAATATTCCTGGAATAGCGACTCAGTTCTTCCGGACTCAACACCGAAAAGGATTAACCCTTCAGTTTTTTAGTGAGAACGTTTAAGAAGTCGGAAACAAACTCGTCGGATCTACGATTTTTATCTGCAAACTCAACAGCTTCTTTCGCGGCGTCTTCAGCTTTCTCATTTTTTATCACGATGTTTAGGATAGAAACAAGAGCAGTATAAACGATGTCTCCGTTATCAGAGCTGATCACTTTGTTTTTCAGAGCGATAGTAGAATCACCAGCTTCTCCGATTTGACCAAGAGCAATCCCAGCAGGAACTGCAACCTTAGGATCGTTCGCGCGGTTCAGAAGATTAATCAATTCTGGAATGGCGGACTTTTCTTTTTTATCTCCCAAATAACGGGAAGCTTCGATTTTTTCCTGATCGGATCCGCTGGAGAGTGCCTTAATATGATCTTCCGTACTTTTTTCGGCAGAAACCGAAACTGTAAAAATAAGAGTGGCGAGTATTGCGAACGTAATGGCGCTTTTTTTCATGATCTCCTCCTGTAACCGAGGAATCTTCCCTCGGTAGCCAAGATCGTCAACCCAAATAAATGGTTCGTAGGAATCCCTCGGCCTTTTGATGATGGATTCGGAATGCAATTCAGTCTTCCCGAAATCCGTCCTAAAGAATGGATCCATAGAATTAAGGAGGAATTTTTCCCTCCTAGGATCCTGGATAAGTATGTATTCTCAGAGTTTGTAAAAATATTTGTCGGGGCATTGATCACTTTAGGATTTTTGGCCCTTATGTCTTCCTATAGTGATATCAAAGGAGACATGGCGTCTTCCAAAGGTGGAAAGATCCACGGTTGGCTTTTCATTTTACTCAGACTTCCTCAGATGCTCATACAATACATCATGAACATCGCAATATTATTCTCCGTATCTTTCACTGTAGGACAATTTTCGGCGAATAAAGAATTAGTAGCGATGATGGCTGCTGGGATCTCTTTCAGAAGAATCGTAACCCCAATTGTAGCATTCAGTTGTGTTCTTTGGTTTGCTGCATTTTTCTTAAAACAAACTGTTGTAGCTCCCTTAAATGCAAGAGCGAACGAAGAACATAGAATGTTGAAAGAAGGAGACCAGAACACTTTAGTAGGAGTGGTCTACCAAAAACATTTCAAGGGCCAAGAAGGTTTTTACTATATTTACTATTATGATACTAAAGAAGAAGAGATCAAAGGTGGATTTAATTATATCTGCCTGACAAAGGAACAAACTCCTGACTATCTTTTAGTAGCTCAAAAAGCAAAGTTCGATTATCAAAAAGGAGTCTGGGTTCTAAAAGGTGTAGAAGAGACCAAATTCGACGATGAGCTACAAGTAGTCTCCGTTCAAAAGTTTACTGAGAAGGAATACACTCTTCCCGAAAAGCCTGACTATTTTAAGAAGTTAAAAGGTTCTGTAGAAGAAATGAACTTCTTCGAACTATCAGAAGAAAAGGAAAATAGAATTCGTAAAGGTCTATCATACGGAGACGTGGACATAGCAAAACATACATTGTTTGCAGAACCTTTACTCATTGTGGTATTAACGTTAGTAGGTTGTGCCAGCGGATTTTTTACCAAAAGAATGGCTATTGTTTCCTCGCTTGGGGTAAGTATCGGAGTAGCTCTTCTTTATATGATCATGGACCCTTCTTTCAAATCCTTAGGAGAAAACGAAGTAATACCCATCTGGCTTGCGAGTTGGATCACTCCTATGCTTTTCTTATCAGGACTATATGTAATCTATAAAAGGCTAAAAGTCTGATCTAAAATGAAAAAGCCTCCCGAAAGGAGGCTTTCAGAAAAATATTATAAAAATAAAATTCTATTTTTATAATATTATTTTCCACCTTTAGGTGTAACAGTCGCTTTAGGTACAATCACTCTTATATTATTCTTTTGGATCTTATATCCTCCAGAAACAGTTACGATTCCTTTAAATAGATCAGCAGTATCAGTAATTTTTGCCATGAACCAGCTTCCAGTCCTAGCTTCTTCCTTAGATTCGGGAGCTCTATATCCATCTTCTGTTCCCATATCGAACATGATCACTTTTACTCCCAGCTTAAGGTCTTTGTCTGTAGCAAGTCGGGTCATATAAAAATTTTTGGTCCAATACTTCTTCCCGTCAGTAACTTGTAGGAACTCCCCTTCTCCCTTTGTTTTAGTGGCAGAAGCAGGAGTCATTTCCTTAGCGATATATACGTTGATATAAGTTTGATCGTTATATTCTTCCCTAGAAACAAAATAGTCGTCAGGTTGGATGTAATGATCATCCTCTTCTGCGAATAAACCCGTCGGTAATAAACTGAGGCAAAATGCAACGATCGCGATCACTCTAGATAAATTTCTGTTTTTCATTCCTATACTCCATGAAACCTACTCATTCGCGGAAATAATTTCCGGTAGTGAATAATTTATTGCATACTGAAGATAAGGGTATTTTAGTCAACGCTTCCTGTAAAAAGGCTGACAATTCTAGTAAAACTATGTTTGTACGTCCTTAGTGATTTTAAAAATATTAACATAGATCAACCCTATTCTTCAAAATTTTATTTTACTTAGACCGTTAGGCTTAAATCATCCTCGTATGAAAAAATCCGGAAAAAACGATCCGAAAGATCTGGTCTTTGAAACCGTTAAACTAGGCAAAATTTACGATATGGGCCAAGTGAAGGTTCCTGCTTTGACGGATATTAATGTTCGATTTTTTCGATCCGAATTTTCAGTTCTATTGGGACCAAGTGGCAGCGGAAAATCCACCTTATTGAATATATTAGGAGGATTAGATTCTCCTAGTTCGGGAGAAATCCTTTTTAATAAACAACGTTTAGAATCAGGACAAAACGAAGACCTCACCGAGTTCAGAAGAAAATATGTAGGATTCGTATTCCAATTTTATAATTTAATCCCAAGTCTGACTGCCGAAGAAAACGTAAAACTTGTTACAGATATTTCCGACAACCCGATGTCTACCTCCGAAGCGTTGGATCTGGTCGGCCTAACAGATAGAAAAAACCATTTTCCTTCTCAACTTTCCGGAGGAGAACAACAAAGAGTCGCAATTGCAAGAGCCATAGTCAAAAGACCTGAAATACTTCTCTGCGATGAACCTACTGGGGCCTTGGATTTTAAAACTGGAAAGATTGTATTAGACGCTATTTCTAAGATCAATAAAGAGTTAGGCACTACAACTATCATAATCACACATAATGTAAGTATCGCTTCCATAGCAGATCGAGTCGTTGAAATGAGAGATGGATCCATAGTATCCGACAAACCGAATTTACATAAAACTACTACAGAGAAACTTCATTGGTAAAGGTCTTAGACAGAAAAGCGTTCAGGGAATTACTAGCATGGAAATCCCAGGCAATTACCATCACGTTGGTGATTGCTTCCGGGATCGCCGTCTATCTAACTTCCTTAAGCGCATATGATTCGCTCCTAATCTCAAGGAATAATTTTTATGCAGAATATTCTCTGTCCCAAGGATTCGTTTCACTCCATAAGGCACCTGAATCCATAATTTTAGATATTTCTAAAATACCAGGAGTTTCGTACGCAGAAGGAAGAATAATCAAAGATATAGTTTTGGATTTTGAATCCGAATCTATTCCCAGCGGAGGAAGAATAGTCACCTTAACGGAAGGTTTAAATCGTTTAGCAGTGTTACAAGGACGGCTTCCTCGAGAAAAAGACGAAACTGTGATCAGCGAGGCTTTTTCTTTAGCAAACCAATTGAGCCCAGGCTCCAAAATCACGGCAGTTTTAGACGGAAAGAAAAAAATGCTGACCGTTTCAGGAATCGCACTTTCACCCGAATATGTATATGTTTTTCGCCCGGGTGGATTTCTACCGGATGATAAACATTACGGGATCCTATGGATGAAAAAAGAAAGTGTAGAAGAGATCTTCGATATGAGTGGAGCTGTAAACGATATCATATTTGATTTTGCACCATCCGCAGAAAAAAACTCAGTGCTCAAGGAAGTGGACCTAAATCTCACCTCGTTCGGGGGCTTAGGCTCTTACGATAGGGACAAACTTCCATCTCATTCTTTTTTGAGAGATGAATTCAAACAATTAAGAACAACAGCATTCTCTATTCCCATGGTATTTTTGGGAGTGGCGGCCTTCCTCCTTCATATAGTCTCTTCTAGAATGATCTCTAAACAAAGGGAACAGATCGCTACTTTAAAAGCATTAGGATATGGAGATAGAAGTATCGCTTTCCATTATTTAAAGATAATATTGTTTGTTTGCCTCTTAGGCTCCTTTCTGGGAATCATATTCGGATACTATTTGGGTACAGGGATGGTAGACCTATATGGAGAGTATTACAGATTTCCGAACTTAAAATTCCTTTTTGATCCCATATTGGCAGTCCAGGGAATATTGATCGGCATCGTTTCGGGGGTGGCGGGTTCGTTATTATCGATCCGAAACGCTACTTCTCTCCAACCTGCCCAAGCAATGAGACCACCCTCTCCTGAAAATTTTTCCACGAGTTTTTTGGAAGAGTATTGGAAAGATCTTCCTGTAATATACAGGATCGCCATACGGAATCTAGTCAGAAGGCCAGGAAGGACCTTACTATTCGTATTGGGAGTTTCTTCTTCCGTAATGATCATGATCCTGGGTTTATTCTCCAGAGACACAATGTCTTCTATCCTAAAAATACAATTCGAAGATCTGCAAAGGGACACAGTTACATTAAATTTTCAGAATGCAATCTCGTCCGATTCCATTTTGGAATTAGAAAAAAAAGAAGGAATCCTGTTGGTCGAAGGTTATAGAGCAGTGCCGATCCGCATCCGTTACGGAAATTCGAGTAAGGAAATCGTTCTTACTGGGATGTCAGTAAATTCCTCTCTCAGGAGATTAATCAACGAAAGAGGACAAAACGTTCCCGTCCCGGAAGATGGGATCCTTTTAAATTCCGGTTTGGCCGAAAAATTTGGGATTCATAAAGGGGATAAAATACAACTGGAAGTATTGGAAGGACAAAGGATCAAAACAGAAATAGAAGTAACCGGGACCATCAACGAAATTTTAGGACAAGGAGCTTATAAAGAGATACAGTCCTTAAACCGATTGTTAAGGGAAGGAGATCAAATAAACATTGCTGCGCTTTGGAGCGACTCCTCCAAGGAAGAAGCTTTATTGAACGAATTAAAATCTTATCCCAAAATTTCAGGAGTGTCCACCCGAGCAAGAACCTTAAAAATATTTTACGAACTGATGTCCAGAAGTGTATTAACTACATCCTTGGTTATAATGATTTTTGCATGTATTATTTCAGTCGGAGTGATCTATAATACCGCATTAATCTCACTTTCGGAAAGGGCTTTCGAATTAGGTAGTCTAAGGATTTTAGGTTTTACTAAAACTGAAGTTTTCATAATATTATCCGGAGAATTAACCATAGTAATCTTAGCATCATTACCTCTGGGTTGTTTGTTCGGTTATTTTTCCGGATATGGGATTTTAAACACGGTGGAAACGGAAGGATTCAAGATCCCTTTATTCATTTCTCTTAAAACGTATTTAATTTCCATCTTTACAGTTCTAATTACATCTGTATTTAGTTTCTGGATACTTTACATTAAAATAAGATCATTGGATCTGATCTCCGTATTAAAGGTTAGAGAATAAAAAATGCAACTTAAGGAAATCCTATTAAACTTATACTCCAACAAGATCGCACGTATCTCCACTGCTTGTATTTTACTGATCCTTCTAAGCTGGTGGATCTTCCGACCTAAACCAGTACAAGCGGATATTGGAAAAGTGACAAAAGGTACTTACCAACAGATCGTGGAAGAGGAAGGTATTACAAGGGTAAAAGAAAAATTCACCCTCTTCTCTCCTGTAAACGGAGTACTCCAAAGAATAGAAAAACACGTGGGAGAAAAAGTAGATAAAGGAGAAACTGTTGCGATCGTTCGGTGGGATTATGACCGAAAAGTAAAATCGCCAATCGCAGGAACAATTCTATCCATCCAAAGAGAAAGTGAAGGTCCGATCGCAATGGGAGCTCCTATACTAGATATAGGTAACACTTCATCTCTTGAGATTGTATGCGATGTACTTACTCAAGACAGTACACATATCCATTCTGGGGATCCAGTCTTAATTGAAGGATGGGGTGGAGAACCTATCCAAGGAAAAGTTAGATTGGTAGAGCCTGCTGCCTTCACAAAAATATCCTCTTTGGGTGTGGAAGAACAAAGAGTCAGAATTATTATAGATATTTCCTCTCATGTCGGATTAGGGGATTCTTTCCGTGTCCAAGCAAAAATTGTTTCCTTCAGCAAAGATAACATGTTAATCCTGCCGACTGCTTCGTTGTTCAGAGAAGGAGAGAACTGGGCAGTTTTTAAAGTGGTAAAGGGTAAAGCACAGAAGACTAATGTTAAGATCGAAGCAAGAAGTGGAAAGTCTTCCCTATTAACTGAAGGTCTGCAAGAAGGAGATGAAGTGGTCTTATATCCGACCGAAGAGATAAAGAATGGGAAAAGAGTGAAATAGCCCAACTTTCCTATTCGGATTTTTTTCTGAAAAAACTGAATATTTTGGAAAAAAATTCATTGGTTCTCTAAAGTTTGTCCGATACTTAGTACAGATATGCCTAGGGAGTAACCGCTTAGATGCGACATAAACTCTTTGGAAAATGAAGAATCGGGTTTATCTACCGATTTTTTCCTAAGGTCGCCGGATACGCCGAAAGGAGGGTAAAGAACATGGACGTTCAACTTACGAATCTAGTCTCATCAGCAGAGAAACTTCTCCGCGACAAGAGATCTTCCGTTCCAGGAAAGACGGGAGTGCCCTCGGAAGCCCAAAACGCAGCCGACAAAACCGAGTTTTCTAGCAGCTTAACCTCTAGATACTTAAAAGTTCAGGAAACCTTGGGGAATCTCCAAGAACAACTTTCTAAAGAACAAATGAAACTCGGAGTACTGAGCGAAGAAAAGAAGACACCTAAAGAGGAACTAATCAATGTCCTTTTCGGTGAAACTCCTTTGTTCAGAGAATTGGTAGAGAATCCAAACCAGGATCTAAACCAATTGAGAGAGCAGGTCCAAGTGAAGAAGGACCAACTAATGGATTCTATACGCAAATACGAAGTAGAATCAGAGAACGTGCTCTCCGTCGGAATGCTTAAGAATCCTGAAAATTTCCGGAAGTCTATCGAGAACCTTTCCGGTAAAGATATTCAGATGAAACAGCTATCCGAGAAAACGATAGAAAGACTGATCCAAGATTAACATCGAGGACTCCACAAACATAAACATATAATCTTCCCTCAATCAGGGGAGGGAGTCCTCTTTTCATTCGCTCTTTTTAAAAAAGCTTGCGGACTCGAATTTCAAAACGATCCTTTGGCTGCGATGGCGCTTAAATTCCGGATCTTATTACTCTTACTTCTACCTTCACTTTATCTATCGTTAGTCGCTCAGACTTCAGATCCATATCATTATGTTCTAATCACATCAGGCGTGTTAAACGTTCGAGAAACCCCAGAAACCGGAAAGATCGTATTTACATTGAACCGGGGAAATAAGGTTAAAATCCTTCCTGACGAAACAAAAGGTCCAGTCGATTGGGCTAAGATCAAAGCTGAAGATGGTAAAACAGGTTTTGTTTCCAGAAAATACTTAGGACTCACACCACCAGATACATTAGATGAATATAAATTGATCGGATTTGTTTGGTCTGGATATGATCCAAAGGATCTTCCGATCTTTGTTCCACTTGCATTCTTTAGTCCAAAAGGTTGGCAAGAAGCAAAAGACGAATACGAATTCGATTATAAATTCAGAAGTGGAGTAAATACTTCTCTTCCTTCTTTTTCATTATTAGAAGGAGATAAGGGACCTTCCTTTTCTGCAGCCTCACCTACTACGTACGGATGCCAAGAATTCCCGGCCTTAAAAGTAAAGCCTACAGGAGATATTAAAACCAAAAAAGATTGGTTGGTATATTCTCCGGATCTAAAGCTGCAATCAATTCCGCTCCAAGAGTTGGCTAAAACGGATCCGGATTATACCCTTTTCAAAAACTTGGCGGAAACAACTTGGAAGGCAAGAGGATATCCTGAAACGGAATGGCTTCATTCTACGATGGAAGAAGTTTATTCCTTTAAAAATAGTAAAAAAGAAACCTTTCTTTCTGGTAGGATCACTTATCATAAAAAAGGCGCAGAACGAAGATACCTCTATCTACTTGGGCGCAAATTCGGAACGGACAGAATTTTGATCTCTTACGAAAAATCCGAAAAACTCACGGAAGAATTAGGATTTTATGGCGGTTCTTATCATTTAATCGGAGTAATCTACAGGGAAGAAGATCCGGTTCCTATATTATTATTTACTGATATAGGTTACGACTCTTCTATTAAATCTTTATATGAATTAAAGAACGGCACCTTGCAGTTATTATTAAGAGGAGCAGGAGACGCTTGTTAATATTGTTTTGTTCCGCCGCTCTTGTGAACGGCGGATCTTGATTTTTCTTAAACCTGAGAAAGCGCAGCCACAGGATAATCTGTATAACCTTTTTCTCCTGGAGTATAGAAGGTAGAAGCATCCGGCTCAGCAAGAGGGATTCCTTTTTCAAATCTTTCCACTAAATCTGGATTTGAAATAAAGTTACGACCAAATGCGATCAGATCGGCATTCTTTTGTTTCAGATCTGAATCTGCACGATCTGGATCGTAACCTCCAGAAAGAATATAAGCTCCGTTCGGATTTCCGGATTTATAAGATTCTCTGATTGAAGTAACCACTGAAGCAGTCGGTTTAACAGCTCCCATAGCGGAATGGTCCACAATGTGGATATAAACTAGTCCTAGTTTTCCTAAAGATGTAGCTAAATCTTTGTATTGTTCTTCTATTTCATTATGAATTTCTAAATCGTTGAATACGCCGTAAGGAGAAAGTCTGATTGCAACTTTGTCTGCACCGATCGCTTCTACAACTGCAGTTGCAACTTCTACGGCGAACCTGTTTCTTTTTTTCCAATCTCCACCGTATTCGTCAGTGCGATGATTTGCGCTTGGATGTAAAAATTGTTCTATCAAATATCCATTAGCACCATGAAGTTCCACTCCATCAAACCCTGCTTTGATCGCATTCTCTGAAGCAACCACATACTCTCGTATTGCAGCCTGTATATCTTTTGAATTCATTTCTCTTGGAGAAGAGTAAGGTTGGTTGCCTTCTGCGTCCGTCCAAACAGTTCCTTTCAATCCGATAGCAGAAGGTCCTACTAACTCCGCACCTTTAGGGAGATTGAGCTGATTTCCCACTCTTCCGGAATGCATAAGTTGTACGAATATTCTACCTTGCTTAGCATGAACTGCATCCGTTACCTTCTTCCATCCCTGAACTTGCTCTTCTGAAAAAATTCCTGGGATCCTCGCATATCCTAAGCCGTTTGGAGAAGGAGAAACACCTTCCGTAATCAGTAGACCGGCACCGGCTCTTTGGGAATAATACTCCGCCATCAAATCGTTCGGAATATTTCCAATGGCTCTGGATCTAGTCATGGGAGCCATAACGGCTCTATTTTTTAGCTTATTCTTTCCTAATGTATATTCGGTAAATAATAGGTTCATTTCTTTCCTCGGATCTTAGACAGGGAAATACTTTATGATTGAACCTTTTTTATATAAAGGAATGAAGAAAAGACAAGAAGAAGGCACCGGATTTTTCACCGACCTAAGTTCAGTCGGTGGCCAGCAATGAAGATTAAGGACCGAGTAGATCTACCGTGTCTTTATAGAATTGTTTCATTCTCTGGTAAGAATTCTCAGGAAGTTTTCTTTCCTGATCGTTATTTAAATATTTTTTAACAGGTAATAATCTGAACTGAGCCTTAGAACCGGTCCTGTCTATATAAACCCAAATAGGTTCATAAGCTATATCAAAAATACTTAATTTGTCGTTTTCTTTAGATAAGGAAAACTTAAGAATAAGTCCTCCATCTACATACCGCCTATCCTGCCCGGAGATAAAATTACCCAAAGAATAAATATAGAATCTTTCTTTTGAGATACCGAATTTATCTTTAAGCGTTTTTTTACCGAACTTTTGGAGAGTATGAGGATGCCCTCCTAAAACTATATCTGCTCCAGAAGTGAATGCATGGTCCACCATTTCCACCTGGAAAGGATCAGGCTGATGTAGATATTCTGTTCCGTAATGATACATTACGATAATTGCATCTGGTTTGGATTTTTTCGCCAAGGCAATATCGGAAGCGATCTGGTCCTTATCGATCAAATTAATTACTGTGCCAGCAGGGATTTCCAGTCCATTGGTTCCGTACGTATAATCTAAGAATGCAAGATTCAGATTTCCTACAGGGACGAATAATATTCTATTTTTTTCATATTCTTCTCTGTCCCTGTACGTCCCCAGATGTTTCAGACCTAATTGATCCAAAACAGAAAGAGTTCTTACAACTCCCAACTTGCCCTTGTCACAGGAATGATTATTAGCAGTAGAAAGCACATCGAAACCGATATCCTTAATTGCTTTCGCAAGCGAATCCGGAGCGCCGAATTGAGGATAACCGGTGTAGTGTTTTGGATCTCCAGGAAGAGTAGTCTCCAAATTTCCAACGGCAAGATCCGCCTCAGAGATCATTGAAGATACTTCTTGAAATACCTCATCGAATTTCCAGCAATCACATTCTTTATCGTAAGCCGTATCTATCTGAGTTTGGTGAGACATGATATCCCCCACTGCTACAATTCTAACTGCGTCAGTTGGAGAACCTGTTTTTACGTTCTGAGAAGAACAAGGGACTGCAAAGAATGCAATCCCCAAACAAAAGATAGAGCTTCGGATCATTTTTTAGGTTCCGGAGGTAAGGCTTCTATTAAAGAAAATCCTTTTTCGATCGGCTTACGATTCCGAAGAAGTATGGTTGTATATAGAACATTCTCTTTGGTCAGCCAAACTTTCAGGTTATCTAAAGATTGAATATTATAATGGAAAGGGAAAGCTGCAGGAAACATCTCTCCATCAGGAAATCCGTATACCTTTGCGCCTTTTGTAACAGTGCGGATCACGATACTTTTGGAATCTCCGTAAAGATTCAGGAAGTTCTTTCTCATTCCTTCCGGATACCTAAAATATTCTTCTGCATTAGAAGTGTATAAGATGCGGATCGGTATCTCTAGTTCCTTTGCTTTTTCTGAAATAGAATTTATCGTCTTATCTCCTAATAAATTCCCATCGATCGCAATTATTTTTCCATCTAATACCAGATTTCTTAAGTGATCATAATCCTTTGTATCATTATGAAAAGAAGTAAACTGAGGATATACTTTAGAGATCTTATGCAAATCCCCTAAACGTTGAGGAACAGCTCCCTTTCTAAGAGCGATTTGATAAGACTTTAGAATTACTTGATATTCTGGATCATTCGAAAATCTTTTTTCGATAATAGGAAGAACATCATTTTTATTCTTAGGATCCCAAAGTTTTTCAAATTCAGGATAAGTAGGAGAAATTTCAATGAAGTGAAGATGAAGTCGATTAATAGAAACTGTTACCGGATCAAAATCGAATAGATAAGCAAATTCACTTCTTGCCCATGCTATCAAAGTTAAGTTCTGATCGGTTCCAACTCCCATATAGCCGCCACCTAAACCCACTACTCTGGATTTAAACAGGTCCAATCTTCTTTCGTTAGAAGAAGGATAATGTTCAGCATGAAGATGACGATCTGCCGGAGGAGTATCGATTGCTGAAAGTTGTAATCCTTCTCGAGTTAAAGAAGCCCTTCTTCCGAATACTGAATGATCTCCCTGGCCTTGGCCGGCAGAACAATCCAAAAGATAGAAAACCGAACAAATGAATAAAACCGCTAAGAATAAATTCTTTTTATTTTTAAGTAAAACGACCGTCTTAGGTCCTTTTTTTCTCATGAAATCCTGCATCCTCTCTGGGCGCGTTGCCCTTGCAGACAGAACTTATTAAACGGCTCTTATACGGGAAGAACTTTACGAGGTAAGGGTATAAGGCCGGCCGTCTTTCAATAAGAACGACCGGATAGACCTGAAAATATTCGATTACATCCCTGAGCTTGCATATAACTTCCTCAAATCAGCAGCTATATTCTTTTGCATTGCTTCGTTTGTGCCACCACCAATAGAAAGCAAGATTGCATCTCTATGTAATCTTTCTACCGGATATTCTCTACAATAACCATAACCGCCCAATACCTGGATTGCGTTTCTGGAAACTCTTTCCGCCATTTGGGTAGATACTAATTTTGCAGAAGCTGCTCCGAGAGAATTTCGATTTTCAGGATGGATCTTAGAAGCAACGTCATATACCAATGCTCTTGCAGCTTGGTAATCTGCATAAGACTCAGCCAGCAATCTTTGGATCTGTCCGAATTCTATTAACTTCTTATCGAAAGCTTCCCTATGCAGAATTGAATATTCGCACATCACATCTATACAACGTTTCGCAATTCCTAAAGATTGGGCAGCAAGAGTCACTCTTTCAATCTCCAGGTTTCTCATCATATGAGTTAAGGCGCCATCTTCTGCACCGATTAAATTTTCTGCCGGAACTTCCATGTTCTCAAAGATCAACTGAGTAGTTGGGGAAGATCTCATCCCCATCTTCTCTTCTTTTTTACCAAAACTAAATCCAGGATAAGAACTCTCTACGATGAAGGAAGTAGTTCGTTTAGAGTCTTTGCTAGTTTTTGCATATACTAAGAATACCTGACCAACGATCCCGTTTGTGATAAACTGCTTTCTGCCGTTTAACACAAATTTATCACCTTTACGAGTGGCGACAGTTGTCATTCCAAGAACGTCAGTTCCTGCACCAGGTTCCGTCATACCCATTCCGCCGATCCATTCCCCAGAAAGAACCTTAGGCATGTATTTTGCTCTTTGAGCAGGATTTCCGCTGTGAAAGAAATTGTTTACGAAAAGTACTTCATGAGCTAAATATGATAGAGTAAATCCAGGATCATAAGCAGAGAATTCCTCATGGATGATCACGCTCGCGACTGGATCCAGTCCCATTCCCCCATCTTCTTGAGGAACTGTAACTCCGAATATTCCTAATTCAGCTCCTAATCGACGGAATAGATCCTTATTAAAAGATTCTTCGTCGTCATGATCCTTTGCTTGCAGATCCAAATTCTCTTTAGCAAAAGCACTTACATTCTCCCTCAGAGAAAGATGATCATCAGTTGGATTATATAGATCTATTTTTTTTTCTTGGATTCCCTTCATTCTAATGCCCTATGCAATTTCAACTTAAGTATTTTGGACCCGCTGTAAATTGCAACCGAGTTACTGAACTCAAATACATTTAAAAAGAACCAAATCTCGATCTTCAAATACAAGCTTTACAATTCGAGGATACGATAATATTTCGTATAGAGTAGGCAATGGCTTCGTTGGTAAATTTATTATTCTTTTTAGGCCTTATCCTAAATACTTTTTTTATATCAGCCATTCTTCATAAAAAAGGTCTCTCACAACCCTTTGCCAGAAACCTAATCTCCTTTACTCTCTCCATCTTATTAGCTGGTTCCATTTCCCTTCTATTAGTTTCCATTAAGTCTTATAAGATCCTTTCTGTCGTATTGATCCAATATTTGATTTCTGGATTGTTTATCGGATACATACTCTTTTATAAAATTCGCCTCCAACCAAAACCGATCACTGTTCGTAATAATTCCAAAAATATAATTACTAAGATTATCCTAACCTTATTACTCTTATGTGCAGGCTTGATGTACTCTTTTTTTCCTATCGAGTATATTAAAGGAGATAGGGACCACGGAGTATATATTGTTTTCGGAAGTCATATCCAGAAAACAGGTGGCTTAAATTTTGATGATCCCCGTTACCAAGATCTCACCCAGATCTTGGAGGATAATATAATTTATGGCTACCCCGCAATTCACTCTGATCAGTCACCTTCCGCTCCAGGCGGCTCCCTTTCCCCTCGCTTCTTTCCCCTCCTCCCTACTTACTTAGCCCTATTTGCAGATCTATTCGGTCTAGATGGAATGTTCCGAGTGAACTCAATATTCGGTATATTGTCCTTAGCCTTTATATTTCTGATTGTGAAAAAATGGATAGGGCCTTGGGGAGCATTGATCGCAGTCTTTTTCTGCGCATTCAATCCTGCTCAACTTTGGAATGTTAGAACTACCTTATCCGAACCATTAGGGCAATTTTTGATCTTATTCTCTTCTTGCTTAACTCTTTATTTTTTCCGGAAGAATAACGGGTGGATGTTCTTTGCAGGAGGAGTTTTAGGTTTAAGCAGTTTTAATAGGATCGACAGCTTAATATATTTTCCTGCAATTGTGCTTTTTATAAGTTATTTATTATTCTTAAGAAAAAAATCTCTATGGAAAGGACTTAACTTTCTATTTGGATATTCAGCGATTTCGATCTTAGGTGTTCTGTACGGATACATCAACTCCAAACCGTATATGGTCGATCTTTGGAAAAGCAAACAATTGCTGAAATTAACTTTCCTCTGTGTTTGTTCTTCTATTTTATTATTCGGGCTTTTATTCTTCTCTAATTTAAAAATAGGAAAACGAGTGATCGAATTGTGTAACAAGACGGTCCTCAGTAATAGAAAGATATTAAGAGTGTCGATTCTCTCCTTATTGTTTCTCTTAATCATATTCGTTTATTCTATTCAACCAATGATCAGCACCGCACAGAATCTAACTGATTCCCTTTTCTTTAAAAAGAATAGTTTTATATTCTTCTTATTTTATGTTCCTATTCTCCTAGTATTATTCGGAATAGGAGGATACGATCTAATATTATTCAGGAAACAATCTTCTGGGTCGTTAATATTTCTACTATTAGGTTCACTTCTATCTTTTGTTTATCTTTATGACCCGAGTATTTTTCCAGATCATTACTGGGTATCAAGACGTTGGGTTTTGTTCCCAGTTCCATTTGCCTATATCATGGGAGTCATGGGACTTTATTCTTTACCTATCAAAAGACAAATCATTAAGTTCACTCTAATTACCTTTGTCTTTGCAGGTTGTATATATGATATTTATAATAGAGATAAATTGATCTTATTTGAAAGAATGTTGTCAGGTTACTCAGAAGAATTCGAAAGATTATCAAAATCTCTTCCAAAAGAGAATTCTATTTATTTTACTAAAAAAGCAGATCTCGCAAGCCCTCTTCGTTATCTAAGCGGAAGAGATACGTATCTTATCCGCAAGACCCGTCCTTTTTTAGAGAAAGCACACCAATTGATCGAATCTGGCTGGAATGTTTATCTAATTGATGAGGATGCTAATCTGGAAGATCAATCAGTTACTTTAGAAAAAGTGGATAAAGTAAGTTTAGAAGGAAATTTCCCAATAGAAACCGTAAATCGTTATCCAAATACTCTTATACATAAAGGAAGCTTTTTACAAGTTTATAAAGTAGGATTAAATCAGAAAGCCCCTACTCCGGCAAAAAGATTAACCTCAATAGATCCTAGCCAATTCACATATATATTGACAACAGTTAAGTCAGAACGTAAAAACCAATCGAACCTTTACGAAGAAGTAAAAGCCTACAATTATTACATTCCGAAAGATCCAAAAGGAAAGTTCCGAGTAGAATTCGAAGGAGAAGGCCTTAGCCAAGCGACTTTCAGCGTGGCCGCTAATGAATCTTCCTCTGTAATCTTTCCGGAATCTTCAGGAATTGGGAATGATAAAAAGATGAGTATCGAATTCTCTGTAGAAAATCCGGAAACGGACGATGTAATGATCAGGTTCCGCACCCAAAAAAACAGACAAGTAATTCTAAAATCCCTGCAATTATCTAGAATTCCTTAAATGAGGATAAATATGCTGTATTCTGTCGTATTAACTTTAGTTTGCCTTCTCGCTTTGGTTCTCGCGATCCGCAATCTAGGAAAATTTCCCAATAGTTTAGAAGAGATCCAATCAGAGATTGAGGCCTCATTCGCTACCCCATTTAGCGGAAAGTCATGGATCTGGTTCTTATTTCTGATTAGCTTTTTCCTTTTGCCGTTTTTCTGGGGCTTAACCTTCTTCCTTCAATCTGATGCGAATGTATTGGTTATCATTTTAGGATTATTTTGGATCTATTTTTGGAGCAGAACACTCATTCTGTTTCGATAGGCGAGATTTCCCGAATACGTGCAAAAAAGTAGTTTGCACTCAAGCTTTTCAGAAATTTCGTGTTTATAGCCCTATTAATTTGGAGAACGAAAGTTCATGAAGATCATCGTTTTAGTGAAACAGGTGCCTGACACCGAAACGAATATCAAAGTCGGGGACAAGTCCATCAATGAAGCCGGAATTAAATGGATTATCTCTCCGTACGACGAATTCGCAATTGAAGAAGGACTTAGATTACGCGAGAAAAATGGTGGAGAGGTTATCGCAGTCTCTCTAGGACCAGATCGCGTTCAAGAGTCATTACGCCAAGCATACGCAATGGGAGCGGACCGTGCCGTTCAGATCAAAGTGGACAACTACGTTCCTTTTGATACCGTTTTAACCGCAGAATTGATCGCAAACTTCGCGAAAGCTGAAAATGCAGACATCATCATCGGCGGACGCCAATCTATCGATAGCGATAGTTCCCAAGTAGTAATCCAAGTTGCAGAAGGATTAGGAATTGCTCATATTTCTTTCGCAGTTAGTTTAGAGATTAGCGGAACTTCCGTAAAAGCTACTAAAGAGGTAGAAGGTGGAAGCCAAGTTGTGGAAACCAGCCTACCAGTAGCAATCACTGCTCAAAAAGGATTAAACGAACCTCGTTATCCTAACCTAAAAGGTTTGATGGCTGCTAAGAAGAAGCCTATCGAAACCAAAACGCCTGCAGATTTAGGAAATCCTGCAAGTAAGATCGAAGTAGTAGCATTGGAGCCACCTCCACCTCGTATTCCTGGTCGCAAGTTAGAAGCGGCTGATGCGAAAGGTTATGCTGAACAATTAGTAAAAGCACTTCGCGAAGAAGCTAAGGTTATCTAAGGAGAACACCCGTGAGCAACGTTTTAATCGTAGGCGAACTCAAAAACGGAGAACTCAAAAAGATCTCCAAAGAAATCACTTCCGCTGGCCGCAAAATTGCGGACTCACTCGGAGGAAAAGTAATCGCTCTTCTCATAGGATCCGGAGTTGAAAAATTCGCAGGAGACCTAGGAGCAGTAGGAGCAGACAGCGTAGTTACTGTAAATGCAGGTGACTTCAACGCGGAAACTTGGGCGAATTTAGTAGCCGGAGTTATTAAGGAAAAAAATCCTTCCGTAGTTTTAGTTCCTCACACTTCTCAAGGAAAAGATTATTCTCCAAGAGTAGCTGTAAAAGTAGGAGCAGGAATCGTAGCTGATGCAGTAGGTCTTTCAGTAGACGGCGGAAAAGTAGTAGCTAAGAAGCCAATCTATTCCGGAAAAGCATATGGTAATTTCAAAGTTACCAGCCCAATCGCTATCTTCACTGTTCGTCCGAACTCTCAAGAAGTAGTACAAAAAGCTGGAGCAGGAGCTGCTGAAGCTGCAAGTCCATCCGCAGGAGACGCGAAAGTTAAAATCGTTTCTTCCGATCTAAGCGGCGGAAACAAAGTTCAATTGGCAGAAGCTTCTATCATCGTATCTGGCGGACGCGGAATTAAAGGACCTGAAAACTGGCCTGTTCTCCAAGGTTTGGCGGACATTTTAGGCGCAGCTTTAGGAGCTTCCCGTGCTGCGGTCGATGCAGGCTGGATTTCTCATAGCCATCAAGTGGGTCAAACTGGTAAAACCGTTTCCCCGAACTGCTATATCGCATGCGGAATTTCCGGAGCGATCCAGCACTTGGCAGGAATGGGCTCTTCCAAGTATATCGTGGCTATTAACAAGGATGGAGACGCTCCAATCTTCAAAGTAGCTACCTACGGAGTCGTAGGGGACCTTTTTGAAGTCGTACCGGCACTGACCGACGAGTTTAAAAAAGTACTTGGATAATTTCGTCTAATGAAGCCATAGTAGGAACGATTATGGCTTCATCCAAGGGTATCTTATCCTTTTTGGGTGCCGCAGCTCTACTGGTCTGCGGCACTTCTATTTTATCCGATCCTGGCAAGGAACGGTTGAGCAGCGTCATCGGAAAGATGGCCGAAATTTCCAGCTTTCGGGCGAGTATTACGATCAATAACGAACTCACCGGAACTCTTTCTTATCAAAGACCAAATCATATACATGTAAAATTCTCCGATGGAAGGGTAATTGCTTCCAACGGGCGTTATCTTTGGTTTTATTCCCCTTCCAGAGGAATTGTAGGAAAACAAGACGTAAAAGGTATGACCGGTGGAATGGCCGGCCTTCTTTCGGGATACGAAGAAGTAACTCCAGTAGGAGGTTCACTTCGACTTAAATCCACGACTAGGACTTACGAAGAGATCGTAGTCACCTTAGGTCCGGATAATACTCCTCGTTCTCTCAGAATGAAGAGCAGATCCACCGGAGAATATACCTCCGTAAGTTTTTCCGGAGTCCAAACCGGTATAGGTTTACCTGCGTCTCTCTTCAATTTCGGAGCACCTTCGAACGCGCAAATTGTGGAGAACCCGCTTAACGAGAGGGAATAAGTTTGTCTACTTCTCGCACAGACGCCCATAAGGTCTTCGCAGATCTATATCGCAAGACACGTTCTCCGGAACACCAACAGAAGATAGACGAAGTCATACAAAAATCGAACGATATCTTTATTCGCATCGACTTGATGAAAAAAGTCGATGAAGAGTTCGAGCAGAAGAAGAAAGAAGAATCGGGCAAAAAACCTGAAGAAGAAGATAAATCTTCCAAATCAGCTTCATCTTCCTCCTCTTCTAAAACAGCACCTAAACCTGTAAAAAAACAGCCTGATGCAGGACCTGGTCTCGGATTTCTTGCTAACCTTTTTGGTGGGAATGCGAGTATTACAAAATTTGCAAAAGATACCGGAACTGTAGAAGTAGGTTTCTTAGGAAGAAATTCCAAGATCGCTCCTTCTGTAGAAAGATTATTCAAAGCATTAAAAGAAGACCAGATCATTTCCACATTACAAGCTCTCAGACTTGCGGAAAGCCAAGGCTGGAGACATTGGAGACCTTTGGTCTATAATGTAGTCTTGAATTTTAATAAATTCTTTAATAACTTCATCTCACTAGATTCACTCTTCATAGATGAAATTTCTCCAGAGATCTTCCTGAACAGATCTTTGAAGATGCAGATGTACTATGCACGTCATCTTTCCAGAAACGATGCCAGAGATATTATTCTAGGCCACGTTCCAGAATTAGTGAAAAAGGACGAAAAATTATCCGTTAAACTTCCTTCTATCATCTCCGGATTAAATTACGGATTAAATCTGGAAAACGGAAGACCTAAACTTACGGACGCAATCCGCGCATTCTATGTTGTCTCAAACAAAAAAGTGATTGGTTGGGAAGAAATATTAGATTCCTTGAATGTTCCTCCGATTAACGAGACCAAATTCCAAGGATCGCCTGATATCACCAAAGAAGTAGAAACAACATTGATCAAATTGTCAGATGATATTCTGACTAGGATGAATAAGAAGGAAGAGCTACACGGACTAAGACAACGTTATTTCAAAATAGATGATAACGGAAAGATCTCCTTTGATTTTTTGAATGGGGTCGTTGACGATTATTTCGCCCACCATATGCCGGAGAATATGAACTCGGCAGCATTCAAATCTTCCTACAAAGGAATGCCTCATAAGCTAATCCATATACTTCTCCGCGACTTTCAATCTTGTTACACTCCTATTTTAGAAGGAACAGTCAAGATAGGGACCAAAAACCATAACAGAGACATATTGGTAACTCAACCAGGTTTATTCAAAACGGAAATAGAAGAGATCAATAATCTTCTGAGACAATTGGATGCTTTTAATAAGAAGTATCCAAGCTTTCAGTATACCTTCTCCAATTTTAACCAAAACACCTCCGGCGGATCCGTAGAAGACCAGATCACAGTAAATTTATTAAGATTACTTTCAGAAGCTTCGGCCTTCATGGGAAAATTCGCAGAGAAGATCAACGTTCTGGTTGAGAACCACCTTTTGGCAAAAGATTATGAAGCCAAAGGACAGCTGAACGAAAGAGTTTTAGCTTCTAAAGAAAAAATATTAGAAGAAGTGAAAGTACTTCATCGATTTATACCATATTATGATTCCACGATGGTTTCCGGAAACCGTTTGAACGGTAAAACTTTGGAATACGTTTTTGTGGATATGGCGCAGTTATTATTTAACTATGCGGTCATCTATAAAGACAAATTTACTGTAAACAAGCTAACAGCTCACAGAAAGTTGGATGCAGAACTTAGCGCCTTAAAAGCAGAGTATGAACGCCTTTCCGGAAAAACTTTCGACGATCCACAAAACCGATTCGGCTCCTCGGAGGAACAATGAGGATATTGACCGGGGTACAACCTTCTGGTAAATTACATTTAGGAAATTACTTCTCTGTTATACGCAAGTTAGTCGATTATCAAAACAAGTCCGATCTATTCTGTTTCGTAGCTGATTTGCATGCATTAACCACTTTCAGTTCCGCAAAAAACCAAACAGAAAATACGTATGACGCTGTTTGCGATTTTTTAGCCTTAGGAATTGACCCAGACAAATGTGCTTTTTGGATCCAGTCAGAAGTTCCGGAAGTCACTGAACTTACCTGGTATTTGAGCATGTCCATCACAGTTCCTAAATTGGAATTGGCACATTCTTATAAAGACAAAGTTGCAAAGGGAATCGTTCCAAGCGGCGGTCTTTTCTTTTATCCAGTTTTAATGGCGGCTGACATTCTCGCATTTAATAGCGATAAGGTTCCGGTTGGAAAAGACCAAAAGCAACATTTAGAATATGCAAGAGATATTGCAGAGAAGTTCAACTCCCAATACGGAGAAACCTTCAAACTTCCTGAACCTGAAATAGACGAAGAGACTGCTATCGTGCCCGGAGTGGACGGAGCAAAAATGTCCAAGTCCTACGGAAATACGATCAACTTTTTCGACGACGAGAAGAAGTTGAAAAAATCAGTAATGGGTATTTTGACAGATTCTGCAGGAGTGGATGAATCAAAGGATTATGAGAAAAGTATAATATATGCTATCCATTCTCTTTTCCTGAACGAATCAGGCAAAAAAGATCTACAATCCAAATTTACTAATCCTGGGACCGGTTACGGAGATCTTAAAAAAGCATTATTAGAAACGGTCCTAGATTATTTCGGACCTTATCGAAAGGAAAGAGAGAAAATCGCGGCAGATCCTGCTTATGTAAGGTCCGTCATGAAAAAAGGATCCGACAAGGCTAGATCGGCTTCTTCTCAGATCTTAGATAATGTACGAGGAAAGTTAGGGATCGGGATCTCAAAAGTTTCGGTTTAAAATCAAATCTTGTAGCGGAATGAGAATTCCGCGCACAATTCCAATCTTTCAGAACAAGTATTCGTATGGGCGAATACTTGGAACAAAACTACCAGGACTGGATCCCTTCTTCTCTATTTTCCTACTTGGTTCTCGGGCTTCTATCCACTTTATTCTTAGACGTTTTCTTTCCGGACCTGGTCTTAGTTTGGACCTCATTACATTCAATTAATATAATACTTTTTTCACTTTTATTCTTAGGGAAAAAGATCTCATGTTTTTCCTGGGGAGTAATTCTATTTTTTGTTTTAGCAATCTGCGGTTACACAAAAAGATCCGCTCCTTTTTTAGAAAAATCCAGTTCCTGGAAAAAGGAATTCTCCCAAAAAATCAATCAAACCTTGGATAGAGCAAAGATAGAAGGAAGAGCCAGGGAAATTTCATTAGGTTTAGTTTTAGGAGACGCAAAAGGTTTAGATAAAGAATTTAAGAAGAATGCTAGAGAAGGAGGAATATTACATCTATTCGCTGCCTCCGGTCTACATTTGGGAATTTTGATCGGATGTATGTTTGCTATTCTAAAACGAATACCTTTTCTAGGATATTATTTCCCTAGAATACTTCCAGTCTTGCTCGGACTTTTATATTTAGCTTGTTTAGGTTTTCCAATTTCGCTTGCGAGGGCTTGGATATTTTCTACATGGATACTTTTACAATCTTTGTTTTTTAGAAAATCTAAACCTGCAGATCTATTGATCTCGTCCGCCGGATTAGTGTATATTTGGGATCCCTCTCGGTCCTTTGGAGTTTCTTTTTTACTTTCTTTCGGCGCAGTTTCAGGCATTCTACTTTTACTTCCCTGTTTTCAAAAATGCCTCCCTCCAACTTCAGAAGATAAAACGATCTTAAGCAGGTTTATTGGATTTTGGAGAGAAAATCTTTTAGTTTCTTTATCCGCAGGGATTGGAACCTTACCCTCTTTAATTTATTATTTTGGATCTTATAGTTTCGGGTCGCTTGGCTTAAATCTGATCTTGGTCCCAATCTGCGGGATCTTACTTCCTCTATTATATTTTTCTTTAATATTAGAATCGGTGTATTTTTCCTTATTAGCCATGCCCATTTGGAAAATCGTTATATTCCTTTTAGAAATTATAGAAAAAACAACACTCTATTGGGGAAAATCACATTGGAATTGGGTTCATTATTATAGAGGAAACACAAAGTTTTTCGGATTGGGGGTCTGGTTCTTATTTCTCATCTTTTTGTTTCTCTGGAAATTATTTCCCACTGATAAACCGGAAAATTGTAAATTAGATCTTTTTAATACTTCTAATGACAAAAATCTCAGAACAACAGCTCTAAAATGGATCTGGCTCCTGGGATTTTTTATCTGTTGTGGATTTCAATTTTTACTAGCAAATTCTTCTAGTTGGATACGACTTCCGGATTCATTTTTCGGCGATCGATTCATATTATTCCTACAAGAAAAAAACAGATTAGTTCTCGCGGGAAAATGTAAATATAGCTCCAAAATTTTATATAAGTCCATAGGAAAAGATCCGGAAAGATTCTGCGGAAATTCTAAATCGCTGGAGATTTACATAGAACATGAGTCCTGCCTGGAATGGGTCTCCGAATGTCTAAAAAGAAATCAAAGTTTATCGCTAAAATACGGGGGAAAAGAAAAACCAAAAATGGCAGGCTTTGAAAATTGGATCTTAATTCCGAAATTAGTAGAATTCCATCTGCCAGAGCCTGAGCAAAAATTAATCCGATTCGAAGTTGGAAAAGATTCATTCTTAACACTGGCAAAACAAACGAAAAGTGGACAAGGGATCATACTCATTGTCCCAAGATTCGGGATCAAAGAAGATCTGAGAGAATGGAATCGATTCAGAAAACAGCTTGGAATCGCGCCCGGTTGGAAGTTTATTGGAAGTGATGAGCTCCCCGGTATACCCGTTTTATAAGCCAAATGTGATCCGGGAATTTTTATCAGAGAGATCTTCTGCTCCGCTCAAAAAATGGGGACAAAACTTTCTCATTGATCCAAACGCAGTAAAAACTTTGTTCTCCAGCGCAGAGCCTGAACTTCTACAAAAATCTGAACTGATAATAGAAATCGGCCCAGGCCTGGGAGCACTTTCCCATATTCTCTACGGACTCGGAAAAAAGCTGAGATTATATGAGATCGATCCAGTATATTATAAATGGCTAAATGAGTTTCTTCCTGGAACTGAAATTATTTTAGGAGATGCAAGAGATACCCTGTCGGATCAGGAAAATAGCACCTGCTTTCTATTCGGCAATCTTCCTTATTATATCACTTCCGAACTCATACTTCTTTCCTTGGAAAAACTTCCGAATTTGCAAGGAGCAGTCTTCTTGGTCCAAAAAGAATTCGCTCAAAGAATCACCAAGGAAATCTCTTCCCTGTCTATTTATGCAGGGGCTTACGGAAAATTCCAAAGTAAGAAGACAATCAAAGCCGGATGTTTTTATCCTTCTCCCAATGTGGATTCAAGTGTTCTTACATTTGTTTCTAACAAAAGATTTCTAAAAAAAGAGTCTTACCAAGTTTTAGAAATTTTATGCAGAACATTATTTTGGGGAAAAAGGAAAAAGATAGGCTCTTCTATCAAAGAAGCACCTTTAGATTCCTTTTATCCAAACGGACTTCCTCTTCAAATTTCAGAAGAAAATTTAAGATCTAAATTAAAAGAATGTATAGAATCTGCAGGAATCTCTTTAGATAAAAGACCAGAGGAATTAAAAGCTGAAGATTTTTATAAAATTGTAGATCTTTTTCAGATTGATTAAAAAGAGCAGAGGCAAATCTCCCCTGCTCTTTCGAAATTTAGCGATACCTTTCTCGGTCTCGCTGCTGTTGCATTCTTTTCTGTTCTTTGTGGATGGATTTCCACTTCGCTTTCTGTTCTCTGAATTCAACTGAATTTGGAGCGCTCAAGTTCGCAGTCCTTTCTAATTCTCTCTTGAGCTTCAGATAACTTTTGAATCTTTCTTCCGAAATTTTTCCGGACTCAATAGCAAATTTTACTCCACAATCAGGTTCACTCATATGTGAACAATCTTGGAATTTACAATTTTCTGCTGCTTCGAAAATCTCAGGAAATGTTTCTTCCAATCCGGAGCCGTCGGACCAGAGTTGGATCTCCCTCATACCCGGAGTATCCAAGATCCAAGCACCAGAATCTAATCGGAACATCCACCTATTCGTTGTGGTATGCCTTCCCTTAGAATCTGATTCTCTGACTTCGTTTACTGATCTGATCTTTTCTCCGATCAGTAAATTGAGAAGAGAAGATTTACCTACTCCGGACGATCCTATAAAAGCAGAAGTAGATCCGTCTTTCCAAAACCTTTCCAGTTCTTCCAAACCTTCTTTTTTATGATTGGAAACTGAAAATACTTCCACACCAGGACAAGATTTTCGAACGATGTCGATCTTCTCCTTTAACTCTTCTTCTCTACCCGCATACAAATCTTTCTTGGTAAGTACCACAACGGGGGTAGCCTTACTTTCCCAAATCTGTATCAGAGTTCTTTCCAATCTTCTTGGTTGGAAGTCTCCATCCAAACCATGTAAAAGAAAAATTCGATCCATATTCGCACAGATCGGATCCGGCTTTAAAGTTTCTCCCTTGGTTTTTCGTACGAGTAAACTTCTTCTAGGTAGAACCTTATGGATTAGATATTCTTCTCCACTTAACTTTGTAGCAAGAACCCAATCTCCTGCAACTGGTAGATCTAAACTAGATTCTGCATTAAAACGAAGTGCGCCGGTTAACGTTCCGGTACCTTCTTCTTTTATACTTCCTAGTTCGAGTCGAAACTCTTGTCCTTGTTCTCCGATAATTCTCGCAGCGACCGGTTCGGAGACACCTAGATCCTCTGAAATTTTGATAAATTCTTTTTCTCTATCCGCATCCCATACGGATAAATTCAAAGATGGTTGTTGGTCCATTTATTTTGCCCAAACCTATATGCATAGGTAGTCTATAAGACTATTTCATGTAACTCCCTCGTGAAACGAAGGTCCTTTGGGGAAAAGGTTGTAAACAATTAGGCAATCATATGCAAACTTAATCTTTAGACTCTCGGTTATAATTAGAGTTGTAAAGTTTTTTTTAAGGGAAAAGAGAAAGCATCGGATTAAAAGTCAAATCGAACGAACTAGTTCAATTTTTTTCTTTGGCCGGAGAAACCTCCACTCTATACTCGGCATTATATGGCGAGTGATCACAAAAAAGAAACTAATCTTATAGATTCGGCTTTTGCTTATTATTTTTCCAGAACGGATCGTCTATTGCGTCTTCATTTCAGCAAGTTAATGTCTGATCACGAAACGGATCTAACCGTAGAGCAATGGTTTCTATTGAATCGTCTTTCACTCTTTAAATCCGTTTCCCAAACAGATCTCGTAGACAAAACTTTCAAAGACAGGCCAAATATCACACGGCTTTTGGATGGCTTGGAGAAGAAGGGCCTGGTAGTTCGCCAAGATAATCCGGATGATCGCAGAAAGTTCACCATCTCCATCACCAAAGCAGGCAAATCTCTATTAGAGAAGACGATCCCATTCATGTTAGAAGCCCGAAAAATCGTGTATAAGGGCTTAAAAGCGGAAGATTTAGAAGTATTGAAGACAATCTCTGAGAAAATAGAAAAGAATATCCTCCAAAATTGGGATTTATCGGATATTATCCCAAAATAAACAGAACAAAAAAAAGAATCGTCCGTCATAATTGTATAAATAATTGTTGCCTAAGCAATAATTATTTATACAATAAATTTGGAGTGAAACAATGCTTACTACCGGACAAACAGCCAAAGATTTTCAATATAAAGATCTGGAGGGGAATTCACATTCTTTATCCGAATTAAAAGGAAAAAGGATTTTGATCTCTTTCTTAAGAAACGGAGCATGCGCTTTATGTAATCTAAGAGTGCATTCTCTCATAAAAAATTTCCCGGAATTTGAGAATCTTGTGATTCTTGCAATATTCGAATCCAAAGCGGAGGATATGATTCCTTTCGTAGGGAAACAAAAACCACCATTTCAATTAATTCCAGATCCGAGCGGTTCTATTTATTCATTGTATGAGGTGGAGGTTTCGCAGGAGAAAGTGCAAAGATCTATGGAATCGGAAATTGTAAAATCCCGGGTCCAGGAGGCAGCTTCAGCGGGATTTTCATTAGTTCAGCAAGAAGGATCTAATTTTTTTAGAATACCTGCGGATTTCTTAATCGATGAGAATTTTCAGATCCGGACTGCGTTTTACAGTTCTCTAATAGGAGAGCATTTAGATTTGAATGAAATTAAAAATTGGGCAAACTCGGTAGCAGTTTAACCTATTCCGAAATTTTTAAGATTCCAGAAATATTCCCGATCAGATCTACAGTCTATCCGGAATATTTTTGGAAAGCTTTATATTCTTCTATAACCTTCTTACCAAACTCCAACCATTCTTCGTCTTTTTTAAAACCGAAATGTTGAAGAACTTCCCAGTGAATTGCCGCAGGATCAGCTTTTCCATCCAAACAATCTATGATCCAATCGGATAAGTAGACCGCAAATACAACATCTCTAGACTCTTTTTTAGCCATCAAAGGTCTGTGATGGTATTCCGCTGCCACTTTGATTGTGTCGGAGAAATTCCATTTTTCACAAATCATACCTCCTAAGGAAGTATGAGTAATTCCAAGTGCGGCTTCTTCTAGTCCAAGAGTAGAAGGTAAAAGTTTTTTTCCGGAGATATCGGTTAACTTTTCAATCGTATCTCCTTCCAAAGAAAGTAAAAGTACAAGCCCTATATTATGAAGAAGTGCTGCACAAACTAGATTGGTCAGGAATGTTTTCTTCCAGCCCATTCTTTCTCCTAGTCTTCTACAAATATAAGCGGAGAGACTAGACATTTCCCAGATATGTTCAAACTCTTTGTATCTTTCTTCTAGGATCTTTTTCGTTCCAAGGCTCAAAAGAATATTATTTAATTCTGATAGACCGATCAGCTTGATCGCATCTTCTAATGTTTCTACTTTTCTTCCCTGAGCAAAAGAAGCAGAATTTGCTAGCTTTAGAATATTGGTAGATAAAGAAACGTCTCGTCCGACCTGTTCCGTGATCTGCTGGATAGAAGAATCAGGTTTATTGATCAGGCTCATTATCTGATTCAAGTTTTCCGGAAATGTAGGAAGTTTATCTATCTCTGCAATAATTTCAACAGTACGTTGGTAGGAAACATTTCGATGTTTGAAGTCGAACGGAATTTTGATATAAGCGGAAGTGATTCCGCCTTCTGCTTTTAATTTATAAGAATCAGCGGCAATTCCTTCATTCTTTAACATCAAAAGAGACATTGCAAGTCCAAGACCTGCACCTTCGGAGTCGTCCGCGTGATCTGCGAAAACCTCTCCCAAGTCGTTATATTCTTTGCTCTTGCCAATCCTGTTCTCTACACGTTTTAATTCTTCCGCAATAATAGGTGCGTTATTGGAGACCCTCATTAGGAAGCTAGTTCGATTGAAAGCAAGAGTGATCAAACAATGAAATTTAACTTTTTCCAACAAGGCAGCATATCTTTCCTTGTCCTTGATCATTTCCTTTTTGAAATTCGCCATCCCTCTCACGTAATCATCGGGATTGGAAATGTTTAGATTGTTTTCGGCAAAAAAGATACGTTTTGAATTTGCCTTAACGGCGTTCATCGCACTTTCTCTTAAGATAGAAAAAACGGATTCCTTTAGCGAGATTGCATCCAGATAGACCAGGTACCTGTCCAAAAGAACGCTGAGTAGTTTATCCACACTTTTGTTCAGAGTGGTAAACCGAATATAGAGAGGATTTAGCTTTTCAATGCGCTCGTTTACGTTTCGAACGCTAAGATAGTATCCTTCCTTTTCGAAATGGTACCAGTTTATATTCATTTTCGCTCGGCGGAAGGGCCTGCTATATCCTACTGCTGAGCAGGTTTTGTCAACCCTAGATTAAATTCCCCGAATCCCTTAGGGCCTAAATCTCTTTGTGCCGAGTGCTTAACCAAAGAGTGGATTTTAAAATTACGATCCATGCACCTACTTGGACGAATGAATAAGGTCCGTAGAAATTTTTAGGATCAGCCTTCCCCAAAAAAAGCGCGAAAGAATGATAAAAAACAGTCCCGACCTGTGGAAGAACCCAGTAGATCGTTTTTAGAACGAATTTTTTGACATCGCTCGCTTCTGTAGACATATCGATGTTTTGGTTATAAGCTACAAAATCTAAAATGCAGCTCAAAAGGATAAGTCCGAGAGAACTTACAATCGCAAGCGATTGGTTCGAGAATAAAGTTACCAGCAGAACCATTAGAACAAAAAACGAATACACCAACATCATGGTTCCTTGATACCAAAGGAATTCCCAAGGAATTTCCAAAGAGAACCAAGAGCTGATCCCAAAAGCGAGAAGCACAAACAACACCACACAAATTAACAATGCGAGTCCCTTACTTCCTACATAAGCAAATGGATCCACCGGGCGACTTAACCATAAAGTATGTACTTGCGAGTCTATGTCTTGGCGGAGAAGGTCAGAAGTCAGGATCACTAGAAACACCAAACTCCAAAAAGAAGTCAGGATAAAATACATATAAGAAGAAACACCATGACTAGTCTCTCCTCCTACAGAAGTAGAGCAGGTCCATTCTCCTAATAAGAAAAAACCAAGCAGAGAAAAATAAAAGAATATTGCCTTACGTCTGAGAACCTGGACGAACGTTAGCCGAAGCAGAGTCCCAATTTGAAGAAATGCAGAGGAGACAAAAAATTTAAAATCGGTTTGAGAGCTCAATTGGACCCTCCATTCTCGGAACCTTGTGTTAATCTGAAGAATACATCTTCCAAAGATTCGGTCTTTCTTTCGTAGAGGAAAATTTCCGCACCCTTCTCCACTAAAATTGCAGGAAGCTTATTAAGATCCACATCCGGCTTAGGACGTATTTCCCAGGTTTTTCCATCTTTCTTATGTTCCAAAGAGATCTCTTCCAGATAAGATTCAGGAGCTGATTCCAAACGAATGCGTATCCTATCCTTTCCTTGTTTTAATTCGTCTAGTTTACCCTGAGCCATCAAGTTTCCTTTATGAAGGATACCGATCTCAGTACAGATTTGTTCTACTTCCAACAAACGGTGAGAGTTGATGAGGATAGTAACTCCTCTTTTCTTATTCTCTTCTAGAATTAATTCTCTGAATTCTTTATAACCAGCAGGATCTAAACCCGTACCAGGTTCATCTAAAAGTAAAAGTTCAGGCTCAGCACCAAGTGCATTTGCAAGTCCCAACCTTTGTAACATACCCTTGGAGTAAGTGGAAATTTTTCGATCAGCAGCTTCCGCTAATCCTAATATTTCGAGGAACTCATTACTTTTCTTTTTCGCAATTGAAGAAGGTAGTAATGCGAGTTTGAAACTTGCTTCTAAAAATTCTCTCCCACTCAAATAAGTAGGGACCGCCATTCTTTCCGGAAGATAACCGATCTTAGTTCTCGCAAGTGGAGAAGGTTCCAAACCCAAAACTTTGCAGTAACCTTCGGTTTGCCTGGAGAAGCCCAGTAAGATACGAACCAAAGTAGTTTTACCGGCGCCGTTCTGACCGAGTAGGCCGAAAATACCACCTTGTGGAATTTTCAGATCAATTCCTTGTAATGCTTTTACTTTCGGATAAAATTTGCGTAGGTGCTCTATTTCAATTGCAAATTGAGGCATTCAAAAATCCTTAGACCAGGTGCCGGAGACGATAGTTCCATTGCTTCTCGAAGCAATCCTTTTTATTAGAACGCGTATCCACAATTATATATTTATTCTATGAAGATCATCATAGCCAGACATGGGGAAGCCGATCCCAATTCAGAAGACGGCAAAGATTCCTCCAGAGTACTTACTCCTAAAGGAATTACAGATATAGAAAAAATGGCTCGGTTCTTCCAAACCGGATTTAAGATCAAAAAGATCTATCATAGTCCTTATGTTCGCACAAGAGCAACTGCGGAAATATATTCCAAGATCCTAAAGCCTGAGTTGGAAACCGAATCTGCTGAGTATCTTCTTCCTGGAGAAGATTATTTTAGGATCTGTCCTCTTCTTAAAGATAATTCCAATTCAGATGCAATCTTATTAGTGGGTCATAGCCCTGACGTGAGTGTGTTTGCGGAAACTCTTTTAGGAATTTCTGGAGTAGGAAAATCTTTTCTATTTACTCCGGGTTCTGCACTTGCAGTGAATATTCCTCGAGAGAAATTCCAAGGAGGACAAATCATTTGGTTTGTATCTCCTGATTTCCTTTGTTGATCTACTTATAGCAACCAAAGACCTGTTTTTAAAAACCAGTTTACATAGGGATCTGTTCCGAAAATTATACAACTGAGGACCGGGGTGTAGCGCAGTGGTAGCGCACTTCTCTGGGGGGGAAGGGGTCGCTGGTTCAAGTCCAGTCACTCCGAAAGTCCTCTTTTCAGACCCTCTTCATTCCAGACTCGGAACCTTACATCCAGCTAATTCATAAAATCTATGGATCGTTCCAGTTCGGGATCCTGATTTACTTCTATTTAAGATGGTATAGATCACGTAATCGTTTTCGGATCTGACTAGAGCACCTTGGAACCAAAAACTTCCTTCCCAAGAACCAGTCTTTCCATAGACTTTAGCCGATCTCTCCGCACATTCTGACCAGAAAAGTGTATTTTTCCATTCTTCCATTATATCTTTATTAAGTCCGTAATCGTTTCTAAAAATTTTCGACCATGAAGAATGTATACTCTTAGGAGTTAATCTGATCCTTCCGCCATGTTTTAAACCTGCAAGATCGATCCACCAATCATCGACGTTTGAATTCGATTTAGAATTTTTTATATATGAAATTTTACCTAAGGTAAGATCCAATTTCTCTTTTCCTAATTTTGGAAAAACTTTTTCGAAATAATCATTGGAAGAGTAAAATAATGCATCTCTCAAATCCAAAGACCTTGGGGAATTAGGGATATGTTTGTCTGCACATTCTACCTTTTCTTTCGGATCAATAATATGATTCTCTAATAATGACAAAACTAGATATGTTTTAAATGTAGAAGCAGGAGAATATTCCCTTTTTAGAAATTCACGAGCCCCATAGATTATTTCTGAACTGAGATTACCAGAATTAACCTCAGTTACAAGAACCAACTCCTCAGAGTTAGGCGTTATTGTTTTTGGAGAAAAATTTTGAGAACTTAAAGGTGTTAGAAGAAAAAGAGATGAAAGTTGAAAGAGTAAAAATCGGCCTAGAACGGAAGTCTTTCCCACTGAAAATCGAAACATGATCGTCTCCTATTCCAGGGGAAAAATCCGCCCATCATTTCTTTAAAAATTGTTTTAAGATATTCTCTCGAATCTCTTCTATTTTAACGATTCCCCAAGCCAGAGGAACTTTGAATTTCAACGCATTCTCACTCAGGTCTTTTTCTCCCTGTGCTTTAAGCTCGTCGAATCTCTGCTCCACCTTCTCCTTACCTTCGTTTAGATCTTCGAGAAGTTTATCGAAAATCTCTTTCGAGGTTTGGACGGCCCCAATTCCGGCATTGATTAAATCGTTTAGTTTTTGGTTATCCATGCCTTGCTATTCCTTTTTGATACTATTTTTATGCACTGCACAAAAAACGCAAGAATAAAATTGGGTCTCAAACGACGAATCTGGTTGCCAGTGCCCTATTTAGGGCAGATCCTTGGACCCCATGCGAGTTTCCATTCTACCCTTAGTATTCGCCGTTTTAGGCCTGTTCTTTAGTAATTGTTCGGGAGATATCAAAGATATCCCCTTAAAAGGCTGCTCCAAGATTTCCGGAATGCCTGGCCCGGAGGATTTGGCAATCGATAGAGAAGGAGGATTACTTTATGTGTCTTCCCATGAAAGAAGGATCAAGGACCAAGAAGGAAAGATTTACTTTCTGGATCTGAATTCTTCTACCCTCGAACCCAAATTATTGGAAACAGAGTATCCGAAAAATTTCAGACCTCATGGGATGAGTCTCCTGAACCAAAACGGAAAGTACAGATTATATGTGATCTCTCATATCACATTATACAAAGAACATTCTATCGAAGTATTTGAAAGAGTGGAAAAACCTTCTGCGAAATCCAAGGCTGGAAAATGGAAACATATCCAAACTTTACAAGATCCTTTAGTAACAAGCCCTAACGATCTGTCAGTCGCATCGGAAAATGAAATTTTTGTTTCTAACGATCATGGACAAGGCGGATTTATGCTCTATCTATTCCATGATCTTTTCAGAATGAAACGTTCTGAGATCGCTTATTATGACGGAAAATCTTGGTCTTCTTTAGGAAATCCTGTCTCCTTGGGAAATGGGATCCTGTATGTAAAACGGCCAGATGGAAAAGAATTTTTATATAGATCCTCTTTTAACGAAGGCACAGTTCTAAAATTCGATATAAAAAGAGAGAACGGAAAAATCGCATTAGGAGAACCTAAATCGATTTCGCTGGGAAGCGGACCGGACAATCTAGAAATAGACGAAAAAGGAACCATATTCACTGTCACTCACCCTTCCGTGATGAAATTCTTAAAACATGCGAGTAGCGCGGACTCTCATTCTCCTACGAAAATATTTACAATTTCTCCGGACGATTCTATAAAAGAAATTTTTTCTAATTCAGGTGAATTGATCTCTGCGGGAAGTACTGCTCTTTCTCATAAGGAAAGAGTTTATATCGCTCAGGTATTCAATGATTTTATTCTGCAATGCCAATTATAAGAACGTAATGCTCGGATTGTTAGTCTAAATCGTAGATGTCGGAAGAAATTACAAAAACGCCGAAACAATCCGCAGTAGAGACCAGACATATAGTTATGCCTGATCATACCAATCATTATGGGACCCTCTTCGGAGGGACCCTAATGTCTTGGATAGACGCAATCGCAGTCATGGTCGCGCAGCGGCACTGCGGAAGAGAAGCAGTCACTGCAAGTGTGGATAAACTGAATTTTCTGGAACCGATCTCTTTGGGAGATCATGTGATCCTAAAAGCTTCTGCTAATTATGCAGGAAGATCTTCTATGGAAATAGGAGTACAGGTTTCTAAAGAAAATCCTTACACTGGGGTCGTAACCCGTGCAACTACTGCATATCTCACATTCGTTGCATTAGATGAGAATAAGAAGCCCTGCCCTATTCCTAAAATAAAACCGGAAACAGAAACAGAGATCAGAAGATACGAGAATGCAATCCTTCGACAAGAAGCGAATCGGAATCTTGTTAAAAAGATCAAAGATAACGGTAAAGTTTAAAACTTAAGAAAGGTCGTAAAACTTATCTTCTGCGATAAACTTCTGCTTCAACATTCGCTACTTTTCTAAGTGTAGAAGGTTCTGCAGTGATCTTGAATTTTCTGAACTTGGAAGAATTCTCTTCTAAATAAGATTGAACGAATTCATTTCTTTTTTGGCGATCCGAAAATACAAATGTATCAATTGAGTCCAAGGTTTGGATAAAATCTTCTTTCGGGATAGGAAGTTCTCCAGGGATAAACTCAAGAACCTTTAGATTCGGATTTTCTTTTCGGATATGGAAATAAGGGTCAGGAATTGCCTGCAGATACATCTTTTTAGAACCTTTTAGTTCAGGGCCTAAAACCTCATAGAATCTATCCTTTAAATCAAATTCTGGATTTCCGAATCCTATTCTTTTATAAGCATTCACTAAAATTGCTATATTGGAAAATACTAATATAGCTGCGATAAACTGCACTCTTCTGCTCCTGATCCTTTCAAAAAAGAATCCGCCCAATGCAGATAACGGAATGCATAAATACATTACGTAATAGTATTCAGTAGATAAGATCAAAAAGAATAGAATGGAAACTGTCCAAGCTGAAAAGAAGAATGCAGACTTTGGTTTGTCTTTAATTTCTCCTCTTACCACCCATAATCCGTAAGCTAAAGCAAGATAAAAGAATAGCCTTAGTCCAGGAGATTCATAGCCGCCCAATAATACTTTTATCTTCGTGATTGGCGAAAAGGTTTGGAACAGATCCTTTTTACGTCCGAATTGTGCTCCGAACTGATAGAAAAAAATTCCCCAATCTGGATGGATCCAAATTCCCCAAGCGAGTATTGGAAATACGCCTCCCAACCAAAACATCCAAACCTTCCACGCTTTTGCTCGGTGGATCAATAGTAATGCGGGCACTCCGAAGATTGCTCCAAATGGATGTGATAAAAATGAGATTCCCAAAAAGAATCCAGATAAGAACGCATCGTATTGTTTAAGCGGAATATCTCCCTTCCATTTTGCTTTTCTTGCAAGTACTAGTAAAGATAGAAGTGCCCAAAACAAACAAAGAGCTTCCATTCTTGCAGTCCAACCCACTCTTAAGAATAATAAGTCGGTGAACAAAAGTAAGGAAGCGCCCAGTCTTGCAATCGGAGAATAATCGAAAGTTTTTAATATAAACCAAAAGATCCAGATGCTCGCAATAGATACGATAGCAGCGAATAATCTTAGGGCCTCGAGACCTTCTCCCCAAAATTTTAAAACCCAACCATTTAATAAAAAGAAAACTGGCGGCATCCAAAGTGTTTTGGTTTCCATTCCTTTTACTAAACCATCGAGCACATCTGTGCGGAAGAGTCCATTCTTTGCAAAATCTAAGGAAGGAGAATAGAATAGAACCTCGTCAGGCCAAACCGGTGGGAACTCCAACCCGGAGATCCTAAATATTAAAAGAGAAAGTGTGGATAAAAAGAAAAGACCGATGAGTCCGTAAATTTCGGAAGATCGGTCTTCTGTGCTAGCGGGGGAACCCATGATACAAAGCGCCCCCGGCTGATTATTTTAAGGTAGCTAATGCTTCTTGTTCGGTTTCGTAGACTTCGAAAAGATCCAACAATTCCACAACATCGAAAACTTTTTTAACGTTAGGTGTGATATTGCAGAGTTTGAGTTTTCGATTCTGCTTTTCTAATTCCCGGACCATTCCAACAAAGATCCTGATCCCGGAAGAAGATATATAAGAAATATTTTGCAAGTTAATGACGATATCACCTGTTCCGGCTTGGACATCGTCTAGAAGTTTTGCCTCTACCTCGTCCGAATGTGTGATATCCAGCCTGCCATCCAATTGGACTAGGGTGTGTTTCCCTACTTTTTTCGTTTTAATTTCCAAGCTAGGCTCCGAGCGACGATCCATAAGATCATATTCCGACAAAGAAAATTTCCTTTTTTAGTTACAAAAGGGGAACGGAAAGTTCGCCGTAGACTAAAATAGTGAGGAAATGGGGTTTTACAAGAATTTTTTCCCATCTCCTTTATTCTATCGTAGTTAGAAAATCCTAAATTTTGAATATTATGCCGCTGAGCCGTTAATTTCCTCCAATGGAAATTTTTTGAGCGGAGCCAGCTTGGGTTTCTGACCGAGCAAGTCTTTTAGGGATTTTTGGGACGAAAGTCCTAACTGTTCCTGGATACTTTCCAGGTCCCAGCCCGCCTCGATCAGGTGAGAGGCTAAACTTCTCCTTAACTTGAAAACTGAAATCGTCAAACCAGTCATTTCTTCTAGCTTAGAAAACATTTTTTGAACAGTCCTGGGACGAAGCTTGCCAATCCTGCCAGAAAACAAAAAGTCCTCCCCCTGCTTGCCCTGAGAAATAAACCAAAGATCCCTTCGTAATGAATATGGAATGGAAGGATTTCTGGGGTTTAAAGTTCGAGAATGATGGATCAATATTTTATGATGGGACCAATCCAAATCTTGCACTCTTAAGGAAACCAATTCGGAAAGTTGAAGTCCGAAAGAGTATAACATTCGAAACCAAATATAATGATTTTCGTGAGTTCTGGATGCGTTTAGAAGAAGCCTGATTTCTTCCTTACTTAATGGAAGATTGTCCTCAGGCAGAATTTTGGTTCTGCTTATTTGCTCTTTTTTCATTTAAATACCCTAATGTGATCATGTGATTTTTTTCTCGGAGAATGAGATTCGTGAAAATACATGCAAAGTAGAATTCGCCATTTCGATTGGTTGATTTGCGGAATATTGGTTACCGGGGTTCGGAACATAGATTCTGTATTCCAAGTAACTCATGCACGGAATCTGGATTCCACGTTCCGCGGGAAAATATTGATTTACTAAGCGACAGCGATCGTAGCGGAAATCAAAGCGAAGCGGATTGAAGCGTAGAGCGCGGTCACGAGCGAAGCGAGTGAGTCGCCCGACTGTTCCCCGACATTTCAAATCGTCATAAAATTGTTATCCGATCTTAACAAGTTCGGGATTGGATACAAATATGAAATATTTCTGGAAGGCGGCTAAATTCGCTCTTCATTGCCAATTACCGAATCCTCCTAAAGTCTCAGAACAAGAGATAACTGTTAAAACGGAGAAGTTTGAAATTCCTGCGATCCTTTATACTCCGAAAGGAAAATCCTGCGGAACCATTTTGGCAGTTAATGGATTGGCTTACTTAGGAAATAAGGACCCAAGATTCGCGGCAGTTTGCAGATCTGCTGCAGCAGTAGGATATACAGTGATTTCTCCTTTACTAGTAGAAGTTACTCAATTCCGAATTCGAAAAGAGACTGTTGAGAAGATAAAAGAACTGATACTTCATATCTCTTCCAATAAAGAATATTGTCCGGACCAAAAACTTTCTTATATCGCTCCTTCCTTTTCCGGAAGTATGGGACTGATTGCTGCTTCCGACCCTGAAGTAGGGAAAAAGATCTCTTCCATTCTTACGATCGGTGCCTACTGTGACGTCCAATCTACTTTGGATTATGTGATGACTTCAGATGAGGGGGATGAGTATGGAAGAATGATCCTTCTTTACAATTTTGTAAAGTATGCTCTCAAATCTGAAAACCAAGAATTGGAATTCGCATTAAAGGCATGTGTTTTGGACGGAAGTTTTTCCAGAGAAAACTTGGAACTTCCTGCTGTTTTAGAAAATATCAGCATCGAAAATAAAGAAATATTCTTTAAGCTTCGAGAAGATAAAAGTTTTAGAGAAAAGATCTGGAAAGAGATCGTAACAAATGCAGGATCCCAAAGCTCATTCTTACAAGAGTTACAAGTAAAAGATAAACTACATCTTTTAGATTGCCATGTTTCTATCGTTCATGGGTTGGGAGACAATGTAGTTCCTGCTAAAGAAGCTGTGATCTTAAAAGAAAATCTTCCTAGCAAAAAATCAAAATTGGTATTAACACCTTTGATCTCTCATGGAGATGTTGGAATTTCTCTGGCTCAGCTACCTGCGATTTACGATCTAGTCCAAGGCTTCGCATTTTTCTTTAAGAATGCTGCCTAATCTAAAAACTTTTTGTGTAGAAGAATTCTATTAGATCTCTGATCTTATAGGGTTTTTCCAGAAGTTCATTAACTCCAAGTGCAGAAAGTTTTTCCTTGGTTTCATTCGAGAAATCAGTTCCTGAGACAAAAATTTTCAAATCGGGACATTCTTTCTTGATTGTTTCCAAAAATTCTAAAGTAGAAAGATGTTCAAAATCTAGATCGATCACTGTTAAAACTGTATTAGATTTAAACTTGTTTAATATTTCTTGAGCCTTTTTAGCGCTGTCTGCACTAATCAACCTGAAGCCGAGAGCCAACATTTGGTCTTGTAGGATTTCCGACAAATAAGGAGATTCTTCTACTACCAACATGATACCTGTTGAAGTTTGAGGACCTTTTCCAGTGTGTTCTACAAAGTTAGAAGTTTTACTTTTTGTAACTGGAAAGAACAATCGAATACTAGTGCCCATTCTTAATTCGGAACTTACCTGCACCATTCCTTCATGGTTTTGCATAATCCCATAGACCATAGACAGTCCAAGCCCGCTTCCTTGGTTTTTTGTCTTTGTAGTAAAAAACGGTTCAAAGATTCTTTTTCTGGTTTCTTCACTCATCCCTTCTCCGTTATCCGAAACTTCTATGCAAAGATATTCTGCAGGTTCGGAAAGAGGAAAAGACTCCCTAATATTTGCACCCTGTACTCCAAACGCACGTATAGAGATCTCTCCTCCTTCCGGAAGTGCATCTCTTGCATTCAGACAAAGATTAATAAGCACTTGCTCCAACTGGGAATAATCTCCTACGATTGTAGGAAGTCCTTCTTTACATTCTTTTCTGAATTTAATTTTTTCGGAGAAAGTAGGCACCAAAAGATCAACTGTTTCATTTATCAATTGGTCGGCTAAGATCGTCTTAAACCCGCCCCCTCCTTTTCTGGCTAAAGAAAGAAGTCTGCGAACTATAATTGCTCCTCTTGCAGCAGCGGCATTGATAGAACGGGACATGTCCATGAGGGAAGCGAATTTGGAAGATTCCAATTGCATTTTGGTCGCGTACCCAGAGATGATCTGTAGAATATTATTAAAATCGTGAGCGATCCCACCTGCTAAAGTTCCGATCGTTTCTAATTTTTTAGATTCGATCAACTGATCTTCTAATTTGCGACGAAGAGTGTCATCTAATAGATATCCGCGAATAGAATCTATACTTCCCGATTTATTGAATGTTGCGAAATAATTTCCAGTTGTATGAATAGGAAACCCATTCTTATCCTGAAAAAATTCTTCGTGAGTTTCTAATCTAAAATTGATCTGTATCTTCTGTAAGAAAAAAGAATAATCATCGTAAGATGGAAAAAGATCTGCAAAATTTTTGAGAGAAGCTTCCGATTGTGTTCCTATTCCGAACATTTTCAGAAAAGAAGAATTGGCCGCTAAAATATTTCCGGAACTGTCTGTGATAAAATTTGCAGAAAGATTTTCTTCGAAAAATTTTCGGTATTGTTCTCTACTCTGTAGAAGTTTACCTTCTATCCTTCTTCTTTTTTGTAACTCTTTTCTGGAATCACTTGTGGCTCTTCCTGTGATCAAAGCGACTACGCATAAGATACCTAAGTTAACTAAAAAAATAAGTTCTTTATCGTCTTTAAACCATTGGTAATGTTCAGAACGACCGAATAACGCAGGAAATACCAAGGTGACCATCTGTACCCAAATATTGGCTGTCAAGGCCATAGTGATCCCGTATCTTAATGCTGCCCAAAGAACAAATAACGCAAAGACAAACCAGTATTCTAAGGAAGGAATGATTGCAGCGAAAACTCCGCAGAGTAAAAATACTAAGATAATTTCTGCGATCTTTTTTGGTTTTAGGTTCCTAAGTCTAGTTCTATCCCAGCTTGTCTCTCTAGTTTCCCAGGAACCTTCTGTCCTTGCCCATCCTCTGAATTCCATCCAAGGTGTTACCCATAACAGTATTGGAACTGAAACGCTTAATGTATCGAATAGTGTAGCGACTAGCCCGGATAAGGTAGATGCGATCCATTTATCCTGAGACAGATCCCCGAATAGAACAAGTCCCCCCACGACTAAAAATCCGTTACATATTGCAGCAGGAAAGGCTACCCAAAGTAAAAATCGTACGGTCTCCCTTAGATCCGGTATCCAAGGTTTTCCCTTTCTCCATTTGATGAAAAAGAGCCAGGAAATTCCGACGGCTAAAACTTCCCAGAGACAATAGACTGGATATTTATCCACATCGTGAAGTCCCCAAAGATTGGCGCTGAACAATGCGTTTGCATACATTGCGGGTAACGTGCGTGCCGGCCCCCACCAAAAACATAATATAATACCAACAGGAATAGGAAGATAAGATATGGAGATCCCTGTATCCACTTGGAAGGCTAGAGATGCCTTGGAAGCGAAATGAAATAGGATTAACGGAAGGATCCAAGTCCAATAAGGCAGCGCCTTATTTTCGATATAGGGAGCTCTTCCGCTGTTCTTTATGTCGGATAATAAATTCAGAACCGCGCCCCCAGGTTCCAATATTCCTTATTGTTTAAAGGGAATCCAACTCTTTGCGGGAAATAGAGATAAAATTAATGAACGATCACTGAAACTTTTTGTTTCTTATGGGAAAAAAAATGTGCTATTCGTTGTTAAACGGATATTGATGGCGTCAAAGCAGAACTTAGTTCTGCTCAACAGGAGATATGTCTATATGGATCCAGTATTCGTCTCCATAATCGAAGAACAATTCTTCGCCGGCTTTGATCTTGCGCATTGCTTCGAATCTTGCAGTCTTCCAACGAGTGGACACTACTAATTTTACATTCGGCTTAGAGCTATGATTGATATAACGAGTATAATTGGACTCTTTACCTTCTCCGTAGATCCAATGATCTTTACAGATCCAAAGTAAATATTTAGACTCACAGTATTTAGCGGAGTTCGCAGACTTATCGTTAAGTACTCTACCGGTATAAAATCCTACCGTATCACCTTTGACTAAGTCTTGTCTGGAGAATAACCCCATTCCGATTCCGGGTATCTCGGATTCCCTAATTTCGAAATCCTTCTCTGAAAATACTTGAGGTCTGCGAATTTTATATCTGACCGACATCGTAAGAAACACATCCACCTATTGGAATCGGAATATTAATCCAAAGAATCTGATGGCCTCTCTTTGTCCATCCGCAATTGATTTATCATGTTTTTCTACTAAATGCGTATTACTTTAGGTCCAAATTTTTTATAGGCTTGTCTATCGCATATATGATGTAAATCTCTACTAAGATGGACAAACCGTATAGAAAGAACGTGGGAATGGTAGTCTTCAACTCTAAGGGAGAGGTTTTAGTAGGAGAAAGACTAAATTTTAAAGGCTCTTGGCAGTTTCCTCAAGGTGGAATTGATGATGGAGAAGATCCTAACATAGCAGCTCAAAGAGAACTTTTAGAAGAAGTAGGCATCCAAGATGCTGAGATCATCTATGAATATCCAAGTTGGATCAATTATGATTTCCCTGAGTCCTTACATTTAAGCTCAAATCTAAAAAAGTATAAAGGCCAAACCCAAAAATGGTATCTTCTATACTGGAATGGTAAAGCAGAAGACTGCAATCTAACTGCTCATGAGCAAGAGTTTGAAAGAGTTAGATTCATTCCATTTCAAGAATGCCTTTCGACCGTAGTCTCCTTTAAAAAAGATGTGTATCAACAACTAGTACAAGAGTTCGAACCTAAGATCTTAGATTTTATGAAGAAGGGACCTTCTAGATGAGTGCAACATTTTATACTCCACCTGGAGGACCTCCTCCTCCCAGTCCTCGTCTTAGAGAATTGTTCTCAAAGGTTGGAGAAGATTCCATTAGGGAACTTGTTTCTGTTTTCTATGATCAAATAGCTGTCAGCGAAATTCGTGGAATGTTTCCGGAAGATTTAGAAGAGAGCAAAGTAAAGTCAGCTGACTTTATGGTGCAAGTTCTCGGAGGTCCGCCCTATTATGTTCAAAAATATGGGCCTCCAAAAATGAGAGCTAGACATCTTCCATTTCCGATCGACGAAAAAGCAAGAAGGGTCTGGCTTTCCTGTTACCGCAAGGCGATAAAAGATTGGGAAGCAGACGAAGAATCTAAAGAGATACTTTGGCAGTTTTTGCAGGATTTCTCCTCCTGGATGGTAAATAAGGCTTCTTCTCAAGAATGAGGGAGTATAATTTAGTTGTAGGAGTTCCAATAACTGAATGGCTGCAAAAAACGAATCTAGAGCAAAAATTAGGATCCGAGGAACCGTACAGGGAGTTGGTTTTAGATATTTTGTGCTACAAAGAGCGCAAGAATGCCGACTGAAAGGTTACACTATGAATCTTCCAACTGGAGAAGTAGAAGTAGTGGTGGAAGGAGACAAAGTTTTTATCGAAGATTTATACAAAGCAGTTCAAAGAGGACCTTCTAAAGCAAAAGTAACGGAAGCTACAATCCACTGGGAAGATGCTAAAGGTACGTTTAGGACTTTCGAGATCAAACGTTAATCTAATATCCCCTTTGGGAGACCGATCCGCTTTGATCGGATAAATTTTACTGACGAAACCTGGTTTTTTTCGGAGAATGACTGTATGCAAGTGAAGGATACATATAAAAATAAATTTCTGAAACTTGCGCTCTTCCGAATTCTCGGATCCATCTTTATTATATCTATCTTACAAAATCCAATTTTCTCAGTCACTCCTACTCCTGTTTCTTTTATGAGTCCTGTATATGCAGTACAAGAGGATAAAGGCATCCTAAGACTTATTTCCATTTCTTCTATAAATGGAAAAACAGGACTGGTTTATACAGGCACCCAAGAGAAAGGGATCCCTGTTTTTAGAAAACAGAACTATATTCTTTTTAAAACTTCCAAAGATCTAAATTTATTAAACTTAGCTAACTCTAAAGTTAAGACAATCCAAGGAACAAGAGATGCTTTTCCGGGTAACAGCGGATTTTTGAAAGATAAATCCATTGTAATCTTCTCCAGAAAAAATGCAGACCGATGGGAAACTGTTTTATACGATTATGAAAAGGAGAAGGAGATAAAATCTCTTCCAGGTTACCAACCCTACGTCTCTCCAGATCAAAAGAATATTGTACTGATTGGTAATGAAGTACGTTACTCTGAACATGGAGAAGAATCTCTTAGAGTCCCAATCCATAAATATTCTCTCGAAACTTCCGAATTAAAAACTCTAGCTTGGATAGAAAGTGGAAAATCACAGATCACCGATGTATATACAATTGCGGAAGATCTAGTTTTAGTACGTGTAGCAACTGAGAAGGAAAACAAACTTTATAAACTTCCTTCTTTAACCGGAGAATTGATCAAGTTCTCGGATCCTTTCTATCCTTTTCCTGTAAATCCTCAGTCCAAAGAACCTAGAGAAAACAAAGAACAGGTCAATATAAGCTTTAGCCCTGACGGAAAAGTCCTCTCCTTCACGGAAAGAGCAGATGGAAAATTGGGAAACATTGTAGTAGTAGATCTAAAAACAAAACAGAGATATGATTCTTCTTTTGTTGGCTGTTTCCCTGTGGTGAAAAACGGATCCGTCTATTTCTTGGGAGATCCTGAATTCGTAAAACAATCCAAAGATCAGGAATATAGACCTTATAATAATTATACTCTATATGAATTAGATTATAAAAAAGATAAGATCCGCTCGATCACTCCTATTTCCGGAAAAGTAGAACTATTAGAATAGCTCTTAGGATTTTCCGAATTTGATTACATTATGATTTCATGATGCAAATTCTGGTGTTTTGGAAAATTTTCCTTCTTCCCTTTCAGTCGATACTGCAAAAATCCCAAGTGCGGTGATTACACATAATGCTCCTGCAAACATGAATGCTAGATCGTATTCTCCTTGTACTGTTCGGATATAACCTGCCCCGAATGCAGCAACAGCGGCACCGATCTGATGGAACGCAACCACCCAACCGAACATCAATCCTACTTTTTCTCTTCCGAATATTTTAGCAGTCAATGCAACCGTAGGAGGTACAGTAGCGATCCAATCTAATCCGTAAAACACGGCAAATATAGAAAGTTTATTCGATTCGGGATCAAATGCTTGCGGCAATAGTAACAAGGAGATCCCTCTCAATCCATAATACATGAATAACAAAATTTTGTTATTCACTCTGTCGGATAACCAACCGGAACCAACTGTTCCGATCAGATCAAAGATCCCCATTAGTGCCAAAAGTCCTGCTGCTCTTACTTCTGGAATTCCATGATCAGAACAAGCTGGCACTAAATGAGTTCCGACAAGACCGTTTGTGCTTGCCCCACATACGAAAAAACTTCCTGCAAGAAGCCAAAAGTTTCTAGATCTTAATCCAACTCTTAGTGCAGAGATCGCTTCCATAAATGGATTTCCGGAAACAGGTATGATACCTTCTTCTTCACTTTTTGCTCCATAAGGTAAGAGTCCCGATTTTTTAGGAGAGTCTTTCATTAAAAAGAGTACTGTAGGAAGAAGTATCGCTAATATAGAAGCAACCGCATAAACTGCGTTTCTCCATCCCTCTCGTTCTGTGAGTGCGGCTAAAAATGGAAGAAAGATGATCTGTCCAGTTGCTGTGCTCGCCGTCAAAATCCCCATGAGAAGACCTCTATGAGAAACGAACCAGCGGTTGACCACAGTGGCTCCTAAAACGAGCGCAGCCATTCCGGAACCGAATCCAACCATTACACCCCAAAGAACTACTAGTTCCCAGTTTGTTCGCATAATCGTTGTTAGCAGAATTCCAGAAATGAGTAATGAAAGTGCGAACACTATAATTCGTTTTATACCAAAACGATTCATGAGTCCTGCGGCAAACGGTCCTACCAGGCCGTACAATAATAAGTTCACTGAAACTGCAAAAGAGATGGCAGATCTATCCCAACCAAATTCTTTTTCAAGAGGAACGATTAAAATTCCAGGCATGGACCTCACTCCAGCAGCAACGATCAAAGTGAAAAATGTAATGATCAAAACGATCCAAGCATAATGAAAAGAAAAACGTTTGCCCAAACTAAGCCTCTACGATACAGACCGGGAGATCTTTCGAATCCCCTATCTTTGATTTGACTATACTAAGATTTAAAAGTTATAAATTACGTTCATTCCTTTCGAAGCTTTCTAGTATAAAAATATCTTGCTCGTTCTTTCTTAAGATAGAAAGTTCCTCTCGCAGTGAAGAGGAAAACATGAAAAAAATCCTAACGTATTCTTTATCAGGGATCTTAGTAATCGTTCTAGTTCTTGTAATATTATATTACATGACTTCCGGGCCTGGAGAAACAATGAGTTTCCAAGATCCGTATCATACCGAAAGACCAACGGCCCAAGGTTCCAAGTTGATGGTAGCAAGCGGTCATCCTTTGGCCACAAAAGCGGCTTTGGAAATTTTGGAGAAGGGTGGAAATGCAGCGGATGCAGGAGTGGCAGCTCTTTTAGTTTTAAATGTGACCCAAGGAGAGGAGGCTTCTTTTCCCGGAGTAGCTCCTTTACTTTATTATGACCAAACAGATAAAAAAGTTCATAGTTATATTGGAGTTGGGACTGCACCTGCAAAAGCTACTATAGAATATTTCAAGTCTAGAGGACATGAATCCATTCCAATGTTGAAATATTCTTCTCAATTGGTTCCAGCTTCTCCTGATGTGATCGTTGCATTACTCAAAAAATATGGCACAAAATCTTTTGAAGAAGTAAGTAAACCTGCAATCCAAATCGCGGAAGAAGGTTTTCCAGTTCACAGAATCCTAATGAGAAATCTAAACATAGGCGTTTTCAAAAGGTTAGGTCTTAAATTTTTGCTTCCTTATAATGCAAAAATTTATGTGGGAGATAAATGGTGGAAACCGCTTCAACCTGGAGAAAGATTTAAAAGACCTGCATTATCCGCAACACTGAAAGAGTTGGCAGAAGCAGAGAAGGCCGCTTCTTCTTCCGGAAAAAATCGTGCAGAATCTTTGGAAGCACTGAGAGATTATTTTTATAAAGGACCAATAGCAGACAAGATCGCAAAAGCTCATGAAGAACATGATGGCACCATGACTAAAGCTGATCTGATGAGATACAGCGCCGACTGGGAGGTCCCCTTACAAGGAAATTATGGACCTTATACTATCTTCTCCAATCGAACTTGGAACCAAGGTGCAGTTGTCCCGATCGTTTTACAAATTTTAGAAGGTATCGATCTAAAATCGATGGGCCATAACTCAAAGGAATATGTTCACACAGTAATCCAAGCGATTGAGTTAGCAATGGCGGATCGTGAAAAATATTTTGGAGATCCAGCTTATGTTTCCGTTCCAGAGAAAGGTCTTCTCAATAAAGAATACGCTGCGGAAAGAAGAAAATTATTACAATCCAAAGCATTCGGGAAAACTCCTCCTCCTGGAAATCCATTCTTATTCGAATCTCCTGCAAGTGCCAAAAAGATTGCTTATCAAAAAGAGCATAATATTGCGATAAATGAGGAACCTTTCTTTGATCTTACTCCCAGCTTTTGGGAAAGAACAGAATCTGGAAAAATAGGAAGGGATACTACTTACCTAAGCATAATCGATTCTAAAGGAAATTCTTTGTCCTTAACTCCGAGCGATTTTCCTCAGTCTCCAATTATAGAGGGCGATATCACTTTAGGAATTAGAATGACCCAGTTCCGCTTAGATCCAAACCATCCTTCCGCTTTAGTTCCAGGGAAAAGACCTACGATAACGCCTAACGCATCAATGGTATTTAAAGATGGAAAATTTTGGATGAGCTTTGGAACTCCAGGTGGAGACATGCAAACTCAGGCAGTGGTCCAAGTATTCTTAAATTTAGTAGTTTTCGGAATGAGCCCTCAAGATGCAGTGAACGCGCCTCGATTCCGTTCCTTGAACTGGCCTGACGCCTTCTCTCCCCATAAATATTATCCAGGAAGAATAGAATTAGAAGAGGATATCTATAAAAAAGAAGGAAAAGCACTCGAAGCTCTTGGCTACGAAGTCAAAGAAAGAGAAAAATGGGAATATGATTTTGGGGCTCCTTGTATTTCTTTAAAAGATCCTAAAACAGGAATTTTATATGGCGGAGCCGATCCAAGAAAAGAATCCTGGGCGGAAGGAAAATAAAAGAGGCAAGAATGAAAAAAAGAAGGCTTGGAAAAACGGGGATGGTGGTTTCCGAAATTTGTATGGGGACTATGACTTTCGGCTCTAGTTGCGACGAGAAAGAAGCACATCGAATTCTGAACAAAGCCTTCGATTCAGGAATAGACTTTTATGATACTGCTGAGATCTATCCTGTTCCTCCTGAAGCAGAGTATGTTCATGCTACTGAAAAAATTTTTGGAAATTGGTTAAAGACCAAAAAGAGAGAATCCATCCTGATCGCTACAAAAGTATGTGGCCCAGGTCATGGGTGGTTCACTCCTCCGGTGAGAGAAGGTAAAACTGCTCTGGACCGCAGGAACATAAAAGTAGCTATTGAAGGAAGTTTAAAAAGACTGGGAACCGATTATATAGACTTATACCAAACTCATTGGCCTGATCATGATTTCGGATTCGAAGAAACTCTAGAAGCTTTGACCGAATTGATAGACGAAGGAAAAGTCAGATATATAGGGAGTAGTAATGAAACCGCTTGGGGAACCATGAAAAGTTTAGAAGTTTCCCGTACGAATAAACTAGCGAGATACGAATCCATCCAAAATAATTTCAGCATATTGAATCGAAGATTTGAAGACGCTCTTTCTGATATTTGTAGAAGAGAACAGATCAGCCTTCTCCCATACTCTCCATTGGCAGGAGGTGTATTGACCGGAAAATATAACGGGCCAACTCCGCCTGAAAACGCAAGATTTACACGTTATGCAAAACTTCCCACAGAAAGACAAAGAAGAATGGCAAATCGTTTTCTGAATGAAGGTACTCTCGCTTCTACAAAAGAACTGATAGAAATCGCTAAAGAAGCAGGAATTAGTGTTACAACTCTTTCAGTTGCTTGGTCCAAACAGCACGACTACGTAGCTTCTACTATTATTGGAGCCAATACTGTAGAACAATTAGAAGAAAGTTTAAAGGCATCTAACCTTATCTTGTCTGATGATATTTTGAAAAAGATAGATGAGGTTTCTAAAAAGATCCCTTATCCGATGGGGTGATTAATGACCTCTCCAGACTTCTTCTTCTGAGATGATTTCGTTTTTTTCTCCTGTGAAATTAGGGAATGATTTAAAGAAGCCTGTGATTAAATAAGGGATCACATCGAACATTGGTCCGGACCGACCTTCTCCTTCCACGTTTGCTTTTAAAAGTACACTGGAAGGAAGTCCTCTATAACGTTTCCCATCATAGATCACCAGTTTAAAGATCACATCGTAAAAATTTTCATAATAAGGACTGGCTCCTGAAATTCTGGAACTGCCGAAATTACCCATAAAGGCAAAAGGAGAATATCCCCCCACACCTCCCAAAATAGGTACAGCCGCTAATCTACTGGAAGTTCCACCGTAAGAATGATATCTCATGCCTCTAGCACTAGTCCACCCGCCAAAAGCACCCAGATCTGCTTTTTGATCGATTACACTTCCTCTTGGAAATATTAATATATCATAATGTATTAATTGATCAGCCATAGATATATCTACCTCCTTGTAACCCTTCTCCGCAAGTTTTTCACGGATAAGATCTTCGTTTTCACGAATAATGATGGGAGGAGCTTGGCCAAAAAAAGGGAGGAATGCGTAGGTTTTTTCGTAGTAGCGAATATGATCTGATCTTTCTACCTCTACCTGGGATTTTACTTGGAGAGGAGAACAAAAATTACATCCTAATAATAGCAAAAGGACCAGAACTCTCATCATTATATTCTTTCGACCGGATCGAACGTAATTTTACTCCCAAATCGGATCGTTTTCATTTAAATTTCTGCAATTTTGTATAAAAGTTTTAGAAAACTTATCTAACGTTTTTCAATCATCTGCTCTAGATCTTCTGCCTTTCCGAATAGAACTAGGATATCTCCTTCTGATAGTACCAGATTTGGAGAAGGAATTCCTAAAACTTCTGCGTCCTGTTTGTCTGATTTTCTTCTGGTCTTTTTAGGTCTTTTGACTGTGATTAGATTTAAGTTCCAATCTTCTCTAAGTTTTGCACCTTGTATGGTCTTTCCTTGCATGTGTTTCGGGACCGTAGCTTCTAAAATCCTATAGTCTTGTCCGAGTAAGGTAACTCCTTTTACACTGCTATTCGCAAGTTGTTCTGCCATAGAATGAGCAGCCTGTTCTTCCGGATTGAAAAGGTTCTCAATCCCCAACATTTGCAAAACTCTTTTGTTCAAATCGGATTGGTATCGAGCGAATATATTAATTGCACCTATCTTTTTCAAAGAATCCGCAGTCACGATTAGATTTTCGAAATTATCCCCAATCGCTAAAACTACCGCATCCATTTCGTCCAAACCATGTTCTTTTAATTCTGATTCGTCCGTAGAATCTATTGCAACGCAGTAGGTAGAAAATTCTCTGATACGATCTATCTTATTTTTATCCTGATCGATTGCTGTGACTTCTTGCCCGTCTTCATAAAGTCTTTTTACGAGCTCAATTCCGAAATCCCCTAGGCCGATGACTGCGATCCTTTTCTTTCTCATTCGAACCTTCCTTTAACCTACCACAACGTATTCTTCAGGATACCAGTATCTTCGAGGTTTTCGTTTTGGAACAAAAGCCAATAATACTGTCAGAACGCCAACTCTTCCAACAAACATCACAACGCATAAAAGTAATTTTCCAGGAGTTTCAAACTTAGAAGTGATCCCTCTACTAAGGCCAGTTGTTCCATAAGCAGAAACTACTTCATAACAAATATCCAGAAAAGGTAAAGGTTTCTCAAAACAGATCAGAAATAAGATCCCTAGGAATATAACAAACATGGAAAGTACAATTGCAACAGATGCTCTGGAGAGTGAATTTTCCGCAACGGTTCTTCCGAATACATCCACTCTTTCCTTTCCTGTAAAGAACTGATAAAACTGTAAAGTAGCAAGCGCCAATGTGGAAGTTTTGATACCTCCTCCAGTTGAGTTTGGAGAAGCGCCCACCCACATTAGAAATAAACTCACGAACACCATTGGGATCCCCATGGAAGAAATATCCAAAGTATTAAATCCTGCAGTCCTCGTGGTCACTGAATAGAATAAAGAATGAAATGACTGGTCATACCAAGTCAAATCCTTCAAACTGAAATTTCTTTCTAGAACCCAGTAGGATATCCAACCGAAGAGTAATAAGAATAATGTGGTGATCAATATCAGCTTGGAGCCCAAAGAAAAACGCTGTCTAAAAGATTCTCCGTCAAACCTAATCTTCTTTAAAAGCTGATTCATAGTGGGAAAACCTAAACCACCAAATACAATCAAGATCATTAATACCGAAAGAAACGAATAAGATTCCTTAAAATAAGGTTCCGCTAATCCTTTTGGAAAAAGTGCAAAACCTGCATTACAAAATCCTGTTATAGAGTGAAATATAGATTGGAAGATCAGTTCTTTTTGAGAATATCCCAACTCTTTCGGAAAGGTTATATATAGAAAGACAGAGCCGATTCCTTCTATCGCGAATGTCTGGTAGGCAACCTGTTTTAAGATGGAACCTGCCCTTCCTATCGATTCTTGGCTGAATAGATCTTTGACGATTAGTTTTTCCGTAACGGAAACCTGTCCCTCTAAAACCAATGCAAAGAATACAGTCAATGTCATCAGTCCCAAACCACCAAGTTGGACAAGGATCATCAAGATGACCTGCCCTGTTCCGGTCAGATCCTGAGAAACATCAATTGTGCTCAAACCGGTAACGCATACTGCACTTACCGCAGTAAAAAATAGATCCACTAGTTGGATTGGTCTTGCTTCCGCTCTTGGCAAACATAAAGCGGAAGTTCCCAAAAAGATCAGGATCGCAAAACTTGCTGTCATCACTAGAGAAGGAGAAATTTTTCCGAGAGAAAGTCTTGCTCTTCTTAAAAAATGAGCAAAGCCTCCGAACGCCAATGTCAACTGACTTAAGGATAAAAATAAAAGTATGACCTCTTCCGTTCTTTGCTGAGAAAGAATCGATTCTATTTTTTCTTCAAAGAAAAACTGTAGGATCACTACTAAAACTACAAACGTTTCTATCTTATGAAATTTTAAATAAGCTTTATATGGAGCTAATGAGAAAAGAAAACTTAAAAATTCATAAATTACCAAATACCAAACTATGGTCATGGTAACCAAACGAAGTGGATGAATCCATTCAGGTGGATAATAAAATCCATATAGAAAGATCAGTATAAAGAGCGAAATAACACCTAAAACACCGAATATAAATCTTAAAGTAGGTTTGATATTCTCTTCGAAGAAGATTGAAATCCTCCCCCATTCGGAAACTAATTTTGTCCGTAACTGAGGATCTAAAAAAGGGTTCATGTTCTATTAGAAATGAGTGCTAAAAAATTCGAATTCCATTCTATATTCGAAATTTCTGGAATATAATCCGTATCCTGGAATTGCCTTTGGATGTATTGTCTCAGAAAGTTTATCGGGTACAGTTGGATTTGGTGTAGGACTTTGAGGTTGGTTCTCCAACTTCATACGATCATAGTCTCTTAAATCCAACCATGCATTTGCAAGTGCTAGGGTGGAAGCAACGCCGAATACGATCCATCCACCCTCAAATGTTTTTTGATAACCCGGCTCTGCCGCGGATAACGCGCCATAGGCCATACCTGCAGCAAGCGGAAGTGTCATGAAAAATATAATAGAGAAACGCCGAAGCCTAGATTCTGTATAAGGTTGAGGGTCGTTACCGAATTCTTCTAATTTTCTTTTACGATCTCTTGCTTGATCTTGTTGTCTTTGTAATGCCTCAGTATTCACTTCACCGGTGACTGGATTGAAAAGTCCATCATCACTTCTTCCCTGGACTGGGTTCGTTGTCCTTCTAGTTCCTTGGCTTCCGGCAGAATTAGGTAAACCTGTTTGAAACGGGATCTGTACATTTCTAGGATTTACCAAGGTCGGCTTATCCATTTTAGGAGGAAGAGAATACTCCCTGAATCCATCGGGAGATTTTTCATCTTTATAATTTCTTAAATTATAATCGTACGGATCCGAGAAATCACTTTGGTTCTGAGAAAATATTGGAAAAGAAAGCGCACAAAGTATAGAAAGAACCACGATCTTATTTAATCTAGAAAAAGATCTCATTTTTAGAACGCTGCTCCTTCTTCTGATCTTATTCTTCCTGATAGAATTTCGGATGTATATTGAAAAGAATTCTTTCTGACCTTTTCCAAATATTCAGTATCTAACCCTAGAATCTGAGCTTTATCATATTCTTCTTTGATATTAGTTCCGAAAATTCCAGGATCATCAGTAGAGATTGTAAATTTCAGATCATTACTCGCAAATCGAACCAACGGATGATGTGCCTTGTCTCTTACCATTCCAATATACTCATTGGAACTTGGACATGACTCAATAACTACATTCGTATTTTTGATACGATCCATACAATACTCTTGAAATGCCTTTGTTTCAGAGACCATGTTTTCAGTAACGGAAATTTCCACCCTCTCCTTATGTCGGATCGAATCCAATTCGGATTCTAATCTTTTCCTAGGAGGCAATTCTCCATGTTTTGAAATCTCATCCCAATGATCTAATTGGAATTTGAGGGTATCCTCTCTTTCAGAGGCTAGTTCTAAAACTTCTTTTCCTAAGTAAGCGTTTGGATCTATACCCATCGCAATCGCATGTCCAAGTCTGTGCGCCCCCCATTCTGCTGCCTCTAGTATCCAACGAGATGCAGATAGAAGAGTTTTATCCAGGAAAGATTCTCCCACATGATAAAGAACAGTTAGCGCAGTAGAAGTTTCCGCAAGATTATCTTTTTGAACTTCATTTAGAAATTCCCTTTTACCCTTGGGAGGAAAACCTTCTTCAATATAACAAAAATCTAATCCGACTAGATACTTTTTGATGAGGACATCTTTTTCCATCATCTCTTTCAACATTTCGTATTCTTTAAGAACTTCTCCATCCCTATGTAAGGAAACTACTAAACGGGATTTGGCTTTTCCAGAAAGTTCCGACTCTGCTTCTTCAAATCCTTCACAAGCTGCCAAAGTTTTAGAATAAATTCCTTCGTAAGTATCGAGCGGAGAATACATAATCCTATATTCTCCAAATACAACACCTTCTTCGTATTGATCTTTTGTAATATGTTTAGAAACAAATTTGATCTCTTGAGGATCGAATTTGGAAAGTGCAATGATCAGATTAAACTTTGCTTGGAATTCAGGAAAAGGTCCTTGGTGATTGAACAAATAGATCTTCTTAAATTCTTCCAAAGATTTATAATCTTCGAAGAATGTTTCTCTATTGATGGACTTCCCGTAAAGTTCGTGGAAAGGTTTTGTAAAAATTTCCCAACGTGGAGAGGGATTATTCAATCCCATCTGAAAGAGAAGTTCAGGTTTGAGACTACCGTATAGATGATTATGAAGGTCTGCAAATCCTAGATTCGAATCCATGTATCTTCTACGCTTTTAAGTCATCTTAACTCTATCGTTACCGGGATAAACCGTTTTTCATGGAAAAAATGTTGTTTGCATAACCCTCCTTTCAAAGCTGGAAACTACTTGGCCTCTTTGTATAAAAAAATACTCAAACTATATCGCCCCAGTCGATTGAACGTTAAAATCCTTTCCCTAGCATTGCCTGTAGTTTTCGGAATGTTAAGTCAATCTTTGGTTTGGATTACGGACACTGTTATGGTCGGATACCTAGGCCAAAATGCAATCGCGGCCATAGGTATAGGTGGAACCAGTTATTATACTCTTGTTGCATTCTTAATCGGATTTTCAATGGGAGTACAGATCATAGTCGCAAGAAGGTTTGGAGAAGGTAAAAAATCCGAAATAGGAAAGGTAGGAATTTCTACACTTTATCTCTCTATACTTTTAGGTAGTTTCATATCCATATCCGGACCTTGGGTTTCTGAATCTCTCATGTTTTGGATCGGTCCTGAAAAAACGGTTAACTCGCTTGGAACAGAATATTTATATTTTAGATTTATCGGCAGTGGTTTTTATTTTTTAGGATTCTGCTTCAGAGGCTTTATGGATGGTCTTGGATTAACCAAAGTTGGTTTTGTATCCATGGCAGTAACTACTATCGCAAACATAATCTTTAACTGGATACTGATCTATGGAAATTTAGGATTTTCTCCTATGGGAATAGGAGGCGCTGGACTTGCATCGTCAATTGCAGGATTTGCGGGGTTATTGGTATTTCCTATATTCTTTTTTTATTATAAACTAGGACAGTATTTTGAAGAAGTAGATCTTCTTCCGAGCAAAGATCATCTTATAGAAATTTTTAAAGTAGGAATTCCGCCAGGTTTTGAAGAAGGTTTGGTTAACGTTGCGTTTGTGGTCTTCTCCAAAATACAAGGTTTGATCTCTATACTCGCAGTTGCAGCATCCAATGTTTTGTTTTCAACATTAAGCTTTGCATTCTTGCCGGGATATGCATTCGGAGTAGCAGCGACTACGATCTTAGGGCAGGCAATGGGAGCTAAAAAATACAAACTCGCTTATCATTCTGCATTTCGTTCCGCATTCATTTCTGCGCATGTGATGGGATTCATAGGTCTATGTTTTATCTTCTTAGGAAAAACGATTGTGTATGCGATGACCAGAGACCACGCCTTGGTCGAGGAATGTTATCCGGTACTTCTATTATTAGGAGTCATTCAGATCGGAGATGCATATCATATGGTAATCGGTGCCGCCTTAAGAGGAGCCGGTTTGCAGAACTATGTCTTTAGGATATATATTCTTCTTACCTATGCGTTAATGCTTCCATTAGCTTATCTTTTCGGGATCGTATGGAAAGGTGGAACTCTAGGAATCTGGGCTGCGATATTCGTTTGGATCGCTTCTCTTTCGCTAATTTTTATCTATGAATTCAGAAAGAAAAATTGGGTAAAAGGGACTGTTTAAATCCCTGTTGGAAGTCCTACAAATATTGGATTTTCAGGCATGTTTGACAATCTAATCCTTCTTGCCCCAATAACAAAGCCGGGGTTTTTGGTTCCAGAATGAAAAAGGCGCTTATCACAGGGATCACCGGACAGGATGGATCCTATCTTACCGAACTTCTTTTGGAAAAAAAATACGAAGTACACGGGATCGTCCGTAGAACCAGCTCTTTAAACCGGGATCGGATCGAACATCTAAGAGGAAACCCAAACCTTTTTCTTCATTATGGAGACTTAACCGATTCCAGTAACCTAAACAGGGTTTTGGAAAAAGTCCAACCAGACGAAATTTATAATCTAGCAGCCCAATCTCACGTAGGAGTTTCCTTCGAAGTTCCTGAATATACTGCAGAAGTGGACGCAGTTGGAACTTTAAGAATTTTAGATGCACTCAAACAAACAGGAGTAAAGTCCAGATTCTACCAAGCTTCTACTTCTGAATTGTACGGAAAAGTGCAGGCTGTTCCACAAGACGAAAAAACTCCATTCTATCCAAGATCACCATACGCAGTCGCAAAATTATACGCATACTGGGCGGTAGTAAACTACAGAGAAGCATTCGGATTACATGCTTCTAATGGAATTCTATTCAACCACGAATCTCCAAGAAGGGGAGAAGGTTTCGTAACCAGAAAAATCACCCTTGGAGTCGCTGGCCTTGTTTCCGGAAAAGGTGGCCCTATCCATTTAGGAAACCTGGACGCAAAAAGAGACTGGGGATACGCACCAGATTACGTAAACATGATGTGGATGATGTTACAACAATCAGAACCGGATGATTACGTAGTAGCAACTAACGAAACACATACAGTCAGAGAATTTATCGAAGAATCCTTCCGACATCTGAACATCCAAGTTGAATGGAAAGGAACAGGAGACCAAGAGAAAGGTTATAATAAGAAGGACGGAAAACTTTTAATCGAAGTAAATCCTGCTTTTTACAGACCAACCGAAGTGGACCTTCTTATCGGCGATCCAGCAAAAGCAAAGGCAAAACTTGGTTGGGAACCTAAGGTCAAGTTCAAAGAACTAGTAGAGATAATGATCAAAGCAGATTGTAAGGCAGCCGGGATCAATATTTAAGCGCGTTTTTTGATCTTAGCGTCTATCTGTGATTTTTTGCGGAATGCCTGTACTAATTTTTCTAATTCAACTAGATCAGTGCAGGAAATTTTCCCCTGATCCAATTTGATAAATTTGTTTTTGGAGATTAGATCCAAAACCAAGTTCTCATCTTTTGGATAAGTCAATCCAACCATCTTGATCAAGTCTTTAGTGCCTATCTCGAAATTGTACGTGGATTTAGGAATAACCTTAACTCTATTTTTCTCGACAAGAGTGAGTAATGTATCAGCGACCCTTCCCTGAGGATCTGAGATAAGCAAGTTAGCAAGCTGTTTATAAGCGGTCCAAATCCTTTCAGAAAGAAGAGTGATTAGCCTGGTTGCTAATTGAGGCTGTGCCTTAACCATTCCTTCGAAGTTTGCCTTGTTAATCGCAAGAAGTTGTACTTCTCCCCAGGCAATTGCAGAAGCGGATCTAGGTTTATTATCTAATAATGCCATTTCTCCGAATATGTCCCCGCTTTGTAAAACTGCGAGAAGCACTTCGTTAGAGTCTACGATCTTTGTGATCTTTACTCTTCCATGTTGGATGATATATAATTCTCTACCAGGCTCATGCTCACAAAAGATCATCTCGTTATCACCGTATGCACGGTTAAACTTTGTATAATCTATTGGAGGAGGTGCAACTGGTTGGTTGACTGTTTGTAATTTCAGTTTTGCCTGAGTAGCAAATTGACCATTAGGAAGATATTGCAGATATTTTTGGAAAGCGTAAGCGGCGTGAAGAGTGTTCTTCTGATTGAAATAATATTCTCCGATCGAGAACAACTGATTCGGATCTTCTTCAACAGCAGTACGGAAAGACAGACGAGTAATCGTAGAGTCGAACTGTCTGAGTTTCATAGAGAAGTAGCGAATGATTTTCATCGCTACAGGAGTATTTTTTTGGATCAGAGTTCCGAACTGATCATAACTTACCTGAATTAAGGAAACATCAGTAAGAGCAATTGCGGATTCGATCTGAGCGTGCTGACTCATTGCAGCAACCACTCCAAAAAAATCTCCCGGTCCCAAAAGTTGGTTCGGATCCTCACCTACTACTTGGTTTTCGCGGGTGACCCTAACCTTGCCTTGTCGGATAATAAAGAAATTATGGGCTTCTTTCTTGCCTTCGACGATGACATAGGACCCTTTCGGGTAATTCACGATTTGAAAGAAGCCGTTGGACATACTTACCAGAGATTAAAAAATTCTTCCGTGGGAATTCAACTATAAACTAGTATCGGCTCGAGATGAGGGAATTCGGACTGAAATCCGAGTATTTCCTTATTTTTCGCGACAAGATTCCCCTTCCGGAGAAGATTCTTCCCCATCCGAAAGTAAATCGATACCGGAAAATTCCAGGGCGGCTTTTTCTGCCATTGCTCTGGAGTAAGATTGCCTGCAAATAGAGGAGAAAATCTGTTTCGCCTGGTCGATTTCTCCCATCTTGGCCAGTAGGCGCCCCGCTTCCAAGTAGGATTCTAACCCAGATTCTCCTGTGGGTTCCATTTTATAAAGATCCAGACTCACTTCCAAGGCTTTCTCAGGACGATCCAATTTCACGAAACAATCTTTAAGAAGGCCTAGCACCCTGTTTTTTTTGGAATTTCCAGGATATAGAACCAAGAAGTTACGAAGACTTTCGGCTGCTTTATAAAAACGGCGGTCCTTATATGCCTCCTCAGCAATCCGAAACAAAATATCAGGATCAGAAGGTCCTTGCTTGGAAGGATTTTCCCCTTGGCCAAATGCGGAGAAGGAGAATGAAAAAATTAGGAGGAAGACGATCAGGATTCGCGAAAGGCAGAACGATTTGAAAGTTGCCTTTGAAAAAGAGGGAAAACGTGTGCCCTTAAAATAAAATCCGGAAAACAAGAGTACCTACCAGAGCTAAGCTCTATATAGATTATCAGTCGTTTTCCGGATTTTATGAATTACTTTTTTTTATCTATTTTCTTCCGATGGAATTCGCAGAGGCGATACAACCGGCCAGTAGACGGATTTTTTTTACCTACTTTAGTGCCGCAGACGATACAAAGACCTTCTTTCCTTCTCCTTTGATAAAGGAGCTGAACCCTCTCCGCCCCAGACAGGTTGTATTTACTAACCTGAATGCGAAATCCTTTGTAGAGGTAATTACCTATCGCTTCAACAGCTTGAGTTTTTACCCCGGCGATGATCTTTTCCAAATCATCGTTAGTGACTTTCTTTGGTTTCATAAATGTTAACTGACGTAACAACAGTTATATTCTTACAGAGTTAGTAAAGTGTTTTTAATTTTCCGCATAACACTGCATAAAATTTTTTGACAAAACTCATATTAGGTTACTATTTTTTTAATAAATTTATTCGTCTGAGGGCTCCCCTGTTTCGGCTAACGATTAACAATTAAAATATTCGATTATTTCGCCCAGGGCAACGTTAAGTCGTTTTATACCAATTCTCAATAAATATGGAAATTTATTTCCATAGCTCTGACATATAACGGAGAATTCATTAGGCGATTATAGCAAAACATAAAGATTTAAACTAACGATGAAAAGCCGAGCCTTTAAGGGATATGACGATCTATATTTACCTATTCAAAAAATCATTACTTGAAGGCTTGAACGCCAAAATTGCATTTTTATCGATGGATTTTTCTTAGAAAATAAGTCATATTAGAAGGCAGGTCGGTTTTAGAATTTATTATGAAAACAACTGTTCATATCTTATTAATTTCTCTAGCTTTCTTCCAATTAACTTCCTGCTCTAAATCACCCCAAGAAAAAGTAAAAACGATACTTTCTGATGCACAATTAAACGAAGAAGAAAAGATCAAAATGGCAGCGTTTGCATTATTTGGCGAAAGGTTGAAAGAAATTGATCTAGTAAAAGTTCAAGATGAGAAAGGACCAAAATTCGAAGTTTATTTAGGATTTGGAGGAACGTCTGCACTTACGTTCTTAGGTTCGGAAAAATATTCTGATCATATGAAATTGGAATTAGCTCTCGGTACTTATAAATTCCTACAATCTTTACAAAGTTTTCGTTTCGGAAAATATAGAATGAGCCTCATCAAACCATTCTTCATAAAGAACGGAGAAGCAAGAGGGGCAGAAGAATTTGAGATCTATAGATTCAGAGCAGAAGGAGAAGATCTAAAGAACGTACCAGGCTTCAATGAGACTGACGCATTCGCCTCCGATAATTATGATGTTCCGTCTGAAAAGGTTGTAACGGTTTTAAAAAATATGATAGATAATTGGCAGGTAGAGCTGGACCAATTTGCAAGAGTAGAGATCAAGTAATAAGAGATCTCATTCGTTTAGGATAATTCGTAAAGATCCCATCTACTCCTAAATCTATTCCTGACTTCAGCTCTTCTTCCGTATTCAGAGTGTAAACTAAAACCTTAAAACCTTCCATCTGGATTTTGGAAACAGTCTCTTTATCCAAACCCCTGGCAGAAAGATTCAAACTGAATGCGTTCAATCTAAAACCAAGCTCTAATGCTTCCATCCAAGAAGAAGTTTCGTCTCCGATCAAGATGCCAAGCTTTGCCTCTGTTGATAATTCTCTAATACGTATCAAGGAGTCCCAACAAAAAGAAGAGAATAATGTTTTATGAAAGAGCGAATTTTGCCTAGTATAATCGATCAGCTCTTGTTCAATTGGAGTTTCTATAGGAATCTCTTCATAAGCTCCTGATTTGATCTCCACATTCAATCCGATATTTTTGGACTTTAGATAATCCCAGACTTCCCAAAGATCTGGCACCTTCTCCCCTTTAAACCTTGGGTCTTTCCAAGAACCTGCATCCGCTTTGCGGATCATATTAAATGGAAGAAGTTTCACTTCTCCTTTTTGATCTGTCGTTCTGTCCAATGTATCATCATGAATAACTACTATCTTAGCATCAGCAGAATGTGTAATATCCAATTCTATCCAATCCGCCTTGAGCTCCCAGGCGTTTTGAAACGAACTCATTGTGTTTTCAGGATATTCTCCGCTGTCTCCTCTATGAGCAATTACCCAAGGTTTAGGAAGAAGAAATAGATCCGAATTCATTAGAAGGCCCAGCCTACGAAAAGATTTAAGCCGAAGCTAGTGCCTGGTAATCTTTCTGAATTCTGGTAAGCGTATCTTCTATATAGCAAATCTCCAATACTTGCAGTTCTATCCGAATAATAAAGATCTGAAACAGAGAATGAATTACTGTAAGGAGCATACCAACTCCAAACACCTTCCCAACCAAAAAATAAACCAGAACCAGCTTGGAATCTAAATCCAACTCCGAAACCCGCATAATTCCTTGGCCCCGAACTATAAGAATCTTTTTCGAAACGATATGTATTGCCTGCGGATTCCCAATAAAGAGCAGTTTGATTCTTTTGGTAATGTTCTCTTCCTAACCAAAGAGAAACGAAAAAAGGAGAATCTGCTATGAACCTTTGAACAAAGAAAGCTCCTCCCCAATACTTCTCTTGATGGTTTCTCAATCTTCCGTAAAAATCATGAGGGGGAAGATAATAAGAATATGCGGCATCATTATCAAAACGATTCACATAAGTATTACTATAACCGTTAAGCCCAATAGCCCATTGAGAATCTAACATTCTCGCAACCTGCAAAGAATAATATTTTTCTGAACTCCCAAATGCAAAACCACCGATCTGGTTCTTGAACTTCTCCCTAAGTTCTGCTTGGCTAGGCCCAGTTGGAGTTTTTTCAGGAGGTAGCCCATTCATAAGACTTGGCTTTTGTTCTATAGTTTTATCAGGAGAAGGTTCCGTAGGCTGGGACGAAACTTGGGAAGATATGATACACAGAAGAATAATTAAAATCAGAAGAAACGGAGCGGGCAGTTTTGAACGGGAGAACATCCCTTAGCAAAGACACCTGAAAAAAGAAAATGTCAAGCAGTGGAAACTGAGAGGAGGGAAGAAATTAGCAGGCGAGGTTTCCCTTCGCCCGCTCGTCGGAAATTAAGCTTTTCCTTTTGCAGTAGCTTTGATTGTTTCAGCTACTTCGGTCAATTTAGCTTTAACTGCTTCTAATTGGCCTTCTGGAACGCGTTTTTTGATCTCTTCGGAGATTTGATTGTACTTCTCAACGATTTTACCACGAGTTTCTTCGTAGTTTTTACCAGCAACGGTGGAAACTTCTTTGATTTCGTTCAAAAGTTTATCCACAGATTCGCGAATTTTTACAGAACCTTCAGAATTGTCTGCAGCACCTTTAGCTACTAATTCTCCGTAGGTTTTTTCCAAATCCACTTTCGCTTTGTCTAATCCTTCTTGTCCAGATTTCAAAAGTCCGATTCCAGCATTAAGAATGTCCAACAGTTGTTTTTCCATTTTTCTCTCCTTTTTCCGCCACACTTTTGGTGCAGCGCACAATCCATTCATATTGCACCGCACTATAGAGGTCAACCCCTAAATTACAAAAATTCAGAAAAAAATGAAAAAGAAAACTAGGTCAGATCTTACCTGGTTGGACTTCCAACTTAGGATATTTAAGATCCATATCTTCCAATTCTTTACGAACTGACTTTGCTATCAGATAGTCCCTATACCATTTCTTGTCAGAAGGAACGATCACCCAAGGAAAACGATCTTTTGAATGAGAAAATACCCATTCATACGCGTTCTGGTATTTTTTAAAATTTTTATGAGCCTCTAGGTCGCTTGGATCAAACTTCCAATTCTTTTCAGGATTGGATAATCTCTCTTCTATCCTTTTGATTTGCTCTTCTTGGGATATATGTAAGAAAAATTTTAGGATATGAGTATGATTTTCCTTATAGATAAATTCTTCAAAAGAATCTATGAAATCTACTCGTTCTTTCAACTTATCTTTAGATAAACTTTCGGAAACGTATGGAACTAAAATATCCTCGTAATGAGATCGATTGAAGATCTGGATCCAACCTTTTTGTGGAAGTTCTTTATGGATTCTCCAAAGAAAGTCACGACTCAACTCTTCTTGTGTAGGAGCCTTCCATGCCTTGCAAGTGCAGCCTAAAGGATTTAAAACAGAAAATAGTCTTTTGACCGATCCGTCTTTTCCCGAAGCATCCACTCCCTGAAGTATGATGAGTAATGATTTCTTTTTACCTGCAAAAAGGCGAATCTGCAGTTCTTCTATCCTTTCCAATTCCTTCAGGCGAAGTTCTTCCGCTTTCTCTTTGGAAAGATCTTCGTTCGGTTCTGTCGAATATTCAGAAAGTTTAATCATTCTGACCTACCAGCGAGCGATATGATCCTCTGCCCAGCCTTGCCCACTTTCAATCCTAAATTCACTTTTGCCGATACGGAATACGCCGTCAAAACTTCCGATCATCTGATTTACTTTAGAAGCAATTAATCCCATATTGGAATAAGCCTTTCTGTGAAAATCAGGAGTAAATACAAGCTCGACTGCCTTACTTTCCTTGGAATAGATCATCCAAGGTTTTTTAGGATCTTTTTTATCGAACTCAAAAGCAATCACGGAAGGAATTTTATAAATTCTACCATTAATCAGAAGAGCATTTTCAGTGGTTCCAGTTCCGTCTGTCCAACCACCACCGAGATTCATTCCATAAACTTCATTATTGCCTGGACGATAAGACATGGATGCCCAATTCCATTTGCTGAAATAAGGCCACACTCCCCTTCCATAATCTAGAACTCCAAATGAATCCTTAGGATTGAATTCGTATGATTTAGAAGCAGTTGTGACTTTTCCTTTTGCTCCTAATCCGAATAATTTGTGGGTGAATTGAAAACGATTTTTATTCCAAGGAACTACAACATTCAAACTTTCCCATTGATTAGGGACTTCTAATGTAAGATCTGCTTGTATGGACTTGTTAGTTCCTTTAAGAAAATCCACCTTGATCTTGTAATTTCCATTCTCATCGATTTGGAAATCTAAAAATCCTTCCTTTCCTTCGTATCGAGCAGTGCTGGAAACAGTTTGTCCGAGTAAAGTGCCTTTTCCAAATGGTGTGATTACAGTTGCCTCTTGGAACTCTCCAGTCCTTCTATCCAACCAATAACAAAAGATCACTCCCGCATAATCGATATCCGAAACAGTGAAGGAAGCCAAAAAGTTTTGATCATAAAAACACCAGTAATTCCATTTTTTCTTACGAAGCCAATGTCCTTTTACATTACATCTATGTAAGGGAGTTTTGGACCAGCCGATCGCATTCCGATTCACTTTACCGGAAGGATCACATAAAATGGTAGGTTGTTGGATTTCTGTTTCTAAATTCATGCTATCAAAGGACAATACAGGAAGCATGTACGGACCCACAATCTAAATTTCTTTTGCAATTTTTCCGAGAGCCTGGATGGCAGAGATCACCTTAGGTCCCATCAGTACTCCTGCATTAATTCTGAAATTATTCACATACTTACCGGAAAGAGAGAAAAGATTTCCTGGAACTAAACTAATCTTCTTCTTTGCGGCTTGAAATCTCAGAATTCTAGAATCTTTTCCCTTAGGAAGTTCTATCCAAAGAAGAAAACCTCCTTTCGGAATAGCGATCTTGGTTCCCTTCGGAAAATATTCCAAAAAAGAATCCGTATAAGAAAGTACCAAACCGCCCAACCTTCGTCTAAATTCTCTCAAATGTCTTTCATGAGCAAGTGATCCCATAAAATAAGAAGAAGCAAGTTGAGGAATGGCAGGCAAAGAGATTGATTCTGCTAAACGAAGACGTTTTGCATTCTCCACTTTGTTCTTATCGCCGATCATCCAACCAATCCTAAGTCCCGGATTTACGGATTTAGAAAGAGAAGAGACATGAGTCACAATCCCTTCCATATCTAAAGACAAAAGGGAAGAAGGACGAATCTCTCCGTTATGCTGCAAGTCGCCATAAATATCGTCCTCAAGAATTTTTACACCATACTTAGAGGAAACTTTGAGAAGTTCCTTTTTAGACTCCAGAGGCATAAGACTTCCAGTTGGGTTCGAAAAAGTTGGAACGGTGATCAAATACTTAGGAGATTCTTTCTTTATTACGGAAATATAAGATTGAAGATCCAAACCAGTAAAAGGATCCGTTGGTATCTCGATCGCTTTTAATTTTAATTCAGAAAGAATTTGATACAAAACAAAATGAAGAGGACTCTCTACTGCGACCTTATCACCAGGTTTTAAGGAAAGACTCAAGGCTAAGAATGCCGCTTCTGAACAACCCAAAGTAATGAACACTTCATCGGGATGGATCCTTCTTTCCTTACCGGAAGAACGAATTGCGATCTTTTTCCTAAGTTCCAAAATTCCAGCTGCATCCGAATATTTATAAACCTGAGAGTCCTTTAGGGATTTCTTATATGCTTTTTGCAAAGAAGAATAGGGTAAAAACTGAGGATCAGGAACTGCTGCTCCAAAAGGAATAAATCCTGGATCGGCAAGTTCTGACATAAGAGAACTCACCTCCTCCGGAACGGATGGATTTGGAACTCTTACAGGTTTTTCCAATTTGAATTTCGGATACAGTTCAGGTCGAGGAAGGACGAAATAACCGGACCTTTCCCTCCCGCTAATAAAGCCTCTTTCTTGAAGAATACCAAAAGCCTCCACAGCAGTAGAAAGATTACATTCTTCGAATAAACAAATCTTTCTAAGAGATGGTAATTTGGAACCAGGAGGAAATTCCCCAGATTCTATCCTTCCTATCAAAGAATTTGCGATCTTAGAATACTTAGTAATGAGTCGATCTGTATTGGTCATAAAAACAGTTTCTGTATCTGTATGGTTATCTCAATTTAATGTATAAACGAAATAAGAAGATGGGCAAGTTAATTCTAGAAAATAGATCCGAAATTTTCAGACCTTCTGCAAGGACTGCAAGAACTCCTGCATCGGTGACGAGAGATATTTTAAAGGTGATCGATACACCTGGAATGATCTCATTCGCAGGCGGACTTCCCGATGATTCTTTGTTCCCAATTGAAGATCTAAAAAGTATTTTCGAAACTTCTATTTCCAAAAAAGGCCCAAAACTATTTCAATACGCAGACACACAGGGACATTCCGACTTACGCGCCTGGATTGCGGATCGATATTACTCAGGTTCTTCTGCAGATGAAATTCTTTTAACCTCAGGATCTCAACAGGCATTGGATCTACTCAGTAGATACTTTATAGAAGAAGGTTCACCGATCCTCTTAGAAAGGCCGAGCTATTTAGGCGTAATCCAAGTGTTTTCTTCTTATGCACCTTCTTTTATTGGGATTAATTATACAGAAGAAGGTCCGGACATCGAAGAATTAAAGTACTCGCTGGAAACTTCTTCCGAAAAGCCAAAATTCTTTTATTGTATTCCTGATTTTCAAAATCCGTCTTCCTATTCTTATTCTTTGGCGGTTCGAAATTCTGTTTCTAAATTACTCCTGGAGAATGGAGTTCCTATCTTAGAAGATACTGCTTACAGAGAATTATACTTCGAAAAAGATCTTCCGGTTTCTTTATGTGAGTTAGGTCCGGAACACACCATCTCTATCGGAACATTCTCCAAAACACTTGCACCTGCACTGCGAGTAGGATGGATCAAGGCACCAAAAAAGATCCTAAAAGATCTGATTGTACAAAAACAATCGATGGATTTACATTCTCCAACTTTGAATCAGGAATTAGTATACGGATTTGTATCTTCTCCAAAATACGAAGAACATCTTTCCTTGATCCGAAGTGTTTATCACAAGAAAGCAAATCATACGTTTGATTGTTTTAAAAATAATTTTGGAGACTCGATTCCATTACAAATTTCTAAGGGTGGGCTATTCTATTGGTTGGAATTCCCACGAGAGATCAATACCGATCTCCTTTTCCAAAAATGTTTGGAGGCGGGGCTGGCAGCGGTTCCAGGATCTTCCTTCTTCGTTGGTAAGCCGGAAAGAAATCATTTAAGATGGAATTTTTCAAAAGCATCTGAGGAAGAAACAGAAGAAGGAATTAGGAGATTATTTCAGGTTTATAAAGGTATGTAGGAATATACCTTCTTTTTATTCTTCAAACTCAATGTCAAAAGGTTGCCCCATACTATCTTTCATTTCTCCTAGGCCCTTTTTTAAATTATTATCTTTATACATGGTATAGCCAAAAATGCAAAGTTTTCCTTCCAACTTACCTGCAATAACTTGCTCTCTATAATAGTCTTTCTTTCTTCGAACCGCATCCAATACTAAAAAGTTAATATCGATTCCGTTAAATTCCGAAAACTTCCACGTTGTACTTTCGTGTACAATGTTCGCCCTTGCGCCAACTTGGTTTATGCGAGAAAACATTTTTTCTACTTTCTTGCGCTCAGGGCTGAAAAGCACATGTTCGCAGATCATTTTTTCCGCGTTTAATGCATTTCCGAGATACACTTCTTTCCGAAAAGAATGTATAAACCTTCTTTCTTCTTCGCCGGAACCACTCATGCGGCAATCTACAATGAAAAGGAGAAAGAGAATTACATATACTGATGTAATTTTAGTCATTAGGAACTTAATCGGATTCAAAACTGAGAGAAGAGGAAAAAATTTTCGGCGGGAGGAATCCCCCGCCGATATGGAGGTTCAAAAGGCTTATATTAAGCAGTTTTTTTAGTTGGAGCAGCGGTTTTTTTAACTGTCTCCGTAACTTCGCTAAATTTTGCCTTGATAGCTTCGATTTGTTCAGCAGGAACTAATTTCTTAGCTTCTTCTGCAATCTGGTTATAAACTTCAAGAGCCTTAGCGCGAGAATCTTCGTAGGTTTTAGTAGCAGCAGTAGATAATTCTTTTGCTTCGTTTAAGAATTTGTCTACGAACTCACGAACACGAACAGATGCTTCTGAATTGTCGGAAGCGCCTTTAGCTGCGAGTTCTTGAAAACTCTTAGTAAATTCTGCTTTCGCTTTATCCAGACCTTCTTGTCCACTTTTAACCAAACCAAGACCTGCGTTCAGTACATCTAGAATTTGTTTTTCCATTTTTAGCTCCTTGGCACACCGTTGTGCGGCGCACAATCCATTTGTAGTGCGTAGCACAAATTGAGTCAACTAAAAAATGAAAAAAAGTTTCAAAGGCGAATTTTTACATTATTTCCGAAATGAGACGCCATATGGCAGGATTTTACCGAGATTTATATAAAATTTGCTGAGCAAAGTGTATTCGAGCGGGGTTATTTACAGGTTATACACATATGATAGCTCTAAAGAATGAAAATTTTTCAACTTTTTAAAACTCCGATGTTTCACGGAGCCATTCTCAAAATTTTTTATTCCAAAAGAGCTGGAATATATTTCTTTGCATCTTGTCCGAAAAACAATGCTGCCGAGTTCGGTTGTAGGATACTGATGATATTAAATGGATTCGAATTAAATTCGTTCACTCCAAAAACAGCATAATACTCTTTATTTCGATCTATCCAAGGATAGAATCCATTAGCTCCAAAACTGTGATTATTTACGTCCTGATCGCAATCAGTCGAATCATTGGGCTGAGAACAAAATCTCCAATTTCCTAATCCATAATGCCAATAATATCCGAACAAAGCGAACTGTGAATATTTGATCTTAGTATCCTCTTCATATTGATCTTTAAAAATTTCATTCACATTTGAAGCAGATATAATCGCGCCTGAATTCCCTTCATTCGCAAGCATATGCATGATCTTCGCATAATCGTTTGCAGTCAGATATAACCCATAAGCTCCCGCTAAACTTCCATCTCCGCTCTTATTAGAAATGTCAGCATACCAGATACCGTTTCCTGTTCCTGGATCCACGGTAATACTTAAAGGAGAAGCAATACAATCTTCAAAAAGGTCCTGCCAATTTTTTCCTGAATCTATTTCCGCCATTCTTTGAGCCACGGCCATATGATAAGAATTATAGTAGAATTCTTCTCCTGGCTGTTTAGTAGTTTGTGTATTGTCTCGGATAAAATCCGTACATAAATTTTTATCTCCAGAACTTGCACCGTTAGGTAGAGTAAAAACACAACTACCCATTTCATCGGAACTATTATCCGAATATAATCCTGAAGTGAAAGACATTAGTTGCCTTAAGGTTATAGTTCCTTTTACTCCCGTCCAACCTAAGATATTTCCGGTTGTAGTATTTAAATTCATCGAATTTGCTGAAGACCCACAAGTCCCGCTCACGAACGCCATGATTACGGATGCAGTTACCAATTTTGATGCAGAAAAAATCGGTCCGACCTTATCAGCACCCAATGCCCCTTTTTCTCTAAAGTACACTCTTGTTCCGTCTTTTTTAAAAACTTGGAAAGAAGCTCCGCTTTTGGATAGAGATGCAGTCGAATCAAAACATTCGTTTAAGGTCTTACATGCAAGTGCCGCTTGGATGGCTCCCAATTGCCCCATCGAATCTGCTTCTTCCTTTTTGCAGTTAAATAACAAAAGATTAAAACACAATAACAGCGCAAAAACGCCGACTTTCAATCGGAAAAAATCCCTATACATACTAATTCTCTTCAATTATATATTTTTAATATACAAACGATCCCAAGCGGAACCCCTTATATACTTTGGGGCCAAATTATCTACAAAAGAGAGAGAATGTCAAGGGGAGAGAGGAAAAAATTGAATTTAAAAAAAATGAACGCTTGTTAATCGGAAATTTTGTCAGAAGAAAATCGCATTATGGATCTATTGAGTAAACCAATGTTCATTTCTGCACTCTTTTTCAATCCAGAATAAAGAAGAAGGCTCTTTTTCGCGACTGCAAGTCTATCGTTCTTCTTTTCTTCTAATGTGAGTTCCGTATCATATCCTTCTGTGATTGCCAAGATCACTCTTTGTAAGCTGATCCCTAAGAATTCAGTGAGTCCTTTTTTAGAACTTATGCGATCGTCTATTACAGAAATCTCATGTAGCGCCTTTCGAATTGATTCTTTGTCCTTCTCTCCATTTTGGATGAGGCTGTATATTTTTTCGGAAATAATTTCTCCCGTAGAGACTTGTATTCCGAATTCTTTTAGCTCGTTGCGGATCTTATTCAATTCTGCAGATACTTTTTTTCCGTTGATTTTAGAAGATAGAAGTGACTGGATCTTCTCTTTAATCCCAGAAACCTCTTTTGTATTCGGAAGATTTTGTTTAAACCATTCTTTAAACGTAATATTCCTGATCCCTTCTAATTTCGCTCCGTCTTTTCCAAGATTGGCCCAAGGACGGTCTTTTTGTCTTTCTTCGAACCATTTTTTGAAAATTAGAAGTTTTTCGTTCGTCCTGAGTTTTTTTCCTTCTGCAGATTCGATCCACTTTGGCGGCAAAGCAGTCATTTGTTTATAATTATGATGTTCCCTTCTTTGAGTCCTGGATTCTAGAAAGTTCAATCTTTCTTCTAAGATCGCACCCTTACAATGAGCCTGTGAACCCGGAAAGGAAAGATCCTGCCCCAAAAGTAAAATGGATCTTGCATCCATCTTTTCCGCTAAACTGGCAGCATTTGTAGAAACGGAGCCGCCAAAATCCACTGCCCCTAATCCGTTCTCAGAAGCATTCTCCAAAAGTTTGATCCAAGGAAAAGGAGAAGAAGTCAGAAAGTGATTTTTTCCTATATAAGGCATTCTTAATGAATGATACGAAGTAGTTGGATCAAATATAAACTTTGCCTTTCCAGAATAACCTTCTAAATATTTTGAATTTAAAGGCTGGGGGTCAACACTAAACACAAGGTCCGGATCTATCCCCGATTTTTGTAGAATAAGAAGTGCAGTGTCTACTGCGATCAATATAAAGTTTTCTCTATATTCTTTCAGTTCTTGTAAGGAAAGATAAAGAGAAGGTCCCGCCCCACAAACAACTACATCCACTTTAGATTTACATAAACCGAATAATTCCTTTATGGGCTGCATATCTACAAGCTCAGGAAGGTTTCTGATAAAATTGCCGGTCCAGACTTTTTCAAATCTAGTTAATGTTGCAGTATTTACATCTTTCTTATGAAAGAAAGTCTCTGCCAAAAACCGAAGTTCTTGGTATTCTTCTTTTTTCCATTGTAGACTTCCTCTATGAGGAATAAAACTTACAGGATAGCCGGAAATCCCTTTAAAACCTTCGTAAAATGCAGATTCTTCATATGGTGGAAGGAATATCCTTAACTTCCCTGATAGTATCATAGGGGAAAAATCAAAAAGTGAAAACGCTGCCTTAATAATTTCTGGGAAAGGTTCCATCCACACGCAAATTATTTTATCAAATCCTAATGCATATTGTATGGAATAACCGAGACCTGCACCGAAAAATAGAAATGCTCTTTCTTCATCTCCTTTTTTTAGATCTGCAAGCTGCCTTTCTGCTTCTTTACGAGGATCCATAGAACTGTGCAAAAGAATATTATCGATCTTTAAACTAGGATCTTCTGTTTTTGTAGGAACGATCTCGAAATTGATCTGGGAAGATCCAATTCTTTCTGAGGCTTCCGGCGCGAAGCTGCGAAGTGAGGCCAAATTTTTTTCGAGTAAATCCGACCTGAATTCCTTCATTGGAAAAATACGTTTATCCTTTTACCTTCGTAAGAAGAACCCGGAGAAGGGTCTTGTTCGTAACAGAAACCGCTTCCGTGAAGTTTATAAGGAACTCCTAAAGGAGATAATAATTCTACTACTTCTCTTTTACTTCTTCCGACCAAATCAGGTATACGTTCTGATTTTCCTGTAAGCGGTTTTCTTTCTAACTTTGGAAGATTCACGTTCACAGTTCTTTCTCCCTGTTCTATGATTGGAATGATATTCTCCACCACTTCTCTGAATACAGGAGCGGCAAGTCCTCCTCCAGTGTGACTGTCTCCCTTGGGCTCATCAAAGAGTATCAGTCCAACGACCTTAGGTTTGTCCGCTGGAAAAAATCCTAAAAAGGAAGCGGACCATAATCCATCTTGGTAACCTCGACCAGATACTGCCTTTTGTCCGGTCCCTGTTTTTCCTGCGATGGAATATTCTTGGATGTATGCGTTCTTTCCTGTTCCTGCTTGGACGACTCGTGTCATCGCCTTCAATAATTTTTCGGTGGAGTATTCTTTGATGCCTACAGGAGTTTCTTCAGATTGAAATTCCTGTAGGACTTCTCCATACGAATCAGTGATATGAGAAACCACTCGAGGAGTAATAAATCTTCCTCCGTTAACTATTGAAGCTGCAGATGCAACCAACTGTATTGGAGTTACTGAAATTCCTTGGCCAATCGCCATGAACATTGGAGTTGTTGGCGTCCATTTGTTCAAGGTAGGCATATAGCCGACTGATTCGTTTGGTAGAAGTCCCGCTCTATCTCCGAATCTAAATCTTTTCATATATTCATAAAGTACATCATTCGGGATCTTCGAAGCTGCTTTGATAATACCTGCGTTGCAGGAATACTGCAGGATTTCTTCCAGGTTCACTTTTCCGTGGACATGAGTACATTTGATCCTGGTCTTTCCGTAGTCCACATATCCGGGACAATCGAATTTTTCGTTTGGATGTATTAAGTTTTCGTTAAGAAGTATGCTCGCTAGAAAAATTTTCATGGTAGATCCGGGCTCGTATACATGCCTGATCGCCCAATTTGTATGGGAATATTCTTCAAAAGATGAATAACGATTTGGATCAAAAGAAGGAAAACTGGCCATTGCCAATATTCTTCCAGTATGGATCTCCATCAAAAGCCCTACCGCTCTTTTCGCACCGGCTTCTTCGAATCTTTTTCCGAGAGACTTTTCCAATTTAAATTGAATGAGCCCATCTAAAGTTAAATGAAGATTTGCACCTCGTGCAGAATCTGCCTCAGTAGGTGTCATCAATTCTTGATTATAATAATATTCTAGACCAGAGAGAGCCTTATCATCATCCATTCCTGTAAAGCCAATAAGACTTGCTGCCAGACTTCCATGAGGATAAACTCTTTTAAATTCTCTTTCTCTTCTCACTCCTGGAAGCGCCATTTCCATGATACGACTTGCAGTTGTATCATCTATCTCTCTCTTTAAGAGGAAATATCTGCTTTTTTCGCGGATCAATGATTCTATCTTTTCAGGAGGAATATCTAGATAAGGAGAGATTTGTACTGCGGTAAAATTCGGATCGTATACGTTTCCTGGATAAATCCCGATCGTAGAAGAATCAATGGACAATGCCAACTCAATTCCTCTTCTATCATAGATAGCTCCTCGACCAATTCTTTCTCCATTCTTGAAAGCTATCTCTCTATCATTAAAAAATACTAGATAGCCTACCCGGATCAATAATCCGGAGAAAAATACACATAAAAGAATGAATAAGATGGTAAATCGTTTTCGATTGAGAAGGTTATAATCCATCTATGAAACTAACCGCTTTTATTAATTTCGGTCTTTTTCAGAATGATTAAAGAGCTTTTCTAGTACAAGTGAAATCCGAATAGGAATAATGATTTAAAAGCTGGAGATTACCTTTCCTCTCAATTTTTTGAAAGGAATTAGGCCGTAATTTCTGGAATCTGTGGAAAATTCTCGGTTATCTCCCAAAACCAGGACGTAACCGGGAGGAATCCTGCCTGAATCTCCAATACCAATATTTCCCGAGACTCCGATCACAGGTAGAATGGATGCAGATGGCGCCTGTGTAGTATAGCCTGTATTTAGAAATGGTTCCTCCAAGGAAGAATCGTTTATTAAAATTCTTCCTTCCGAGAATCTGAAAAAATCTCCAGGAAGTCCGACTACTCTTTTTAAACTTAGTTCTGCACCAATCCCATCCAAGACCAGTACATCAAATCTATCCACAGCAGGTTCTAAGATATATAAAACCCAAGGTCCTATCTGCGCGGGGAAGCCCCATTTTTTTACCAAGACCCAATCATTCTCTTTGTAGCTAGGCATCATGCTCGTGCCACTGATCAAATAGAATTGGATTACAAAAATCCTGAAATATAATATGAAGAATATCGCAAATAGGATCGGAAAAGAAAGTCTGATCCAACGAAATGCAGACTGCCTGATCGACCGAATTATTTCCGAATCAAATTTCATACTATATTTCTTATTGATTGGACGAGACTATGCAGTCTTAGTCTCGATCTTATTTTCCATAACTTTCTGTTTCTCTTTCCACCAAATAAAAGGTTGTTCTATCAGCAAAAAGATTGGCCAAGCAGCTAAGATAGTAAACCCAAAACATATAAAATATAATTTTGGAAGTACGCTTAATGTAACTAAAGTTTCCCCTTTGAGGGCCCACCTAGTTGCAATCCCCATCAAAGGGATATTCCATAAATAAACCGTAAATGTGATCCTGGATAGTGGACGGAAGATCGGTAATCCTAAAATTGTTTTGAATATTCCATCTTTCTGGATCGCCAGATAGATAATTAGAGCTAAGGCAATATTATAAAAATTATTCGCAAGAGTCAATCGGATGAAATGCTTCCAATTGAATGAATAAGAGATTAATATAAAAGCGATCGCAGTTATTCCAATAAGAGAATATTTTAGTTTTCCTAAACTTTCTTTTACTGGTCTATAATCCACATATTCTGCCAAAAGCATTCCTGCGATCATTGAATCGAATCGATTCTCGGTCCAAAAAAGTGCCTCTGCGTTCATGGACCCCTTAGAATATAGATAACATCTAGATAAGAATGGAATAATATAAATTATCGATAATATGATTACTCTTGTTTTTTTGGTTTTAGAAAATAAGAAGAAGGGACCAAGAACCACCATCAAAAGATAGATCTGTTGCTCTAAGGATATATACCAACCCACGTCCAAAACTCTAGGAAAGAAGTTAGATAAAAAGATACCGTCGGCCCAAACATAATCCGATGCCTTTTGACCTTTATCTATCAACCAAATCAGATCTTGACTCGGATTCGGTATATTTTTCAGAGCATTAAGTTGTTTATAAAAATAATAATAAGAAAAAGCTAATGCAGCGTAATAAGCAGGAAGTATTCTTAAAGAACGATTCGTAATAAATTTGCGATAAGGAAATTTGTTCTCTTTTTTATACGATTGGAGTATACCACCGTAATTTAGAAAGCCACCCAATACGAAAAATACGTCTACAATGGTCGTTTGATTCTCTACAAACCAGGATAACCAGAAAGGCATCTCACCCATGATCGGCTGTTTGGAGACCCAAAGATGGTTAGTCATTACCATCAAAATTCCAATCGCTCTAATTCCGTTTAATGATTCTATTTCTCCCTTTTTGGACGCAAAAATAGATAATATATAGGATTTCATAAAGAGAAGATTCCGTTTCCTGAATTGAATTAAAAACTTTTCGGGTATCTGCTAGCAAGAAATAAATCCGGGGAAACTTTAGATCTTAAGTTACGATTTCATAGATATGATAAGAAAAGATAAGTATTTGTCTTGCTTGGAAAGAAATTCCGGATCATCCTTCTACCCATGACTTCGAACAGCCCGATCTCACAATATGTTTCCAGATTCAAAGCAGAGAAGGGAAAGATTTTATCCTTTCTTTCAGCATTTCCTTTTTATGGAGAAGTCTTAAAGAATCATCAGTATTACGAAGCGGATAGGATCTCTCGAAATGAATTATCCAAAAAATTGGATTCTCTCAAAGAGCCTATACGCAGGATTGAAGAAAATTTCGTCCGAGAGAGAAGATTGGACCTAATCGGTTCTACGGAGGTCTTACTTTCCATCGTAGAAAGACTCAAAAACGAAATTATTGGAGCAAGTTACGGTCTGAACGGATTAGGAACTGGATTTAAGGCGACTGAATCAGAGCTGGAAGCTTTAGCAGAATGGGATTATTCATTGATCCATCATGCAGAAGAATTATCCGCAAATATTAAATCCTCCAACTTTTCTCCAGAAGTTTCAGTAGACACTGTGAGAGATTGGATTAGTAAGTTTAGATCTGAATTAGATGAGTTCGATTCTGCCTTAAAAAGTAGAAAGGATGTCTTCTTAAAACGATAGTCTTATTTTTGATTTGCCGAATGTTGAGTAGTGAATAATATATTTCCAAGGAGTTCTTATGGCATTAATAGACGTAATAAAATACGAAGGAAAACCGGGAGAGATTGTATGGAAGTTTCCCCGTAACGATATCAGTACCTTCGGACAGTTGGTAGTGAACGAAAGCCAAGAAGCTATCTTCTTCAAAGAAGGTAAGGCTCTGGATATTTTCGGACCAGGAACTCATACTTTAAAAACAGGGAACGTTCCTATTTTAGAAAAATTAGTGAACCTTCCTTTTGGAGGACAGACTCCTTTTACTGCGGAAGTAGTTTATATAAATAAGGCTCTCATCCAATTAAAATGGGGGACTCCAGCTCCTATCCAAGTAGAAGATCCAAAATATACGATCACGTTAGGAGTAAGAGCAAACGGTTCTTATAATATTAAGATCGTCGACTCGAAAGCATTCGCCGTTGGAGTAGTGGGCTCTAGAGGAGCCTATTCGCAAGACGAAGTGGATAATTTCTTAAGACCAATGATCGTGACTAGGCTAAGCGATTTCTTGGCAGAAGTTGTTTTAAAATCCGGAGAACCGATCACTCGTCTAAACCAACATTTAGAAGAAGCTTCTTCTGCAGGAAAAACTAAGATTCAACCTGACTTCTCCAAGTATGGAATAGAAGTTTTAGATTTTTTTGTTCAATCCATCAACTTCGATCAAAACGATCCGAACTTTCAAAAGATCCAAAAAGTTCTCGCTGACAAATTCGAGATCGACGCTCTCGGAGGTATGTACCAACAAAAAAGAATGTTGGATATTGGTGAAGCTGCGGCCAAGAACGAAGGTGGTAATGCTGGACAGGGTATGTCTGCTGGTATGGGGCTAGGAATGGGAATGAATATGGGCAATATGATGGCTGGAATGATGGGACAGAACAATGCCGGTGGGAATTCCAACCAGAATGACGCTACCGCAAGACTTACAAAACTCAAAAGTATGTTGGATCAGGGCCTGATTTCTCAGGAAGAATTTGATGCCAAAAAAAAGGACATTCTAAATTCTATCTAAAGTATGAGCCTTACCTTCACCAAGTTGAAAGCGGAATTTCGCTGTATCAACGATTCTTGCGGAGCAACTTACGATCTAAATGATATCATATACGAGTGTCGTATATGTGGAAGCCTTCTCCAGGTTTCTCATGATATGGGTGCTCTTAAAGAAAAATCAGGTAAGGAATGGAAGGACCTATTCGATTCCAGATTGGGTTCGGTAAAATTTCCGAACAGTTCAGGTATCTGGAATAAAAGAGAATGGGTTCTTCCTCATGTAGAAGATTCTGAAATCGTAAGTTCTGGCGAAGGCCTTTCTCATTTATTCAATTCCGAAAGATTAACAAAACATTTTGGTCTAGGTGGTCTTTGGATCAAACAATGTGGGATCTCCCACACAGGTTCTTTTAAGGACCTAGGCATGACAGTTCTTCTCTCCCAAGTAAAACATATGTTGAACAAGGGAGCTAAGATCAGAGCTGTAGCATGTGCAAGTTCCGGAGATACTTCTGCAGCGCTCGCTTCTTACGCTGCAAAAGCAGGGATTCCTGCGATCATTTTTCTTCCTGCAGGAAAAGTTTCCCAAGCACAATTGATCCAACCTGTTTCTAACGGTGCAAAAGTAATCGCGCTCGAAACAGATTTTGACGGTTGTATGAAGATTGTGAAAGAAGTTACCAAAGAAGCTGGTATCTATCTTGCAAATTCAATGAACAGTCTTCGCATCGAAGGTCAAAAAACAATCGCACCTGAGATCGTTCAACAATTGGAATGGAAGGTTCCTGACTGGGTCATTATCCCTGGCGGAAATTTAGGAAATGTTTCCGCACTCGGAGCAGGTTTCGAGATGGCGAAAGAATTAGGTCTGATCGATAAACTTCCTAGGATTGTTCTGGCCCAAGCTAAGAATGCAAACCCACTCTATCTTTCTTATCTGAAAAATTTCGAAGAGTTCAGTCCTGTGGATGCGAAGCCTACTCTTGCCTCTGCAATACAGATCGGGAATCCTGTATCAGTTCAAAAGGCAATTCGTACATTAAAAAAATTCAATGGAATTGTAGAACAAGCAAGTGAAGCTGAACTTTCAGATGCTTCTGCCAAAACTGATCTATATGGCCTTTACAATGATCCTCATACTGGAGTAGCACTTGCTGCTTTATACAAACTTATGGGCAAGGGAACCATTGCAAAAGGTGATCAGGTGGTCGTAATCTCCACCGCCCACGGTTTAAAATTCACAGAATTTAAACTCAAATTCCATGAAGGAAAGATCCCTGGAACCGATCAAAAACTGATTAACGTTATTCGATCCTGCAAACCTGAAGTAGGAGCCGTCATGGACGAAATCAGCGGTTTTCTACAGATGAAAGGTTAAAATTTTTCATTTCCCATTGGAAATTCCCGTTCTTTTTTCCTGGGCGTTTTTCGTTTTTTTCTCGTAAGCGCGCCGGGGTCCATATAATCGAGAATCCAAATGTACGAGGGAATCGAGGAACTTCCTCAGGAATTCCTCTTCGAGGTCGAGACGGCCGTAAAAAAAGAAGAGCCAATTTCTATTATTACTTATGTCCTGAGTACTCGGGGCGAAAATAAGCTTAAACATATCATCCAAACCGTCCTTTCCAAATATAAAAGAGAGGATCTCACCGAACTAATATTTACTTCCGCGAAAGAGCTGATCGTAAACGCGACCAAAGCAGCAATTAAACGAGTTCTATTTAAGGAACTAGGTCTTAATATCGCTGACCCTTCTCAATATGATTTGGGAATGGAGTCTTTTAAGGAAAACCTAGTCAGTAGAAAGTTTCCCTACTATCGTAGGAAAATGAAAGAGCATGGTCTATTTGTAAAAGTTACTCTAAGTTTCAGTTCAGACCGGATTATTCTATTCGTACAAAATAATTTCACTCTCGCAGTTCGAGAAGAGAAACGGATCAGAGAGAAATTTGTTCACTCTAAAGAATTTGACAATCTATTCGAATACTATATGAAATATGGTGATACTACAGAAGGTGCAGGTATGGGTATCACAATGGTGGAGATCTTGGTAGCCCAAAGCGGCTATGACCGCCATTTGTTTACGATCTATAGTCGCCAGGCGGAAAATAGAACAGTAGCTAGAGTCGAAATCCCCTTGGATCAGAATTATGTGCCCAGAAGGCAAAGATACCAAAAATGGTTACAAGAAAAGGCTAGCGGCTTAACATGACCTAAAGTTCTCCTTACTTCAGTTAGGTCTTTAGCAATATGGAACAGAATCCTCAGACAAGTAAACTCCAAGAGCAGGCAAACCAAATGAATCTTGCCTTGGAATCCGTTCATACAGAAGAACAAGCGATAGAACTTATCCAAGGAAAAATCAAAGACGCCTATCTTCTAAAATTAAGGATCGATGTTGAGAACAAAGCAGGCGTAGTTTTAGGATTATTATCCAGATATAAAAACGAATTTTTAGAATTATATTCCTTATTCTCCAACTCTTCTGTGATCCGAAAGATCAGAACCTTCGAAGATTTTGGTCAAATCTCTCATGATATTGCAGAAGCTGCCAGACAAGAAGCTCCAGATCCAGGTTTGTCTGATCAAGTTGCGAGAATCCTTCATACTAAATTAACAAAACAAATATTAGAACAATATTATCCAATGTGGGATCGTAATGATACCGCTGCGCTAGTTAACTTGTTAGAGAATCAAATCAAAGCTAGTATGAAGATCAATATGATCCGTGTCCAAGCAGACGTGGAATATGTATCTAGTTTAAAATGTAGAGGCAAAAGTTTTTTTGCAGGTATTATCCAATCCATTCCTAAACCACCTGAAGATCCGCCAGAGGGTGCTACTCCTATAGAAAATTTAGATCCAGAAAAAGCGGCAGTAATGCGCCAAATCGAAACCATTCGAAAAGGTTTCGGAAGAGTGGTGTTGGCTAAAACGATCTTATCTCCTGTAAATGGAATCGACTTCGATGATCTTAACGAGGGAGACAAGATCCTCTTGCAACTTCCTTCTGTTTCTCCTGAGGAAAAAGCTTTAGCTAAAACTTTAGGCGCGATGGACAAAGATGGAAATGTAAAACCTGTGATCGGCTCTTTCGTAGCAATCGCTTCCGGTAAAAACGAATATCATATTTTTGCAAAAGGTCCTGCTGGCGTTCTATTACAAGCATTCGAAGAAAGGCCTGTTCGCTTAGCTAGACCGAAAACTGCAGCGAATGCTCCGCGTCCTGCAGGTATGGGTTCAAAACAATCCGAAAGCAATAATGCTCTCAACTACGCGATTTTGGTTGGAGTGGTCTTGCTAGTTGGATTACTTGCCTTTATTCTTTTGAAATAAGATCTCAACCCACGACCAAGTTCACAAGTTTTCCAGGAACATAGATCTCTTTTCGGATCTGTTTTCCGTCTAAGAAAACTTGTACCTTATCTAGAGACTTTGCGATCTTAATCGCTTCATCAGCTGCAATTTCCTTTGCAGCCTGGAATTCTGCTCTTAACTTTCCATTTACCTGGACCACGATCAGTATCTCGTCGTCAGTCAGATACTTCTCCTCATAACTTGGAAAAGTTTGGTAGGTTAAAGAATCAGATTTTCCTGCTAAGGACCAAAGTTCTTCCGCCAAGTGAGGAGCAAATGGAGCGATTAAAAGTAAGAATGGTTCCAAAATTTTACGAGGCCTGCGTTGGCTCGGAGTCAACTCATTCACAAAGATCATCAATTGTGAGATCGCAGTATTAAATGAGAAATTATTAATATCATCATCGACTTTTTTGATGGTTCTATGAAGGATCTTTAATTCATCTTCGTTTGGTTCTATATCTTCCAAACGGAAAGATTCCTCTGCACCTGAATGGTACAATCTCCAGACTCGATTTAAGAAACGGAATACACCTTCTACACCTCTGGTGCTCCAAGGTTTTACCATTTCGAACGGCCCCATAAACATTTCAAAAAGACGTAAACTATCCGCTCCGAAATTCGTAACCACTTCGTCCGGATTGATCACGTTCCCTAAAGACTTGGACATTTTTCTTTTGTCCTCGCCTAAGATCAAACCTTGGTGAACCAGTTTTTTGAAAGGTTCCGGAGTAGTTACATAACCTAGATCGAATAATACCTTATGCCAAAAGCGCGAATATAGTAAGTGAAGAACCGCATGTTCCGCTCCACCCACATATAGATCCACTGGCATCCATGCTTTTTCCAAGTTCGCGTCCACAAACTTATCCGGATTTTCAGGATCTATATAACGTAGATAATACCAGCAAGAACCAGCCCATTGAGGCATCGTATTCGTTTCTCTGGTTCCGATCTCTCCTGTTTCAGGATCTTTATATTTCAACCAATCGCCTGCTAATGCAAGAGGAGATTCTCCAGTACCAGAAGGTTTAAATTCAGATAAATTAGGAAGTTCTAATGGAAGCTCTGATTCAGGAATTGCTTTTGTTACACCTGAAGGATAATGAACGAGAGGAATTGGTTCTCCCCAATATCTTTGGCGAGCGAATAACCAATCTCTTAGTTTGAATTGGGTCTTTCTTCTTCCTATACCCTTCTTCTCTGCCCAATCAGCAGTTTTAGAGAATGCTTCTTTATATTTCAAACCGTTGATCGAAACTTCGGAAGAACTAGAATTGATACAAACAGACTCTTTAGAATCGAAAGCTCCTTGGGAAAGATCTCCCTCAATTACTGGTAGGATATCCAACCCAAAAGCTTTTGCAAACTCATAGTCTCTTTGGTCATGAGCAGGAACCGCCATGATTGCTCCGGTTCCATAACCATATAAAACATAATCACCGATCCACACTGGGACCTTTTTAGAAGGATCTGCAGGATTTAGAACATAAGCTCCAGTGAACACACCGGATTTCTCTTTAGAAAGTTCTGTTCTATCCAGATCACTCTTTAAAGCGGAAACCTTTTTGTATTCCTGTACCTTCTCCCATTGTTCCTTAGTAGTAATTGAATCTACCAAAGGATGTTCCGGAGCAAGCACCATATAACTTACCCCAAATACGGTATCAGGACGAGTAGTATATACCTTGATTCCGTTTTGCGGAGAAGATACATCAAAAGGAAATATAAGTTCCAAACCTTCACTCTTTCCAATCCAGTTCTTTTGCATTTCGAGCGTAGAACCTGGCCAAGAAACTAAAGAAAGATCCTCTAACAGTCTTTCTGCATATGCAGTGATACGCATCATGTACTGTCTCATAGGTTTACGAACTACTTCGTATCCTTTTCCAACCCATTCTTCTACTTCTTCGTTTGCGAGAACTGTTCCAAGGCCTGGGCACCAGTTTACCGGAATTTCTGCCTGATAAACTAAACGGAATCCCGAAAGAATGGTTTCTTTCTTTGCGTTTGAAAATTCTTTCCAATCTTTTGCGGAGAAGGTCTCGAGATCCTCAAATCCTTCTGAACCCTTGGATTCGAATTTCTGAGTCAATTCAGCGATTGGTTTCGCTTTAGCAGCGCTAAAATCATACCAAGAATCATATAATTTAAGGAAGATCCACTGGGTAAATTTGTAATATTTCGGGTCTGTGGTGGAAATTTCCCTATCCCAATCATAGGAAAGACCTATCAATTTGATCTGTCTTCTGAAATTGTCCACGTTCTGCTTGGTAGTAATGGCTGGATGAATTCCAGTTTGCATTGCATATCTTTCTGCAGGAAGACCGAACGCATCCCAACCCATTGGGTGCAAAACTTCAAAACCCTTCATTCTCTTGTAACGAGAAATAATATCTGTGGCTGTATAACCTTCAGGGTGACCAACATGCAATCCCGCACCTGAGGGATAAGGGAACATATCTAAACAATAGAACTTTGGTTTAGAAGAGCGTAGATCCGTTCGAAAGGAAGAATTCTTTTCCCAATAATCTTGCCATTTTGATTCAATTTTCCGAAACGGATAGTCCATACCGTGAAGTTTTTTCCTCAGGCCTAGAATCCAATTCTTTTTTGTTATACTGGAAGGTGATTATAGAGCTGAAAAACTAGAACGAGAGCGGTTTCTTTCTTTTTAGTAAGAAAAAAGGCATTAGAAATTGTTACTAGAAGAAGTGTTTTTAAATTATAGGGAACCAAAGACGTCAATTCGGGTCCGAAATGAAGAAAGCCGGATGGAAACCGGCTTTCTCTGGGAGTGAAATTCTAAGCTCTTGCTTAGAAAACGGACAAAAATATTGGATGAGATTCTGACTTATTTACGTACTGAGTCAATAACCTTGATAAGTCGACGAAATGTTTGGTTCAAACAATCTCGACATAGGTCGTACTGAAAGAGATTCGGTGTTTCTTTACCGCATCCTTTACATGTATATTGCTTACTTTGCGCTTGTGTAAGTTCCGCTTCTTCTTCGTTCAAATCCGTCACTGCTAATAATTGCATTTTGCTCCCAGAAAATTCCATCGAATGTCTTTTTATTTACGGAGTGTAAATAAGTCCGAAGATTGATACTTGCTTTCGGAACTTCTCTCCGTACGTCGAGAGTTACTTTATAAAATCGGCTCACTCTAGAGTCAAAAAAAATTAGGTTGGAAGTTTGTGAAAATGACTGCAATTTTTTTTAAAAAAATTCTGAGCGCGGTTTTATTTGGAATAGATTTTCAAGTATGGTTTTTTTCAGGTAAAAATAAATTTCCTGTCAAGTGCCGAGTTTAGGTCAGTCAAAACGAAAGGAAGGTGATCAGTTGTTATCAATATCAGGTTTAAACAAGTCTTACACAGTTGCAGACCAAACATTTAATGTATTAAAAGATGTTTCATTCCAGGTAAAGTCTGGTGAATTCGTTGCAGTGATCGGCCCTTCCGGTTCTGGCAAGTCCACGTTACTCGCAGTTTCGGCTGGATTAGATAAAGCTGATTCAGGAACAGTATTCTTAGATGGTATATCCTTATTCGATAAGTCAGAAGATGAATTAGCAAAGATCAGAGGAGAACATATAGGTTTTGTATTCCAAAATTTCCAATTGATCAAGACATTAAATGCGTTAGAAAACGTTTCCCTTCCTCTTGCTTTGACAACAAACCTTTCGGAAAAAGTGATACATGAAAAAGCTATGTATTGGTTAGAGAAGGTTGGAATTGCACATAGGGCACATAACTTTCCTAGCCAACTTTCAGGTGGAGAAGAGCAAAGAGTAGCAATCGCTCGTTCTTTTATACATGAACCTAAACTACTTTTTGCAGATGAACCTACTGCAAACTTAGATAAGAAGAATGGAGAAAACATAATGTCGCTTCTCAAACAACTAAATAGAGACCGTAAATCCACTTTGTTAGTTGTTACTCACGATCCTAAGGTTGCATCCATGGCGGATAGGATCTTAGAAATGAGAGATGGTGTGATCTTGAACGGAGCAAAGCCTAAAACTGCCGCTAAGAAGACAGTTTCTAGGAAGAAAAAATGAATATTAAATTCTTTCTGAGGGTAATGTTTAGAGAAATCTTTTCTAAAAAGACTTCTTCCTTACAAATCATTCTTGCAATTACGATAGGAACAGGCGCCGTTCTTGCGGTTCATTCTTATAGAGATCAATTTACAAATTCTATCATCAGAGAAGCCAAAAACATCATGGGTTCAGATCTGGTGGTTACGAGCCCTTCTCCCCTTACCTCTGAACAAACAGCGTTTCTTTCGAAGGAATTGCCAAAAGGAAGCAAATCATCCGAATTAGTACAATTCCCTTCTATGCTTAGAAATCCTGATTCCCAGGATTCAAGTTTATCTTTGATCAAAGCAATCCAAGGTGATTATCCGTATTTCGGCGAATTAGAAACAGAACCAAAAGGCCTTTATCGCAAACTAAAACCGGGAGAAATACTCTTAGAAAGCGGACTGATCAAAAATTTAAAGCTTAAGATAGGTTCTAAGGTTCAATTAGGAGAAAGTAACTTCGTATTAAAAGGAAGTATTTTGAAAGAACCAGGAATGGCTGGAAACTTTCTATCTATGGCGCCTAGTTCCATTATAAAAAAAGAATCTTTAGCAGAAACTGGGTTAGAGCAGAGAGGCTCTAGGATCAGTTACCAGGTACCGATCCTTCTTCCTAACGGATCTGACGCAAATGTATTCAAAAAAAGTAAATTTTCAGAATTCGCAAAGAACGATCTTATCTTATACGAAAGCACGGAAGCAAATTCAGGATCCCAAAAATTCCTTACAAACACGTTGGATTTCTTTTCCTTATTGGCATTATGTGCATTCTTCTTGGGAGGGATATCTATCCTTCTTACAAGCAGAGCGGTTGTAAGGTCTAAATCCACCACATTCGCTGTTTATAAATGTTTAGGAGCAGGGCCAAATTTAGTTTTAGGTCTCGTTCTTTCGGAACTTCTAATATTATCCACAATAGGAGCAATACTGGGATTTTTATTCGGAAGTTTTCTACAAACTCAGATCCCGAATATGGCAGATAAAGAATTCCTTTTCGAACCAAAGCTAATTCCTGATCTAAAAGCATTCTTATGGGCATTTGTTTTAGCATGGGTAGTCCCATTAGTTTCTGCTTGGGAAAGCCTTTCTACTACTCGGAACCTAAGTCCGATGTACGCTCTTAAATCAGATTTTGCAAATGAACTTTCTTCTGTTCCGAAATTGAAATTAAAACAGTCGATCTCATTTATCGCAGTCTTCGGATTATTTTTTGTATTAGCTTGGTGGGAAACTGGAGATTGGATCAAAGGATTGATACTATGTGCAACTCTACTCTTCTTGCCTGTAGTTGTTTATCTTGGAATTTTAGGAATTCGTTTTGTCATTAGATTTCTTTTACAAAGATCTGAATTCTCCGCAAGTATAAGAATGGCATTAAGAAAACTAGATAGGCCTAGAACAGGACTTTCTTGGGTTTCAGTAGGACTTGGCTCTTCAGTTTTTGTTCTATTACTCAGCATATTTTTAAGCGATAGCTTATTAGAATACAGTGGAGCAAATGATAAAGAAAGAAGACCGAATATGTTTGTGTTGGATATACGACCAGAACAACTGGAAAGCTTCCAACAAACAGCAGAGAAGTATAAAGTAGAAAAACTTTTAACATCTCCTGTGATCGGAGCAAGGCTCACCCATGTAAACGGAGAGCTTGTTAAAAAAGAAGATATGGAACTTTCCGCACTCAGAAGAGATTGGAGATCTACCGCAAGGACCAGAGAATATTTCTTATCTTACAGAGAGAATTTATACCCTACAGAAAAAGTTACCGACGGAGATTTTTGGAGAAAGGGAGAAGAAGACCAGATCTCAGTCGAAAAAGAATTTTCTAAAAACTTAAAAGTGGATTTAGGAGATAAACTTTCCTTCTCCATTGGTGGGGTAGAAGTTACCGGAACCATCCGGAATTTCAGGACGGTTAACTGGGCGGATATGAGGCCGAACTTCGTAGTTCTTTTTTCAAAAGGGATTTTGGAAAAGGCTCCTAAGTTCTATTTGAGTTCGTTTTTATTAGAATCTTCCGATTCCAGATATTCTCTCCAAAAAGAATTATCTAATGAGTTCCCGAACCTTACGATCGTAGATACTGAAAAAGCAGTCCAGTCCTTCTTAGGAATTTTAGAAAAGATGTCCTTTGCAATCCGTTGGATGACAGGATTGATCGTTCTATCTTCTCTTTTATTGATACTTTCCTCTTTGGAACTAAGTAGAAAAGAAAGATTAGAAGAAACTTCACTTCTAAGAATTATAGGCGGAACCAAAACATTTTTACGAAAATACTTTTTGGCAGAATCTTTACTTTTAGCTAATTTATCTTTCACATTAGCTTTTGTTCTGGTCTGGGGAGTTTCTTCTTATATGTCAGAGATCATATTCGAGATACAAGCAAGTGTTCCTTGGTTAGAAATCGGGATCTTTTATATTTCTCTTAATATTGCAGTAGTAGGGATGTATTTTGCTACTTTAAGAAATGAATGGAGAAGAAGCCCTACTTTGTATCTGAAAGAAGTTTAAATTATCTCCGACCAGCAAGCAGATCTTCCGGTTTAGGATCTAATCTTACGGAACAAACTTTATAATTAGAAGCGGTCGGACAGGCCGCAGTTCCAGTGATCTTACATCCTTTAGTTTCACAACGTTTCCTTGTGTCGAAAGAATCTGATCCGGAAAATCTGCAATAATCTCTGCATGCGTCGGAACTATTTACTGAACAAAGGTAACAACCGTCCGCAGAAACATTTTGAGTGAATCCTAAAGATGCAAAAAAGAGTATGATAGAAAGTGAATACAGAACCTTTTTCAAATTAAACTCCTATCTCTTGGAAGAAGGGCAATCCTACTTCTTCTCTACTTTGTCTTCCAGAAATTCTGCAAATTCTATCTGACCTTGGATAAAATTTAAATTATAGCGGCTTTCGTACAGCAAAAGACTACTTGCGATAAACAAGAAAATCCCACCGATTAAGGCAAGTCCAGTCGCCACCCAAGATGCTGGGCTGGAAATAGCAACGATGATCCCCAAACTCAAACTGGAAGAAACAAAAAACAAAGTCGCAGTGTAAAGAGCTGCCATGGATTTTTGGATCAGACCTGCTCTCTTTTTTTGGATCTTTAATTGTCTTTTGAGATATGCTTGTCTTTCTTCCGGAAAAGAAAGTTTTCCGTCCACAACACCTTCTATCTCATTTTTAAGCAAATTAACTCGATCGAATATCCTTCCCAAACGATTCGCAGTAGAGAAAATCAAGCTAGCACTTGCTGAAATTAAAACGGCCGGAGTGATCATACCGGCCAAAATTTCCGTTCCGATCAAGGGAGAGATCATAATTGCTAGTTTGAATAAAATCAGATAAATGTAAATTGAATTATATGCTTGCTAAGTTAGGCAAACTTTCGAGGATTTGGACGGGGAAAATTAGAGTTATAACTCTATTCCTGGGTTTGTAATACCCGGAGGTGCGTTCGGATTTATCCGACACGTATACCGACTATAAAGATCGATTTTCTCCAAGGGTTCGATTCCCATTTGCTTAAGGTGCAAAATAGCTCAATGGACGAGCAGTAGACTGTTAATCTGCAGGGCGAAAGCCACCAATCAAATTCAAAAGAGAGGTATTCGAGAGTTCGACATTTTGGAATCTAATTTCAAAACTTCAACTGAACTTAGTACTTTGCGGAATCTTGGATACCGTTCGAAAATTTTTACGACTTTTTTGTCTTTCGTTCCATTCAACTGAATATAACTAAAGATAAAGAGTGAAATAGAAAGTTTCATACTAAAAAGATTCCCCGTCAAATTTCGGGAACAAACGAATACCTCTCTTTACTTACTGTTATGACTAGAATATTAAAACACCAACGAGGCCTTCTCTTTCACAAAGGGGACTATAAAAAACTATTGTTACCGGGAAATCATTTTGTTTCTCCGTTTGACTTTGTGAAAATCCTAGATGCAAGTCTTCCATTTACACCAGACCAAAAACAGAATATTTATTTAAGTGATGCTGAATTAAAAGCTCAATTGGAAATTTTTGAGGTAAAGGATAACGAAATCATCGTCCTTTATTCAGAAGGGCTTTTTAAAAAAGTTCTGGAACCTGGAAATCATTTCTATTGGAAGGGATTATATAATTATACATTTCAGAAATTTGATTTAAACCAATGTGAAATACCTCAGAATTTGGATAAGAATGTTTTAGCAAAACCGGAACTTTCTAAGTTTGTCTCTGCATTCACTGTGGAGCCTCATGAAATCGGTGGTTTATTTATAGAGAAAAACTTCTCTAAATTGTTAGAGCCAGGAACATATTATTTTTGGAAAGGTATCAATTCAGTTTCTGTTCCAAAATTAGATCTTCGCAGAATACAGCACGAGATTAGTGGCCAGGAATTGATGACTAAGGATAAAATCAACCTTCGTCTGAACTTTGTCTTTCATTATAAAATAGTAAATTCAGAGAAAATTTTTAAAGAGATTAAGGACTTCTCAGAACAAATTTATATCTTTTTGCAACTTGCATTAAGGGAGTATGTAGGTAATCTCACTCTTGACGAAATTCTCGCGAAGAAAGAGGAAATTGGTTCCTTTGTTTTGGAAAAAGCAAAATCAAACGCTGAAAGTTTAGGCTTAGAAATTCTATTTGCTGGTGTTAAGGATATCATCCTTCCAGGAGAGATAAAGGATATTCTCAATCAGGTTTTAATTGCTGAGAAAAAAGCACAGGCAAATATTATTACAAGAAGAGAAGAAACCGCTTCTACTAGAAGTTTACTAAATACAGCAAAACTGATGGAAGAGAATCAAGTATTGTTCAAACTCAAAGAGTTGGAGTATATTGAAAGATTGAGTGAAAAAATCAATCAGATCCAACTCGTTGGAGGAGGACATATTTTAGATCAATTAAAAGGACTTCTTATTCCGAAATCAACGAAAGAGCCTTCCTGAAAAGGGAAGCCTCTTTCATTAATCTGTTTAAAAACCCTAGTTCAACATTGGATCTTTGGTATGTTCCACGAAATACTTATACAATCCACCTTTGCTCTTTAAGGCTTCTTGCCAAGTTGCTTCCGGATCTTCTGTAAAGATCCACTCCGCGTTTGGATCATGAACCACCCAAGATTTACGCTCCATCTCACCTTCTAGTTGAGAAGCTCCCCAACCGGAATATCCTTGGTATACGTTAAATTTGGTTTTATCAGGATGTTCTAATAATTCCACCAGAGCTTCAAAACTTCTGGCAAGAAACACACCAGGGATAACTTCGATCCCAGGTTGTTTTAATTTAGGATTATCATGAAGAATGGAGACAAAGGTAGGATCTACAGGACCTCCGGAATAGATCGGAGAAGATCCGTCTATTCCTTCCGGAATTCCTTGGATCACTTCGCTCAATGCAACATCCATCTTTTTATTCAATACAAGGCCGAATGCGCCCGATTGATCGTGTTCCACCATTAGGATCACAGTACGATTGAAATAATCCGTTACGATAGACGAATTAGAGATTAATACTTTTCCGCTGAATCCGTTTTCCATACTACCCGATCAGTTTTTATGTATCTCTTTCAAAATTCTGTACGCGATCTCCAGAGTTTGGATATCGGATCTTCCATCCACTAAAGGTTCCGTTTCTTTTAGGATACATTTTACAAAATGTTCATGTTCCTGTTTTAAAGGGTTATCCTTATGAACGAATATCTTCTCAACAATGGATTCTTGGCGATATTTGATCTCTCCGGTCCTAAGTAGAATATCCGAAGTAGCTTGTCTATGAAGCTCGATCTCTTGGTCGCTAAAATCTAATGTGATGTACACGTCTTTTTGAGTGATATTCAGGGTCCGAATTTTGGCTTGTGTATTTCTGCTCGCGGAAATATTCGCAATCGCACCATTCTCGAAATGGAGAATAACGGATGCAATATCTTCGTGAGCGGAAACCACTTTGGTCCCCACTGCACTTAGATATTTGACGGGAGATTTTACAAGATTCAATACGATATCAATATCGTGGATCATCATATCCAGAACTACTCCGACATCCTTAATTCTAGGATTAAAAGGGGCTAATCTTCTGGATTCGATCAATAAAGGTTCAGTTACGATCTTTCCAAGTTCTAGGACCGCACCGTTAAAACGTTCAACGTGACCTACTTGTAAGACCAAATTGTTTTTAGAAGCGAGTTCCACTAATTCTTTGGCTTGTTCTAATGTTTCTGCGATCGGCTTCTCTACCAAAACATGTTTGCCGGCCAGGAGTGCCTTCTTACCAATTTCGTGGTGCAAGAATGTAGGCACCGCAATGATCACAGAATCAGTATGCTTGATCAGATCGTCTACAGTTGAGAAGGCAGAAGTTTTATGTTTTTCCGCCATCTGGGAGGCTCTTTCGGAATCAGAGTCATAAATACCGATCAACTCCGCATCGCTTAATGTTTTGGCCACGTTCACGTGGTATTGGCCCATATGGCCTGTCCCGATTACTCCGATCTTGACTTTGTTAGTCATGAAACTTCCTTTTTGTGGATATTACTTATTCGTAAAAATTTTACCCTTAGAACCGGAAACAGATTCTCCGGACTCACGGGCGAATTCTTCGATCAATTCTCTTTGTCGTCTAGTTAGTTTTTTAGGGATCTCGATGCGAACGATCACGTGTTGGTCCCCTTTTCCATATCCACCTAGATACGGAATTCCATGACCTTTCAAACGGAACACTTGGCCTGACTCGGTTCCTTCCGGAATTTTCATCTTCACCTTTTTGCCGTCTATGGTTGGAACTTCAATGTCTCCACCTAAGATTGCTTGTGTTAAACTGATCTTTTTGTTTAAGATCAAGTCGTTTGCTTGGCGTTCGAATAATTCATGTTTTTTAATATGTGTTACCACATATAGATCTCCATGAGGACCACCATTAGGTCCTGCTTCCCCTTCGCCGGAAACTTTTAGTCTGCTTCCTGATTCGATACCAGGTGGGATCTTAATATTGATAGTACGTCTTTTTTCTACTAGGCCTTGTCCATGACAGGTCTTGCACGGATTAGATATGATTGTACCTTTTCCACGACAGGTTCCACATGTAGTTGCAACGGAGAAGAATCCCTGAGATCTACGGATCTGCCCTGAACCGCCGCAATCCGGACAAGTTTGAGGAGTGCTTCCCTTGTTTGCACCGGAACCTCCACAATCTACACAGGTTTCCAGTCTTGGGATTTCGATTTTATATTCCCTGCCTAGAGCTGCGTCTTCGAGGGAAACTTCTAGATTATAACGAAGATCGGAGCCGCGTTGTGGACCGGATCTGCGAGCACCGCCTCCAGCACCTCTTCCTGCTCCCCCTCCGAAGAAGTCGCCGAAAATATCTCCGAAATCACCGAAGATATCAGAGAAGTCAGTATATGCTCCTCCTCCAAATCCACCTTGAGCGCCTGCACCCACTCCGGCTTTGCCGTATTGGTCGTACATGCGACGCTTATTGGCGTCTCTTAAAACTTCGTAGGCCTCGGTAGCTTCCTTAAATTTCTCTTCAGCAGCTTTATCACCCTGGTTCTTATCAGGGTGATATTTGATAGCTAACTTCCGATACGCAGACTTGATTTCTTCATCAGTCGCGGATTTGGAAACTCCGAGGATATCGTAGTAACTTTTGTCACTCATGTCTTAGTTACTTTTTCTCATCGTCCACTACGGTATAGTCGGCGTCCACGACCTTTTCTCCCTTAGCTTGGGAATTGTCTGCGCCTTCTCCTGGTCCCGCACCGTTAGGTCCTGGACCTGCTTCCTCGCCTGGAGCTCCTTGGGAATAAATTTTGGAACCTATTTCCGAAGCTCTCTTGGTAATGGATTCTTTCGCAGCGTTAATACGACCGATATCACCTGATTCGATCGCTTCTCTTGCGCGTTTGATCTCGTCATTCGCCAATTGTTTTTCGCTGTCTGAAAGTTTATCCGCAGCATCTGTAACCGCTTTTTCCAAAGAATAAGTGATCGTATCCAACTCGTTCTTAGCTTCTACAAGTTCCCTAGCAGCTTTATCTGCAGCAGCATGTGCCTCTGCATCTTTTACCATTTTAGAGATCTCGTCTTCGCTTAATCCAGAAGAAGATTCAATACGTATCTTTTGTTCTTTACCAGTTCCCAGATCTTTTGCAGAAACATGCACTATACCGTTCGCATCGATATCGAATGTAACTTCAATTTGAGGAACTCCTCTAGGTGCAGGTGCAATTCCAATCAGATCGAATCTTCCGAGCGTGCGGTTACCGGCAGCCATATCTCTTTCTCCTTGGAGAACATGGATAGACACTGCATTTTGATTGTCCGCAGCAGTAGAGAACACCTGAGATTTTTTAGTTGGGATCGTAGTATTTCTGTCGATCAACTTGGTCATTACGCCACCCAATGTCTCGATACCGAGTGAAAGTGGGGTTACATCCAATAGAAGAACGTCTGAAACTTCTCCAGCTAAAACTCCGCCTTGGATAGCAGCACCGATTGCAACTACCTCGTCAGGGTTTACAGAACGATTCGGTTCTTTACCAAAAATTCCTTTTACAAGTTCTTGTACAGCAGGGATACGAGTGGATCCTCCCACTAATATCACTTCGTCGATATCGGAAGCTTTTAATCCAGCATCACGTAACGCGTTTTCACACGGAATACGAGTTCTTTCTACCAAACGGCTAGTCAACTGATCGAACTTAGCTCTTGTAAGATTCATATCCAAGTGTTTTGGTCCAGTAGCATCAGCAGTGATGAACGGCAAGTTCACTTGAGTAGACATGGTCCCGGAAAGTTCGATTTTTGCTTTTTCTGCAGCTTCTTTCAAACGTTGAACGGTATTCTTATCTTGGGAGATATCGATCCCGTACTGCTTTTTGAATTCTTCGATCATCCATTCCATGATGACCATATCGAAATCGTCGCCACCTAAGTGAGTGTCACCATTGGTAGATTTTACTTCGAATACACCGTCTCCTAACTCAAGGATAGAAACGTCGAAGGTTCCTCCTCCCAAGTCATAAACGGCGATTTTTGCATTACTCTTCTTCTTATCGAAACCGTAAGCAAGTGCAGCAGCAGTAGGCTCGTTAATGATCCTTTCTACTTCCAGACCAGCGATTCTTCCTGCATCTTTAGTTGCCTGACGTTGTTCGTCATTGAAATAAGCAGGAACTGTGATCACCGCCTTGGTCACTTTGTGACCAAGATAATCTTCTGCAGTTTGTTTCATCTTTTGAAGAACACGAGCAGAGATCTCTTGAGCAGTGAACTCACCGTTAGCAGTTTCGAATTTTAATCCATCGTTACCACTTTTGATTACTTTATAGGAAACGTGCTTCATCTCTTGTTCGGTCTCGTTGAATCTGCGTCCTATAAATCTTTTTGCGGAACGAATCGTATTTACCGCGTTAGTAATAGCCTGGTTCTTAGCGAACTGGCCTACCAAAGTTTCCCCTTTAGCGGTAAAAGCAACGATCGACGGAGTAGTTCTAGCACCTTCGGAGTTTTGGATTACTACCGGGTCTCCACCTTCCATAACGGAAACGCAAGAGTTTGTGGTTCCTAAGTCGATTCCGATAATCTTCTCTTTTGACATTTTGGTTTCTCCTTCCGCCATTTGAGTCCTTACCCCGGCGGTTATTCATGATTTAATTCGTTTTATTCAAGGCACCATGTGCCTAAGTCCCAAAGCATTAAGCTTTAGGTTTTCCAATTCTCACCCTTGCAGGTCTTAAGGAGAACTTATCTTCGTTTTCCTTAATATAGAACCCTGCCTGATAGACTTCTATCACGGTCTCTTCTGTATATTGCTCCCCTTCTTCAGAAGACAATGCTTCCATCGAAGTTGGATCAAACGTTTCTCCTTGCGGATACTGCCTAAACACATTCGATCTTTCTAATACGGAATAAAATTCCTTTAGGATCATCGTTACTCCGTCCACGAAAGGTTTTACCTCTTCCGTAACATTTACACCGGAACCAACACGATCCAAATTATCGATCGGATTCAAAAACTCCGCTACCAGAGATTTGACTGCTTCCTTCTTAATATTAGAAAATTCTTGCGCAGATCTCCTCTTATAATTCTGAAACTCGGCTCTTTCACGAGTCCAAGAATCTTTTAAGGATTCGATCTCTTTTTTCGCAATCTCCAATTCCTTACGTAAAGTTTCCTCTACGCTTTCCGGCTTTTGGGAATCAGCCGAATTTTCTCCGGTAGGCGTTGCGACCGCTTCTTCTTGACTCATCTCTCTATCATTTCCTTGCATGGTTCATTACTACTTACTAATACGCGTGATCATCTCCGAAACCAGTTTCGAAGTAAAATCTACAAGTGGAAGTGCTCTATGATAATCCATCCTCTGTGGACCTATGATTCCCATAGCGCCTATCCTTTTTTCTCCCATTCTATATCCAGAAGTAATGATACTCACTCCGCCCATTCTTCCGTCTCCGTCCTTTCCAATGACGGTATACACTCCATCATGTTCAGGATAATCCCCAAACATTCCGGTGAGGAATCTTTTATCATCCAGTAAGGAGAGAACCTGGTTAAGTTTTTCCTCTTCGTCCTTAAATCTTCCGTATAAATTCTTGAGACCATCAATATACAAAGACACTTCGGAATTATCCGGCGTCATTGCGGAAGAGATCACTCCAGACACTTTATAAAAATCTAATGGTCCGTCTTTTCTCAGCAATAGAGAAGGGATCACCTTCTCCTGGATCTCGAACATATCATAACCTTTTGCGTTATCATTCAGATACTTTGAGATCTGATACAACTCTTCCTGGCTATAATTCCTATCTAAGAATACGCTCCGGTTCAGCACAGCTCCGGATCGCATTACCATGATCATCAGAACCTCGTCCCCATGAACATGGATCAACTCAACATGTTTTAGAGTGTCTAAACTTTTGGCCGGTCCTAAAACCACTCCCGCCGAATTTGAAAGACTAGCGAGAACACTTGCTGTCGCTTTCAGGATCTGATCCAGTTTAAACTGCATCTTTAGGTATTCTTCCTGAATCCTTTGTTTTTCCTTAATGGTTAACTCATAAAGAACCACTAAAGAATCCACATAGAATCGATAGCCTATCTCTGTTGGGATCCTTCCCCCCGAAGTATGTCGAGAAGCGAGATATCCCATCTCTTCCAGTTCTTTGAGAACGGTACGTATAGATGCCGGGGACAAACCTATATCATGTTTATCGAATAAGGTTTTAGAGCCAACTGGACGGTTCTCTTGTATAAACTCATCCACCGTGGCTTTCAGGATCATCCTATGTCTTTGGGATAGTTCCATATCTACTCTTATTGGCACTCTGCAAGTTAGAGTGCCAAAGTATCTCTCAAGTTTCCTTAATATTCTAAAAAAGTCAAGAATTTTGGATTTTAAGCAGTCCCGGTGTTCGTCTGACAGAAAAAATAAACAAAAAATATCCCATAAGGGATAAATCAGATTCCCAAAGAGCGAAACTTCTCCACCTATCCTTGCAAAAGCAAGGAGGAAGTGCCAGAGGATTCGGGCCTATTTTCAATTTAAGACTGACTTAGAATAGGTTCCAAAATAAGTTCTCCGTCCTATACAGAAAGGAATCTCAATGTTATTCAAACTTAGGCTTTATTATTTTTTCTCTTACTCAATTTTCACTTCTTTGGTCCTCGGATCCATACTCGGAACATTCTACTTTTTAGGGGTCCTTCCTGCGGAAAAATTCGGATTCGCGACTTCCATCTCTGCAGGAGTTGGGATTTTCTTTTCTTTATGTATGGGAATTTTTTCAGGTACCTGGCTTGCTAGCACTTTCCAAACTATACAAGATTCATTTAAGAAGGTGAGTAAAGGTGATCTAACTGCGAGAATAGAAACAAATTCGAAAGATCTACTTTTTGATTTTTATGAAAGTTTTCATAGAATGTTACAAGGCCAATCTGAGTTGATCGGTCTGATCAGAAGCACAGCAGAAAATCTTTCTACGGAATCTGGAGAAATGAGGACTGTTGTTTTAGACTTCGGTTCTAATATACAATCCCAGTCAGCTGCAACAGAAGAAGTCTCCGCATCCATCGAAGAAATTTCCGGAGTAGCAACTTCAATTTCTTCAATTGCAGGAGAAAACGCGCATAGTATGGGTAGCTTAGTTACAGAGGTGGAAAAACTTTCTTCTGCGATCGAAAAGACAAAAGGCCAAGTGGATGAAACCTTAATTTCCTTTGAAGATATTTCCAAACGTGCAGAGAAAGGTTCCCAATCCTTAAACTATATGGGCCAGGCCATAGACAATCTTTCAAAAAGTTCTAAAGAGATTACAAAAACGATCGGGAATATCGCTGATATCAGTGAAAAAATTAATATGTTAGCACTTAACGCGTCTATTGAGGCAGCAAGAGCCGGAGAAGCAGGAAGAGGTTTTGCAGTAGTTGCAGATGAGGTTTCTAAACTTGCAGAAAGAACTGCTTTGAGCGTAAGAAGTATCAATGAATTAGTGAAAAAGAACCAAGATGATATGTTTCAAGGTTTGGAAAGGATCCAGATCACAACAAAAGAGATCCAAGAAATTATAGAAACAATAGATAGAATGTCCGCTCAAATTACAGAAGTGAGAGCAGCTGTCAATTCCCAACAAGAACTCAGAAACTCTGTTCTCAAAGAAGCAGACTTTGTTCTTAAACGATCCGATGAGATTCGAAACGCAGTTACAGAGCATAATACCGCAACAAGAGAAGTTGTGGATTCGGTTTCTTCTATCAGTAATTTAGCTGTAAGTAATTCAGAAAATAGTGATTCTTTAGCAGAAAGAATTTTAGGGATCTCTAATACTGCAAACAAGCTCGGAAATACCGTAGGAATGTTCCAGATCGCCGCAAAAACAAAAGCAGCAGAGAAGGTCATGGATTCCAAAACTCATGAGCTAAAATTCACAGCTGCGATCGGAAAGATATATTACGTTAAAAAATACGATCTTGTAGAGATAGTCTGGACCGAAAATTTTAGTTACGAAGGTTATCGTGAAATGTTAGAGAAGGGCCTGGAACTTGTGAAAGAATTCCAAGTTACCAAATGGATGGCAGATACATCTAATATGGGAATCGTTTCTGCGGAAGCACAAACCTGGGTAAACGAGATTTGGTTTCCAAAAGCGATGGCTTCTCCTTTAAAAAAGATCGCTATCGTAATCCCTCAATCAGTTCTTTCCGAACTTTCTATTGATACTAAATCTATGAAAGCAGGTAATATAGATCTGATCAATACTCCTTCGAGAGAAGAAGGAATGCGTTGGTTGACCTCCAAATAACAAATTATTTGGTATCGTTCTAAGCTCCGTACTAAATTTTAGTTTCGGAGCTATTCTATAATGCAACAATTCGAGAACGTAACAGTAATTAAAAAAGCGAATGTATACTTTGACGGTAAGGTCACCAGTCGAACTGTATTATTCTCTAACGGAGAAAAGAAGACCCTAGGTATCCTAATGCCAGGAGAATACGAATTCGGAACTGATGATAAAGAAATTATGGAAATTCTAGATGGAGATCTGTTGGTCCAACTACCTGGAAATCCTGAATGGAAAGAAATCAAAGGTGGACAATCTTTTGAAGTTCCTGCAAATTCCAAATTCAAACTGAATGTTAAAAAACTGAGCGACTATTGCTGTTCCTATATTAAGTAATGACTTGATAAAGCCGGGGGAACTCGGCTTTTAGGAAAAAGATGGCCGCTAAAAAAACTAAATCAAAAAAGCAAACAGAGACTATCGCAATCTCACAACCTTCTCCTGTTTTGACAGAATCAGGACGGACTGTTGCTTATAGTGACGCAATCTTTTCTATCGCATTAACTCTAATGGCGCTTGAAATAAAGATCCCAACTCCAGAGCAGATCGGTTCTAAAAATCTATTAGTTGCCTTGGGAGAAGCCTGGCCTGCTTATTTAAGTTTTTTGATTAGCTTTATGATCATCACAGTTGTTTGGACAAATCACCATACAATTTTCAGATACGTAAAGTATGTGGATCATAACTTAACCATCCTAAATAACTTACTTTTATTAAACATAATCATTATCCCCTTTTGTTCAGAAATGTTAGGAGAATATATTCTTTTAGATAATGAAAACTCCAAAATTGCAGCTTTGATTTACGGTGGCTGGATTGCTTTAGGTGGAATTCCCTTTAATCTAGTCTGGAGATATGGAGTTAAAAAAGAATATCTCAGAAATCCTGATGCTGATATTGCAGAAATTGAAATGATCTCTAAACATTTTATAAAAGGCCCTTATATTTACTCTTTTGTAACTATTCTTGCTTTCATAAACGTGTGGTTGAGTATCGCAGGCTTTGTGATATTGATACTAATGTATTTGGTTCCGACAACTTGGTTATTTCGAAAAAGAAAACCAGCTTAAAAGAATCCTGAATTCATTTGTTTGTCTTATAGTCGGCCCATAAACACTTCAATCTACTACTTGACAAATTCATTTTTCTAGCTACACTTCCTTGCGAGTCTGCTTAATCCGACAGAAATCGGAGCGGAGGAACCAATTTTTGGGGCTAACCGTTTCTTACGGGGGAAATCTCTCTTTCCTAGCCCGTCAGCTAACTTCGTAAGCATGGAGAGAAGACAGGAGTTCCTTCCAATCTTCCCGGCTCATTCTGACCCTGGGATTTTTTCAACCAGTGAAATAGTTCCGGGGTAATTATAACCTAGGAGGCGAAAATGAAAGTTCTAATTTCGTTTGCCAATCCCAAGATGGGAGCAAAACTTTTCGGGCTAACGAGGGCTCTATTCTCTAAATCCAAAGAGAATCTTTCTATAGTAGCGTTACACGTCGTTTCAGTGGAATCCAAATCGGAAGGATTTCCTATATTAGAAGAAGATGAAATTTTCCAAGCAGTTAGAGAAGAAGCTGCCGGTTCTGAATTCAGTTTTGAAACTGTAGGATTCCCTTCCGACTGGATTGTTCCAGGGATTGTAGAGATTGCAAAAAGTAAGGAAATCGACTTGCTTCTATTAGGAGCCGCTCGCTCTTTATTCTCTGATGATTTGTTAGGTGGAAAAGTTGGCGATGTGCTCAGACATTTATCCGACCTTGATATTGCAGTTCTTGCGGATAACGGACTTATCTCACCTATAGAGCCGATCATCTACTCTCCTGGTTTGGATTCTGCTCCGCTTTTTCCATTCTCTTCCGGTCTTTCTGCATTTATAGAAAAACCGATCCCTGTTCTTTCTGGAGTGAATCAATCAGAGTTTGGTCTAGGCCAAGCCAATCAGTTCAAACCTTGGATCCCATTCTCTCTGAACGCGGCCGCAGACCAAACAAAGAATCTGGCAATTTTGGATTATAGTACGTATAAATCATTTCATTCGGTTTTACTGGATAGAAAAGGGCTCTCCTTTCTGATCTTAAGAAAGGGAATTTGAAAATAAGATCGAAGTTTCAAAAAACTATACTCTACGTATAACGTTTTTATAAGAATAACAGATCTATTTTTCAATAACGTTATTCGCGTAATATCACCTTACTTAAAATAGGTGGTCTGTCCTTATAATATTATCTTTTCCTTGCTGAAAATATAGAGAGTTTGATCCTTTCCGAAACCGGAAGGCGCACTTGAAGTCTAAAATTCTAAATCCTGTTCTAATCCTCTTTGTTCTATCTATAGTTTCCGCAATATCAATATTTATTTTTGTGATGACCTATTCTTCTCCTATAGCAAGAAGTCAAACGTCTGCTACAAATACCGAGATTGTAGGACTAATCTGGTTAGTAATTACTGTATTAATTTTATATAATGCAGGAATTGCGTTTTTTCGGAATTTATTCTTAGAAAATTTTTCTGTAGCCCAAGAAGGTTACAGAAGTCTCGAAGCATTGCTTTTTAGCGTTTTAAGCCTCGTTCTTTTTTTAATTGGCTCTAAAGTTGGAAGTTTATTCAAAGCAGATATAAGTACACCGGAACTTCTAATGGCCGTTCCTATTATCTTAGTTGCAACCTGGGAAAATTTTCTAACTAGAACGATTGGTTTAAAATTCAGATCTGCCTATCTCATCTTTACGGCAGTATTTCAAATCATAGTTTATATTAGTTTTATGCTCTCATTTCTTAAGCTGGCAAGCTTGGATGGATTCGACTGAAACAAGGTCGGACCACATTTTAGAACAGGTCGCTGAAAACGATTTTTGAAAAATTTTAAATCTGGTTTGGATATGTAGGCTTTTTCCCGTCTTAAAAAACATGCCGACCATTCTGGATTTCGTTCATAGCGTTTTTACTCGGGTTTATCCCAAAGATTCCTTCATATTCAAAGAAGGAGAAGAATCCGACGGAAACATGTATTTCCTTTTTCAAGGACATTTAATGGTCAGCAAGAATCGTCCTGATGCTGGAGACAAATCCATTAAGGAAGTTTTCCCTGGAGAATTTTTTGGAGAGATCGCTTTAATTTCAGGAAGAGCGAGAGCGATGTCGGTCCAAGTTCTTTCTCCTTCTGCAAAACTAGGAGTCTTGAACAAAGGTGTTTTCGAAAAACTGGAAAAAACCAGTCCTCAATTCTTACTTTTACTTCTCAAAAACACTTTCGAAAAACTGAATAGAGCAGAGATGAAACTGGAAACTCTTTATACAGAGATCCACAAAAAAGAAGAAGAATCTAAATCTTCAGAAGCACCAGTAGCCGAAAAACGAACAGAAGTTTCAGAAGCAACAAAAACTGAGGCCACTCAAGAAGAAACTCCTGCCGAAGCGGCCGCAAATAAGGAATCATAAGATGGGAATCAATATTTTAGAGTTCATCAATAACGTATCCGTTAAAACCTATCTAGCCGGAGAAGATGTCTTTAAAGAGAAAGATCCTTCTAATGGAATGATGTATTTTGTTTTTACCGGCTCTCTAGAAATCAGAAAGTCTTATGACGGAGAGGAAAGGGTAATTCGAAATTTAGAGCCAGGGTCATTTTTCGGAGAAATTGCATTGATCAATAATGTGCCAAGAGCCGCGACCGCAAGGGTGATCACTGAAAAAGCAAAGATAGGCATTTTGGATCAAGAAATGTTCTATAGGATCGGACAAACAAACCCTAAATTTTTCTCACTACTACTAAATACCACAATCCATAGATTGGTTTCTGTAGAAGATGAAATCTCAAAATTAAGTGCAGGACAACCTATTCATCCGATCCGAAGTTAAGAGTAATTTTCGATCAGGCCACCTTCTTCTTTTTGGAAACCTCCGAAGAAGGAGAATCCGAAAAGAATTTATTTAATAAAAACGTAAACAAATAACACTTCGAAACTCCGTGTTTTCTTGCATAATTCCCTAATAGATTCCAATCTTCCAGATCAGGTCTAAAATTCAGACGATTCCAGCCCGCTTGCCTCCTTCCTTCCTTTTTTTGGTACATCATTAAAGCTGAATCAGGATTTAGTTTTTCTTGGAATTGCAAATCCGGTCCGTATAGTTGTAACAAATCCTTCAGACATGTTGCTCCTGGCCTTGACCCGTGCCAGTTTTTCAGATAATTTTTGTATAACTTATCTGGAAGTATCAATGTACAAACTGGCATAGATTCTCTGGGAGACTTTGCTTTCCACGATTTACTTTTGATCGGTTTGGGGTTTAATATTAGTTTGAACTTCATACCCGTCCCGGTCTCATTTCGTGTTTAGCGCTTACGTTTTTTCGGAATAAATTCGGAAAAATGTTTCCGCAATTTGACTTTCTGACCGGAATCAAATCTAATAATAGAGGAGGATGGGATGTCAGAACAAAAAGATCTGGAATATGCAATTTTAGGTGGGGGATGTTTTTGGTGTGTCGAAGCGATCTATCAATTGGTAGATGGTGTAGAATCTATTGTCTCCGGTTATGCAGGAGGACATGATCCTGCACCAAATTATAAATCAATTTGTACGGGACTTACGGGTCATGCAGAAGTGATCCGAGTAGGATTTGATCCAACTAAGATCTCCTATAAAGACATTTTGCAAATTTTTTGGGAAGCTCACGATCCAACTACAAGGAACAAACAAGGTAACGACGAAGGGCCTCAATACAGAAGTATCATTTTATATGAAAATCAAACTCAGAAGGAAATTGCAGAAACTTCCAGAACAGAAGCAGGACCCAAATTTGCCTCTCCTATCGTAACAGAGATTGTGGCCTTAGAGAAATTTTTCCCCGCGGAAAATTATCATCAAAATTATTTCAGACTGAATCCAGGACAGCCTTACTGTCATTATGTGATCCGTCCTAAAATAGAGAAATTCCTAAAAAAGAAAACTCATTGAGGTAAAGTTACTAAGAACGCTGTGCCTTTGGGAGAAGTTTCGAATCCGATCGATCCTCCGTGGTTTTCCACGATACGTTTTACAATGTCTAAGCCTAATCCGGAACCTTCTCCGGGAGCTTTAGTTGTAAAGAATGGTTCGAAAATTCTTTCTTGGATCGATTCAGGAATTCCAGGTCCGTTATCCGAAATTCTGACGCAGATATGGTCCTTCCCCCCTCCACCGCCTACATTTATTTTTAGGATTCCTTTGAATCCCATCGCTTGGGCAGCATTATAGATCAGGTTGGTCCAGACATGTAATAGATCATCTGAATATCCTTGGACAACAGGGGTTTCTGGTTCATATTCTTTTATGATCTCTATTCCTGATTTCAATTGGTTTTGATAGATTGTAAGAACTGTATTTATACTTTCTCTAATATCAACGGGGGCCTTCGGTCCACCATTACTGAAATGAGAAAAGTTCTTAAGCGCATATACTATTTTAGAAGTCCTATCTACCGACATATCCACCAATTTGGAACTTCTACTCGCTTGGATCTCATCCAATGCATACTGGATTACTTGTTGGATTTTTTCTCCGATGAATAGTTTTGGAAAATCTTCTAACGCATCTTCCAATCCTGCCTCTACTAAACCTTCCGCTAAATTTCTGGCTTCTGGAATTCCAAGTTCCTTAAATCTAGATTCTAAAATTTTAGTTTTAGCTCGTACTTCTTTAGGAGGAATAATTTCTTGATAAGCCCTTCCCTTCTTTAATAAGGTTTGGAATTCTATCTTTGCATCATTACCCAGATTTTCTAAGACAGAAGCAGCTTCCTGCATTCTATCCAAGACGCGATCAAAATGGCTTTTAACAGATTCATTCGCTGCTCGGATCACTCCAATCGGATTATTGATCTCATGTGCAATCCCAGCAACCAACTGTCCAAGCGAAGCCATCTTTTCAGAAAGTATCAGTTGGTTTTGCGTCTTTTGAAGATAATCAAGTGTGGATTCTAATTCTGCTTTTTGTTTTGCAATCAATTCGTTTTGAGCAGAGATTTCATTATTCAAAACTCTTAATTCTGCTGCTTCTTTTTTGGAAGAAATATCTTTCACCATATTGATCATACGGGTTTCTCCGTCGATGATCGCAAATCTAGTAGAAAACTCCACTTGCAGCAAACGCCCATCTTTGGCCCTAAATGTTACTTCTTCATTATATAAGAATCCGTCTTTTTTGATCTTTTCTTTAAAGGAATCTCTTTCAGCCGGATGCAACCAGACCCCCAATTCAATGCTAGTGCGACCTATCACTTCTTCTCTGGTGTAACCGAGTAATTCGGTAAATCCATCATTTATATCTACATATTTTCCATCCTCGAAATTTGAAATGGAAGTTGCATATGGACTTAGTTTGAATACTTTAGAAAATAATTCCTGACTTGCTTTAATCTCCTCGCCGGCTATATGTTTTTCCGTAATATCTTGGCCAGTTCCATAACCCATTATAGAATCTTTATATTTTCCCTTGGCCAAAATGTATCTGGTCTTGCCGTCATCTCCTTTTGTTCTAAAAATAAACTCAGTAACGTAAGACGGATCGCTAAAATATTGCGCACCTTCTGCGAGTATTGCCGGTATCCTTTCTTTATCTTCGCCTTCCACATACTTTTCAATGAACTTATTCATATGAATTGTAATAGATTCTTTGGCGCTCTTATTTCCGAGCATGATGCGATATTCTTTGGATAAAGTCACTTCTTTGGTTTCCAAATTTAAAGTGATCGCTCCTAACTTGGCATCGATTTGAGCTCTAGACAATTCTTCTCGTATTTTAGATAATCCTGATAAACCAAATTTCATCAGGATCCAAGACATAAATAAACCTACGGAATTCCCTATAAATGCAGACCATTCTCCAGTAGGATAATTTGGAGCAGGTATCATTCCCTTTGATTTCAAATAAATACTTAAAAGCCCTGTGAAGAATGAGAGAAGTGCATAGAATAATGCTCCGCCCTGTCCTAGAATCAAAGATGCCAACACTATAATGATCATAAATTGAGAGAATGATGTGGCATAGACTCCACCTTCTCTCATTGATACAATACAAAGAGCCAACCATTGTAAGAAGATCATGATATGTGCGCCGAGCTTTATCCTTCCCGATTTTGCGAGAAGGTGGCAAATGATCACTGCAGTTGGAATGAGATAGAAAGAGTAATACGCGTTCTTCGGTTTTTCAGAAATAAGTGGATGAAGTATCCGATATAAAACTGCTACTGCGAAAGTGACATACATCAGACCATAAAGAAGTCTGATCGAAACGTCTTTTTCGGGGTCTGCTGACAATGGGGGAGAAATCGATCTTTTAAGACGTTGTAAAATCATTCTTACTGCCGTGAACATTCAAATAAGAATTTCTTATTCGGGATTGAAAAGAAGGATTTAAAAATCCGAATAAAATTCAAGGGTACGAGAACATTCCGTTAATCCGAAATATCTAAATTCTTAACCGATCTATCTCTTATGTATCGGTTTTATAAGGATCATTTTTTTGCCTAGGCAAAGAGATCAGGTAAAAAAATTTTGCAAATCGGGACCTAGGCTATAAATGAGAACCATGAACTTCCTGAAAATTTTATTCCCTTCTCCTTTTAAAATCCACAGGTTAGTGGAAGTTCTAAGTATACTTTTATTCTTAGTTTTTGCCGGACTATGTCTGTATGAGTTCGGAATATTATCCTTGTCGGTCTTAAAGGATTCTCCATGGATTTTCTTAGCCGAACTTGTAGCTCTCTTATTCTTAGCTTATATTACCGCAGACTTTCTTTCCGGCTTTGTTCATTTTTTGGGAGATAGTTTCGGGAACGAATTCACTCCTTATATTGGACCTGCTTTTATTTTTCCTTTTAGAGATCATCATGTAGACCCAAAAGGGATCACTCGACATGATTTTGTGGAGACTAACGGAAATAATTGTCTAGTGTCTCTTCCCATTCTTTTGTATTGTTTTTTTGCTTCTATAGAGGATGGGATTTTTCCTTGGGCGAGAACATTCTGGATACTCGTTCTGGTCGGGATCTTTTTTACCAATCAGATCCATAAATGGGCCCACCAAGACGAGCCAAATAAACTTATCAAATACATGCAAAAAAAGCGTTGGATACTTTCTCCCGAGCATCATAAAATACATCATACTGCTCCATATGATACGTATTTTTGTATCACCACAGGTTGGTGGAATCCTCTACTGCATAAGATCCGATTCTTTCCTACTATAAAGAAGTCGGTGGACTCCTTTCTAAATTTTCTACACATCGGTTAGTACGAACATTGTTCTTTACTTGAAATTTAGTTTTGAATTTTCCTTGATTCCATTTCGGCAAGGAGGAGGATCGCGGGTATGCTTCGTTTTCTTTCCGCATTCTTCGTATGCGTACCGCTAATCGTTTCTTGTTCCGCGAATATCGCGTTAAAAGGAGAGATCCTTCATCCGAAAACCTCAGATGGTTGGGACATCACTCTCGAACATTTTCCTCCTCTGCAAGGAACCACTAATAAAAAATATCCTGTGATACTTTGTCACGGATTCATAGCGAATCGTATCTATCTTAAGATCAATGAAAAGTCATCCATAGTGGCTAATCTTCAAAAAGAAGGATATGATGTTTGGCTTTTAGAGTTACGAGGAAAACAAGAAGCCGGGTCTCCTTCCTTATTCTGGGGAGATAAAACTTTTGATTATTCCATCGATGATTATATAAAACAAGATGCAGATGCTGCTATCCAATATGTTCTCAAAGCTACAGGCAAAGAAAAAGTAAACTGGATCGGTCATAGTATGGGAGGTATGCTCCAATACGCAAGACTCGGAAGTTTAGGAGAGAATCGAGTGGCTAACTTTGTTGCGATCGGCTCTCCTGCGATCATGGATCCTCCATCAGACGCTTTAAAATTATGGTCTAGTTTTACTTGGGCTTTAAATCTGTGGCCTGCAGTTCCGACTGAAACTTGGTCCCAGGTCAGAGGAGGAACAGGACTCCCCATTTTTCCGAAAAGAAGTTTCGAAGAAGTATTTTGGCACCAAACAAATATAGATCCTAAAATTGTTTCCGGTATCTTTACCGACTCCATCGCCACTGTTTCTAAAAGAGAAGCAAGACAGATGGATAAGATCGTAGAAACAGGGCATTTCCGTTCAGAAGACGGCAAACTCATTTATTCACAAGCTTTCGGAAATATTAAGATCCCTGTGCTGTTAGTCGCGGGCAGAAGGGACAAACTAGGATTCACATATTCTCTCAGATATGTTTACGACCAATTAGGCTCTGCAGATAAAACCTTATTCGTACTTTCGAAAGGGAAAGGTTTTTCAGAAGACTATGGCCATACTGACCTAGTAGTTGGAAAGAAGGCGGATGATGAAGTATTTCCGACTATCATCCACTGGTTGAACAAAAGAAATTAATTCTGGATCATAAAATGAAATTCAAAAATAAAATTATATTTTTCTTATTTTCCATTTTTCTGTTTTTTTCCTGCACTCGTTATGCAGTGATCACGGAAGAAGCCTTCAAGAATCAAACCGCAAATATAGCGTCTAATGTATATCTCACGAACTTTTTAAAACATAGTTCCGAATATCCTCCTATTCTACTTTTGGATCCGATCCTTGTGAATAAAAAGTCTTTGTATCTTGGAGATTACAACGGACTTATCGGAGTTCTGAGCGGAAATGGATTCTCCGTTTTCCTTTTACATTTCGAAGTATATCCTGGATTAGATCTGAAAGAAGTGGGAGAAAAGCTCATACCTCAGGCAGTCTCTCAAGTACAAGGACTAAGCAATCGTAAAGATTATATTTTAGGTGGGGTCTCAGTCGGAGGCCAAGCGATCCTTCATTTTATCCGATCCAAAAAAGATCCTGCAATTTCTAAGGTTTTCTTTTTGGGAACGGGGATGGATTATAAATATAATGATAGTTTCATAGACGATATGAAAAAAGAAAAACGTTTCGGAACTGACCTTTCCAATTCTTGTAAAAACAAAGATAGTTTCTGTTCCAGATTTATTTCTTTGGACGAAGACAATCCTACAACATTATATCTTTATCAAACATTATGGAATTATCTTCCTTCATTAGAGGAAAATCCAAAAGTTTGGGCGGACTTTGAGTTAATGGATTTCCCAACTTTATTTGTCGCTGGTAAGTTAGATAATATTGCTACTTCAGAATCTATCCATCCAGTTTATCGCAGAAAAAAAGGATTCACTCAGTTCTTGGAAGCAGGACGTGATAACGGTGGAAAAATAGATTATGATCATCTTTCCTTATTCGCACATGAGTCTGCTCCTTCTGATATCTATCAAAAGATCGCAGATTGGTTAGCTAAGAAGAAGGGAGAGTAATACATTACTCACATTTTGAAATGCGATGTTGGAACTCCAACATCGCGTAAAAAGCAAATTTCATCCAGGACGTTTCCAGTCCAATCTGTCCAAGACCTTTTTTATATCTTCCCAAACATCTCTTTTTAAAGGACTATTCTCGCCACCGTTGCGAATTACATAACTTGGATGATAAGTAGGCATAACAGGGATCCCGTGAAAATCTGCCCAATGCCCTCTGAGTTTTGTAATCCCTTCTTTCGTTCTCAAAATGAATCTAGTAGAAGGGTTTCCTAAAGTAATGATCACCTTTGGTTGTATGACGGAAATTTGCCTGAGTAAAAAAGGGGAACATGCGATTACTTCGTCATCCTCAGGAGGTCTGTCTTTTTCGAATTTTAGATCTACGGTGGGTCTACATTTAGTTACGTTCGCGATATAAACACTGTCTCTGGAAACTCCCATCCCCCTTTCTATAATTCTAGTTAATAATTCTCCTGCTTTTCCTACAAATGGCCTGCCGGTCAGGTCCTCTTGTTTGCCTGGACCTTCTCCTATGAACATAATATCTGCATTTGGATTCCCTTCTCCAAAAACAGTTTGGGTCCGAGTCGAACTCAATTTGCATCGAACGCAAGGCGCCACTTCTTTTGCAATGATCTCAAGCTCTTGTTCTTTTGAAGATTCACTCATACCAGCTCTTATCGATAAAGAGAACCCGTTATCCTGCAACCAATTTCTAAAAAAGGTACTGGAAGAATTTTGATACTTTCATTATTTTAGATTCATGCAAGGGCATCATCATTCTCACGATGATCATCATGGACACTCTCATTCCCATTCGGGAGATCCTCATGCATCTTCAATGCCGGAAAACTCCAGGGCTTTTTTATTCGCATTTTTATTAAACTTTGGATTTGCGGGAATAGAATTTGTAGGTGGATATTTTTTTGAAAGTTTGGCAATCCTTTCCGATTCTCTTCATGATCTGGGAGACAGCGGCTTCTTAGCTCTTGCTTGGATCTTTCAAAAGATCGCTGCAAAACCAAGGAACCAAACCTTCACATTCGGGTACAGGAGACTCAGTCTTTCTGCTGCATTAGTAAATTCTTTTGTTCTATTTTTAGGATCTTTCGGGATCTTATTCTTTGCTATTACTAAATTGAACGAGCCAGGTTCTCCGAATGGTTGGGGAATGTTAGGTCTTTCAATTTTAGGTGTGATCGTTAACGGAGCGGCATTATTCAAATTAAAGAATAGTTCCGGACTAAATGCAAAGACTGCATTTCTTCATCTTCTGGAAGATGTACTCGGATGGGTTGCAGTATTCTTCGGAAGTATTGCTTTGATCTTATTCGGATGGTCTTGGGTAGATCCTCTGTTATCTATCGCGATCTCACTTTGGGTCGGGATCCAATCCTTCCGTAATTTACGAAAGATACTTCTTTTACATCTTCAATCTTCTCCGGAAGGGATCGATACAAAAGAATTAGAAAGCCGTATCTTGAAATTGAAAGGTGTCCGCTCCGTACATGATCTTCATCTTTGGTCCATGGATGGAGATTATCATGTTCTTACTCTTCATGTTGGTGTTCAGGAAACTTCTATCGCGCAAGCTCAGAAGTTAAAAGAAAAGATCCGCAATATTACTAAAGAATTCCATATCCCTCATGCAACTGTGGAAGTTGAACCCGCAGGCACCGAATGCCCTTACCAAGAATGTTGATGACTAAGCTGTAGGAGCTCCTACAACTTAGTGCGATATCTTAAAGAGACATAATCCGCCGCTTAAAACCGCATTACCCTCACGAGTCAGCCCTTCCCCGCAGTAACGGACCTTCTATACTTGACAGTGGGGAAACGACCCGGATTTTGGTTGGTATGAACCAAAAAACAGCTAAACTTCTCAAAAAATACGCGGAAGCAAAAGGTATTAACGAGAAACAAATCAAACGTGAGTGGCTGGTATTAAACGAATTTCAGAAGGACCAGAAAAAACAGGAAATCCTGAAAGAACTGGTTAAAAAGTAATCCGCTACTGATCTTTCTTAAGACCGACTTAATAAAGTCGGTCCGTGTATTTCCGGATCGGTACTCCGAAACCGGGCTTTCATTTTTCAGAATCAACCATTCGTCCAACATCTAAATGGAAGAAATAGAACTTACCAAAGAATTTCGTTTCGATGCCGCTCACTTCTTACCGAATGTTCCGGAAGGTCATAAGTGCAGAAGGATGCATGGGCATAGCTTTCGTTTCAAATTACATCTGAAAGGTAAGGTGGACGAAAAAACAGGTTGGTTGATGGACTTCGCCGAAGTAAGTAAGGTTGTGAAACCTTTACTCGAAAACTATCTAGATCATTATCTTTTGAACGAAATAGAAGGTCTGGAAAATCCAACCAGTGAGAATATCAGCATCTGGTTGTGGAAAAAACTAAAACCTCAACTTTCTCTTTTATACAAGATCACTTTAAACGAAACCTGCACTAGCGCATGCGTTTATAACGGACCTTCTGAGAAATAAAAAATGAGTCCTTCTTCTAAGTCGAACGGTGTTCGAACGAAATCTCATTCAAAAAATCCAAAAGCAGTAGTTCTTTTCTCAGGTGGATTGGATTCAACCACTTGTTTGTACCAAGCCATTCAAGACGGTTATTCTCCCATTGCTCTTTCATTCGATTATAATCAAAAACACAAACAAGAACTCAAATCTGCCAAAAAGATCACAAAACTTTTAGAAGTTCCTCATCTAATCCAAAAATTGAATCCTGAATTTTTCCAAGGTTCTTCTCTTACCGAAAAGAAGATCAAGGTGCCTAAAAATTCTTTAGGTCATTCTGAGATCCCAAACACTTATGTTCCTGGTAGGAATATTTTGTTTTTATCTTTCGGAGTTTCTTTGGCAGAAGGTATCGGAGCCCAAAGACTCTATATTGGTGTGAATGCTTTGGATTATTCAGGTTATCCGGATTGTAGACCTGAATTTATAAAAGCATATTCAGACGCGATCCACATTGGGACCAAAACAGGATCGGAAGGTCATCCTCTTGAGATCTGCACACCTTTGCAGTTCTTAGATAAAAAAGAGATCGTGTTATTGGGTTCTAAACTAGGTGTCCCGTTCTCTATGACTCATTCTTGCTATGATCCCGTCGGAGGCAAACCCTGTGGAAAATGCGACTCCTGCTTGCTTCGAAAAAAGGGTTTTCAGGAAGCAGGCGTCCCGGAAAAGTGAACGAACAGATTTTAAGGCATCGGTTTTGAGGATTTATCCCTGCCGCCGTCCATAGGAAGCTAATATGGAACAGTTCGTAAGCTACCTGACGATATTTTTAATCGCAGTGTTCGTAGGAATCGAGGTCATCAACCGTATTCCTCCTTTATTACATACCCCTCTTATGTCAGGCTCTAACGCCATTTCGGGGATTACAGTCATCGGAGCGATCTTAACTCTTCATACTACAAATCATTGGATTATTCAAGTATTAGGATTTATCGCGATCGTTGCAGCAACCGTCAACGTAATTGGAGGGTTCGTAGTAACTCACCGTATGTTGGGAATGTTCAAGAAAAAGGATTAATACATAAATGGAAAAAGCGTATATCAACCTCATTTATCTAGTTTCAAGTATCCTTTTTATCATTGGATTAAAGTTACTTTCTCATCCTAAAACTGCAGTAAAAGGAAACTTTACCGGAGCATTCGGTATGTTCCTAGCGATTGTAGGAGTATTCTTCGAATACGGAACTATCAATCAAAACGATATCATCATTATCGGTGCTGCTCTCCTAGTTGGAACTGGAATCGGAACTTTTATCGCCCTTAAAGTAGAAATGACCGGAATGCCTCAGCTTGTGGCGCTTCTGAACGGACTCGGAGGACTTGCTTCCTTCTTAGTTGGTGGAAACTCCTTAATGGAAATTCTACAACCTGGTCATGATACTAAACAACTTGCAGATCTTCAGTTCACAATCTCTACTGCAGCAACCGGTATTATCGGAGCTGTAACTCTTACAGGAAGTTTGATCGCTTTTGGAAAACTGCAAGGTTTGATCTCTGAAAAATCGGTTCGTTACTTCGGAGACCAGATTGTAAAAGTTTTATTCTTAATTGGTGCGCTTTACTTAGGTTATTTGAACGTAACCGAGCCTACTAAGATCGAGTGGTACTGGTACATCGTACTAGTAGCGTCTATCCTTGGAATTCTATTAGTAATTCCAATCGGTGGAGCGGATATGCCGGTGGTAATCGCTCTTCTTAACTCTTATTCAGGACTTGCAGCTTCTGCAACTGGATTCGTTTTAGGAAACAATGTTCTTATCATCTCCGGATCTCTTGTAGGAGCTTCCGGTATCCTTCTTACCCAGATCATGTGTAAGGCGATGAACCGTTCTCTTCCGAATGTTCTTTTCGGTGGGCTCGGCGCTGCTCCTTCTTCCGCAGATTCCGGGGACATCTATACTGGAAAAACAAAAGCTACTTCCGCAGAAGAAGTGGCAATGTTGCTGGATATGGCGCAAAGAGTAGTTATCGTTCCTGGTTACGGAATGGCAGTTGCTCAAGCCCAGCACGCAGTTCGCGAACTTTACAACCAACTTACTGATAAAAATATCGAAGTTGAGTTCGCTATCCATCCAGTTGCAGGAAGGATGCCTGGTCACATGAACGTTCTATTAGCAGAAGCTGATATTCCTTACGACAAAATGAAGGAAATGGATGAGATCAATCCTACTTTCAATACTGTAGACGTAGTGATCATCAACGGTGCAAACGACGTGGTTAACCCTCTGGCAAAAACAGATCCAGGCTCTCCAATCGCTGGAATGCCGATCTTAGATGTGGACAAAGCAAAAACCATTATCGTGATCAAACGTTCCTTGAGCCCAGGATTTGCAGGAGTTCCTAACCCACTCTTCATCCAAGAAAACTGCTTAATGTATTTCCAAGATGGTAAAAAAGCCACCCAAGAGATCGTGACTGCACTCAAGGATACCTGATAAGAATTTTCCGAGAAATTCAGGAAATGATTCTTGCAAAAGGGAGGCGATAGCCTCCCTTTTTATTTTCAACACAAATTGAAAACGAAACACCTTCAGCAAGAGGAATTCCATTGGCAGAACAAAAGGATTATAGCCACGAAGTAAAACTTCATAGATATGGATTCGTTCGTTATTTATTGATCATAATAGGAACCATATCTTTGATTTTGGGGATTATCGGGATCTTCACCCCGGTCCTTCCTACTACTCCATTCTTACTTCTAACCGCGGCTTGTTATGCGAGGGCTTCTCAGAAGTTCTATAACTGGCTGATGAATAATAAATATTTCGGAAGTTTTATTAGAGATTGGAGAATCCACAAAGCGATCCCACTTAAAGCAAAGATTATCTCTGTTTCTACGATAGTGCTTACCATGACAGTGAGTGCGGTATTCGCTCCTCTATTACCGGTTCGCATCGGAATGGCAGTAATAGGTGCATGCGTAATCTTTTATATTCTTCGCTTCCCTACAAAAAAGGAAGAAATGGCTGAATGATCAGTTATACGGAGAACGAGAAGGAAGCATATGATACACTTTCGGATCGTTCTCTCTAAGAAGTTCCGCAGTATCCAAAGCTTCTTGGATCTTTAGTTTTTTTTCTGGTTCTTCTAACATCCAAGAAGCTACAAAAGTTTCTAATCTTCTGTAATCCTTAATATATACTAAAGATCTGAGATAGTTAATTCTATCTTCTTCCGTAAGTATTTTAGAACCTGAAATGATTGAATAAATATTTGCAGAAGCCCTGTAATTCGAAGTATGAAAGTAAGCGTGGGCCAAAAATCTTTTTTCGTTAAAAGGAAGATCCGGGAACTGATTATAAAGTTTGATCGCCTTACGAAAATTTTTATCTATATCCATCGCGAGTCTTGCGTAGATATATGCGAATTCCCTATGAACAAAACCTTCTTTTGCAAATTCCTTACACTGAGCCAAAGCATCCGCTTTATTTCCTAAAAGAAAATTCACTTTTAGTAATATCAGCTTTAGATTTCTATAATTAGGTTTTAGTTCTATTCCCTTCTCCGCTTCAGCTTTTGCTTTTAAATATTGCCCTGTTTCAAAATAAGCCAGAGCCATATTCAATCTGTAAAAAGGATTATAATTCGCAAGTTCCACTGCTTTTTGGAAGTATTGAACTGAAGATTCCCATTTACTTCTTCTTACGAATATCATTCCAAGAAGATAATAGGATGGATCGTGACTTGGATTAATCTCCACAGCTTTTAAAAGTGCTTTTTTGGATTGGGGATATCTTCCAATCACATACAAATACGCACCATTCAGATAATGATATTCCAAACAATCAGGATCCAATTTTTTCAAACGTTCTATATTTGCTTGGGCACGCGCTATTGCATTGGATCTTAATAGATTAATTGTCTCAGTATTCAAAGCCAAGATCTGATATTTTCTTCTAGAAACTTCGCTTTGGTCGGTTGGTTGAGGGGGAAGAGGTAATTCCCCTTCCGGAGAAGGGGCAAGTATGGATTGGTTTTCGTCGGAAGTTTCGGTTTCCTTAGATCCTAGGCCGGCTCCTAACAGAAGTATAAAGCCTAGGAGTAATGCAGAAAGTTTCTTCCGACTAATAATCATTCTGGAGCAGGACCTAATTTTTTATAAATTTCGGTATTGTTCAGATCGGGATTAGATAATTCGAGAGTTTCTTTATTCGCTTTTTTCACGATATAACGAATATCAAAGCCAAGGTTCAAAAATCTAAATATAAGTTCAGGCTCTCTGGATTTGGTTTCTTTTTCATAAAACTCATATTCAATTCTGCGTTGGTTTTCTGGATCTTCGGGATTTTCATAGATCGCAAGTCCAGGTCTGAAAATAGAAAGTTTAGGAGCCTTGCCTGGCTCAGAATTTTTACACTGACCATCTGCGGTACAAACGGAAGTTCTTTCCCATATACCTAAGATTCTTTCCTGCAGAGGGGGTTGACAGCCTATGAGTAAGGATAAGACCGCTAAGGAAAAAAGATTTTTTTTCATGGAAACCAAGCTATACCGAATAGTAAGGATGTCCAGGGAATTCCCGACGCCTTTGAACCTGAAAGCGTGAGGGTTGAGAGAGCTTAACTTGTGAACTTTAGATTCGTTGAAAGTATTCGTCGATCTTGAGAACTTCGAAAGTTTTCATCAAATCGGGATGTATCTCTCTTATATCGATTTTGATACCTTCTAACTTAGCATTTTTACAAAACCAAACCAGGGAGCTGATAGAAATTGAATTCATTACTGGAATTTTGCTTAGATCTAGGACGATTTTAACCGGTTTTTTGGCAATTGCATCCATCAACTGGTTTCGAAATGCGTAATAGTCGTTAAAAAGGGCAGTCAGCTCCGGCTTGATCTCGATAATCTCCGAATTTTCACCCATTTTCGATTCGAGTCCTTTTCTAGCCTTTTCTGAGAAATTTTCGGCCAGATTTCTTTTTTTATCTTTGGGAATTTTGAAATTCAACCGAAATTTTATATGGGAGAGCTTTATGTTCCAAAAAACACATTTCATGAAGACTCAGGACTTACTAGAGAAGGGAATGAACGCCGCCTCTATGAAAAGAAAAGTCCTCGCAGACAATATCGCAAATGCGGATGTTCCCCATTTTAAAAGAAGTGAAGTACTTTTCGAATCCATGATCAAAAGAGCATTGGAGTCAGAAAAGATAGAAGCTTCTAAAGCCATCCCGACCAGGATCGAAGACGAACGTCATATCTCCTTTTTTACTCCATTAGATTATAAATCCGTAAAGCCTAAGGCAAACATAGATTATCTGACCACCGTTAGAGCCGACGGAAATAACGTAGATCCCGAGAAAGAGGTAATGGAAGCTTCCAATTCTCAAATGCAATACATGATGATGGTCGAAAGAATGAATGCAAACTTCCGTGATTTGAAAAACGTAATGAGGTTGGCTTAATCTCAATAGAGACATAGCTAAGATTTAGAGGAAGAAGATGGGACTATTTAGCGCAGTTAATATCTCCGCCACTGGACTTTCCGCACAAAGACTTCGTATGGATGTGATCGGAAACAATATCGCGAACGCAACCACTACAAGGAATACTAATGGAGACGGCCCTTTCCGCAGGGACAGAGTGATCCTTACTCCTGTAAATCTTAGAACTAAATGGAAAAGTCCAGTTTATCCTTTTGGTCTTTCTCCTGGAGAAGGTAAAGGTGTGAAAGTAATGAAAATCGAGAAGGATATGAGTCCTTTACGATTAACTTATGATCCGACCCATCCTGACGCGATCCAGATCGGACCTAAAAAAGGCTATGTGGAAATGCCGAACGTAAATATAGTCACCGAAATGACGGACATGATCTCTGCTTCCAGATCCTACGAGGCAAACGTCCAGATGATCAACGGATCCAAGGCTATGTTCAATAAAGCCTTAGAGATCGGAAGAGCTTAATAGGAGAGAAGAATGAACGTAGATTTTAATTCCAAACTTTGGTACAACTATAACTCCGGATATTCCGATTCTCGCTTTCCACTTTCTCCAAAAGGAGACAAGGTTTCCGTAAAGATAGATGACCAACGTCATTACGGAGATGTGAAAGAACCTGTGGCTCCTGACTATGTTGCTGAAAGTTTTTCAGAAGCAATGAGAAACGCATTCAAATCTGTAAACGATCTACAGGTAGAAGCAGACGAACTCACTCAAAAAATGGTATATGATCCGAATAGTGTGGATGCTCACGAAGTAATGGTTGCTTCTGAAAAAGCAAGAGTAGCGCTCACATTCACTAAAACATTAGCTGATGGGGTTGTAAGAGCTTATAGAGATCTTACTTCCATGAGATAATTTTTCGAATTAGAATTTCGATTCGACTAATCTATTCCTAAAATACAATAAGACCATGCCTGAGTTGCTCGGATGGTTTTCTGACGGGATGATCCTCTTCGGAGGATTTCTTTCTTTTTTGCTCGCAATCGGAGAATTTCCTTCCGATAGAAAACATAGATTCCAAGTTTACCTTTCTCTTACTCTGGTCTCCTTAGGATTTATGCAACTTTCAGGTTCTCTTGTACTGAACCCGAATGCAGGCCAGGATCTAAACCTAAAACTTTGGAACCTTCCTCTTTTATATCTTCCCCCCACTTTTGCTTTTTTATCCCTTCTAGCTTTTTTGGAAGAAGACTTCAAATATAAGCCGGTACATACACTTTTCTTCCTTCCATTCTTACTTTGTTTGGGAGTTATTTTATTTTTTAGATTGGGAGAATATACCGGATCTTCCCCCTTTTCCGAGATCCATTGGAGTATCCAAGATCCAATTTCTGGAGCAGGGATACTTTATTTAGGAGCGGGGATTTTTTCTTTCAGTTTTGTTTTTCCGATCTTCAAGATACTTCCTCAGATCTCTGAACTAAAATTTAAGATCTTATTCGGAATCTTTGCATTAGATTGTTTGATCGTTTCTATTTTTGGAATGATAGGACTAATATTCAATCCTGTCTTTCTGAAACTGGCGCTTCTGACTGTAACACTTGCAGTCTCACTAGTATATTATATCCGCAGGAAATATTTCGATTTTCCCGAAGTTGTTCGGTCTGATCTGGCAACGTCAAAATATTCAAGGACCAGATTAGAAGGTCTCGAAATCGACCTTATATTAGAAAAACTAAACCTTCTATTCGAATTCGAAAAAATACATAGAAGAGAAGATCTATCCTTGGCAGAACTTGCAAAAGAATTGTCTCTGACCACTCACCAATTTTCAGAACTGATCAATAATAAGATCGGAAAAGGATATTTTTCTCTGATCAATCATCATCGGATAGAAGATGCAAAACAACTTTTAACTGAGACCGACAAAACTGTTTTGGAAATCGCAATGACCGTTGGATTTAATAACCGCTCTTCCTTTAATGAGGCTTTTTTGAAACTTACTCAAAAAACCCCGATTTCTTACAGAAAAATGTGTAAGCCTTTATAACGCCGGACGACCGACCTTCAGAAACAGTGTATCCTCTTCTCATCCCAAACGAGAGGACAACGATGCAAACTCATTCACTTTCAGATCAAACTGGTTCACTTATAGGTTGGATCACTAAAATTTTTCTGGCACTAAACTTAGTTGTATATGCCGGATTTACCGTAGCCTTCCTTTTCTTTCCGATTCCGCTAGCGAATACAATCGGTTATACAATCCATTCTAGCGCAGCTCTTGCTGATTTCAGGGCAATGTATTCAGGATTGTGTTTCGGTGTTGGGCTTATTGTATATTATGGTTTAGTAAAGCCAGAGTTCAAAATTCAGGCGATTCTTCTTTCAGTAGCTAGTGCAGCAGGATTGTTCGTAGCAAGACTATATACTCTATTCTTGGACGGGCCAGGAAATGAATATATCTACTTGAGCATGGCAACTGAAATTGTTTCTGTATTCTTGGGAGCTTGGCTTTTAAAAAGAAACTAAGTACACGGAACTTTTACAGAAATAAAAAAGGCGGGTGAAAGCCCGCCTTCTCATCTTAACAATCAGCTAATCTTATGGTTTGATCTTCTTGATCAATTTCAGATCCGCCTTGCTGAATACCGCAATTTCCGTTTTTCCGGAACCTTCTTCTTTACCGGTAACGTAAATTTTTTCACCAAAGAAGGTTACGTTCGAGTTCGGGCTGATCTCTTCTTCAGTTCCAGCAGTTTTCTTTAAACCTTTGTCGTAACGGCTTAAATAATATTTTCCGTTTCTTTCTTCAAAGGCATAAATCTCTTCTCCTTTGACGATCATTGGAGTTCGCCAGAATACAGAATCTCCGGACCAAACTGCAGGTTTTAATGTTTCTTGATCTATCAGTATGAGTTTGTGAGCAGCAGAGTGATCTGACTCGTAACCTACTACAAGAGCTTTTCCATCCACTACTTCAAATGTACGTCCACAAATCTTGTTAAAGTCTCCTTTGAAGATCGTATCATCCTTAGCCGGATCTAACGCGTGAAGTTCATTGCTATAATGTCCGTCAGAAGTGTACTTTAAAGTTTTAAGAAATAGAATTTTTCCACCGACAACGTTCTTGTCGAATTCTTCTTTTTTCTTCTGTTCTTCTTTAACTGTTTCTAACTCTTTTTTAGTTTCTTTCAGCTCTTGTTTGATCTCTTCCTTGGACTTATTGTCGTCGGACTTAGCTTCGGACTTTTTAGAGTCTCCGGAAGAAGAACTTTTGGAATCGGATGAAGATGAGGAAGATTTAGAATCCGATTTACGAGATTCTTCTTTTTTAGCGATATCTTTCTCTTTCTCTTTTAATTGTTGCTCTTCTTTTTTGGCCTTTTGTTGTTCTTGCTGGGCCTGTTTACGTTCTTCTTGTTTTTGAGTGATCTTTTGTTTGTTCTTAACAGGATCTTTGTTCAGTTCCTGGATCTCTCTTTCTGCATTCCTTTCTTTGCTGGAAGCATCTTCTTGTTTTTTGCGATTCTCTTCCTGCTTGTCCTTGAGTTTACGTTTTTCTTCTTCCGCCTTCTCATTTTGAAGGTCGTTCATTTTTTTCTTATCGTCTTGACCTTCTTTCTTTTTATCCAGGTCTCTGTTTACTTCTTTCTCAAGTTCGTCTGTATCCAGATCTTTTCCATCATCGGAAAGAATATTAGTTACGATAGGGATAATGATCTGGGTTTTTCCTGGCCATTCCGTATAACGTCTGCCGATACCAATCTTATCATTTTGTGCGTTCTTCACAACTTCAGCATTGTATTTACGTTTAACGTAATCTGCGCCCTTCCGATGGATCGCATTATAATAAAGTATATATGTCGCTAATGTATCCGAGTTTGCTTCAGAATATCCGAAGTTTGCTTTCACATATCCGGAAAGAATCCTTTGGATGGAGTTGATATGTCCATAATCCGCATCTTTACCTATGCTGATTAGATCTGCTCCGAATTTTTTTTCTTTCTCATCTGGAAGAATACGGATCGCGGTGATCCCATCTGCAGAAGCTGCTGATTTTGGATCCTTCTTTAATGCTTCGGATAATCCAGCACCCGTTCTTGCGTTACTTCCTTTTGTCTCCTCGTCAGCTCTTGCAGCAGACCTATTGACGAAGTTCACTTTTCCGGAAGAACGAACTTCCTTTTCTCCAAGTTTAGGCCCCTCTTGGGCGAAGATCGGAAAGCTAAAACTTCCGAGGAAGATTAGAAATACGGCCAGTCGAATCCGTGACATTATGGAACTCCTTTGAAAAACGAACCCCCCAAACTTGGGAGAGACGAATGGCTATCTTATGATTCTAGATAGGACTCTGCCAAGGATTTTTCAATTCTCTAAGAATGTTGGAACAGTAAGAAGTTGCCTCCCAAGACCTGATTTTTACCCTAACCTCATGAGCAAATTTGAGCGCCGAATCTACAATTTTTGCGCAGGTCCTGCGATGTTACCTACTCCAGTCATGGAGAAGGCAGCTTCCGAGTTTCTGAACTACCGCGGGTCCGGTATGTCCATTATGGAAGATAGCCATAGGGGAAAACTTTTTGAAGAAGTCCTAGATACTTCCCTTTCCTTGCTCCGAGAATTATTATCTGTTCCTGAAAATTACGAAATTATGTTTCTTTCCGGAGGAGCTAGCCTCCACTTCTCCGCCCTACCCTTAAATCTTCTGAAAGATGGAGAGTCCGCTGACTTTGCAGTCACTGGTATCTGGGCAAAGAAGGCTATGGAAGAAGCACTTAGATTCAATCCGGTCAAAAAAATTTATGATGGAGAAGATCATAAGTATACAGAATCTCCGGAACTGAATGACTCAATGGTAAATCCTGGAGCGGCATATGTGTATATCACTTCTAATAATACTTTATTAGGAACTCGTTATGTAACACTTCCGACGATCACTAAGGCTCCTCTAATCGCGGACATGACTTCTGAAATTCTTTCTAGAAAGATAGATGTGAGTAAGTTCGGTGCAATTTTTGCGGGAGCACAAAAGAATATCGGACCATCCGGTTTAAGTGTTCTGATTATCCGCAAAGATTTACTAGGACGTTCCGGCAGAACTGTTCCTATACTCATGGATTATGCACTCACTGCAAAAAACAAATCCATGTATAATACTCCTCCTACATATTCTATTTATATGGCCAAACTTGTATTCGAATGGTTAAAGGATCTAGGCGGAGTGGAGAAGATCGAAAAGATCAATGAGGAGAAGGCCAAAATTTTATACGATTATTTGGAAACCACTTCCTTTTATAATGCTCCGGTAAAACCGAATTCAAGATCCGTAATGAATGTTGTCTTTACTATTCATGACAAAAATTTAGAATCTAAGTTTTTAGCTGGAGCAGAAGAAAAAGGACTCCATGGTTTAGAAGGTCACAGACTGGTCGGCGGCCTGAGAGCTTCTATCTATAATTCCATGCCAAAAGAGGGAGTAATTTCCTTAGTAGAATACATGAAGGAATTTGAGAAGAAGTCCTAAATCTTCTGAAAGAATAGAATGAAACACATTCTTCTGATTCTAATATTTCTATGCGCAGGTATCGTTCAGATGCCTGCTTCTCCTTTATTCTTTCCTACAAAACTGAAGATAAGCCATTGCCTATCTCAGGGCGTAAATCATAAAGAATTAAAGGAATTTTATACTTCTAAACTTTCTCCGGACGAAAGAACTAAGATTGCAGAAAATCTTGCCTTACAAGAAGCAAAATCTGCTTACCAAAGTATAGAATGTATTCGTATGTCCGGACTGACTAAAGAAGAACAAGTGACCTTACTCGCTGACCATTCTCATCATAGAGAAACTAAAGAACTTATGTTTTCTTATTATGAAAACTTTTTGCTCTCAGACGAAAAGACGATCCGTCTATCCGCCTTCGAAGAGAAAAACCTGCGCAGCTTTATAGAGGCGAAAAAAGAACTCTTAACAAGATTGCACCAGGCAGAGGTTCAATCCTTATCAGAAAAACTTCTACCCATATCTACTTTCCAAAACACCTATATGGCCCTCTTCTTCCAACATTGGGAATTCTACCAGACCGCTCCCGATTTCCTGAAAGAAGGACTCTTCGATTAAGAAACTTTTCCTTATTTTCCGATCCTAGTTGTAAATTGCTTGAATCGGAGAATTCGCGTAGGTACGGTACCTTTAGAACATGAAAAAAATTGGCATCGCTTCCGATCACGGTGGATTCGAACTTAAAGAATTCCTTCGCAAAGAATTAGCGGACTCGATTGAGATCTTGGACTTAGGAGTTAAGGACGAGACCTCTGTGGATTATCCTTTAGTAATTGCAGACGCCTGCAAAAAAGTACTCTCTAAAGAAGTGGATGGACTGATCGCACTTTGTGGAACAGGTATCGGAGCATCTATCGCAGCAAACCGTCATAAGGGAATTAGAGCTGCTCTTTGCCATGACGAATTCACTGCAGAAATGTCTCGCCGTCATAACAATGCAAACGTATTGGTATTAGGCGGAAGAGTTTTAGGCAAAGAACTTGCGACCCGCATCGCTCAGAAATGGCTGAATACTTCCTTCGAAGCTGGACGTCATGAAAGAAGGGTGGGTCAGTTAGACACCATCGTTTAATAAGCGGAATACCTTTTTAAAAAATGCGAAACAAGATCCTTTATCCGGTCTATCTCTTAGGTTTGGTCGGTCTTGTTTCTTTTTTCTCCGGCTCTATTTCAGCCGAATCCAATTCATTCTCTCTAAGTGCATTCGTTCTTAAATATGTCCGTTTGGGAAGTACCGAAAACGGAGCTCCTAAATTAGAATTAAGCCCACGTGACAGGAAAGAAGGTTCAGATCTATTCTTAGATTTTGAGGAGAAGGAAGCAGCTGACCTGAACGATAAGGCCGGTGGCTACAGAATATTATCTTCTTCTTATCTTCCTGATGCAGCAAAAGCACATTCTGGAAAAAGGTCTGCAGGTTTCGTAGGCAAACGTTCAGGGATCAAAGTTTCTGGAAAAACCAAAGGAATTCTCACAAGTCCGGACATCAAAGAAGAATTTTATATCTCCTTCTTCTTATTACCTGGAAACTTAGATAAGGAAGCAATCTTACTTTCTAAAGACTTATATACCAGAGGAAAGAAGTATGGTTGGGACCTCAGAATTAAAGACGAGATACCAATATTAGAATTTCGTAACTTTTTCCAAAAAGCTGACAAAACACATCTTTCTCTTAAACTTGCAGGAAATTCAAGACTTTCCAGATCGGATTGGAATCATTTTATCATTCATTTCAGACCCGCTCAAAGAGAGATCGTATTCTATATTAATGGAAAAGAAACAGATAGAGCTTCTGTTTCATCGAAAGAACCTATTATCCGAATTGGTTTTCATCCAGAAGACAGCACACCCTTTAAAATTGGAGAAAGTTTTTACGGATGGTTGGATGATTTTTTAGTCTCCAAAGGAAGCCCTGATCCGGAAGTTTTATCCACTCAGTACGATGGACAAAAATACGATCCTTCTTCCTTTACAGCGGATGCAAAATTCGGAACAGCAATATCTCCTGTTTATAAAACTAAATTTTCTAATTCTTTACCTGAAGCCGTGTTATTTAAAGCAAATGTTCCTAATTCTTCGGTATTAGAATTATATTTTAGATCTTCTCCTAAAATTTTCTCCAAAACAGAAGAATACCCAGCTTGGAAATCGATCGATCTCAGAAAGATAGAAGAAGAATTCAAAGAAGACGATCCCTACAGAGAAACGGAAGAAGAAAGTTCTCCTAAAGGAAAATCTTCCACCTATCGGATCCCATTGGATAAGGTTTGGGGAAACAAACTTTCCTATTTCAAATATTACCAGGTAAAGGTAAAATTTAAAACCGATTCAGGATCTAAGTCCAGTCCTGAATTAGAAGCATTAACATTTTCTTATAGAGAGACTATTCCACCGGTCAGGCCTGCCGGTTTAAAAATAGTAAATTTTGACGATTACGATCCTGAGGCTCAAGGCCCTCGAGTTTGTTTGAGTTGGACCCAAAATCCGGAAAAGAATGTACAACAAAAAGGCGGCTATGTAATCCACTACGGAGTAGGTCCGAATCGTATGGTGGGGATCTTGAAAGGTACTAGCAAAGAACTAGCAAAAGGAAAAATGCCAGTTTTAACCACCAAGGGAAAAACCAAACATCCTATGAGCGAATATTTGGATCCAATCTTGGGCGATGATTCCAGCTGTCCTAAACGTAATGATATGAGTGGTCCTAAACTTTGTCAGTGTATTGACAATCGACTCATTTCTTTGAACGCGGAAAAACCTGAAGAAAACGATGATGAGGACGAAAGTCCGAAACCAAAAAAGAAAAAATCAAAACCTCGCAAGGATCCTTACGATAAAAAACTTTTATTTTTCCAAAAGGGACTAACGTATTATTTCAAAGTTGCAGCTTATAATTCAGTATACGATCCGGAGAATGGACCGGATCAACTCAGTCCCTTAAGCGACTCCGTCGAGGTCTATTTCCTGAGCGAGTAGGATCTTTACAAGATTCTGCTCTTTCCATTTAGGATCCGTACACAAGATCCCATCCAGATCCGCCAAAGAAGCGGTAGCAATCTCCAACCATTCTCTCCATTCTAAGTTCTTAGAAGAAGAAAGTCGTAATGCGAGGGAGATCTCTTCTTTTCTTATGGCAAGGAAATCCAAGAATAGATTTTTAGATTGGGTCCAGATGATCTCTCTGGTCAAAGGATCAGATTCTTTTTCAAGAACAGCTTCCAAACTTGGAAGAGCTAAAACGAAAATATGATTTTTTTTGGTAAGTGATTCGATTGCATTCGATACATATCGACGAGAAGGGGAATTTCCGAGTACCAATTCCTTAAAACAATCAGAAGAGACTAATAATTTCAAATTTTCCCTTCCGGATAAATTTTGGATAATTCTCTCAAAGCTTCTAATCTCTGATAAGAATCTGACTTAAAAATTTCGTTCCTAAAACAAGAGCGAAGTAACTCTGAAGCGGAGAGATCTCTTTTCTCTGCTTCGGTCCTCAATAATTCGAATTCTTCCTCAGTGAGGAGCATCTGAAATCTTCTTTCGACACGTGCCATTACTCCTCTTCTTTCAGTTCCTTTTCGTTTTTCAAGTAGGTTCCATAATAAATTTGAGAATCTAGTATCTGCCCCAAGCTTTCATAAATGGCAGCGATATTATAATTTGCCTGGTTTAAACGAAAATCATGCTTAAAAGACTTCTTAAATAGCTGGATGGCCCGATCTTCCCTTCCTGCATACCATTCGGACATGGCCCATAAAAAGGTCCATTTTCCCAAATCTGGATCTCTTGGACTTACCTTTCCTAAATAACCTACATTCTCTTCGAAAAGGCTCGCCGCTCTAAGATAATTGTCACGTATCCTTCGGACCTTCTCCATTCTAGAAAACACATCTTCTGAATGACCTGGCAATTCTAAGTCCGCTCTCCAAAAAAGTGCTCGAGCAAGATATAACTTATAAATCAACTCGTTCGGATTTTTTTTAACATACTCTTCTAAGAAAGGAAGGCTCTCTGCTTCTTTTCCACTTTGATGAAGAAGTAAAACTTTTTGTTTTGCAGCTTTATTCCATTCTCTTCTATTTTCTTCTTGGGGGTAAGAAGAAGTTACACTAACACATAACAAAAGGATACAGCAGAGGGTGCGCATTTCAGATTAGATTATAGCCAATTTAGAAATATTTTTTAAATATATGTGTATAGATTTTTGCCATTTTCCGGATAAGGAAGTGGAGTGATCTTATATTCTTTTCCTATCGAATCCAAGATCATTTTCAGTTCGGATTCTCTTTCTTCTCTAGACAAAACAAAAATTTCAGAAGGAGAGACCCCGAATCCGTAATCTTCCGATCCAAGCCTAGGTTGGATTTCCTCAAGGACATCTTTTCTCCATTTGTCTATGGAAGAATAATCTAAGTCACCTGTACATTTAATCTTATACAAATTACATCTGCTTCTTTCACCATGGGTTGCCCAACGTAGAAGCAAGAATTGTATTTGGACCAAATCTCGTTTGTCCTGGATAGCATGTGAAGCTTGCTCGATTTCCAATTGTAAAAATGCATCTTCTACCGGTTCGATAGAATTTTCTACATTCTCCCTAATCTGATCCGCTAAATCATTATTAGGTGGATCTGGGAACATTAAGAAGAATCTGAAATCTAAACCGCATCGGAAAAGTGAGAAGGAAACAATCCTCATCACTCCATCCAAATCAGCCGAATCAAATTTTTTACGGAAGAAATGATCATTACGTCTTTCTTCAGTAACGTCTATGATAGAAACATCTCCCGCTTCTTTTCCCAAGAACTGATCACCATATAAGAAGATCATGTTCTGTCGGCTATAAGGTTGTAAACCATAGGAAACAACAGGAAGATAAGCTCCTCTTCTTCTATCATAAAAATGAATACTAAAAGATTTCAAGTGGAGAGAAGAGAAGATAGTAAGATAATATTTCAATAACGAAGATATCGGAGTATCTAAACCTTGATGGATCTCATCTAAAACTTCTAGGATTTTTCGTTTTTCACGAATAGGTTGTTTGTCCAACCACTCTCTGAATTTTTCAGAAAGAGGAAGTTCTTCGTTCGGATCTGTTTTACGAATTCCCCACCAAGCCCTTGCCCAAAGGAAGAATCTAGACTTATGTTGAGGAGCAAGACCTCTTGCTGCTTTCAAACCGATCTCTGCGAGTCCAGTCACTCTCAATGCTTTAGCTAAAAGTCCTGAATCCTTAGGACGATCTGAAATTTCTATCCGAGGAATTTCAGGGGAAGTGGATTTGACCTTATCCACAAGTCTTGCAAGTTCATCTGTAAAGATAGAATCTCTCTTTTTTTGAAGAGCTTCCGGCATTTCCACAACGGATACAGCGGAAGGAGCAGATGCCACCTCTCTTTCGACATGAATTGGCTCTCTCTTCTCCCTTAAAAACTTAGGAGTTAAAAATGAATCCCCAGGTAAATCAAAAGGTAAAACATAAAATGTGCCGCTTGCATTAGGTTTAGTTTCCAAAACAGGAGGAATGGTTACCATTTCGGGAATATCATTTAACTCTGGCAATTTTACCGTTTCTACCTGTTTAAAATTAGTTTCTTCGATTCTTTGAGAAAGAGTTTGGATGAGATTAGACACATCTGATTTTGCGTAAGCAGAAGAAGATTTATTTTTTCTAACAAGCAGAATGCAAACATCGAGCAGAAATAAAAACCCAAAAAACACTGGGAATAATATTAGAAAAATATTACGTTCATAAGGAACTAACAGTAAGATCCCTTGGATAAAACCTATCTTATCTTCCGGATAGAAAGCGTAATAGGCCCTGTATAATTTATCCCCTAAACGAATTTCTCTGAAGTCGTTTCCGACGTCCTTCATGGACTTCAAAACTTCTTCTGAAACTTTTCTTGGATCAGTCTTGTCTCCATTTTCTTCCCAGTCTCGGAAGGTGCCAAGTCTTGGTTCTGGAACAAAATATTCTATTTTATCATCTAAGGAAATTTTGAATTTTTCTTTGTCGAGTACGGCGAGAACTGCAGTTGACTTTGTATATAATGGAACAAAGAGTACAGGCTCATTTTCTAAAGAAAGAAAGCGACTGGTCTTACCTTCCCAGGCTTGGGACAATAAATATCTTTCTTTATCACCTGAAAATTCCAAGTTCGGAGTATTTTTAAGACTCGGATCCCAAGACAAAAAATTTCGAACAGGAAGGAATAGATTATTCGCATCCAATTCTTCTGGATCTGATTCTCTGATCTTTTTTTCTAACTCTAGTATCTCTTTATTAAAGGAAGAAAATACTGAATCCAATCTAGACTTATAAAAAATCCCTGAAGGAAAATATGGCTCTAAAAGGAGCACCGAGACGGAAAATATAAACGATAAAGCAAGTATAAGTCTGAATTTAAAGCCGATCATTTTGTCTTTTCCCTAAATTGTCCGAGCAAACGAACCAGCTCGGTTTTCACTTGGATCACTTCTTCTCTTTCAGAAAAACGATTCTCTGTTCGGATCGTGAATAATATTTTAGAAGCAAGTATCCCGCAAATCAAAGCGATTAAAGAAATTCCGAAAGCACTTAAGATCAATAGTAACTCTTCTGCTCTTGTCTTTCTAGGTTGTGATAGAAAAATTTCTAGATCACCTTCGATTGTTTTTTCCCAAACAGGACGGATTAAAAAATTCTGAGGTTTTGAATTTTTATCCAGCAACGCATGTATCATTGCCTTTGATTCTTCCGAGTTAGAAACTTCGATACCAGGAAGTAATGTACTGTCTGGACTCAAATTTGTTTCTAGGAGCTCTGAATCTTCTTCCTTCTTTTTGTATACCCAATATAAGATCCCTTCTGAAAAGTCCCGAGGCAAAAATGATTTTTTAGAACCACTTGCTTCTTGAACAATCCGATCCCCATCTTCCTTCAGGATTTGAAGATAAAGATCTCCGGAGGAATTTCTATATAACAAAAACCCATCGGTATCTTCTAACCAGCTAGCTACAGGCAACTGCATTCCGAGTAGTCTTAGCCCTTTATGAAATCCAGGCCCCTTTGGATCGGAAGAATACATTGTTCTATAATTATAATCATAAATGCGGATCTGTTTTAATTGAATGGAAGAGATAAAGTGTTTTCCTAAAACTTCTGCATCTTTGTCGGTCTCAGGCTTAGGAAATTCTCTCATTAAATATTCGAACCTATAACCCAAGTCATAATACTTGTTCTGAAATCTATCTAGGATAGAGTCTAGGAAAGATTCCTTTTTCAGTTTAGGGTACAAACTAAGAATTTGGATAGGAGAGAAGAAAACTGCATCCTTCCAAGCACTGGGAAAAAAAGGGATGGAAATCAATACGATACATAGCAGTATCAGAGATAGAATTTGAGATCTTTTGCTATGTTTGCGCGGGTTCACCTTTCTAGTATCGGCGATTCTATCATAAAGAATCAGTCTAATTCGATAGGATAATCGATACTTCTCGGGCCAATTAAATGATATTTTATGTATTTATAGACGGGATAGGCTTTGGGGAAAACAATCCGGATAAAAATCCGTTCTCGAAATATGCGAAGGGGATTTTTCTACCTTTAGGCGGCAAGTCGATCCCTGAAGATTCTCCATCCCGCATAAAAGACCTCACCTATCTAAAAACTGATGCGAGCATGGGGATTAAAGGACTTCCCCAAAGCGCAACTGGACAAACTTCTCTTTGGACTGGGATAAATGCCTGCCAGGTATTAAACCGCCATATGAGTGGATTTCCTACATTCACTTTAAAACGTATCATTGCTAAATATTCAATTATTCGCATTCTAGAAGAGAACGGATTTAAAGCAGACTTGCTGAACTGTTACACTCCAGGATTTACTGAACATATAAAAAAACATCCAAGACATGTATCTGCTTCTACTCTCATCCAAATGGCAGCAGACAAACCGCTAAAAGATATGGATGACCTGAGAGATGGAAAAGGTCTCTACATGGATATCAGTCGTGATTTCCTCAGAAAATTCGGAAAAGATTTTATAGATAAGGATGACCCAGTTTTAGAGATTCAAGATCCGTACAAAACTGGAAATGATATTATTCCTGCAATGAAAGACCATACTTTATGTATCTATGAATACTTTATTACAGATAAAGTAGGTCATAAGATGAATTGGAAAGGAGCTGAAAAGTGTATCTCCGACTTAGAGCACTTTTTGTTAGGAGTTATAGATGCGATGGATCCGGAACAGGACCAACTCATTGTAACTTCCGATCATGGAAACTTAGAAGATCTCACTGTCGATGTTCATACCGTAAACCCAGTGCCGACCATTCTTTACGGTAAATACACTGAACAAATGAAAGATAAAATCCACGCCTTAAAAGATATCCCTCATGCAATCTACGATTGTTTAGGGGTGCAGATCCAAATGTCCGAACAGGAATTTGTTCAGACATCCACTAATTAAAATTTCTTAATATTTCCAATCGTCATCTTGGCGGTCGTCGTCAGAAGGTTTTGTTTTTCCACCACTTTCTCCATCCTTGTATCTAAGATCGTCTTCGATCTGATCCAAAGCTTCCTTCTTCCAAGTAGCTGATTTTTTACCGACAGGACTATCTGGATTTCTGTCAGCCGATTCTTGGAAAACCGCGGCGGCCTTCTCATATTTTCCGCCTCTGAAATAGATGGTTCCTTTTCTAAACATTGCTGCCTGGTCTAAAGTTCCATCTGAGTTTTCCAGAATTTTGTTCAGATATTGAATAGCTTGTTCAGATTTTCCTAAAGCATCATAACTTTCTGCGATATAATACCAGGCTTGTTCTCTAGCTCTTTCGCTAACTCCAATGTCCAATGCTTTCTTCAAGGTTTCGATCGCAGAATAATATTCTTTGCGTACGTATAATTCTCGTCCTTTCTCCAATAGTCCGGAGCGGAATTCCTTATCTACAGCAACCTTATCCGGATCAAAATATGCATCAGACTGAACATAGTCCTCATACACATCGTAAGCAGACCAATCCTTGCCCATTCTACGTAAAGATTTTCCCCATCTGACTCTTGCTTTTACGTTTTCAGGATCTTCTTGTAAGGCCAATACGTAGTTCTTTCTGGACTGATCGTAATTGCCTTTTTTCATGTAATAGTCGGCAATTGCAGATAACGCGTTGGATCTAAGTTTATTGTCTCCAGAAGTCCTGAGTACTTCCTCTAAATGACCTTTTCCTTCTTCGTCTCTGTTTAATAAAAGAAGAAGGTTTCCAAGTCCATAGGCAACCTTAGCTTTCTCTTCACGAGCCAAACCTTCTTTTTGGTTCAACTCTCTGAAAATTCCGAGGGCTCTCATTTTATCGCCGGTTTTATCCAAAGCAGTTGCAAGATCATATTGGATCCTGAAAGAAAGATCAGATCCTACATCCTTAGCGGACAATTCTGCAAAAATATCCAGTGCCTTTTCTGAGGATTTAGGGTTGGAATGTTTTAGGAACTCCTCCCCTTCTCTTACTTTCTCAATGATCCCTTTATTTGTAGAATCTGTATCTTGGATCACCGCAGTGTAAATCCCCGTAAGAAGACCTGCACACACGAATAAAAATCCTGTTACTAATATGATGGAACGGTTCATCTTCTTCCTCCGCTGATCCGGGCCAGACATTGTTTGGTCCAGAACTCGGTTCGTTCCGGATTGTAGTTCTTTGTATCTTTTTGTACGAAGAACTTTAAGGCTTTATTATATTCGCCTTTTTTATAAAAAGACATTCCGAGGAAAAACTTAGCCTTTCCTCTTATATCGATATCGTTTGAACCAGCATAAGGAGCCAATTGTTTTACTGCTTCTCCGTATTCGTTTTTCCAATAAGTAGATCGTAAAACTCGATCGACTTCTTCTTCACTTGGTTCTTCCTGCTCAACGATCAGAGGCTGTTTTTCATTATTCTGAACATTTTGGTTGTTCTGATTATCCTGGGGAACTTGCTCTTCTTCTTTAGGCTCGTTTTTATCAGGCTTATCGTTGTTATCTGCAGTTTGAGTATTATTATCAGTAGAACCTGGGCCACCAATTGCAACATAAGATTGATCCTGAGTCAGAGTGAAGTCTTCCAGATCTCCTCGTTTGACTGTAACACCAAAATACATTGTTCCAGAGTACGGTTTCATCTTAACCATAACGTTAGTATCCGGATGAGAAACTTCTCCCAGTTTCCTAACATTACCACCTAGGAAAGTGGAAACTCCTCCTGACAAAGGTTTGCCCGCTTGATAAATAGAATATACAGTATTTTCGTCCGCGCGATCTGGAGCTTTCCAATCCAAACGAACTCCTCCATCAACTGCATTCGCATTCAGATCCTTAACGTGCATTTCATCATATGCGAATTGAGGATTGGTTACTACCTCATCTTCTTTAGGAGGTTTTCTTTTATCCTGATCATAAACATAAAACTGGCGAATGAATGACTGGTTCTGCACTAAAGGCAAAACTTCTTTCAATCCTTGTTTTACTGAAACACCATAGTATAAAGTTTGAGACTTGGTCAGATCTTGATCCAAGAAAGTATTTTCAGGATGAGAAACTTCCGCTAACTTCTCCGCTTTTCTCATCAATGTCATACTGGACATTGGCTCTGCCGATTTATAGATAGTGTAGATTGTTTCTCCTTGAATTCCTTTTGGATAAGGTTCCCAAGAAATTCGTAGGAACTGGCCTTCTCTTTTTACAGATATATCAGTTACTCGAGCATTATCTGAAAGATACTTTTGTTCTTCAGGCGGAGGTTGATTCGTATTCGTAGCAGGTGGATAATTATTCTGAGTATTGGTCGGAGGATAATTATTTGTTTGAGGTGGCGGATTATTTTCGATTACGATCGGGATCGTAGTGTAGTTACGATTAGCAACTAATCTTACATCCTTCTTCCGTACATGATGAGCTAACACAACCGCGTAATAATATGTTCCGGGTTTCAGATTATAATCATAAATCTGATTCACACCGTTAGCTACACCGCTTGGAAATTTTCCTAAAGAATCTGAGATGTAACATTTTTCAGGGCTATCAATGATAGAAGAAGACCTAGCAACGATAATCTCGCCTGTTTCTCTCGGAGCTTCCCAACTGATACGAACTGATCTGCCGTCTTTAAGGACTTCTACATTAAGAGAATTTGCGACACTTGCGTTATCATTGTCCAGACGAAAGGTGTCCTGGGCATAGATAGAATTTCCCAATGCCATCAGGAAGAATATAGATAGGATCCGGAGTCGAATTTTCATCTGGAAATAAGGTTCCGAATTAGATTATCGGTTGCTACAATGGAAATTTTTACTTCGGTTTTTAGCAGAAAGTGGGGAAAATAATATAAAATGCGCAAGTTACGGAAACTTCCCCCTGCGGTTTGATCTTGACTAATGAAAGCATTCATAAGACATAATACGACTTCCGGCATATAAATGATCGATATAGAATATTATTACGACCCAGAATATCAGAATTTTCTCCTCTCTAGTAAGAGACGTGAGCTTACTCCTCCGGAAACCGTTTTAAAACATTTTTCCCTGAAGGATGTGCAGAATATCGTCGATTTCGGGATGGGCCTCGGTTTCTGGACAGAAACTCTTTTGAAATCGATCCACAAAGAGGGTTGGGTTTGGGGTGCAGAATGCAATCAGGACTTCCTAGACGAAGTATTGCATTGGAAAAATAGAGAAAATATCCAAAGATTTACGCCATTTTACATGGAGAAGGCAGATCGTCCCTTATTGCCTGAATGGATTCCTGTCCCTGAAGTCATTTTTGCTTCCCTAGTACTTTCAACCTTTGCAGACCCTGGACAAGCAATGGACGGTTTAATTCGTTCTATGAAGAAAGGTGGCAAATTGATCGTTCTTGATTGGGTTAAAAACGAATACCCTGTCGGCCCAAGGATTAACGATAAGATCTCTTTAGATAAGATGAAGTTCTTAGCAGAACAGTATAAATTAGAGATCGTTAAAACAGTAAGAATTAGTGAAAACGTTTATGGTTTGGAAATCCAATCCGGCCCTGAATTCGAATACGGGTATTACGATCTAAGAGAAGAGGAAACTTACTCCGAAGAATTGATCAGGTCTTAAAGAAGCGATTTTAAGAGATATTCCCTTAAAATCGCTAATATCTTTTTATTTTAAGTTATAGATTCCGTCTTTAGATGCTTCTTCTAATACAGAATAAATGGTAGTTTTGAAGCCAGCAGGAATTTCTGAACCTGGAGACTTGAAAGGAAGCGCAAAAATAAGTAAAAGTTGGATCCAAGTATTGAAAGTAACATTTCTAATGTATTGTTTCACTACTTTATCTTTTTTATCCTTAAAAGTATAAGTGATCGTAAAATCATCCTTCGCCCAAGCAGGTAAAACAGTAAGTGTCAATCCGCTAATAAAAGCAAGGGCCTGACCGCCGCCACCACCTTGGTCAACTCCTTCGATTTGTAATTTCAAATCAGAAGGTTGTAATGCAGTTGTGGTACCTTTAAAATAACCGGATTCGGAAACATGCTTTTCAAACTCTTTCTGCATTGCTTCGAGAGCATTAGCATTTACCTCTAACGATTGCCCGCTTGGAGAAAAGGATTTCTGAGTATAAGTCACTGAAATAGTTTTATTAGAAGCTTTTTCGGGCTTTTGGTAAGTGGGGCTTTGAAAACCTTCAGGGTATTTGGTAAAAGTAGCACAATTGAACAGTCCTATTACTGCACAAGTAGCTAAAGCCAATTCAATTTTTTTCATTAATTTTGTCTCCATTACTATGTTTTAATATGAATCGATGAGCATTATAATACGAGTCGATCAATGAGGATATCACTTCAGTCCTATCCTCAATTCCACTCGGGAAAACATAATATTTGCTGTAGAAATTTACATCACGAGTATTAAAGAGTTTCTTAACATTTCTAAATAGAACTTTATTATTAGGATTTTTAACAGTCAAATCACACTCGTAGCTCGCTGAATCTGTTGCGATCGCTCCCCCCGCCCAAATATAAATTGTTAAAGTCAAAATTGCTAAGGGAAAGTAAGCAGGATGAGGTTTTCTGATTTCCTCGAAACTGGAGCAGGCAATATTAAAAATTTTATAGTTATGATCCGAAGGCTCTCTATAATTTATATATGCGACCCTTTGGAAATAATTTGCTTTTCGAGCGTATTCTATAACCGCAAGGGTTAAATTATCTTCCTTGGTTTGTACTGAATTAATTCCAGACGGCAAAGTTACTCTTTCTATAAAAATGCTCAAAGGAAGAGGTTGTTTTTGATCTTTTGGATCATTCAAGGAAACCTGAACTGGAATAGTAATGCAGGAAACCAGTGTTAGAAAAGAAAAGAATGCTAAGAATTTCAATTTCATCCGTATAAAAACCTAATTCACTTTTAGGACAGGCCTAACCCAAGAAGGGACAAGTACGCTAACGTTTGAGAATTATTTTTTTGCGGGGCAGTAAGGCAATAAATTTTCTCCTTTTTTCAAGGTTTTGACATATTATAAATATTCGTTTTAGAATTTTATAAAATCAAAATATTCTTTAATATGTATCGAGTAGCAGTCTTCTACATCTCAAAGAGGTGAAAACCACTCAAAAGATATATATTGTTTTTGATTAACCGATCGCGGCAAGAATCCGCGCAGAGACCTTACCTTCTTTGTCGGAGGCATCTGGGATATATTCTCCGATTTCTACGGTTAAGAATTGTCCTGGGCTTAAACTTTTCAGATCATTTTCAGGAATTACTGCTTTCAGATAATTATCAGTAACTGCAATTCCTCCGCCTTCCAAAACTGCCTCTCTCTTTTTAGAGAATTGGCTTTCTGCATATTTACGGTGCAGCCTTTGAGAAAGATCCATCAGAGTATGAACCCTTTCCTTTTTAGTTTCTTTAGAAACGGTTTCAGGGAATTGCTCCGCAGAAGTATTCTTGCGAACAGAGAAAGGGAATGCATGTATTTTAGAAAAACCCAATTCTTCTAAGATTGAAGTAGAATCCGCAAAGTCTTGTTCCGTTTCTCCAGGGAAACCAACGATCACATCTGTTCCTAAGAACAGATCCGGAACTTTAGATTTAGCGAGCTCTATCCTTTTACGGAAAGTTTCAGGATTATAACTACGTTTCATCCTTTTTAGGATCTCTTTACTTCCACTTTGTAAAGGAACATGTAAGAATGGAGTAAATCTAGGATGAGTAAGAAGTTCAGCAAGTTCCACACCCACATCAGGTGGTTCGATGGAAGAAAGCCTAAGTCTAGAGTATTCTAATTTATTCAGGATTGCTTCGAGCATTTTAGGAAATGCCTTTCTACCTTCTCCATCTCTATACCAACCTAGGTTCACACCTGTGAGGATAATCTCTCCTACTCCATTATCTTGTAAGAAGGAGACCTGATCTAGTACATCTTTCCAATTTCGGGAGACACCTTTTCCTCTTGCTTGAGGAATTTTACAATAGGAACATTGGCGATCACAACCGTCCTGGATCTTTAAATATGCTCTTGTATGTCCGTTAGGTAGAACATCAGAATATGCAAATCGATCAGAAACTGTTTGGATATGAGAAGAATCTGCGCCTTCTTTTTCTAAGATCAACCTAGGTAAATCCGATTTGTTCTCATTACCAATCACACCCGCGATACCAGGAATTGACTCTATAGATTCTTTATCAGTTTGTGCATAACAGCCGGTTACCCAGACCTGAGCACCTGGGTATCTTTTGATCGCATTTCGAATAATATTACGATTTCTTGAATCTGCTTTATTTGTGACGGTACATGTATTGACCACCACCACATCCGGAATATCCTCTCCAGCAGCCACGGAATATCCGTGTTTACTCAAAGAAGAAAATAAACCGTCTGACTCAAAAAAATTGAGCCTACAACCTAAGGTATGAAATAGTACCTTTTTTTCACCCGGCGGAAAGGGCATTGATCCTTGCCTCTATTCTTCTGATATTACCTTTTATTTTTTCATCGTCAGGTTTTATCTTAAGTGCTGATTCTAATTGTTCTTTAGCATTTCTTAATTGTTCGAGGGCCTTTTTGATATTCCCTCTTTTTGCTTCTTGGTTTCCCGCTTTTTCGTAAACTAATCCTAAGTTATTTAACACGTTAGGATTATTAGGAACTAAGGACTGAGCCCATTTCAAACTGACTTCTGCTTTTTCTGCGCTTCCTAAATAGAAGTATACCTGAGCTTCTAAAACAAGAGGGCGATAATCGTTTCCATCTTCCGCTTTTAGTTTTTCGATAATATATAATGCTTCTCTTGCTTTATTATTATATAATAAGGCAGTCGCATATAATAGTCTTACTTCTCTGTTCTTAGGATTAGATTGGTAAGAATTATAAATGATCTCTAATGCGTCGGAATTCCTACCTGCTTGGATCAAATATCTGGCAAAATCCAAGCTAACCGCAGGATCTCCAGGTTTTAGTTTTAATGCTTCGGACCAGTGAGTGGCTGCGGATTTATTTCTTCCTGCATTATAATGACAGAATGCCGCTAAGTAATGAGTGTCGTAAGATCTTTTACCTTGTTCGTGAAGTACACGAATGATCTCTAGAGCTTTTTCTGAATTTCCCTTTTGGAATTCTGCTAATGCTGTTTGATAATCCGGTTCGCTCTGAGCGAAACTATTCCCCGCGGAAAAAACAAATAGTATCAGTGTAAGTAGGAGTATTTTTCCTTTGTGCATCTTTTGGTCACTTTTTATAGGCGGGAAAAATTTTAGGTGGGGACCCCCATTGATTTTGTATTTAGACAATCAATTAAGGAATGAAATGGCTCCACCGGGTCGATGAATACGATTATACTCGGATATCGTATAGAAAGGAAATGTTCTATTCTTTCCTCAGATACGATCTGAAAATCACCTGTTTCTAAAACAGGTAAACCATCCAAGTTTCTGTAGATCTCGTATTCCTCTTGATCGAGGAAATCAGTCAACAGCATATAACCGGATCCGAAGTAGACCCCGCCTTGGAAGTAGTATTTGTAGAGGACGCGTACCTCGGGAAGAAATAAATCAGGCTGGAAAACGCATAGGGAAATTTTTTCGATCCCGGCAACGGTTCTGATCTTACGTAGATGAAACCATACCTTACGGACTAAAAGGTAAAGGAGCACAAATATAATGGGAATCAGGTACGGCATAGACCCTCTCCAATAAAGTCTCCCTTTTTAGATCAAAAGCCCTCCTTTCGTCTCCGGAGGGAGGGCAAAGATCTTTTACACTAGCGCAGGTTCTTCGGAACGCTCCGGATTGTTCGGAGAGCTTCCTCCGTCTGAACCTTGATCTGCAGGTTTATAATCTGTCCAAGCTTCTTCCAAGAAGTCCAGTTTGCCCTCTTTGAAAGCAACTGTGATCTTGGTAGGCTCTTTGTAAGCGCCTTTCAAGGTTTGGACTGCCATATAATCTTCTAACTCGCGTTGGAATACTCTGCGTAATGGACGTGCTCCGAACTTCTCGTCGTATCCGATATCCATGAAGTGATCCTTCGCTTCTTGAGTCAGGTCTATCTTGATCTTCTTGTCCAATAATCTCTTATTGGTGTCTCTGATCATGATATCCATAATCGCCATAAGTTCTTCTTTTCTGAGAGGTTTGAAGTAAACAACCTCATCCACCCTGTTCAAGAACTCTGGGTTGAAATGTTTTTTCAACTGCTCACGAGCTTGGTCTGACTTATACTTGTCGGTCTCTCCGGAACGATCTTCGAATCCTAAACGAACTGTGCTGGAAATTTCCTTAGCACCGATGTTAGAAGTCATGATGATAATCGCATCTCTGAAGTTTACCTTACGACCTTTAGTATCAGTCAGGTTACCTTCTTCCATTACTTGGAGAAGAACGTTGAAAATATCATGGTGAGCTTTTTCGATCTCATCCAATAGAATGATTGAATACGGTTTTTTGCGAACGAACTCAGTCAATTGTCCGCCATCATCGTAACCAACATAACCTGGAGGAGCTCCGATCAATCTACTGACTGCATGCGGTTCCATGTATTCAGACATGTCCACACGAAGCATAGCATCTTGGTCTCCGAACAAGAACTCAGCAAGTGCCTTAGCTAACTCAGTCTTACCAACTCCTGTTGGTCCTAAGAAGATAAAGGATCCGGTAGGTCTACGCTCTGCTTTGAACCCTGTGCGTGCTCTACGAACAGATTTTGCGATCTTCTCGATAGCTTCGTCCTGACCGACAACTCTTAGTTTAAGCTCTTCTTCCAAACGAAGTAGTCTAGAAGATTCGTTTTCTTCCATTCTTTGTAATGGAATTCCGGTCCACTGAGAAACTACGGAAAGAATATCGTCTTCGTCGATAGAAACTGCAAAATCATCCAGTTTCTCCTGCCAAGATCTGATCTTTTCTTCCAGAACTTGTTTCTTACGATTTACTTCGTCGCGAACTCCGGCAGCTTTTTCATACTCTTGAGAACGAACTAGATCTTCTTTCTTTTGAGAAAGTGATTTGATCTCTTCTTCCAAGTCTTTTACTGCTTGAGGACGAGCGCAATTTGCAAGTCTTGCTTTTGCACCCGCTTCGTCGATGATGTCGATCGCCTTGTCAGGTAGATATCTATCATTGATATATCTATGTGATAACTTAACGGATTGTTCCAAAGCACGATCCGAATAACGCACCTTGTGGTGAGCTTCGTATGCTTTTTTGAGTCCGGTAAGGATTTGGATAGCATCGTCTACAGAAGGTTCTGCAACTTTTACTACTTGGAACCTTCTTTCTAACGCAGAATCACGCTCGATATACTTGCGGTATTCAGTGCTAGTTGTAGCTCCGATACATTGCAATTCCCCTCTTGCAAGTGCAGGTTTTAGGATATTTGCTGCGTCCACAGCCCCTTCTGCAGCACCTGCTCCGATAAGAGTATGCAACTCATCGATGAATATGATGATATTATTAGAAGAAGAAATTTCTTTCATGATCTTCTTTAATCTTTCTTCGAATTCTCCGCGATACTTTGTTCCTGCGATCAAGCTTGCAAGATCCAAGGAAAGTACACGTTTATCAAATAGAAGATCCGGAACATTCTTCTCTACAATTGCAAGTGCGAGTCCTTCTACGATAGCTGTTTTACCAACGCCGGACTCTCCCACTAATACTGGATTATTCTTAGTTTTACGAGAAAGGATTTGGATCACCCTTTGGATCTCGTTAGCTCTTCCTACAACTGGATCCAATTTTTTATCTCTGGCTAGTTGAGTTAGATCTCTCGCAAACTCATCCAAGATTGGCGTTTTAGTTTTTTCGGCGCGAGGAGTTCCAGGCTGAGCGGTTGGTTGACTGGATACACCAACTGTGCTTGTAGGAGGAGCGCCTAACAGACGTAATATCTCTCCTTTGATCACATTATAATTCACGCTAAAGGAGTATAACGCTCCGCCTGCGATATTATTATTATCTCTCAATAATGCGAGAAGGATATGCTCTGTGCCCACATAGTTGTGTTTCAGACGTTTGGCTTCTTCCTTAGATAGTTCGATAATCTTTTGGTATCGATCCTGTCCTTGGGCCATGTCCATCAACAATGTGCCGGAGTTCTCCCTGGTCCTGCGCTCTACTTCTTTACGAAGTTCGTTCAGGTTGATGTTCAGGTTATTCAGTATTTTTATCGCGACTGAATCTTCTTCCTTTAACAATCCTAATAAGATATGTTCAGGGCCGATAAATTCACTGCCAAGACGTTTTGCTTCGTCCTGCGCGATCTCGTTGATTACTCGTTTTGCTCTTTTAGTAAATTCCAACATAATTGCACGCCCTTCCTGATGGGTTCTGTAGGTTAGACTGTATTCGCATCCAATTTCCAACTGGGAGCCGGAATCTCCCTTAAAGAATATATCGGACTAGTTAACCAAAAAGGATTACGGGGCAAATGAGGCTTTTGTCCCTTCTTTTCCGCTTATTACCAGTAAGGCTAAATACGAAACCAAATTGAAAAAGGAATTTTTTCTATTTGGGCCGAAATTTTTTCGGAAAAAGACCAATCTGCCCTTCAATTCTTCCCGATAGAAGCCCCAGTCCGTAGGCAGCCTAAAATCCCTTAACTCTCCCGAGTCCGCAAGTCTTGCCGGAATAGAAACAGAAAGTTTGTCTCCAAAACCGGAGTTTGTAGGACAGGAATTGATGAATCCGATCCCTTTTTGAAAATCAAACTTATCTTCTGCCTCGAATTTCGCTAAAAATTCGGATTTTAGGACAGAGTTTAACTCAAGCAAGGAATCAGTCACATATTCCCAGCGAATATGATCCTCGTCGCCCATCACTAATGTCCCTGAATTCCAGGGAATTCTTTGTTTTAATTCTAGGTTCTGACGTTTTTTTACCTGATTCAGATCTTCAGTTTGGGAATCATTCTCTTCTAAAAATGACTTTAGGAACTGGTTCGTTTTTTCAGTACGTTTTGTATAAGTAGAATGTTTCGGATTTCTAGCGATACGAAACCTATACGTAAATGGCAAACGATAAGAATCTATATAGGCCAAACCTTCTTCCCAATTTGTTTTTCTGAATTTTTCCCAGGTTGAGATTGCAGTAAAATGAGAAGGAGGTTCCCAATCAGAAGGGGCCTGGATTGGAATAAACTTAGTATATTCTTCTCCCAGAAATTGGATACAGTGAGCACATCCTATCTTCCCCCGATTTTTCCAGTCGAGAAGGGATAAGCCGCAATAAATACAGCCATCCATAAATATTTATACCGTTTGTGGGACCACTGCGGGTTTGAGTTTTCCTTGGAAGATCTGGTTTCTTTTATGAGCGAGTGCTGCCAGTTCCATATCGTGGGTCACTAGTATTAGACTGAATTTAAGATCCTTTTGTAATTCTTGGATCAGATTCATTAGGTTTCTAGAATTTTCTCTATCCAAGTTTCCGGTAGGTTCGTCCGCAAGTATGAGTTTTTTTCCGGCGACTAAGGCTCTTGCCACACCTACTCTAGCACTCTCTCCTCCGGATAATTGAGAAGGATGAGAATGTATCCTTTCTTTCAGTCCAACTTTCTCCAACATGGAGATAGCTTCTTTCTCCGCTTTAAAAGTAGAATAACCTTTGATCAAAAGCGGGATGCTCACATTTTCCAATGCTGAAAAGTCGGGAAGAAGAAGATGATGTTGGAAGATGAATGCAATCTTCTCCGCGCGGAAACTTTCTTTTCCTTTCTCATCTAAATTGTTTAAGTTGATACCACAGATTTCGATCTCACCTGAATCGAAGCTGTCCATTGCACCGAGTATATTGAGAAGAGTCGACTTTCCAATCCCGGATTTCCCTTCAATGGAGAAGATCTCGCCTTCTTCCACATCCATATCTAATCCATCTAGAACGGAAAATTCCTTTTCTAGGATATGATACTTTTTAACCAGATTTCGGATCTTAATAATACTCACGTTAGTCGTTCCTTATGGTATCGACAGGATTCAAGCTGGCAGCCCATCTTGCGGGGAAGTATCCGGCGATCCCGGAAAGTATCGTAGCAGCAGTAGTTACCATAAAAATAAAAGGTATATTGATATCTACAGGCAGTTTATCAAAATAATAGATACGCTTGGGAACTAACTCTACAGGAGTCCAATCGGAACCAGTGAAAGAAGGTCCCAGTAAATTGATAATCTCTTCAATATAACCTATAATAGTATCGAGAGAGTTTGCCAAGAACACTCCTCCAACACCTCCGGTCAAAGAAGCTAAGATCCCCACAAGCATTGCATTCAATGTAAAAATCAAAAGAATATCAGAAGCAGGAAGTCCAAGTGCTTTGAGCACTCCGATAGACTTTCGTTTTGCTCGCACTAAAGAATATACCGAAGCGACCATTCCAAGTGCGGCCAAGATAATAAATAAGAAAACGATAATAGAGATGATTGTCTTTTCTAACTGTAAAGCTGCTAAAAGATTTTCTTGCTCTTCTGCAATGGTTCTAACGGATAATGAAGAAGCTGCATCAATTTCTTGTTCAAACTCTAAACTATTAAAAAGTTTATACAATTTACGTTTACTGATCGCAAGATCATCCAAAGATTTAGCCTTGATAGTGATCTGATTTACAGAATCTTTCATTTTGAAAAATTTCTGAGCAACAGGCAATGCCATATAAACAAAGCTAGAATCGAACTTATAATTCCCAGTTTTGAAAAATCCGGATACTCTGAAATTTTGAACGCTTACTTCGACCCCTTTTCCGAGAGAAAACCTTCCCCCCGGAACCGCTAAAGTAAGTTGTTTGCCTAAACTAAAATTGTAAAGGTCCTCCATCTCTTTTCCCAAGATGATATAACTTTCGCGGTTTAGATGACCTAACTCTTCTCTATCGTAATGAACGATTCTCGGGAAGTTATGAAGTTTATGTTCTATCAATTCGTCCACACTTGGAATAGCTACTGCCTTGATAAGAACTGGATAAAATACGTTATATCGTTGGATGAGTCCGTGGCTTTGGATCCCGCCTTCCACAGAAATGATCCTATCTTTTAGTTCAGGATCGTTTTGTATATATTTGATGATCTTTTGGTAGTCTCGGATCTCTCCGCCATTGGAACTACTTTCAATTGTAATATGTTCGCCACCTTGCCACAGGGATTCCTTAAGTTGTCTTTGGAATCCATTGAAGATGGAAAGTACTACGATAAGCAGGGCAACTCCGACGGCCATTACGATAAACGAAATCCTGGACTTGATCGAAAGTAGTCCTGTGACTCTGGATCCTCGGATATAGCGGGAAGTGAGAAGTAGGATTAGGGGGGATCTATGAAAGAAGAAATTCATCAGTTGGGCGGCTGAAATTAAACAAATCCGCAAATTTCCTTAGTTTGACAATTATCAGATTCCGATGCAGGATGTCAAAAAAAAGTCGATACCGATTTGGCCTCATAGTAGTATCGGTGTTTCATTCGAAATTTTATGCCATCCGAACAAGTATATTCCTTATTATTCCAGTCTAGGGACTCGACATCCTCACTTTACATCTTATTTGGGGGAATTGTAGATCCGGTTTCCAGTCGAATCGATAGATTCGAAGTAGTGGCCGTAGGAAACAGCGAGTTGATCAATATTCCGTTATCCGGAACCACCTTCAAAGATATCACCAATGTCTGCCAAAAGATCAAATACGAAGGCAAACAACTTAAAAACCTTACGAATAAACTTCAGGAATTATTCCAAAATAGTGGGCGCTCCGACGATTTTATGGAGCAGCTCATTCATTATATCAATAAACGTGAAGACGATAAAATCAAATACCTGATCAACCAGATCCAAAACCAAGCAATGGGAAATTCCAAACCTGATATCAGTCTTTGGTATTCTTTAATCAATCGTGACAAGATTGATGAAGCAGGTTCCGGAAAATCTTCCTTTGAATCTCTGGACTCTGAAGAAGCACATGAAGATTCTGCTCCCGAAGAAGCCCCGACAATCCCAATTGGAGTTCCAACAGGTATAGATGCTTCGATTCCGCCAACTGCTTCAAGGGTTCAGTTCAAATTTATCCTTTCTCCCGTTTCTGGAATTCCAGTCAACCAGCTCAAACCTGGTGACCAAATCGTAGTACAACTTACAGGAAGTGATCCTACAACTATGGGAATCATAGATTCTATGAAACTCAAAACGGAAGACGGAAGTATCAAACCTATTCCTGCCACAGTCGTCGCCACAGAAAACAAAGGTGTGGAGAATGAAACCGTTGTCAAAATAGGGAACGATGTCTTCGGTAAAATTTACGAAGAAGAAAATTCCATCAAGGTCCGTCTTTACACAGGAGAAAAACCTGTCGCTAAATCCGGCGGATCAAGTGCTTCTGCGGCTTCTAGCGCTTCCTTAGAGGCAGGAGAATCCAGTCTACTTCTGACTGTACTAATCGCTTTGGGAGTTGTAGGAATTGGAATGATCGCGATTTTTGTATTCTTACTTTAAGTCAGGTATTTCTCTCAGAACTTTTTGGATGGAGAGAATCCAGCTTAGTAAAATCATAGCCCTATCAACGGATCCGATATGAAATCTCGCATTAAATTGACCATCACTTACATTATCCCTTTCGTTCTTCTATTGGTCAGCGGATTTCAACTTTTCCTTCAACCTACATTTTTAAATACAAACGACACTTCTACTATGGAAGCGTTATTAGACGGAACAGCAAGGGAGCCAATCTCCGGATTTTATTTCCAAGGTGGCGCGATCTCTCAGATGCTTCTGACTGAAAACATCTTAAAAGAAATAGAAGATCCAAGTCTTCCGAATGATTCTCAACCTGAAGAAATTAAAAACAGATTGGGAAGAGTTCTACTCGGTCAAAGATTGCAAATCTTCTTTTATGTATTCTTAGCAATTCTTTCTCTGACTTCTTTTCTTTCTCTTTATTTCAGAGCATTTTTCTATGCCTTCTTAAATCGAATTCTATATTTTTTCGGTTTTATTCACGGACTTTTCAGCATGCCGAATATCGCTCTGGCCGGCGCAAGTTCAGGAAGGACAGAAGATCTTGTTTGGGTGATACCTTCTCTATTCTTAGCATTTGCTTGGATTATAGGTATGGTTTATTTAATGTTCACCATCGGAAAACTTTTCTCTAAAGATGAAGCGGATCGTTTTCATTCTCTTAAAAATTTAAGAGAAGACGAATCGGAATTTAGGTCTGAAAATAATCGAAACAATTCTTTTGCTACTGCACTTCTACACTTTTTGGGTATTGTAGCATTAGGTACTTTGATCGGGAATATAGTTTATATTCCATTATTTGTTCTTCAAAAAAATTATTCTGAACCGTTTGGGATTTTGATCGCAGGAGCGGTTATCGCTGTTTCAGCATTTTATATCCGAAATTATCTTAAATTCGGAAGAAGTTCCGAGCTAAGTACTTACCAGAACTTGGCGTTAGGGATCAGTTATTTACAGGTAAGATTTATTAGAATCGCTTTGATGATTCTTTTGGTTCTGGTCTTGGTAATTGTATTTATTCTTTTCTTATTCAATCTACTTACTATCAACTTTGGGATCTTAGAATCCTTGTTTCCATCCATCGATAGTAGACAAAATCTCTAAAGCGTTCTTTCCCAGCCAATAACAAAGAACAATATGAGAAAAAGATAAAGCAGAATAACTTAATCTGTCCAGAACCCTTCTGAACGCGATAAATATTCCTAGATGAGTCACCATCAAGGAAAGTATAAGGCCTTCTCCTGCATAATGATTCAATGTAAGATAAAAACTTAAATAAACTGTGATGATAACGAATCCCCAGGCTACAAACTTCTCCAGTTTGAGATGCCTTGGGTCCATATTAGCCGCAGTTAGATTCTTTTTTCTGAACTTCGCAGAGAACTTTACCAGTTGGAGAAAAAATAGTTCTAGATAAGAAAATACCATTCTCATCAAAAACTTCTACAGACTCTGTTTGTCTGTTTGGGAAATAATAGAACCAAGTGCGAATCTTCTTTCCCTTGGAATAATAACCTGAATATTCCAATTCCCCGTCTTTGAAGTATTTTTGCCAGAAATCGGACTTTTGTCCGTTCTTATAATTGCCTTTTACTTCTATAGTTCCTTCAGGATAATATCTCTCGTACAAACCTTCTTCGTTTCCTTCGTCACCATTAAATTGGGCGAATTCGTTTTTGATCTGGCTTCCGAATCTTTGTTTGATATAAGGTTTGCCGTCGGAAAAATACCAAACCCAGTCCCCAATCTTGGACCCGTGCTCATATTTTCCAACAGAAGAGATCCCGTCTTCGGATCTTAGATAGGATTTGCATACCCCGTGATAGAGTCTATTCTCATCTAAGGGGCATTCAAAATACAACTTTCCATTATCGTAATATATTCTAGTGAGTCCCGGCTCGTTTAGAATATATGCATTCATGTTTTTGTCGAATTTTGCTCCCGCGGGCAGACCGTTTGGCTTTTCTGCAGACTCACAAAAAAATGCAAAAGAGCAAATGAAGAATATTATAAATTTTGAAAATTTCATCTAGTCGATGGTAAACTTTTTGGATACGAGAATTTCTCCATTCTCGTCTTTGATCTCTGCTTCGTAAGAACCTTCGTCATCGAAAAAAGAATCATCATAATAGGTTTGGAATTTATCAAATCTACGTTTGAATTCTTTTTCTTGAACGCTGATCTCTTCCTTAGATTCATCCACCTTATAGATTGTAAGTTTGATCTTGTCAGGGGAGAACCAACCGCCTCTCTTATAATAAATGAAAAAGTCCTGTCCATGAGTGAAATGGTATTCTTTTTCGGAACCCATCCCGGAAACTTTGTCCGGAGTCATCTTATCCACGTCCATATAAATCTCGTGTTTAGAAGGCCAGATCCACCAAACAAAGATCAATACCAAGAAGACACCGAGGATTCGGATCCATTTTTTATTTCCGTTGGAATCACGGAGTCCCGTTTGTGTGTATTCTTCTATCCTCATACCGTTGTTTAGCTTGAAAATGGGCTCTTTTTTGGGCAATTGTTTTTCCCGGCTTTTCTCAGCTTCTGAGGAAACAGAGGTGTCAGCCCCGGATTTAGAATTCTGCTCTGGTGCCTGTGGAATAGATTGGGAGGTAGAAGATTCCGGTTTCGAATTTTGCTCAGCAACCGTGGACTTGGAGCCTTCTTCTTTAGAAACTTCTCCCCCAAGTGTTTTTTTGACGGCTGCTCCTGCCGCTTTTTTTAATAAGTCCTTCTTACCTGCCAAAAGAGTAAACCTCGTCTGTGAATCGTTGGTAAGCCTTGGTCGTTTTGTTTTTGGGTTGGTATTCGTATAAAGATTGGTTCAAAAGATGTGCCTCTTCTACAGCAACAGAAGGAGGAATTTTAGATTCAAAGAGTCGAAGATGTTCTTCGACCATAGGAACTACTGTTTGAGACATCGTAGTCCTTTGTTGGAATAAGGTCAATAATGCTCCTAAAATTTTCAAATCAGGATTAAACCTTTTTACTGTATGATTTTTGGCCTCTAAGATCGCTTCTATCCCATCCAATGAAAATTTAGAGATCTGCAATGGTACAATCACTCCAGTCGCAGCAACAAAAGCATTCATGGTGATCAAAGAAAGACTAGGCGGACAATCTATCACCACCCAATCAAAATCATTCGCGACAGTTTCCAGAGCTTCCTTCAGGACAAAAAATCCATCCATTTTTCCAGACAGCAAAACATCAATCTGAGAAAGTTTAGAAGATGCAGGAAGCAAACTTAAACCTTCTATCCTGGTAGGCGTAATCAATTCACGAATTGGGACCTTCTCGCTAAAAAGCAAAAATGAGTCCTTACCATTCTTGATAGAAGATTCCGGAAATACGGAACTCGCGTTTTTTTGGGCATCCAGGTCTATGAGCAAAACCCTATCTCCCTTTCTGGCAAGACCCACAGCAAGATGGACGGACGTGGTCGTTTTCCCCACTCCCCCTTTTTGATTGGCTATACAAAGAGTTTGTTTCATTCAAAAATCCGTTGCCGGTACTGGTCCTCTTGGAAGAATAACTACATAGGCCTCTAAAATTTCAAGGAGAAGGAAAAAATTCCTAATCTTTCAGGAGCTGAGGCAAGGGAGTCCTAATGGAATACGAAGTAATCATCGGTTTGGAAGTACATGCTCAGTTAAACACGGATTCCAAAGTTTTCTCCGATAGCCCTTCCAAGTTCGGAGCCGCTCCTAATTCCCAGGTCTCCTCGGTCTGTTTAGGACTTCCAGGTTCTTTGCCTGTTTTAAACGAAGAAGCTTTGACCAAGGCAATCATGGCCGGTCTTGCATTCGGTTCTAATATCACTCTTCATACTAAGTTCGATAGAAAGAATTATTTTTATCCAGACCTTCCGAAAGGTTATCAAATTTCACAATTCGACAGACCGATCTGCGAAGGTGGAAAAATCTTTTTCACAGTTAAGGGAGAAGATAAACCAAGATTTGTAAACCTTACCCGCATTCATATAGAAGAAGATGCCGGAAAATTAATACACTCCGCAGATCCTAAAATTCCTCAGTCTTATGTAGACTTAAATCGTGCTGGAACTCCTCTAATAGAGATCGTTTCCGAACCTGATATGCGTTCTTCTGACGAGGCATACTATTATCTTTTAGCTCTTAAATCTGTTCTTAGATATATTAGAGTTTCCGATTGTAATATGGAAGAAGGTTCACTCCGCTGTGATGCGAACGTTTCTATTCGTCCGAAAGGTTCCGACAAATTCGGGACTAGAGTAGAGATCAAAAACTTGAACTCATTCAAAGCAGTCAAAGCTGCCATCGATTATGAAGTAGAATGGCAAAAAGATATGTATACTCAGGGAAAAACTTTCCCTCAACAAACCAAACTTTGGGACTCGGCCTCTAACGTAACTCTCACAATGAGAACCAAAGAGATGAGCCATGACTATAGATACTTCCCGGATCCGGACCTTCCTCCTGTAATTCTTACTAAAGAAACTGTAGAAGATATTCGGAAATCTCTTCCGGAACTTCCTGATGCAAGAAGAGACAGATTTGTAGAAAAATTAGGACTTCCTAAATACGATGCAGAAGTATTAACTGCGGAACGAGAAATTGCAGACTATTATGAAAGCGCTCTCAAAGTTTCCGGAGACGCTAAAAAAACGTCCAACTGGGTCAAAGACGAAGTATTAGGAATTGTTAATAAAGAAAGTATTACCATCTCCGAATTCAAAGTAGGTCCGGAAAGAATAGGCGGCCTTGTAAAACTGATCGCTGACGGAAAAATTTCAGGTAAGATCGGTAAAACTGTCTTCGAAGAAATGCTCGGAACAGACAAAGATCCGGAAACAATCGTAACCGAAAAAAATCTGATCGTAGTTCGTGACGATAAAGAAATCGAAAGGATCGTGGACGAAGCCATTGCCGCAAACGAAGATGCTGTGCAAAAATACAAATCTGGTAAAGACAGAGCTCTTGGCGCTATCGTGGGTTACGTGATGAAGGTTTCCAAAGGAAAAGCAGATCCGAATCTAGTGAACCAGATGTTGCTCGATAAATTAGGACCTTTGCCTCCTAAGGGTTGATCCGAGTTTTATTCCATAAAAGGCAGATCTTAGATACGAGATTTTTTCTTTCCTGAGTTCTGCCTCTGATCGGATTCTATTTGCCCATCAACCATATTGATCCTTCGATCGGCTAAAGCCGCATATTCTGGATCGTGAGTAACGTATAGTATGGTCGTGCCGTTCTCCTTATTCCTTTTTTTAAAGATCTCCATCGTCTTGTCGCCGTTTGTGGTATCTAAATTTCCTGTGGGTTCGTCAGCGAAGATCAGCCCCGGATCCATGATAAGGGCCCGGGCAATTGCAGCCCTTTGTTGCTCTCCCCCTGACATTTGCGAAGGATATTTATCTTTACAATGTTCCAATCCGAAGTCCTTCAACAGACTTCTAGCGTAATCTCGTTTTTTGCCTTCTTCTCCGATCTTTCTCGTAGGCATCAATATGTTCTCTATCGCACTCAATTCCGGCAATAGATAATGGAATTGAAAAACGAATCCGATATTTTGATTCCGAAAACGATGAGCCTCTTCACTTTCCATTTGGAAAAGGTCTCTTCCGTCCAAATATACTTTTCCGGACGTTGGGATATCCAAACCACTCAACATATAAAGTAAGGTAGACTTTCCGGAACCGGACCTACCGGTCAAAGAAACAAACTCTCCTTTTTTCATACTCAGACTTACATTATTAATAGCTAAAGTAGCCGGTTCTCCGAAGGATTTAACTAGAGAATCACAATTTAGGATCGTATTCGGATCGGATTTCATGCGCTACCTCTAATGATCTCTACGGGAGATAATTTAGATGCGGACCGTGCTGGAATATATGCGGCTATACCACTCGTAATTACAGAAAGGCAGAATGCTTGGAGGTAAATACTGTAATCCCAGGAAATCTTCATTACGTTTGTCATAATAGGACCCTTCGTACTTTTTCCTCCGATCGGATAACCGTCCAACCAATAGCAGACAGTTGCTCCGACTAAAAGCCCTAAGATAGCCCCAACTAATCCCAATAATAGGCCTTGGATTATAAAAAGTCGGATTGTATCGTTCTCGTCGAACCCAAGAGATCTCAAGATCGCTATCTCTTTTTTCTTGTGATTCACGACCATATTCAATACATTATAAATTCCGAATGCAACTACCAGTATGATTGTAAAGGTGGTAGTGTTCCTCACTATGTTTTGGGTCTTAAATACGGAAAGAATACTTTCGTAAGCTTGGTCCCAACTTTGCACTTTATCCCTAGTCAAAAAAGACCACTCGGTAGCTACATCCGCTGCTTTAGAAACATCTTTTAAACGAACAACTATCTCCGAAATAATGCCATTTGCTTGAGTGAGTCTCTGCACTGTGCGGATCGACGCATATACGGAACCTTCGTCTATCATCCGATTTCCGACCCGAATCACTCCCTCAACTTTTACGTTCGAAATTTTACCGTCGGTCGAAACTACCTGAATAATATCTCCTGCCTCTGCTCCCAAACGTTCTATGAGCCCGGCACCGGCAAAAATAACATCTCCTCCTCTATCTAGGTCTCTTAAATTTCCTTTTTCAACATAGCTACCGATTGTCGTAACTTTCATTTGTCGAACAGGATCTATACCGAAAAGTTTAGCAGGTAGAGTTTGTTTTCCGAACTTGAAAATCAATTGCCGATTCAATTGAGGAGCATAAGCCTCGACTCTCTCATCAAGATCCAGTTTTAAGAACCATCCCTTAACGTTCGTTAGCTGAGTTGAATCGGTCTTTCCGGATGGAGGTTTGATCCAATGAACAAATGAATCCGGAAAAAAAACTCCACGAAAACTTTCTTCTTTTAAAACCTCATCCCTAGGAGATATCCTGATCTGAGCATCGTTGTTAACTAACTGGTCGGTAATATATTCTTGAAAACCGAGCATCATCCCAGAAAAAACAACATAACCTGCGGTTCCTAAAAGTATTCCGAAAAATGTAAGAAAAGTTTGTTGAGGACGACTGATCAATTGTCGGATCGCTAAAAAAAACATACAGATCTCCTAGCGGCTCCCGTTTAATAAGACAGAATCAGATTCTAAGATGGAGTCTTCTAATATCTCACACCACTCTCCGTCTACCGCTCCTACTTTGGCGTCGACCCAAAGTTTTTTGCCAGATCGTATCACATGAATTCTTCCTTTTATGATGGCACTTACAGGAACTAAAAGTGCCCTATCTTTTTTTGCCACCTCTACCGCCACATCAGCGGTCATTTCTGGCAGAACTCCTTCGGGCATCGAATCCACATCTACAGTAACATAAAATTGCCCGTCGGAAGGATATACTCTAGCTATCTTTCCAGTGAGTTTATTTCCTCGGATCGTTTCAAAACTTAATTCAGCTTTTTGGCCTGGGCGCATTCTCAGCACCGAATCCTGATCCAAAGAGAGTAAAACATAAGTTCTTTTCAAATCCATGATTGTAAGAATGGGAGCGCCAGGCATTACTACCTCACTTGCTTGGTATGGAAGAGTTGTCACAGTTCCTGAAAAAGGAGCTTTAAATAAGGTCCCGGTATCTGTGTAAAGCAGGTCTGCACCTTCTTTTACTTCTTGGCCTTCCTTTACGTACAATTTTCGAATAGAAGAGGTAACGCCTAACTTTAAGTGATAAACTCTTTCCGATTTCACGGTTCCGAGAGAATAAACTAATTCGACGATAGGCCCTACTCTTGGCGAGATCTCTTCCTTTCGACCCTGTACATATGCATAAATAAGGAGCAAGACTAGAACCAGGAAGATTCCGGTAGCCGCAAATCTTCCTTTTTTGGACGAGTAGACAAATTTTACAAAAGCGAGAAACTTACTCATTCGGAAATCCCAAACGTATTTGATCTTGGTAAGTTTTTACGATATTTATCGCAATAGGTCAACCAGAGATGTGGTAAAAGGGCAATCCAGCAGATAATCAGTCCAGTGATAGGGAAAAAAATCACTCAGCTGGACTGAATAGGCCTCCAAAGTATTATTTTCCCTTAGGAATAGCCCAGTAATAGTGTAAATATTCTTCGTTTAATTTAAATCCAAAACGCTCATATAGATGTCTCGCGTGGCGATTGTCAGGATGAGTTTCTAGTCCCATTCCCTTACCACCATGTTCAATCACTTGATTGGCGGCTTCTTGCAGGATTTTTTTAGCTATTCCTTTTCTTCGTTCTGTTTCTCTAATAAATAGGTCGTTGAGTATATAATCCCTTTTCATGGATAAAGAAGAGAAGATAGGATAAAGTTGTGCGAAACCGAGCAAACTCCCCTCTTCTTCCGCAACTATCAAAATGGAATCTTTATGTAAAAGCCTATCTTCTAAAAACTTTTTTGCTCCCGCAATGTCGGAAGGAAGTTCGTAAAATTTACGATAAAGATCGAATAGTTCAGAAAGTTCTTCTAGATCGGAACGGCTGGCAATTCTTAGGTTGATTGAATTTTCTTTTTGCATGTGTTTTCGAAGAGAATAAATATACTAGACGTTTTAAAGTCTATTTCGATTTTCTTTATTATACCTTTTCACTCTTCATTTTCTCAAACTTTCATCTGCTTTCGCTTTTTTTTGAAAGATTTCCTCATCCATAAGTAGCAAAAATCATTACAATGGGACTTTTTGATTAGCAGGTTTAAACTTCAGTAGATTGACTTAGAGAAGCATTTTAGAAAGAGCAGATTTTAGTATTTTTTCCCATTATGATTCTCAAGGAAAGGCTTCGAGAAATTCTGGCATTTCGATCCGTAAATCCAGAACCGGTTTTTGAAATTTCCGGCTACTCCGCTTGACGGAGACAGGACCCGCTTTCTATTATGTCCCTTGGTATGGAAGACTTCGCCCACCTTCATCTCCACACAACTTATTCTATGCTCGACGGGGCGATCCGCATCAAAGAGCTAATGCAACATGTTAAGGAGCTTGGAATGAGCTCCGTGGCAATGACTGATCATGGAAACATGTTCGGTGCCATCGAATTTTACAATGAAGCGACCAAAGCAGGTGTAAAACCAATCATTGGCTGCGAATTTTACGTTTCTCCTAACAGAAAAGCAGAAACAGAAGAATTTAAGATCGCCGACGGAAACGCATATCATCTTATCCTTCTCGCGAAAAATGAAGTAGGTTATAAAAATCTAATAAAGCTCGCAAGTAAATCTTATACCGAAGGTTTTTATAAGAAAGCACGAATCGATTATGATCTTCTAGATAGGCATAGTGATGGTCTAGTCTGCCTTACCGCCTGCCTTGCAGGAGAAGTGAACCGCAAAATTCTAGAAGGCAAGGCTCCAGAATCCTTCCTACTTGCAGGAAAGCTAAACGAAATTTTCAATAAAGAAGACTTCTACCTAGAGATCCAAAACCACGGAATTCCAGAGCAGGATATCGTCGCAAAAGGTGTCTACGATCTTGCTCAAAAAACGGGGATCAAATTAGTAGTCACAAACGATTCTCACTTCTTAAAAAAAGACGATAAAGAAGCCCAAGACATTCTTCTTCGGATTGGAATGAGAAAAAACATCGAAGACGAGATGGAGTTTGGATTTAACCAACACTTCTACGTTAAAAGTCCTGCAGAAATGAAGGCCCTCTTCCCAGAACTTCCTCAAGCATTTTATTCAACATTAGAAATTCGTGATAAAGTAGATCTAAAATTAAAGTTCGGAAACTATCTTCTACCTGAATTCACCGTGCCTGATGGTTTCGATGAATACGGTTTTATGGAAAAGCTGGTTTGGGAAGGAATAATTCACCGTTATTCTCAGGTTACTCCCGAGATCAAAGAAAGAGTAGAATTCGAACTAAACACGATCAAGAGTATGCACTTCGCAGGTTATTTCTTGATCGTTCAGGATTATATTAACTTCGCCAAAAAAACTGGAATTCCGGTAGGTCCGGGTAGAGGATCCGCTGCAGGTTCTATCGTTGCTTATGCACTTGGAATCACTAACGTAGAACCTCTTCAATTCAATCTACTCTTCGAAAGATTTTTGAATCCTGACAGAAAGGACATGCCGGATATCGATACTGACTTCTGCGTGGAACGCCGAGAAGAAGTAATCAATTATATCCGACAAAAATACGGAGAAGATAGAGTCGGTCAGATCATTACATTCGGATCTTTAGGTGCAAAGGCTGCACTTAAAGACGTTGCACGAGTGATGAATCTTCCATTCGAAGAATCTAATAAACTCACAAGTTATTGTCCTAGTAAACCGGGTATCACAATCGACGAAGCTCTAGCAATGTCTGGAGATTTGAAACAAGCGAGCGAAAAAGACGACTTAAACAAAAAGATATTCGCGATCGCAAAACGTTTAGAAGGGAATCATAGACAACCTGGACGTCACGCAGCCGGTGTTGTGATCTCACCTTTCCCTTTAGAAGAAGTGGTCCCTCTTTCTACAGTTGCGGAGAAGGATAAGCCAGGCTTCCGCTCTATCGTAACTCAGTACGAAAAAAACAATTTGGAAGCCGTCGGTCTCATCAAGATGGATATCTTGGGTCTTAAAAACTTAACGACCCTAAATTATGCGATCAAACTTGTAAAAGAAAGAAGAGGGATTGAATTAGATTTAGATAAAATTCCTCTGGATAACGCAAACACTTACGCATTATTAAGAAAAGCGAATACACTCGGGATCTTCCAGTTAGAATCCACCGGTATCACTGATCTTGTGGCTCGAAGCCAGGTCTCCAATTTTGATGAGATCGTTGCCTTGATCGCACTCTATCGTCCTGGTCCTATGGAATCAGGGATGTTAGAAGAATACTTGGAACGTAAAAGCGGCAAAAAACCGGTTACATATCCGCATTCTTCTACTGAATCTATATTAAAAGAAACTTTCGGACTTACAGTTTACCAAGAGCAGGTGATGAGTATCTCCCGTGTTGTGGGCGGATACACCATGGGCGAATCGGATATGCTCCGAAAAGCAATGGCCAAAAAGAAAAAAGAACTTATGGATCCACTCCGGGTCAAGTTCATCGAAGGTGCTCAAGCACAAGGCCACGCTAAAAAATTCGCAGAAGAACTTTTCGATCAGTTGGAAAAATTCGGAGGATATGGATTCAACAAATCCCACTCCGTGGCTTATGCGTTAGTCACCTATCAAACTGCTTATATGAAGGCCAATTATCCAACCGAGTATATGGCCGCATTACTCGCAGGAGATCATTCTAAAACTACTGATATTACAAAATATATCAACAACGCCCGAGAAATGGGAATCAACGTTTTAACGCCTGATGTAAACGAGTCTGATGTATCCTTCTCCGTAATCGATGACCAAACAATCCGATTTGGTATTTCTGCAATGAAAGGTGTAGGAGAAGGCGCTGCAGAAAATATTATCCGAGCAAGAAAGAACCTCGGAGGTTTCAAAGAGATCACCGAATTCATGACTAATATTGATACTCGAGTATTGAACAAAAAAATTCTCGAAGCATTGGTGCAAGGTGGTGCATTAGATTCTTTCGGCTACACTCGAAAATGTTTATTCGAGTCCATGGATAGCTTGGTTTCATTCGCACAAAAAGAGCAAGAAAGATCGAGAGAAGGTCAATTCTCACTTTTTGGGGACAGCGGACTTAACTACGAATTAAAACTTCCGAAAGATGCAGACGAATGGGAGATGGAAGACAGACTAAAGAGAGAAAAATCTGTCACCGGTCTTTTCCTTTCCGGTCACCCATTAGATAAATATAAAGGCCACTTAAAAAGTTTAAACTCGGTCCCTATTGAGACTTTAGATAATATCAAAGCGGGAACCAAGGTAGAAGTAGCTGGAATCCTCACTTCCCTAAAGATCAAGTTCACAAAGAAAAAAGAAGAATTCGTAAACTTCAAACTGGAAGATCGCACAGGAGAAATAGAATGTGTAGCCTTCCCTAAAGTATACCAAAAGTTCAAAGAAATTATCAAAGAAGACCAAGCAGTATTCCTAAAAGGAGATCTGGACAGGATCGAAGCAGGAGAATCCGAACTCAGAGGTCAGATCAAAGTAAATAGTTTCGAGATATTGAATGATGCCACCATCGAAGACAAAATGGAAAAGGCTCTTCATATCAAACTTGGAGACCGTCACAGAAAAATGCCGGATATCATCGGCCAACTGCATACTTTACTCGCTGCTTACCAAGGAAATTCCCAAGTATATTTCCATCTAATCTCCGGGGACGAAGAGAAGAAGGTAATACGCGCTCATAATCATTATTCCGTACAACCAAATCCTGAACTAATGACTAGATTGGTTACTTTACTGGGAGACGATACTGTGTTTGAAAGTTTCGGAGATAACGTTAGACTCTACGGTACGAACGGAACCAAGCAAGCGGTTAAGATCTAAATCCTCGACAGATTGACCCCACTCTCCCCATTTGCAGATGCTCGAAACTTCTCGCTTAATATTACGAAAATGGAAAGTAGAAGATTTAGAACCATTTTCCAGAATGAATTCTCATCCGAGCGTGATGAAGTTTTTTCCTAAACTACTCAACAAATCCGAAACAGAAAAACTCATTCTTAGAATAAATGAGCATTGGGAAAAATTCGGATTCGGATTATTTGCCTTAGAAGAAAAGTCTTCCGGAAAATTTTTCGGATTCACCGGGCTTATGAATACAAATTTCCAATCCTTCTTCACACCTGCATTGGAAATAGGATGGAGATTGGATCATAACTTTTGGGGCAAAGGATTCGCGAAAGAAGCTGCGGAAGCGTCCTTAAAATTCGGATTTGAAAATTCTCTTTCAAGGGAGATAGTTTCTTTCACTTCCAGGATCAATCACGCTTCCAGAGGGGTGATGAATAGCCTAGGATTACATTACTCAGGAGAATTTGAACATCCTAGAGTTAAAATAGGATCTTCACTTAGAACCCATGTTCTGTACAGGATCAATTGTGAAGAATGGAAAAGCAAAAATAAGTTACCTTTTTAAAGTTACCAAACTCGCAGAAACTTTTCCGCTTCCGCTTGGATCTACTTTTAAGTCTCCACCAGAATGACTGAGTAGATCTCTAGAAAAACGACTCCAATCACCTTCTGCTAAATTTGCTCCTTCTACTTGTAGCTCCAAAGTTTTTACTGTTGGATTTCTAAAACTGATCTTCAGATCTTCTACATGATTCGTAACAGATTCTGAAGTGGCAGAAACTATCTCCCCTAAAACCAAAAGAAGAAGGTTGGCTTCTTTCACATCCAACTGATAATGTTTTGTAACAGGATCCAAATTCGGAAGTGCCTTGTATTTGGAAACGATCCGATTCAGATAATTCTCGATTACTTCTCCGATAGAAACACTTTGTACATGCTCCGCATCTTGAGAAACAGTATGCACAGAAGACAGAGCCAATATTCTTCTTTCTAAAATCTGCAAAACATTCCTAGTCTCCATAGATTGTTCGGAGTCTTTCAGAAAAGAAACCATCTCCATGATGACTTGCATATTGTTTCTTACCCTGTGAGATAGTTCTTTTAAAAGAATATCTTTGTCCAAGATCAGTTTGTCCATATTTGCGCCAATCAAAATGGCAAATAACGTAAGAACACAAAGTGATGCAATAGAATCTGTGTAAATTTCACTGCCAGTCGGTCCGATCGAAGCTCCTGTTTTCCAAAAGATAAGTCCTAAACAATAGAACATTGCGATGACTGCCATCTTACGATTGAAAAAATAAAGTTGGAAAAAAACTAAAACAGGAAACCAAACCGCAGCATTCTTCACGCCTGGACCGTAAATAATTCCAAGTCCCAAAGCTAAAGCAAATAAGAAGGAAGAAAGATAAACTGCTTCTTTATATCTGGACTTATAAAGTAATAAACAACAAAGGATAGAAGTGATCCCAGCAACTGTGTATCCAGGCCTAAATGTATGATTGCCCGTTAAAAACTCAAAGCCCAAGATCCCTGCGGACATCAAGCCAACCACTATCGCGATCCCTAAAAGAAATTTTTTACGAGGTAAACCTGGGATATCTACGATTTCAAACATAAGTGTATCCTATTTTCCGAAAGACCGGAAGATGGTCTATTGGACGATTAACGAATACGGTTTACGTAGAATGTAAATGTTTTTTCGGTAAGATTTTGACGGAAGTCCCAAGCCAAAACCTTAATAACATTCTCTCCATTACGAAAATCCAAATTACCTACCAAATATTGGTCTTTAAAATATAGATCTGAAAATGGAAACCCTTCCGAGTTTCTCCATTCTCCTTTTTCGTAATGTAGATTTGAGAAGCTTGCCTTCTTCAATAATTGTCCATTTAAGGAAACTTGGATCTGAGAAACACCTCGTCTCTGACCTGATTTTTTTCCCGCATCTTGGATGCCGACAGTAACTGGAAACGCACGAGATATATTAATATTATCTCCGTCATTTACCTGACTGTATTTATATTCATCCTGATGAATGAGCAGATTTCCAATCACCGGAGGATTTTCATCTTCCACGATAGGCAAAACCTTCATAGGGTCTTGAATAGTTTTTCCAAAATCTTTAAGTAAGACGAAATGGAGGTGAGCTCCACTGGAGTGGCCAGTGTTTCCGGTATAGGCGATTTTTTCTCCCCCGGCAACTAGACGCTCTTCTAATAAACCTGGAAGTCGTCCGTCTTTCAAATGGTAATAGGAAGAATACGTCCCATTTCCGTGATCCAACCAAACAGAGTTTCCAGTCCCGAATTCTTCCCCAAAAGGATCATCTTCGCCAAACCGTGAATAGAGGATCTTCCCCTCAGCCATCGCCAAAACCGGTTCTCCGGTGGAGGCTATGTCCATTCCGTTATGAAAATGGTCCCCCCTGGATTCTCCGAAGACCGAGGTGACCTTATTCTCGATTCCGTCGGTTTTCACCGGGAAAAGAAAATTTATTACTTTATCGTTTTGCGCAAAGGTGCTTAGATGGAACGCGGCCAAGATAATTCCGAGGGATATACTACGTCTCATATCGTTGGCTCTCAGGTGCAAGGTTACATAAAGAATGAATTTGTCAAAGGATAAAACCCTCGACCTAGTTACCCGTTGCGGGGAAGGAGACGAGGCCGCTCTCAAGTTATTCTTCGAGTCTTATTCCGAAGATATTTACAATTTTCCGATGAAGATCTTTCACCTCAGTGAAGATGATGCCGGAGACTTCTTCTTATACGCATTCGAAAGACTGAAAACCGGAGCTAGATTCTCTAGCTTCAAAGGTAAATCAAGTTTTAGAACATGGTTCTATTCCGTTCTGCGTAATATGCTTATCGATTGGCAAAGGACCAAACGAGAGCTGAAAATGACCAACCTTGGAAAGATCAACAAGGAAGGAAAAGAATACGCAACTATCGAGGATGAGCCGGATCTTCGCCCTGATTTAGTAGAAGAGGCTCAAGAGCTAACTAAACATTTCCACCAAGTATTGGGAGAAATAGGCGTAGAGAAGAGAGTCATTTTTAAACTTTCTTATATATATTACCTCAACCTAGACGAGGAAGAGATCCAATTCCTGATCGAAAAAACCAATCTGGGCGTAGAGGAAATTAAAAAGAAAATTCTGGCTCTTCGTTCTGAACTTTCCAAGCGGGAAGAAGAGAATATCCGTATGGAAGACAAAATTACGTCTCTATATTTAAATATTCTAGAGCTGAAAGAAAAGCAGACTGTAACTGTTAAGAAAGCTCCTCTACTCCCTCAAGAAATAGATAAAACTTCCCAAGCATTAAAGAAGAAATACGAACAACGGAAAAAACTCTTAGAAAAGCGCAAAAAAGGCCATTTCCTGGCAAGGACTCCCTACAGAGAGGTTGCTGACCTTTTAGGGATAACCGAGGGAAATGTGAGCGTTACATTACTCAGATTGATCGAAAAAATACAAAAAAAACTCAAATTTTCGGAATTGTCTGAGTAGAAACAATCGTCTTAAAACCTATTGGAGAATCTTACTCAAATGGAATCCAACCGCGAAAACTCGGTGCCAGAAATCATCCAGTCACTATTTGAAGGTAAACCTGAAGTTCTGACTAAACTAGAAAAAGACACCGAACTACAAAACGAACTTATTAGAATGGAAGAAGCTCTCCAGGCTAGCCTAAAGGCTGCCGGCGAGTCCTACTTCGATTCAGCGTCACGTACACATTCTTTCCAGTCCTTCCAAGAGGATCTGGATCTGAATAAGGCCGAACTAAACGAAGGCTGGCAGGTGAAACCTTTTCCAGAATATCTGAAAAGATATGTGGAGATGGAATTAGCCCGTAAGGCACAAGGAAAAGAATCCATCGTAGTTAAATTAGGAAAATCCGGAGCACAACTTTTCGGAAGCCTGATCGAAACTCTTCAAATCAACACTCGTGTAGATTATGCGCCTGCTATGCGTTCTGCAGTAGCAAAATCGCCTTCTTCTTCCGAGTTCATTGTATTTGAAGAAAAAATGGATAAGGACTGCAAGTTCACTTACCAAGTCGTACAAGAAACCGAAGAAACTGCTTACTTAAGTGTCAAAATCGAATGTCCAAGACCGGAAGATTTCCAAAGGGTAAATCTTTCTAAGGACGGAAGATTCATACTTTCTAACCAATTCAACTCCGAAGGGATTACTAATTTCTCCGGATTGAGAGAAGGAAAGTACACAGTAGAGTTTCAGGGAAAAGACTTGTCTAAATCCATAGATCTCTTTATCCTTTTGGATTAAGAGCGTTATAACCAGTTTCCTTCCTGACTCTTATGTCACGGCGAGGAAACTTCTTAGGCGCAGTCTGTAGATCCAATGCTGAACCTAATCATAGACAGAGTCGGTGCTGTAAACGTATTCAATATTCTAGATAGTTCCGGCAGTGGATCGGAATCGCATCTTCAGTCTACAATGGACGAAGATCTAATATTAGAGTACATTAAGGAAATCGAAAACTTAGTTCGTGTTTCCGTTGCGATCCATCAAAAATCGGCACAAACCCCAACTTTAGAAACCGACATTCTTCATGATCTAAAGATCTTGGGAGAAACTTTTTACGATCAGTTCTTTCCTGCTGCCATCCAAGAAAAACTCAGACTTACTACTGAAAAGTATCTTCACTTTAATATAGATCCTAAATTAGGAGTGATCCCGTGGGAACTCCTACATGACGGCACTTGTTTTCTCTCTGATAAATTTTATATAGGAAAGACAGTTAGAGGAGAATCTAGCAGCGGTGCTTTCAAAGAAAAAGAAAAACTCCGTATGCTCATTATCGCTGATCCAACAGAGGATCTAGAATGGGCACAAAAAGAAGGAGAGCAGATCTTTAGGGTTTTAAGTGAGAAGGTACCAAGCTCCAGATTAGAAATCGAATTCATAGGCGGACGCCAAGTTACTAAGCTAAAACTTCTTTCTTTGATCAAAGGAAAGAATATTATCCATTACTCGGGACATTTGTATTTTTCCGATGATCCTTTAGAAAACGGATGGTTGATCTCGGAAGGAAAAATCCTGAAAGCAAGAGAGATCAAAAACTCTGGATTTAATACTGACATGGTATTCTCTAACTCTTGCCAATCTAACAAGAGTGCTACTAGAAATCTGAACGCAGACCTGATGAATAATTTTGCCGGATCCTTTTTGATGTCCGGGATCAAAAGTTTTATCGGTACAAATTGGGAGATAGCTGATAATCAGAATACGATCGATTTCACGATCCAATTCTACACGAACTTATTTGCCGATAGAAGTATAGGAGAATCCTTATATTTAGCAAAGGAACATGCTAGAAGAAATTACGATCCAAGCGATCTAACTTGGACTAACTATAGTCTTCATGGTCAGCCAATCATTAGAGTGGTTTCCGATCCTACAAAAGGTAAACCTGTCCATAAGATCATTAATCCTTCTTTAATATTTAAATTTTATCCGAACCCGATCGCGGCATCTTATTATAAATTCACTGAAAAACAAAAAGAAGAATCGCTCACTTCCTATCAATTGATGGAATATTTGATCTTCGCTTTTGAAGAATTTTCAAAAGTGATTGGTGGAATCTTATTCAGCGATCACCAGAATCATTCTTTAGGAAAGTATATCCCGAACAATCCGGATGATGCTTATAATACGGAGAGATGGTGGGAACTAATGTTCCAATGCCTACATGATTTCAGAAAATTAGAGATCACTCCTGTTGTTACGGACCTTCCCGAAATACTTTTTGCGAATAAGGATACAATCTCCAAGATGATCAACTGGATCGATCTCTACTCCAAAGGACAGATCCAACCTGAATCTGCAGATGGATATCTGATCACATTCCAGTATTATTTTGAAAATCTTCTTACAGAGTTAGAGGAGCTGGAAAGGATTAGTATCTTCTTAGTTTCTACCAACTCGAATAACCACCTATTCTTCCGAGGAATAAAATCCGAATCTTCTCTTGTTGCTGCTCCAATGATCAAACAAGATTTTATTGGAGAGCAAATAGAAAAGTACAGAGGAAAGGTAATCGTTTTTCATGAAGATAGAATGCAGATCTTCCCTCTAAACTGCAATATAGTCGAAAATCCTGAGACCAAAGAATTGGAACTCGCGTTCTTAGGATTTCTTCCTTCTAAGCCAGGAAGCCTGCCTCACGGCGGTTTATAAGAAGTGGGGCTTTGCCAACCTTCTGCAGATGTTCCGTTTTCTTGCGGAGCCTGCTGCGGATTATTTAATCTAGAATTAAAACCGGATCAATTCAGGACTTTATTAAAAGATAGGACTGAAACTTTCAAAGAGTCTGTCGACTTCTCCAAACCATATACGATGGCTGAATTCAGAAAGGTTCGAGAAGAAGCAGAAAAAAATTACATTAAGAAAGACCCACTCACATATAACTGTCCCTTTTTAGGAATGCTTACGGAAGAAGTTTCGGGACCTTTGCCGGAGATCAAAGCCAGAACTAGGATTGGATGTATGATCCATCCTGTTTATACAGGAGATCCACGTAGCCAAAATTATTCCTTTTATGGGGCATCCATCTGCCAAGCCTACGATTGTAGGAACAAAGAAAGAAATTTTGCGGATGAATGGGAGAACGTATTCTCCGAATTTGCGGATGATTCTTTTTCTTATTCTGCTCTTTCGTCGGATTATAAAAGTATAGATTTGATAGAAGGTTATCTGACTGAAAAAGGAATCCCTTCTTCTGAATGGTTTACTAACTCGAGAGAAACTATTCTTAAGATCCTGAAGATCAAATTCGAACAAAATATTTCCTTATGGAATACTTCTTTCGAACTTGATATGGAAAGTCCTCCTCCAATCTCTTTCAAAGAAAGATTGGAGAAATGGTTGGGCCTGGAATCGAATGATCCCAGGCTTTAAGTTAGTTTTGAAAATTGATTTGGATTAGTGGGGAAGGATAAAAAATAAAAGGTAATATCTCAATCGTTAGAGTTTTTCTTACCGAATTCTTTTTTTGCTTCTTCTACTTTAGAATTCACTTGGCCGGCAAGACCTTCCACAGAACGTAATGCGTCTTCGATATACTTTCTAAGATTGTTTGCAACTTCGCTTTGGTCTTGAGAACCTTTTGCGGAGAGCTCTTTAAATTCTTTTTCCACTTTTAAAAGAATACTGTCCGCTTGTTCTCTCAGGGTTTTTGCCGCTCCGATCGCGAAATTCAGTGCTTCTTTGATTTCCTTTTCCATACTTTTGATCCCTATGTATTCTATGATGATTATGCGCCGCACAACGGCTTGTCAACAACTTACCGACACTAAGAAGGCATAAAAAAGGAGTAAGGGGAAATCCCACTTACTCCTTCGGAATCAATCCGACTTTTTAGAGATTAGCCTATACTTGAGGTCCAAACGCTGTGAAGTCGAAGTCTTTAGAACCTTCTACATATTTTTTGAAGTTCTCAATAAACATGCCGGCAAGCTTTTTAGAAGACTCATCGTAAGCAGCTTTATCAGCCCAAGCCTCACGAGGATCCAGTATAGAACTATCCACACCTTCTACGGTTTTAGGATATTCTACTTGGAAGATCGGGTGTTTTACAAACTGAGCTTTGTCGATGTTTCCATTCATAATCTCGTCAATAATTTTACGAGTAGAAGGAAGGTTCATCCTCTTACCAGTTCCGTAAGCTCCACCAACAAGTCCTGTGTTCATCATATATGCGCGAACATTATGTTTACGCATCTTTTCTCCCAACAACTTAGCATAAACAGTTGGGTGAAGTGTCATGAACGCAGCTCCGAAACAAGCGGAGAAGGTTGCAGTAGGCTCTTTAACACCTCTTTCAGTCCCTGCAACTTTCGCAGTATAACCAGAAAGGAAGTGATACATCGCTTGTTCGATAGACAGACGAGAAACAGGAGGAAGAACTCCGAATGCATCGTAAGTCAAGAAGATGATCACTTTAGGATGGCCACCTTTAGAAGGAACTTGGATGTTTTTGATATGGTAGATCGGGTAGGAAACTCTGGTGTTTTCGGTTTTAGCAGCGGAAGTATAATCTACAACTTTCGTTTTTTCGTCGTAAACTACGTTCTCTAAAAGAGCGTCTCTTTTGATTGCTTCGAAAATTTCAGGCTCCGTCTTAGGATCCAGGTTGATCACTTTCGCGTAACAACCACCTTCGATATTGAAAATTCCATTATCGTCCCAACCGTGCTCATCGTCTCCGATCAGTTTACGGTTCGGGTCAGTGGAAAGAGTAGTCTTACCAGTTCCGGAAAGTCCGAAGAACAGAGCAGTGTCTCCATCCTTGTTTCCGATATTCGCGGAACAGTGCATAGAAACGATCCCTTGTAATGGTAACTTATAGTTCATTACAGAGAAGATACCCTTCTTCATTTCTCCGCCGTACTCGGTTCCGCCGATGATACAAAGTTTTTTTGCAAGGTTGAAGATCACGAATACTTCTGAGTTCAGGCCATGCTCTTTGTATTTTTCGTTTTTCACTCCGCAAGCGTTGATGATAGTGAATTCAGGAAGAAGGTTAGCCAACTCTTCCTTGCTAGGGCGAAGGAACATGTTGGTGCAAAAATGGTGCTGCCATGCTTTTTCGGAAACTACACGAAGACCAATTCTGGTCTCAGGGTTTGCTCCTGCGTATCCGTCGAATACGTAGAGTTTTTTTCCGCTAAGATAGTTTACACATTTTTGATAAAGCTCTTCGAATACTGCTTCGGAAGCTTTAAAGTTAATATGAGACCACCAGATATTCTTGTTAGAAGAAGGTTCATCTACGAAGTATTTATCTTTTGGAGAACGTCCGGTGAAAATACCGGTATCCACCATCATGGTTCCGTTAGAAGAAAGAACGGTTTCACCGTTATTCTTTTCGTGTTCGAAAATTTCGTCGTATGAAAGGTTATGGAAGACTTCGGAGGGCTCTATACCGAGCTCCTTCAGTCCCTTCACTTGCGCTTGGGCCTGCATTTGGCTCTCCTTATTGAGATCGTATTTCAATTTTTTTTCGGGGGAAGATACCGTCAATTCGGAACCGGGTCGAATTTGAAGGCAATTCCTAATCCGACCCGTATTCTGTCACTTTAGCGACTGGTTATTGCTGTTGTTGCTGATCTTGGAAGTCTTTACGATTTCCGAAATCATCTCCACGACCCTCGCTTTTATCGCCTCTGTCTTGGTAATTGCCACGGTTCTGGTTTTTGTTTTGGTAATCTTTACGGTTACCTCTTTCCTCGTTTCCTCGGTCACCACGATCGTATCTATTTCCACGATCTTCTCCGCGTTCTCCGCCCTTACCACCTCTGTTTTCTTTTTCAGGGGCGCGTTCACTTTTGTCAAAGCCGCTGTTTCCGTTAGCTTTGGTGAATATCATTTTTCCGGCTGCAGTTTGGATGATAGAAGTAACAGTAACTTTCACTTCTTTACCGACTAGATGTCCGCCGTTCTCTATCACTACCATGGTTCCGTCTTCTAAATAGCCGATACCTTGGTTTTCGTCCTTTCCTTCTTTGATGACTTGGATAGCCAACTCTTCTCCAGGAAGAACGACTGGTTTTAATGCGTTAGCCAAGGTGTTCAGGTTAAGAACTTTTACTCCTTGGAGTTCTGCTACTTTGTTCAAGTTGAAGTCGTTAGTTACGATCTTTCCACCGGTGTCTCTAGCAAGTTTGATCAACTTAGCATCCACTTCTCTAGTATCAGAATAATCTTTGTAAGTGATCTTAACTTCGATGGAACCTTTTCTTTGGAGTTTGTTCAACATCTCCAAACCACGACGTCCTCTTGCTCTTTTGATAGGATCAGAAGAGTCGCTGATTAGCTGGATCTCTCTTAATACGAAATTAGGTAGAATGAGAGGACCATCGATAAAATGTGTATCAGCAATATCTAATATTCTTCCGTCGATAACAACAGAAGTATCCAGAATTTTATCTCTGACTTCGTCTTTACCGATAGAAGCAACACCAAATGCATCCACTAGAGAAGTAGATCCACCACCGCCTCCACCGAATACAGCAAGGCCAGGTTCTTTTGCGAATGACTTACCTGCTCTAGCTCCGAAAAGACCTAGGATCAGGTACAATGCAAGATTCAATTCCTCGAAACGAATGATAGTTCCAATAAACCAAGCTAGGGCAAATCCTAATAATGCACCCACACCTACACAAAAAATAACGTCACCGCGAAGTTTTGGAAATAGTTTAGTTTCACCGAACAAAAGTACGAGAGAAATTACGAGTACAAGCCCAGCACTGGAGCCTGAGAATACAAACTCTTGAGTTTGTTTTTGCGTTACAAAGAACGACACTAAGGAGAGTAGGACGGCCGTTAGACCTTTATAAAAATACGCCATAACTCAAATCCTTTTAAATAAGATTCGAGTTTTATCGGAAACTATTCTTCGTCTATGTCGACTGCTGCTACGGGAACTCTGTCTCCCGGAGCGAATGTACTAGCTAAAACATCTGACACTAGGTTCCCAGCTTCTTCTTGGGAAACCCCTTTGCTTAGGGCGACTTCCATCTTCACTAAATTATACGCACTTTCGTACAATTTACGTTCCATGATAGACAGTTCTTTACCGTTTGCCCTTCGGAATAAATTCCTGCACACATCCGCCACTTCGAAAATCGATCCGGACTTTATTTTGTTCAGGTTGTTTTGGTACCTGATCTTCCAGTCCTCTTCAGTATCGACCTCGTCTTTCTTGAGTAGATTGATAACTTTTTTGATATCCTTCTTGTCGATAATCGGTCGAATTCCGACCTGTTTTGCTTTATCGACCGGGATCATCACCTTCATCTTGCTACCCTGGATTTCCATTACGTAGCACTCTTTTTTCTTTCCCAGGATAACCTTTTTAGAGATTTCGGTGATTTCACCTACCCCGTGGATCGGATATACGACGTAGTCACCTACGCCATGATCGTAGCCAGATTGTTTCTTTTTGCCAGCCAATTAGTATTAAGACTTCCGTTAAAACTCTGCCCAGAAATATAGCAAATTTTGAGGCAAAGTCAAGGAAAAAATGAGTTTAAGCTAAGATCTGAACTTAGTTCGAAAATTCAGATCAAAATTGAAGTTTGTGAATAGAAGTTTTGTGAAAAATGGGATCGTTCAGAGGACGAATGGATTCCAGAGCCTTGGTAGCTTCTTCTTTTCCGTAAAAATATCCGAGGAATAATTCTCCATCTTTGGATCTGAAAAATCTTCCTTGGAACTCAGGTTTTGCTCTAAGCAATTTTTTTCCAATTTCCATCGCTTCAACCGAATCTTCAGTTGGGATAGATAGGAAATAATTTTCCTTATCTGATCTAGCCGGAAATTTGAGTCCTGGGTTCTTATTTGAGTTGGAAGAAGAAGTTTCAGTAGAATTCTCGCTCACATTAGAGCGTACAGTTTCAGAAGAAGAATTTTCTCTTTCTTCTACGGACTGTTCCGTTCTTACATTCTTTCCCGCATTGTAAAAAGACTGAGTTTCGTTTTGAGCAAATGCCTGCTCCTTCTGATCCAATCTAAGACCGACTACTACCCCGCCCGTAAAAAGAGAAATTGCTCCCACCAAAACCAAAAAAATAGATCTGGAGCTTGGGAAAGAACGGATTGGAGAATTTCCTCCCCTCACATGCTGGATTGTTTGCACGGTTGGAAAAGACTCTCCCTGACGTGGGGCCGGACCTCTGGTTCCGGATTGTCTCAGTCTTCTGGAATAATCTATATTTTGCATATTGCGTCCGGGAAAACCTGTCTCTTTTCAAATATCGGCAGGATTCGCCGTTTCTTCGCAGTTTTTTTATGCGCAGCTTTGGAGCGAAAAATAAAAAAGCCGGAGAGATTTCCCCGGCTTTTTGCAACAAACCTTTCGGTTGTTTGCTTGTGACTTAACTTATCCCACCAAATAAAGAAGAGGGAAGAGGTAAATCCAGATCAAGTCTACCACGTGCCAGAATAGACCCACACCTTCCACAGGAGTGTAATATTCAGGACCAACTTGGTTTTTGATAACTTTCAAAAGCACCCAGAAGATCAGGAATGCGCCTGCAAGAACGTGCAAACCGTGAATACCGGACATTACAAAATAAAATCCGAAGAACAAAGGCCAGTTTTTGGTTTTTTCCAAAAGAGTCAGGTGTTCGTACTCAGTCTCGTCCAGATGAAGCTTGTGTTCTCTTTCTACAACGCTAAGTTTATTAGCTTCTGCAAGTAGAGCACCAACTTTAGTTACCTTCTCACCGGAAGCGCTTAACTCTTCAGTGTAAGCGTATTTTCCAGGAACCGTACCCACATGGAACTTATGAGTATATTCGAAAAACTTAACGACCATGAAGATCGCAGCACAAGCAATAGTTACTGCAAGAGCGATGATCGCTTTATTTTTCAAACCTCTTTGCACGTAGTTAATTCCAAGTGCCATAGTGAAAGAACTGAATAGAAGAACTACTGTGTTCAATGCACCCAAGACAACGGAAAGCTGCTTACTTCCCGCATGGAAAACTTGAGGATAAAGAGAATGATAGATGGAATATCCTACGAATAGTCCACCGAACATTAGGATTTCTGTAACAAGGAATAACCAGATCCCTTGTTTAGAAGATTCGTACTGATGTTCTGCGCTATTAAAATGATGCGCGTGATGAAAACCACCCGAGTGATTAGCGGTACTCATAAGGCCCTCCGGTTATTACTGGGGTAGATTCAAAATTTTCATGAGGTGGAGGAGAAGCAGTAGTCCATTCCAGAGTTTTTCCTCCGAAAGGATTGTTTCCTGCTTCTTTTCCTTTTAAGAGTGCATGGATCACTCCAAAGAGTCCGACCAAAAATCCTGTTCCGATCAACCAAGATCCGAAAGTAGACATTTGGTTTAACTCGGTGAATGTAGGAAGATAGTCATAATATCTACGAGGCATTCCCATATTTCCCAAAATGAATTGAGGGAAGAAGGTAACGTTAAAGCCTGTGAAGATAAAGACCCAAGAAATTCTTCCGAGTAGGTCGCTATAGATTTTTCCGGTAACTTTAGGGAACCAGTAGATTAAAGCGCCCATAAGAGCCATTAGAGTTCCACCAACCATTACGTAATGGAAGTGAGCCACCACGAAGTAAGTATCGTGGAAGTGAACGTCCATACCAGTAGATGCCAGATACACTCCAGTCAATCCACCGATGGTGAATAAGAACATGAAACCGATCGCATACAACATTGGAGCATCCAGACGGATACTTCCTTTATACATAGTCGAGATCCAGTTGAACAATTTGATCGCTGTAGGAACCCCTACAAGCATTGTGATGAAGGAGAAAAGAACTCCAGCAAACTCAGATTGTCCGGAAACGAACATGTGGTGTCCCCATACTAAGAAGGAAACCCCAGCGATCGCTAAGGAAGAGTAAGCGATTGCAGTATACCCGAAGATCACTTTACGAGAGTAAGTAGCGACTAACTCGGAAATCACTCCCATCGCAGGAAGGATCATGATATAAACCGCAGGGTGAGAATAGAACCAGAAGAAGTGTTGGAACAGAACCGGATCTCCTCCCAATTGAGGATCGAAAATCCCCACTCCGAGAGTTTTCTCTGCAATAAGTAGAAGCAGAGTAATCGCAAGAACTGGAGTTGCCAATACTTGCAGGATCGCAGTTGAGTAAAGTGCCCAAACCATCAGAGGAATTCTGTTCATGGTCATTCCAGGCGCTCTCAGCTTGTGAGTAGTAACGATGAAATTCAGACCAGTTAAAATGGAGGAGAATCCAATGATGAATACTCCAAGAACCATCGGAATTACACCCAATCCGGTCTTGATAGAAGAATATGGAGTGTAGAAAGTCCAACCGGTATCTACGTTTTCCAAGAATAGAGTGGAACCTGTGATCGCGGCACCGATCATCAGCATGTACCAGCTCATTAAGTTCAATCTTGGGAAAGCAACGTCTTTTGCTCCAATCATGATCGGAAGAACGAAGTTTCCGAAAATTGCAGGAATACCAGGAACGATTACCATGAACACCATTATGGCTCCATGGTAGGTCATCATTCTGTTATAAACGTCTGCAGAAAAAAGTGTTTTTCCAGGTGTGAATAATTCTGCGCGAACTAATAGAGCGAAAACTCCTCCTAAAAAGAAGAAGCTCATGATCGCGACAAAGTACATGATCCCGATACGCTTATGATCTAAGGTCGTAAGCCAGGACCAAATCCCCTTTTGGTGATTCAGGTAATTATGTTGCTCGTGGGCCATTGTCCGTAATCCTATTTAAGCGTCTTAATGAATTCGATGATGTCCTTGATCTCGTCTTCTTTGATTCTTCCTTGAAAAGAAGACATCGCAGGAGGGAAACCAGCTACAATCTTAGCTGTTGGAACAAGGATGGATTGTTTGATATAAGCATCGTCCGCAACTACAGAAGATCCGTCTGCGAAGTCTCTCTTATTACCATAAAGACCTTTGAAAGAAGGTCCAACAATCCTGGATCCGTCGATGGAGTGACATCCGCTACATCCAAGGCTTCCTTTGAAAAGAGCTTCTCCTCTTTCTGCAGGTCCTTTGTTATTAGCGCCCGCCATTCCAGCCAGCTTTTCAGCCTGCCAAGCAGCGAATTGTTCACCATCTACCACGCGGATCGTAGCCATCATATTGGAGTGTTTAGTTCCGCAATACTCAGTACAGAATACTGTGAAGTCTCCTTTCTCGATCGGAGTGAAAGTGAAAGTTGTTCTTCGGCCGGGAACCGCATCCATTTTGTTCCTGAACGCAGGAACATAGAAGCTATGTAGAACGTCGTCAGAAGTAAGAATGAAACGAATTGTTTTACCTACAGGAACTACAACGATCTCAGGTTTGAGAAGTGTAGAGTCCGGATCATCAGCTACTAACTTTTTATCAGTAGGGCTATTAATCTCGATATCATTCGCGTATTTGAAAGTCCAAGCCCATTGACGAGCAGTTACGTGAACCTCAACATCTCCTTTCTCTCCGACTCTGCGAAGATCATGAAATACACTCCATCCCCAAGCGAAGATGATCATCATGATCACGAAAGGTATGAAGGACCAAAGAAACTCAGCAAGAGTATTGTGCGTGATGTACGCACTTTTCTGGTCTTCAGTTTTTCTTCTATACTTGAAAATGAATATTACCATTCCCCCAATGAGAATGATAAAAGAGATAAGGCCCGAAACAAGAAGGAAGATATAGAGGCTGTCTACATCTCCCGATTCTTTAGTCGCTGGAACCGGCATGAAGCTTGTCGCCGTAATAAAAGAGAACCAGTTCATCGGATCGAAATCACTCCTTCCTTATTTATATTGTACTAGACGAGTTTTGTTTCTTCCAAAAGCGGAATAAGAACGCTGCAAGGATAACGACAGTGAGAAAACCGCCGATTCGCATGATATTGAACGCGTATAATGTATACCTATTTTTGGATGGATCAAATTGGAAGCAAAAAAGGGCAACACTGTCAGTCAAATCGCCGATTTTACCGTTTCCGGCCTCTACGAGAGATAATCTCAGAGTCCTTTCTTCCATTGGGATCCCTTTTAAATATCTGGAAATTTGCCCTTCAGGGGTAATCACATAGGCAACGGAAACATGCACCCATTGATCATTATAAGGATTCCATTTGTAGCTAAAACCTAAACTGGAAGATAAAGCCTTTATTTCAGGATCATTTCCGGTTAAAAAACTCCAGCCAGAACCGTCCCCTCTTCCATAATCTTTCACATATACTTCTTTTTTCGCTTTTGCTAGATCCGGTTTTTCTTTTGGATCAAAGCTTACTGCAACATAATTGAATTCTTTTCCTACTTCTAAATTCAATTCTTTAAGTGCGGTTGAGATCTCATTCAGGTAGAGACTGCAGAGTGTAGGACATCTATAATACACTAAGGTAAGAAGAAGCGGCTTTCCTTCTTTCAGATAGTCGCCGATGCGCACTTGTTTGCCTTGCTCATCTACGAAAGATAAATTCTTATCTATATAATTTCCTAATTTTTCTTCTAGACCCACACCTTCAAGCTCAGCAGGAACTGCGTGAGCAGGTAATTCTCTTTCGGTATCGAAGGATAGAAGGGATAGGAATGGTAGAAAAAGAATAAGAGCCGCAGCTATTCTAAAAAATCTCCGCGGATGATTGGAGGAGAACAACGTTCTATCCCGGATTCTTTCCTTACTTCGCTGCCGAAGTGTGGGAAGGAACTACTTCATTATAATCTTTAACACCTTTGTGGAATGCAGAAAGATAAACGAAATAAAGAATGTTAGCGGTCAACACGACCACGAATGTCCAAAAACCTGCCTTGTTGTAATGGTCTCCGTTTTGGCTCATGGAATAGCTCCTAAAAGTATCAGAAAAAAACGTTTCACTTAGTAAAAAGCGAAAGATACCAACCAGTTTTGGAGACCTGTCCTTTTTTTGAAAGCGTTTTTGCTTTTCATCGTTTTCAACCATTTAGAACCGACATAAAAAGCTTCTGACCGAAGGTCGGGACAATAGAACAGTCGTTCTTAGAATCTTGAAATGTTCTTTGCATGAGAATTAGTCTCAGATCAAAATTGAAGCTTTCGTTTTTCAAACATCAAATCTCTTGCCCCAAATCAATCACGCCCAAGTATGGTAAAGAAGAGCTCGGATTCTCCGCAAAAACAGAATGATCGCTTCTACTTATTCTCATTTCAGAAAGTTTTCTCTCTTTCTGGTAATCTATTCAGTTTTAATTTTTCTAAATTTATTGTATGGCCCTCTTGTAAGAGCTACTGATTCAGGACTTGCTTGTCCTGATTGGCCTTTTTGTTTCGGTAAAGTTTTTCCGGACTTCGACTTTAATATTTTTATGGAAGTCGGACATAGATATTATTCGGGATTTTTAGGAATTGTTCTTATTGTAGGTGCCATCTGGGCAGCAATCGTTCCCGAATTAAGAAGACCTTTCTTAGGTTTTTTTATCATCGGGATATTACTCATCGCTTCTCAAATTACTTTAGGGGGATTAACTGTCCTTCTTTCTCTCGATCCAGCAACAGTAAATCTTCACTTATTGAATGCGATTTTATTTTTACTCTGCATAGTTACTGCGACTTTCAAAGCTCGCCATCTTGCAAACTCCGCAGGTTCAAATGAATTCCTAACAAAACAAAGTTTATTTCAGAAGGACCAAATACCTCTTCTGGTCGGAGTATTATTAATTTTCTTCCAGATCATTTTAGGAGGAAGAGTAAGTTCCAACTACGCGGGACTTGCTTGTTTGGAATTCCCAACATGTAATGGAGAATGGATCCCTTCGGTTCCGGAACCTAAGATACAGATCCAAGTTCAACACAGATTAGGCGCCTACTTGGTCGCATTTTATGTTCTTCTAATAAACCTTTATGGAATATTCAAAGGATTCTCTGCGGAAACTAAAAAATATGTGAGAACAGCGATCATCCTGCTACTCATTCAGATCGGTCTGGGAGTCTTGAACGTATACACAAAACTACTAAAACTAGTGACCGCTGCTCACACCGGAGTTGCCATTCTTCTTTTCTTATCAATATATGCAGTTTGGGTACAGAGAGCTTCTGAGCTGTCTAAGAGTAAGGTTTCATAAATAGAATGAATAGTTTTCTTTCAGACTGGAACCAAATGATCAAACCAAGGGTAAGTTCCCTGGTTTTAGCAACAGCCGTGCCTGGTTTATATCTTGGTGGTTCTACAGCACCTAGCACACTTCTGGTCTTTATGACTATGCTAGGGACTTTTTTAATGTCTTCTGCATCTTTTATCTTTAATCAGATCATAGAAATAGATAGAGATTCTAAGATGAAACGAACTGCAAATCGTCCGCTCCCTGCAGGAAGGATCAGCGCTATTCAGGCTTGGATCGTTGGATTTGCGATGACGTTCGTAGCGTTTGGGATCTTATATTATTTTGCAAACTTGCTGACTGCGATATGTGCGTTTGCAGCACTTCTCGCTTATGTTTTTCTTTATACAATTCTTTTAAAACCAAGAACACATCAGAATATTGTAATTGGTGGAGTAGCAGGTTGTGTGGGACCTTTGATCGGTTATGCAGCTGTTAGTAATTCCTTACCTTTACCGGCTTGGATTTTATTCCTGATGATCTTTCTCTGGACCCCAGCACACTTCTGGGCGCTGGCAATCTTCTTGAAAGAAGATTATAGCGACGCAAATTTTCCAATGCTTCCCGTAGTGAAAGGTGTAAAGGAAACTGGACGTTCTATTTTATTCTATACAATTTTGTATGTAGGATCAGTGATCGCGTTCTATTGGGCGGAACCTTCCATGGGCTGGTTATATATGATCTCCTCAGTGGTATTGAGTATCTCCATACTTTATCTTTCCGTAAAATTATTCCAGAATCCAGAACCAAAGTTTGCCAGAGGATTTTTCTTCTTCAGCATTCTTCACTTGTTTTTAATCAATATTTTAATTCTGATCGATCATTCCATCCCTGCCTAAACTTAAAAGACCTTCGAATCGGTTTTTCGGTCAAAAAATTTCATCTCATTTTTTAAACCTTTCAGAGTTGACAGTCGCTTAATAGCAGATAGTTTTCTCTCCTCAAGAGGTTTTTCCTATGATCGATCTTTCGAATTCGGTTCGCCCTTATGTCCTAAAACTATTGGTGGTTTTAGGGTTAGCATCCTTCTCGGGCTCTCCAATTTTTTCTCAAAGCAAACCGGGAGAATTCGACGCAGAATTGTATGCTCAGTTAGTGCGACAAAGTAATGTACAGTTCACAAATCTGATCAAATCAAAGACTGTACTTTCAGATCATAAAGGTTGGAAGAAGCCGATAGACAAAGCATTCGGTAAACTTTCCAAAAATTCGGGCAATCCTCCTTTTCCTCTAGTTTACAAAATTGTAAAAGAGCCCAGCTTCAACGCTTTTGCAATGGCAGGAGGACAATTCTGTATTCATTCAGGTGCACTGGATTCTTTAGATGAGATCATCAAACAAAAAGAAGCAGACGCGGCTCAAAAACTGGACTTTCATCGCGAAAGATATATTGCAGGAGTATTGTCTCACGAGTTAGCTCACTTCTATAATAAACATGTTTTCAATAGTGTAAAAAAGTTTTACGCACTCAAAGATGAACCTTCTGGAAAAGCATTTTTAGAAAACAGCAAGTTCTCCCAAGAACAAGAGTTAGATGCTGATCAAACCGGATTATTCTTATTAGACAAGGCAGGTTACGGTGGTGACTTCATGCTAGTCACTCTCCAAACTTTGAACGAAGTAGAACAATCTTATAAAGAAGCATTAGCTTCTTCTAAAGCGGATAAAACAAGACCTGAACTGATAGGTTCTCATTATTTTTCCAGCCACCCTTCTCCGAATGAAAGATTATCCAGACTTAAAACGGATAAACAAGAACTGTATGCATTCTTAGCTAAGATGGAAAAAACATTCGATGATATCCAGTTAGGAAGAAATTTAGATGATGCAAGATCCAACTTGGAAGACGGGATCAAAAAATTCCCAGAGAATACTTATTTAAGCAAAGCTCTAGCTGTTTGTATGCACAAGATCTGGATGGCAACCGCTTCTAACGAAGAATTAAAATTAAAACCCGTATTGGACATGCCTTCTTTTAGAGACACTATGGTGTTTCCTCCGGACAAAAGTAAACGTGCAGTTATGAGGATTGTTCCTGGAAACGAAGCAGCTTATAATCGTGCACTCAAAGCATATAGAGAAGTGATTGTGAAAACAGATGATCCTTACTTTCTCTCCAACTATGCAGTACTACTTTCTTATTCCGCAGATGAAAAAGATTTAGATGTGGCAGTTAATGTTGCAAACCAAGCTTTCCAAGCAGAAGGAACTGTTGCGTTAGCAAATAACTTAGGAGTAGTTCTATTCTGGACTGATAAGAGAGAAGAAGCCAAAGAACTTTTCAATCGTCTTGCTCTTTCGATCGATCAAAAAATCAGGACTCTTGCCAATCAAAGTGGAAACAATCCTCAGATTGCTCAGTATCTAAAAACAATTGGGCAGTCGACTGCTCAAAAACAACAGGTGGATCCTGATTATATTTATGAGAATTTCACTCCGATTTTAAACATAGCACTTGTAGAATCTTATTCTGCAGTTGATCCAAAATCAAAAGGACTCGCTAGTTATTATCTAACCAATTATGATTCTACTTCTGGTTGGGCAAAAGTATTAGCAAAGATCCATTCAATCGAACTCACTGCTCCTACAGCTCCGAATGAGGTGAATGCTTTTAAAGTAGGAGGAGTCGGTCCTGGAGATAAATTAGAAGATCTTCTGAAAAACTGGGGAAAACCTACACGTATCAAAACAGATAAAAAAAGCGGTTTAGAATACTTTGAATACGATAACAAAGAGACTGCTTTCATCTTAGATATGGGAACTGTAGTTCAGGTGAATGTAGTAGGAGATAATAGCCCTGGCTTAGGACAAGGGATCACAGTTGGATCTTCTAAACCAGCTGCAGAAAAACTTTTGGGCTCTAAGTTCAGAAAACAAGGTGAATATCATGACTACTACGAAAAAGGAAAAGCATTCGTGAAGTATAACAAACACGGAAAGATAGATCTGCTAGTGGTTCAGTGATCTATCTTTAGAAATAAACCTTCTAATCAAGATACCGGTTCCGGACACTAAAACTGCCGGGACCCAAATATACAAAAGTTCTGATTGGATCACAATCCAACCCCTTTCCGTAAAAAAGTTTTTTGGACCGATAGGAGAAACTCTGATCGGTCTATATTCAAAAAAGATCCTTTCAGAACTCCAAGGAATAAAAAACCCAACTCCCAACCCACCTGTGGTCATCGCATCCAATACTCCGTGAGAGATTGCAGACACAAAAAGAAATAAAAAGATAGTAAGCCAACTTGTCTTCAGTTTGGTCCTGAAGAATGCCACAATGCAGGAGGCGATTAAAGCAAATAAGATAGAATGAGTAAATCCTCTGTGACCCCAATCGCTTTCGTATGGAATTCCAAATTTGAATGCAACCACGTCAAAATCAGGAAGAATGGAGAAGAATATTCCGAAAATCGCAAGTAGGACCGGGACCTTCTTTTTTCCGAAAAATAGGAAGAGAGATATAGGGACTGCCGGATGGGAGAATATTGTGGCCATGATTTAATATATCAAGTCCTGCAACGGACCAGACTCCCATCCTTGCGGAAAAATATCTTCATCTCCATTCCTTTTTCAGGAGCCTGGGCATGATAATCCAATTTGCATTCGGATTCAGAAGGAGAAAAAGGATTTCGAGGAAGTTTTTCCTTAGAACACCAAAATCTTTCCTTTTCGGAGCTATATAATTTCCAATCGGAAGGGTAGAGAGGAGTAATTCCTGCATCTAAAAACAGATTTCTGGAAAGTTCCTGAGGCTGGTAAGGACTTCCACCTCCGTGAACTCCTACAAACATATCTACCCTATCATCTCGGATATATAAAGGTGATCCTGTATCGTTTAGGCAAAAATACCCATCATGGTACTTTCCATTCTGCATTTTGATCTTTTTGTCTTTGATCTTAGGAATGAAAGCGAGCGTTCCGATCACCTTGGATTTATTGCAGGAAGAAATTCTAGTTCCGATCTTCTCGCATAGATCCTTAAAACTCACGGCCAAGGTGCGGTATGGAAATACTTGGTAATTATATCCTGCTCCCCAACCCCATTCTAGATCATAGAGTTCGTATTTTCCTTCTCCGGCGAAATGGTATTTCTTACCATCTTTTGCGATGCCGGAACCTTCCCAGCGTACTTGTTCTAGAAATGTAGCGGATGCTCTGCCAATTTCTTTTCCAGAAGGAGAATATGCTGCCACTTCCGTTCCAGGAAATGCTTCTTCCAAAGCCAAATGATAATACGTAGGATAATAAGCTCCCAAACTCGTTGGTTGGAATTCCGACAAACGTTCCAGGTCTTCTTGGGAGAGAAATCTTTCTAAAGGCTTAGGAGAATGATCCAGAGACGTCTGCATGGGTCGAAATGCATGTTGGTATGCCAAAGGTTTCAAATTGGTCCTTGGATAAATGCATGACTCTTTAGAGCGACGTATCTTAGAAGTTTCTGACTTGGTAAATGGATCTTCTAAAATGACTGCTTCTCCGTGAAATACACGGATGCCATGTTCCTTTTCAGGAAACTTACATTCACAACCCTCCGGAGAGTTAAGGCAGAGTACTTTTGCGTAAACTGGTGGAGTGTTTTGGCTGAATTGGGAACTGGAGAATAAGGATAAGAGTAGAAGGTAGAGTAATATCCCGCTCCCAAGAGGGAGCGGGACCAGTTTCTTTAGAAAAAAGAGCAATTAGATATTGCTCTCTCCTTCGCTGGAACCGCCAGTTGGGAACAGGCTTGGTGCAGGCGTAGGTTCTGGGGTCGCAACTGGAGCAGCAGGACGAGGCGCCGGTTTCTTTGGAGCAGCTTTTTTCTTAACTACTTTCTTTTTAGGCGCAGACTTCTTCTTAACTGCTTTCTTCTTAGTGGCTTTAACGACCTTTTTTTTCGCTACTTTCTTCTTTGCCGCTTTCTTCTTAGGTGCGGCTTTTTTCTTTGCTTTCTTCTTAGCTACCATGGTATAGATACTCCTTGTATCTGGGGAATCTTTCCGTTATTCCTAGAGTAAATTTCCACTCGTAAGACTTACAGCCAAAAGAGTAAAACCTTTTTTCATTTTCTTTCGTTAAAGCAATCTAAAACATTTCATAATGTTTCATTTCTATCTTAAGTTGCACTGAATGAGTATCCTAGATCGGTAAATCTCTCTTCAGGAGAGCGAAGTCGATGGCTAATTAAGAAGGTTTTGACTAAACCTTTTCCTTTCACCTTGATCTCTCCTCTTTCTGTTAACGCAAAATCGGATTTAATTAGTTCAGCAGTGGATTCTGTGACCTGAATTTCTCCCGGAACACCATGAGATTCCATACGACTCGCTAGATTTACTGCATCTCCCCAGATATCGTAGATGAATTTTTTAGTTCCGATGACTCCGGCAACTACTGGACCAGTATTAATTCCTATCCTCATACGCAGTTTAGTACCCATTTTCTTGAGTTTGAATTTAGAAAGAAGCTCCTTCATGTCCCAAGCCATATGAGCTACAAGCAAAGGATGTGCTTCATTCGGTAAAGGAAGGCCTCCAACCGCCATATACGCGTCTCCGATGGTCTTAATCTTCTCCAAACCGTATTTTTCTGCCAGAATATCGAAATGAGAGAATACATCGTTTAAGATGCGTACTACGGACTCGGGTCTCATCACTGCAGAAAGTTTAGTGAAACCAACGATATCCGCAAAAAGAATAGAAACATTCGGATAACTATCTGCAATTAGCCCCGTGTTCGACTTCAACTCCTGAGCAATAGAACCCGGAAGAATATTCAGAAGTAATTTTTCGGCCTTATCCTGCTCGATACGCACCTTTTCATAAGCATCTGCAATCTCTACCCTTGCTTTCTCATTGTCTGCAAGTGTAGAACGTACTGTTCCTAAGACCAGATTGTAACGTTCCGCAATCTGGCCCACTTCTGTAAATGGTTCAACAGGAACATCCACTGCAAGGTCCCCAGTTTTTCTCTGGTAATCCATAGCTAAGAATAGGTCGATCAGCTCCGTCGTTGCTTTATGCTCGGAGATATTCAGCCCCATTCTTTCTTCGTCCCCATCCACCCGGAGCGGGAAAAATTTATTAATTAGGTAGAAGATCAGCAAAGAAAGTCCGAATGCAAATCCTCCTACAGAAAGGATTCCCAATAACTGAGTGAGAATAAGAGAGGACCTTGTTACATTATGCCCAATCAGGTTCAGATCGCCAAAAATTCCTACAGCAATCGTTCCCCAAATTCCTCCGATCAAGTGGACAGGGATAGCTCCCACTGCATCATCTATCTTCAATTTTTCTAAAAGTTTTTCCGCAGGAAGAACAAAGGAACCCGCAATACTACCTATGATGGCGGACTGAATTGGAGTAAAACAATCCGCTCCTGCGGTGATGGCAACTAATCCAGCCAAAGATCCGTTCAATGGAGCAGTCGCTTCTGGAAATCCTTTGATCAACCACGCAGCCAACATAGCAACCATGAGAGAGAATCCGGAAGAGATGATCGTATTCAGTATAATGCCCGGAACTTTTTCGTTAAAACCTAAAGTACTTCCCCCATTAAATCCCATCCATCCGAACCAAAGAAGAATTCCACCTAACATCGCCATAGGTAAATTACTTCCGGTCACAGCCTTAGGTGGTTCATTCTCCGGAAATCTTCCTATCCTTGCTCCTACGATAAGAAGAAGTGAAAGTGATACCCAACCCCCCACGCTATGAACCAAAGTGGAACCAGCGAAGTCGTGAAATCCTCTCGCGGCTAACCAACCATGATTCTCATCTGTTAAACTTCCTCCCCAACACCAATGACCGGCGATCGGATAGATCACCCCTGAAATGAGAGCGGTTGCAAATAGGTAAGAATGGAATTTTAATCTTTCTGCAACTGCTCCTGAAACTATAGTCGCAGAAGTTCCACAGAAAACTAGTTGGAATAAGAAGAAGGTAGGAGGCCAAGCCTTACCTTCTGGAAACACAGGAGCAAATAAAGAAGTTCCAATGAGTCCGTTCCATGTGACTCCGAACATGAGTCCAAATCCGAATGTATAAAAAAGAAGAGTAGCTACTCCGAAGTCCGCCACGTTCTTGATAGCAACGTTAATGGAGTTCTTTGCTCTGGTAAGTCCAGATTCTAATACAAGGAAACCACCTTGCATGATTAGCACCAGTCCTGAACATACCAAGACCCAAAGTATATCTAATAAGCTCTTTTCTAAGATCATAGAAAAGGTTCCCCCGAATGATTCCTGTTAACTGTTTCGCTTATCAATGTAAATTATCGGAATCATTTTATTCTAATCTAACAAGAGGCAAGCGGGAAACCTTCGGATAATGTAACAAAGAAGGATGATAATTGCCCAGAAACCCACCCCTCACTTGAGTGAGTTCTACGTTCTAAAGAGGACATGGCTCCTTCTTCAAAACCCAAAACTTCTCAGGTTTTGATAGAAAATTCGATTTTTCTGAAGAACAGTGTTTATTTCGAACGTAACGACCGTTCTACAAAGTCTTATAGATAACGGCTAAAGCAGGCGCTTCGAAGGAGAAAAAAGCCTTTCCCTCTAAAAAGCCTGTTTTAAACAAGGACTTAACTCTAAAAAACCGAGATGTTGGTATAATTCCATGAGGGAAATCAAAACCGTAACCGTTCTTGGCGCAAATGGGACAATGGGCGCCGGATCCGCAGCTATCGTAGCAGCCTTCGGTAAGGCAAAAGTCCATATGTTAGCCCGTGACGTAAACAAGGCTAAAGAAGGGATCGAAAAAGCTATTTCTTCCATCAAAACGGACACTATCCGTCCTAGATTAATTCCTGGTTCTTATGACCAAGACCTGGAAAAAGCAGTCTCCGAATCCGATTGGGTTTTCGAGCTTGTTGCAGAAAGTTATGAAGTAAAAGAACCGATCAACAAAAGGATCGCGAAAGCTCGTAAACCGGGCACTATCGTATCCACTGTTTCTTCCGGTCTTTCTATCGCTCGTCTAGCAGATGCTTTCGACGAAGACGGTAAAAAACATTATTACGGAACTCACTTCTTCAACCCTCCGTATAAAATGATCCTTTGTGAATTAGTAACTCACGCAGGAAATGATAAGAAAGTTACCAAAAAACTTGGCGAGTATCTGGATAAAACTCTAGGCCGCGCTGTAGTTTATACGAATGATACTCCAGCATTCGCAGGTAACAGAATCGGATTCCAGTTGATCAATGAAGCTGCTATCAAAGCGGAAGAGTATTCCGACAAAGGTGGTATCGCACTTATCGACGCAATCATGAGTGGATATACCGGAAGAGCAATGGCTCCTCTAGACACTGCCGACTTCGTTGGTTTGGATGTTCATAAAGCAATCGTAGACAACCTCTATGAGATGACTAAAGATGCTGCACATTCTACGTTCAAACTTCCTGGTTATTTCCAAAAGTTAATCGATAAAGGTGACTTAGGAAGAAAGTCCGGACAAGGTCTTTACAAAATGACCAAAACTCCTGACGGCAAAAAGGAAAAACTATATTACGATATCAAAGGTGACCTGTTTGTTCCGGTCCCTAAATTTGATATTCCTTTTATCAAAGCAGCTAACAGCAGGATAGGCGAGGCTGATTATATCGGCGCAATGAATATCGTAAAAGAAGCGAAAGGTCTGGAAGCAGATATCGCTCGTTACTTTATCGCTCGTTACGTAAGCTACTCTCTTTCCATCGTGGGAGAAGTTGTAGATACTAAAGAAATGAGCGACCTTGCAATGGGAACTGGATTTAACTGGGCACCTGCTTCTGCATTCGTAGACTTCTTAGGCGGTCCTAAGGAAGCAATCAGTCTAATCACTAAAGCAAAACTTCCTGTTCCGGAAGTATTGGCAAAAGCGAAAGCGGGAAAACCTTTCTATCAACTGAAAGATATTTTAGACGCTCGTTCTCTTTTTAAAGGATAATAAGGGAGGAAAGATTACATGAAAGATGCAGTTTACGTACTCGGCGGAGAACAAACAGACTTCCAACGTAACTGGACTAAAGAAGGAAAGACCTTCATGTCCTTGTTCAGGGAAGCCGTTCAAGACGGACTAGAAAAAGTAGGTCTTACTCCTGACGAAATCAAAAAGTTAAACAAACAAAATCGTATCGGTGTTTTCATCGGAAACTTCGACGCGGAACAATATGCAGTCCAAGGACATTTGGGCGCTTTCTTAACTGAAGTAGATCCTTGTTTCTTTGGAGTTCCAGGCGCTCGTTACGAAGCAGCTTGCGCTTCTGGATCTGTTGCTCTTGATGCAGCTCAAACCAAACTTCGCGCTAAAGATTATGATGTAGCGATCGTTGTTGGTATGGAGATCATGAAGACAGTTTCTTCCTCTGTTGGAGGAGACTTCTTAGGAACCGCAGCTTATTACGAAAAAGAAGCAAAGGGAGTTCAATTCCCATTCCCTAAACTTTTCGGAAAACTCGCAGACGTTCTTTTAGAACGTTATAAGTTAGATGAAAAACGTTATATGGGAGCTCTTGCGGAAATTTCCAGAATCAATTACGCAAACGCAAAACGTAACCCTAAGGCTCAAACTCGCTCTTGGTTCATGAACAACGAACATGCAAACTCAAGAGGTGGAGAGTTCAATATGGCAGTGGGTGGACGTCTTGCAATCACCGACTGTTCTCAGGTAACTGACGGCGCTGCGTTAGTAGTTCTTGCTAATAAGAATTACGCAGAAGAATTCGCTAAGAAAAAAGGAACTAAACTTTCTGCTTATCCTAAGATCAAAGGATGGGGACACAGAGTTGCTCCAATCACTTTCGAAGCGAAAGTTGCTGAATCTAAAGGTGACAAATGGGTTCTTCCTTGGACTCGCCAAACTGTTAAAGATGCATTCGATCGTTCCGGTATGAACACTAAGGACATCGACGTTTTCGAAACTCACGACTGTTTCACTTCTTCTGAGTATGCAGCAATCTCCGCATTCGGGATCACTCAACCAGGTAAAGAACATGAAGCAATCGAAGACGGAGTGATCGACTTCCATGGTAAAAAACCGATCAACCCATCCGGTGGACTAATCGGAGCGGGACACCCTGTTGGAGCGTCCGGTGTTAGAATGATGTTAGACATCTACAAACAAGTTACTGGAACTGCAGGTGATTACCAAGTAGAAGGCGCTAAGAATGGGTTGATGCTCAATATCGGCGGATCAGCTACTACCAATTACGTGTTTGTAGTCGGAAAATAATTTCCTACTACAAAAAAAGAATGGAAAAGCCCGGCAAGTCCGGGCTTTTCGTTTATATGGGTTTACGCACAGCAAAAGATTGGAATCAATTCTTACTTAGGTTCTTCGTAGCTCTTGGAATTTGGGAAGTAGCCTCAGTTTCCCTTCGAACTTTATTATTCTCTACTTTCTATTTTGATCCAAACTTAAAGAACTTCTTCGTTCCAATGTCACAAGTTTTTTGGATCGGACCAATCGTTGCAGACCTCTTAGAAGTATTCTTCATTGGAATATTAGCATCTCTTGTTAGACCAGCACTACCTTACGGGCTTCTAGGTGGACTACTTACTGGGATTTGTTTTTCTATCGCCGCATTTGTAGCTCCAGCTTTAGCAATCTCTCAATTCACTGGTGCCTTTCCTGTAAAACTGATTTGGCTTTGGGTATTCTATCAATCCGTTCTAAGTATATTAGCTTCTCTCGTTTTTACATTCACAAGCGAAGAAGATTAACAGACTCGTTTCGTTCGCCATTTCTATAACTTCATTCCAAATTCTGAAACTCAGGGAGTAAATCAGACCTAGCCCGGGTCCAATTTGTAAAAGGGAGATCCTTTTTCGGTTTTTGTATGAAAACGATCCTTTGGGTGCTAATTTCGCTGTTTACATTCGGAAGTCTATCCGCTGGTCCCAAGGATCAAAATGAGATCCAAAACTTTCCCTTATACTCCTTAGATCTAGAAAGAAAAACGTTATACCAAGAACTCGGACAAATCTCGGAAGAAGACCTGGTAGTCCTAAATTTCACCAGTTCCGACTGCCCTCCTTGTAAAGAAGAGGTGCCCGACCTATTAGAATATTCTAAAAAATGGAACTTTTCTCATCAAAAAAGAAAACTGCATCTTTGGATTATCTTTGTAGGAGATGATCCTAATTCTGTATCCAAACTGGCAAACGAACTTGGGATCAAAAAACAAGCTTCTCTATATTTTGATAGTCTTCAGACAAGTATGAGAATTTTAGAATTTCCCGGAACTCCTACAACCGTAGTGATTCAAAAGAAAAAAGTACTATTTAAAGAATATGGATACACCAAGGAAAACTGGTCCAAACTGATTTCTATTCTGGAAAATGGGAGATAATCCTTTGGAATTTCTTTTTAAGACTAACTTACAATGGAAATCTTTTGATGTTGGAATTCCTAGAAAAAATACTTTTTCTAATCTTCGTTTTGTAGTAGCTCCTACTAAAAAAGGAATTTCGATAATTACTTGCGTTCTATTAATTTTATTTCTTTTCAGCGCCGAACTTCTTTCTAAAGAAACCTCAGTCCAGAAGATCTATATCCATAAACTTAAATTAGAGAATGGAGTTCCCAAATACTTAGAAAGCAGATTTAGAAACGGGATCATCAATTCTATATTAAAAAATTTTGAAGGAAAATTTAACATCGCGGACGACGACTCCTTAGCCGCGCTTCTAAAACAAGTAGAATTGAATCAAAAGTTAAACTGTAGCGACGAGATCTGTATGAAACAAATTGCAGATGCAATCGATGCAGATGAGTTGATCTCGGGGACAATTTTCCAAACGAATAAAGGGTTTAAGATCAATTTAAGATCTCAAAAAAGAGATTCGGTTGCGCTAACCTATACAATCAAGGCCTCTTTTGATCTAGAATTTCCGGAATACCAAATAGATTACTACTCCTCAGAAGCCGGGCGCAAACTAATTGATCCAAGATACGCAATCAATTTTGCAGCCGCATTTCCAGGTTCGGTGGAGAAGGTAGAATTTCCCAGCTTTAAGGGCCAAGACGATAAAACTGGCGAGATCAATGTTCTAAATTTCAAAATAGAAGACCAAGGCGCTAAAAATTTCGTCGAGACAATTAGGCCGAAACTTTCCAAGGCAGATGATCTAGTAAAAGAAAAACTCTATGAGAAATCCATTCTAGAATATGGGGATACATTAAACGCTTTAGAGCAAAGGCTTTCGGAAAGATCCAAAACAGAGATGTCCGATTATCTAAAAAACATCCGAGGGAAAATATCAAATTCATATTTTTTAATATATAAAGATAAGTTTTCCGCAATGGATTTATCTGCGGGGAAAGGAGGAGAGATCTCTGTTTTAAAAAAATTAAGTGAAGAGTATACAGATCTAAAAAAGGAATATACTACTAAAACACCTTCTTCCTTTCGATTGTCTGAATTTGAAAAAGCATTGGATGATCGTATTGAAAAACTGAATTTTCTGGTCTTTGGTCTTCAAGAGAAAGAGGGAGACAGGCTTTACGCGGATTTTGATTTCACAGGTGCTATTTTGAATTATCGATCTGTTCGCAGCGAGCTTATCAAATTAAAATCCGGACCTGAATCTTCTGCATTGAAATCAAGAGTAGAAAGAAAGATCCTAACTTCCGAAACTACAGGACGATCTTATCTACAAAGTAAACTTTCTGGATTATACCAAAGCTTGGAAAAATCTTTTCTTGCGGAAGCATTGGAATCGGATCCTGATCGTCAAAAAAATCATCTAGAAAAAATAGACGAAGGTTTCAAACAGATCCTTGAAATTTTAGCTAGATCTGAATTTGTTTCAGAAGAGCAGATAAAATATTTCAATCATTTCCGGACTAAGGCTGCTCCTCAAGTCGGTAAAAATTTATTCGATCAGGAAAGAGCAAACCTTCTTCTCCATGAAGGAATAGATAAAAAATCTAAAACCCAAGTAGATACCTGCATTAAGTTAGGAGCCAATCCGAATTCGATCCATTCAGATTCAGGCAAAAACGCGGCACAAAGATTGGCGGAAAGCGATACGATCCTGATCAGCCCTGACTCTTTAAAAATTTTAAGAAATTCCATAAAAACGGATCCAGACTTAGATTCAGATTTTTTCGAATCTGTGCGCCAAAGAAAGATAGATGATATCAATCGATTCGTGTTAAAAGGTTCAGACCCAAATACAAAAGATTATTTAGATAATACTCCTTTGCATAAGTCTGCAGGTTTCGGATTTTATGAGGTATCTTCATTCCTTTTGCAGATTGGTGCAGAGTTGAATTCCAAAAATGGAGAAGGAGAAACTCCTTTGCATAGAGCTGTTCTTCATGGATTTTATGAATTATGTACTTTGTTCTTAAGATCTGGAGCAGACCCGAACGCAACTCGAAATGATGGAATGACTCCTTTACATCTAGCCGTTCAATTCCCTGATATTACAAGATTACTTTTACAAAGAGGATCGGATCTGAATTTGAAGAACGACGAGGGCTGGACGCCTGTTCATAAAGCTGCAGAAAGCGGAGATCCAGAATCTTTAAAACTTTTGATCCAAGCTGGCGCAAGAGTAAACGAAAAAGATAATATTGGCTGGACTCCTATGGATTGGGCAGTCCAAAAGAATCGTTATGAAAATCCGAACATTGTAAAAATTCTAAAAAAAGCAGGGGCAGAATGCCAAGTCAATTGTGTAGAGTAATGCGGAGGCTTCTTAAAATTTCCAGGTCTATTTAAAAGCCTGAAATACTTTTAGAATATTCTTCAGGGCTTTTACCAACCATTCTTTTGAAATCTTTTATAAAATGAGCCTGATCAAAATATCCCAACTCCAAAGCTAACTCAACCCAGTCTGTATCTTTGGTAATTCGATCCAAGATCTCGAACATTCTATATCGATTGATCACCCATTTAGGACCAACTCCCACATATTGATTGAAGATACGTTGCAAAGAACGTTTATTCATTCCTGAAAGTTTGACCATATCTTCTACTTTCAAGATAGATCTATCGTTCGAAACTTTTTCGGTCAGCTCATTGATCCAAGTAATCGTCTCATCTTCTTCAGGAAGCCTTTCATATAAAAAATTTTCTGCAAACTGCACAAGCTGGGATTCTGATTCCAATTCGAATACTTCTCTTTCCAATGGTTTTGTGGGAATTCCAAAAACTTCTTCGATTCGGATTGTTTTATCTGTGATCTCCGAAACTGATTTTTTATAAAAAGGATAGAATGCACCTGGCCTGAATTTTATTCCGAATACTCTACCTTCTCCTTCTAACCTTTGTGCAAATCTGCCGCTCACTACTCCGAAAATTTTGGTATTTTCTTTTTCGAAAACCAAATGAACAGAAGGATGAGGAAGATTTTCTTGCACCTTTGGTCCGGATTCTCTCATGTCCCAACGAACAGACCAGTAATGTTCTACGAAAAAACTTAAATCCTGAGAAGGAGCGCTTCTTGTTAAACTCCAATTCTCTCCTGCGAAGGATTTGATGATTCCTTTTGGTTTGTTTAAGTCTGTTTTCAAGATAGAACCCTGGATTTATTCTTCCAAATTCTAGTTGTTTGTCGCGTTTTTACAATCTTTTTGTTTAGTGCTCTGCTATTCTTCTTTCTATAAAAATAAGAGAAGATCAATCGGATCAACCTCGGGAGAAATTATGGAAATCAAAGTTGAAATTTATATAGCAGCTAAACCGGAACAGGTCTGGAACATTTTAGTTTCTAAAGAAGAAAGTAGCAAAATTTTTCACGGGTGTGGGATCGAATCCGATTTCAAAACGGGAAGCAATTACGCTTATATAGGCCCTGGACTTTCAGGAGACAGAACAGTTCATGTGGAAGGAAAAATTTTAGAAATTGTTCCGAATAAAATTTTATCTATGACTCTTTTAGTCGGCTCCGTATACGGAGAACATTACAAAAACTTTGAGTCCAGAACAGTTTATACCTTAGAACCGTACGGTAAGCTGACCAGGTTAAAATTAGTGAACGATCAAATTAAAGAAGGAGATCCTTCTTATGAACGTTCTGCGGATGGAGGGTGGGCCAGAGTTTTATCTTCTATCAAAAGTTTAGCAGAAACCGGAAAACCTTTGGAACTTCCAATGGGAGAAGATTGATTATCTATCTTTGATTCTAGATTATTGAATCGGAGAATTCAATCTACTTTTTCGAAAGTGGCTTTGAATCTCTCCAAATCCCCTTCTAAAATTTTGCGGATCCAATCTGGGATCGGAATCGAAGTTTTATTACGATGATCGTAAGATACTTGGACTGTTTTCGCCTTAGTAAAAATTTCCTTTGTCTCACTGTGTCGGATCAAAGATGTAAAGTCCCAAGACTTATTTCCTATCTTAGAAACGCTGGTCCAAACTTCTATAGGATGAAAAAGTTCTACAGCTTTAAGCATGTCCACTTCCATTCTTGCAAGTAAGAACGGGACATCATAAATATCTTTTGTATTGAACTTCTTGGAGCAATAATCCACTCTTCCTATCTCAAAATAGGACATGTATCTTGCATTATTCACATGAGCGAAAGGATCCAAATCGTTCCATCTGGTTTGGATCGGAGTGATAATCATATTAGAATTGTTTTAAGAACCTGAGATTGCCTGAATGCAAATAGCGGATATCATGGATCCCATATTTCATCATTACCAATCGATCTAGTCCGAGTCCAAATGCGAATCCGGTCCATTCTTTAGGATCTAAACCGTTCAATTTGAAAACATTTGGATGCACCAAACCGCAAGGCATCAACTCCAACCAACCGGATTGTTTACATACGGAACAGCCACTTCCTCCGCAAACCTGGCAATTGATATCCAACTCAAATGCGGGTTCTACAAATGGGAAAAATCCGGGTCTAAGTCGAGTCTTTACTTCCTTCTCAAAAACTTTTGAAAGTAGGACTTCCATCGTATATAGCATATTTCCAGCAGAGATATCTTTTCCGACCACCATTCCTTCTATCTGATAGAAGGATGTTTCGTGAGAAGCGTCCACTTCTTCGTAACGGAATACTCGTCCAGGGCCAATGATCTTGAAAGGTGGTTTCAATTTTCTTAATGCACGGACTTGGATCGCAGAAGTATGTGTGCGGAGAAGGTTTCCATTTTCCAAATAGAAAGTGTCCTGCATGTCCCGAGCTGGATGATCGTCTGTAAAATTTAGAGCGCCGAAATTATTAAAATCCGTTTCTACTTCTGGGCCATCCCAGATCTCGAAACCCATTGAGGTAAAAATGTCCTCTATCTCATATTGAATTTTCGTAATAGGATGTAATGTGCCTGGCTCGCTCTCTCCCTGAGGACGAAGAACATCGAACCATTCCTTTTCTGACTGCTCTCTAAAACCTTTAGTCTTTAGATTTTCCCTAGTTTTGGAAACGATCTCTTCCAAACTTTTAGATAAGTCATTTGCCTTTTGGCCTATAGTTTTCTTTTCTTCAATAGATAAAGAAGCCAGATTTTTGAGTACTGAGGTAAGTTTTCCTTTTTTACCCAAATACTCATTCTTATTTTTGTCGAGATCCGCTTCGTCCACGGAAGATCCGATCAAACGATTTGCTTCTTCAAAAATTTTGTCTAATTCTTCAGATAAATTCATTTTATAGATCCGACCAATTCCTTCAAAGAAGGATAAATTCCGCCGAAAGCCCCATTGGACATGGCTAGGATCAGGATTTTATCCTTCTCGAATTGGGGAAGGATTTTCCGAACTTTCTGGACCAGATCCTTAGGATCCTTACAGTAAAATGGAAGGGTACCTGAATGTTTTGGAAGTTTTAGGATCAGCTTTTTCACGTCCAAACGGGAATCCTTGGAGACCTTTTTAAGATTATAAATCTCGGTAATCATGGTCACAGCAGAACCCTTAAACGCAAAAGAGTATTCCTTTTGGAAAACATTTCGATGAGAAGTAGCACTTCGGGGCTCAAATAAACTTATAATTTTGAAGCCTGGAAATCTTTGCTTAACAGAACGGATCGTTTCTTCGACAGCAACAGGATGGTGGGCAAAGTCCTCAATCAGGATACTTTTTGCAGATTCGAATAAGATTTCTTGTCTACGTTTTACACCTGGGAAAGATTCCAATGCATCTAACAACTTATCTTTTGCCTTAGGAATATTCTCTTTTTTTAATATCTCTTCGCAGACTCTAAGGGCAACTTCCGCATTTCTGTAATTATGATTTCCGAAAAATCCAGGACGGAGAAGTCTCTCTCCAGAGTATAATTCTCCCTTTCTCCAAGCGAGAATCGAATCTTTCTTATTAAATTCAAATGCTTCCGATTTAACGAATTTGGAAGCTTCTCCACAAATCCTTTTTAAATTTGCTGCGCCCGCCCAATAGAAAACTTTTCCGTTACCAGGCACAAGTCTTAATAACCTAGAGAACATTGTTTCGATCTCGCCAATATCCTTAAAGATATCTGCATGATCAAAATCTAATGCATTTAACACTGCATATGTAGGTCTATAATGTAGAAATTTGGAGGCCTTATCGAAGAAAGCAGTATCATACTCATCACCTTCGATTACGAAATAATTCCCATTCGTGAATTCGAAACCTGGAAATCCATCCTTACGAATTCCACCCACGAATAATCCAGGATTTAATCCTGTTTCTTTAAGCAGGTGATGGATTAAGAATGTGGTCGTGGTCTTTCCATGTGTTCCTGCAACAACTACCACTTTTTTACCTGCAAGAATATATCTTTCTAATGCAGCAGACATGGAAACGTATTCCAATCCAGAATTTAAGACTTCTTCTACCTCAGGATTTCCTCTGGAAATTGCATTTCCAACTACAATTAAATCTTTACCCTTAACTCTCTCTGCATCGAAACCTTCTGAGTAAGGGATCCCCCACTCTTTCAATTTATCCGACATTGGAGGATACACTCCTGCATCGGAGCCGGAAACTTCATGACCTAGACTTCTTAACATAGAAGCCAGATTTCCCATGGCGATCCCGCCTATCCCAATCAGATGGATTTTCAATTTAATAAGGTCCTAATAATATTATAAATGAATACAAAGACTAAAGAAATACTTAAAAGGTAAGCGCTTCCAAAGAGAAAGAATATTAGAATTTCTTTAGAGTCGACTCCGCTTACTCTTTTCATTCCAATAAAGGAAAGATAAACAGAATACAAAAACGAAATTCCTATTAATCCCAAGTTGATCGGGCTCGGCAATATCCAAAATACGGAAGAAGCAGAGAAAGCCAAAAATGCCAGAGTCAAAACATCGGCAGCAGGGTAGTTTTCCCCTTTTGTACGGTCCACTTTTCTATAAAAGACTCTGACAACATCATACTGAGAAACTACCAAAAGTAAAACCGGATAGATGATAAGAGATGCGATAACACCGGAGAACGGATTAAAATCCACCTCATCTCCAAAGATAAGATCTAGAATTATTTTGATTAGATTTCCTGCAATCTTGGAAACCGGTGCAAGCACCCAAAGTGCATAATGTAATCTTAATAGTTCTTTTCTACCCAAAGAAGCATTTCGGAGATATAGATCAAAAGCTTCCGTAGGAGCTTTGAATATTTTCTCTAGGAGTGAAAGTTTGGACTTTTCTACTTCCGTGAGTTCTGAATTCGGCGTGATCAAAAACATTATTTTTTCCGAGAAGTATTTGCAGGTTTAGACTTATCAGGTTTTGCAATTGCTTTTGCATCCTTGATTGCCTTAGCCGCAGTCGAGATTTGAGTAAACGCGTTTGCCACTACATAAATCGGAGGTTCTTTAAAATTAGAATTAATAATTCGGATCACAGGAGTTAACTTTTTATCCCCTATGCTGGTTTCCTTATGAAAACGAAATACTATCTCGTTCCCATCAGAAATCAAAACTTTCACGCTCGCTAATGAGAATTCAGACTTCTCCACGTTAGGAGCTAGAATATTTCCAATCCCAAACCCCGCACCATTCTCATCATCCGGAAAAGTTTCTACCTTTAAGCCGGTCATAAATCTATACAGATCTTCGCCTAACTTTGGTTCGAGTAGAATAATCTCTCCCGAAAGTCTGCGCCAAAAATTCTTTTTAACACCATTAGATTCGTAAGGAGTATTATCTATACGGATAGAAGTACCATTTTCATCTATATATGAGATCTCTTTTACATATTCCTTATTCAAGGTCAGAATACTTTTTTGACGAAAGTCCTGAGGACCTTTTTGGAATCTATCAAATAGGTAAGAAGAAGAAGTTAGAATATTTCGGATCGGCCCTTCATGCAAGATCACTCGAGTAGAACCTAAAGAATGTTTTTTTCCGATCCTTAAAGTTTTGGAGACATTTCCAGAATAAAGAACCAATTTAGGAGAATCTTCTCCAACTTGTAAGGAATCTTTGATTTGAATTCCTTCTAAAATTTCTTCCGTACCTTTTACTCTATAAGTCCCGAAATCCCTGACAGTGTTTTCAGAATTATAACCACCTTCGTATTCTATATCTTTTCCGGTTTCAGTATCTTTGTTTATTACTGTAAAAAATTTTTCTCCCTTTTTGATCCCTTCTTTCACTGAGATAGTAAAAGGTTTAGAATAAAATTTATCTCCGGTTTTTTCTATCCATTGTTCACTGGGCGGATAGTATTCGATACGATCTAAAGAAAGTTTCCAGTATTCTATCTCTGTAGCATCTTCCTTTGTTTTTTCTAAAAGAAAGAAGGCCAGAAAAAGTAAAACGACAACTACGCCGAGCAGATAGAGTTTATTTCGCATCTTTCTGTCCGGCCTTTTTACGCTTAATCACATAGATGGAACCAAGGCCAGCAATTAGTCCCGGGAATAAAAACATTCCCAAGATCCAGACTGCTCTTTTTTGCCCATCAGTTAAGGAAACTGTTTCAATCTCTTCTTTTTTAGGAGCGATTGCAGGAAGACTAACGTCTTGGTACATCCAAGTCACGGAAGCACCGGCGAGTTCATAGTTCGCTTCGTATGGAATATATTGATTCGTGATCCAAGAAGTTCCGGAGTAGATCACGATCCTTCCTTCGTCTTCTGATTTTGTTTCAGGTAAAGTAGTAGGAGGCGTATTCGGATCTGGAGAAGGAATAACCGGAGTAGCAGATTTGGTCTTTAATACCAAAGCGATCGGAAGATTTTTTTTCTCTTCTTCCTTCTCTTGTTTTCCATTTCCGTTCTTATCTAAGTAAACATCTCCACCAGTTTCCAAAAGGATAGAAGCATCTAGCTTTATATCAGCAGGATTTGTAGGAGGTTTCTGTTGGAAAAAACCTCCGTACGGAAATACTATCCCTGTATCTTTTTTAGAAAGAGATTCTTCGATTGCATGATCTCTAAAAGCTTTAGTCAGGATCAAACCAGGGGCCCTGCTTGGACTTTGTGAAAGATTTCCTTTCTCAAAAGTGTATCCAGCTTCTTCTAAGAGCCAATCGAAATTTTCCGCTCCCCTTTGCTCGATCGTAATGAAAAGTTTTCCTTTCTTCTTAAAAACAAAATCTAAAATAGAAGCTCTTGCTTCCGGAGAGAATGGAACAGTAGGTCCTGCAATAACCAAAAACTCCGCATCATCCGGAATCTTAGAAGGCCAATTGTTTTGAAAACCAATCCCAGTAGATTTGAAATTCAGAAAAGATAATGCATCCGCAAAACGAACCAGTTTTTCATTCGGAAGATTTTGGAAAGTTTGGGAATATCTTTCTCCGTTCGCTTCCGTGAAATAAACTTTACGTTCCTTAGTAGTCACGTTCATAAAAGCCTGGACCAATCTTCTTTCCAGATCTTCTAACTCGGACTTATCTTTTACTCCGACCTTTTGTTCAGGATACGGCCCTGCTGTTGCACCAGCCTTTCGATAACGTATTAAAATATTTCCGTTAGAAACCTGGCCAAATTCAGCGATCTCATCCAACTCAACATCAGCGTTGATAAACTTTACTTTGAATCCAGGATGAATAGAAGTCATCTGGCTGAGTAAAATTTCAAGATCCGGGCGAATTCTTTTTAAAGCTAAAGAAGAACTTCCATCTGCGTTTCTTGCAGTGCTGTCCAATGGGCGAGGATAAAAAGCAATTACGTCTACTTCGGCACCTTCTGGAATTTCTTTTAAGATCTTTTTAGCTTCGATAGAAAAGGAATGCACTCCTTTAGAGCTTAGATCGAAATTATGATTTCTCATTACAGAAATATAATTTGCTAAGATTAATATAAGAAGAAGTATCCCTGTTCCCAGGAAAAAATCCCTGACAAGGCTTTGTTTTCTTCCCTTAAGACTGGATTGGTTCTCGAAAGAACTTCTTTCCCATTCTCTTAATATTCCTAGAAATACACTTCCTAATACGAAAAGGACCAAGAAGACCAAAAGGAATTCTCTTAAGTTTGTGATCCAAACAGGTGCAGTTCCACCTTTTTGCAAAGAAAGATCTTCTAAATATACTCTAAGAAAATAAATTCCTAAGGAAATGATCCCAAGTCCTGAAGAGATGAGTAAGTTAATTTCTTTATCTTCTTTTTTGGAGCCTATATATGATAAGAATCCGGATCCAGCAACGATAGAGATTACTAAAATTGATGTCGCCCATCTAAGTCCCGTACTTGAAAAAGATTCATAGATAGGAAAAAAGAGTAATAAAGAAACAATAGATGCCCAGGATAGAATTCTGGAAATTAAATTTGATTTCATCCTCTCCATCTCCTAGATTCCAAAACTTTTACGGTCAGATACAAAAAGAAGATCGTTCCGCTGATAAAGAAAACGGTACTGCTCAAAGGGAGCACTCCTTTCGAAAAACTGATAAAGTGAGTGAATATATGCAAGTGGAACAGAACACTTCTAGTTGCAGCATCGAATAAATGGGAGAAGTATCCGATCACCCAGAGAGTTAACAAAATTGCGATCGAAATCAGAAGAGAGATCATTTGGTTTTTTCCCAAACTAGACCCAAACAAACCTACTGCAAAAGTAAAGAGTCCGAGCAAGAATACTCCGATCGTTCCTGAAGCAACTATATATAAAGGCGCTTTCCAAAAGAAATACAAGAATAAAGGAAAAAGTCCATCCACTGCAATAGCGATAATCGCACAAACGAAGGTTCCGAATAAAAACTTACCTATTACGATCTCCATATCTGAAATCGGCGCAGTAAATAGGAGCTCCAACGTTCCTCTATTCTTTTCTTCGGTTATAGAGCCCATTGCAACGATTAACATCGCAATCAACATCGTACTCATAAAAGAGATAAAAGTGATAATTGTGGTTTCGGTATAATTTGTTCCTGAGTTAAAATTCAAAATTAATACGAATAATGAATTTAAAAACGCAGTTCCGCCTAAAACCAAAGGAGCTAAATAGGTACCAAAAAATACCCTGACTTCTTTCCAGAAGATCCATTTAATATTTCGAAACATGAATTAAACCTTGTTCATAAAGATTTGTTCTAAGGTCACATCCTGCTTACGAATAAATTCTGGCAGGATACCAGAGGAAGAAATTCCGGAATACAATTCTTCTTTAAACTTTCTTTCTGAGGAAGTGTTGATTAAAAATGTAGAACCTACAGAATCCTCTCCCACAAATTTAAAAGTCGCACCTGACTTGCTTGCGACACCATTCAAGTAGGTTTCAGTTTCCGATCTGGATTTTCCGGATAAGGTTACTTCGAGACCGGAGAGATTTTCCATCTCTCTTTCTAGTTCCTGGCGATCACATTGGTATACCAATCTTCCTTTATGTAAGAAAAGGAATCGATTACAGGTTTTGTAAACTTCAGGAAGTATGTGGCTCGAAAGAAGGATTGTATGTTTTTCTTTAAGACCATGAATTAGATTACGAATTTCTACTATTTGTTTCGGATCCAATCCTGAGATAGGTTCATCCATGATAATAATTTCAGGATTTCCTAAAATAGCCTGAGCGATCCCTACTCTTTTTCTGAATCCAAGAGAAAGAGTTTCGATTACTTTGTCCTTCACTTGAGTAAGATCGGTAAGACCTAAAACTCGATTGAGTTCCAAAGGAACATCTTCTTCTGAGATCTGTTTGATCCTAGCTGCGAATATGAGATACTCACTCACAGTCAATTCAGGATACAAAGGAGGAGTTTCCGGAAGATAACCGATCTTCTTCTTTACATCAATGGGATGTTCGAATGTGTTAAGTCCGTTGAACTCGCATAATCCGTCGGTTGCCATTAGGTAACCAGTGAGTATTCGGATCGTAGTTGTTTTTCCTGCACCGTTAAGGCCAAGTAATCCTACAATTTCTCCCTCTTTGAGTTCGAAATTCAGACGATCAATGGCTAATTTCTCTCCGTAAAATTTGGAAAGGTTCCTTACTTTTATCATATTGTTTTCTGTCCGGTCCTACCGGAGATTGGGAGATATTTCTAATTAGAAGGGTTTCGGAAAGAATAACCTCATGCGGACCCAACTAGGTCAATCATTTTCCCGGAGAAGGAGCTAACCACAAGGTTTTGAGAGATTTCAAGGGAATAAACGGATGTTTAATGGAACGGTCGTTCTTTACGAACGCTATTCAGGACGAAAAAGCTCTTTAAAAAAGAATTGCGAACCCAAGGCAGGAAAGAAAAGCATCTTCTAACGACTTATAACAAGGCATTGTATGGCAGTAGCAAACTTTTTGAACGAAGCAAAAGCTCAAGGCAATAAACTATTTTTGCAATTCGGAGGCCAGGGTTCTCCTTGGTTGAAGGAACTTTCTAAACTTTACGAAGCAGATCCTTCTTTAAAAGAATTGTTTGATACAGCTTTCAAAGCTCTCGCAGAAGAAGTTCCTAGCTTAAGAAAAGATATCATCTCTCAAGGATATGATTTCGAATCCTGGATCAAAAACCCAGAATCCGCTCCAGATGAAAATTATCTCTGCAGCGCGACCGTTTCTATCGTAGGTATCTTCCTCACCCAAACAGCAAATTACGTCTCTTTAGTTAACAAAGGTTTCGCAACTTCCGAGCTTATCGCAAATGCTGCGGGAGCGACCGGTCATAGCCAAGGGATTATTCCAGCTGTATTGATCGCCTTAGGAAAAGAAGGCGCCGACTTCTACAAAGAATACGCTAAATTTTTAAAATTCGTTTTATATCTTGGATACAGAGCTCAGGAACTTTTCGGAGTTTATAATCCTTCTGAAGAAGTTCTAAAAGGTAATGAAGAGATCGGAGACAAACAACCTGCTCCAATGGTTGCAGTCATTGGTTACAGCGCCGCTGAACTTTCAGAAAGAGTTCAAAGCACAAACGCAGAACTTGGACTTAGCGGAACTAAAGCGATTTATGTTTCTCTATTCAATACTCCTGATTCAAATATCGTTTCCGGAACTCCAGAAGCACTTCTTGCTTTCCGTAAAAAGTTCAAAGCTGAGATGGATGAGAAAAAAGTAAAATTCGTCTACTTAAGAACTACTGCACCATTCCATTGCCCAATCATGGACGAGACTGAAAAGACTGTTCCAAAAGATATGGAAAGGATCGGATTCAGCTATAAAGGTTCCGATCTAAAGATCCCAGTTTATTCTATTTTTGATGGAAGAAACTACCAAAATGAAGCAGACATCACCTTACCTCTATTCAGAGAGGTTCTGATCAAAGCTCTTTACTGGGACAAAGCAACGACTACTTTTGTTAAAACTCCTAAGTTAGTCGGTATTGATTTTGGACCAAGCGTTGTTTCTCAAAAACTAACTCAAGCAAACTTGGGTACTTCTGAGAACAAAATTTATAGCGCATCCAGCCCGAAAGACATCAAGGTACTTCTGGCTTAAACTTTCCGATCTAGGGAATTCTCCCTTCGGATAAGAAAAGACTCCGCTATGGATTCGGTTCCTAAATTACTAAGAACCTCGATTCGGCGGTTGTCTTTTCTCTTTCCGGAAACACTCAGAAGAAAACTTCTATTCGATGTTCTGGCTCCTTATAGAGAAAAAGAACTTCCTCTCTTAGGAAGATCCGCATTCCAAACAGGACAATACTGTGAATTACAATTTTGGAAATTTCTAAAAGAACCGAATCATGAATTTGATATCTCCAATCAGTTTATCTCTCCGAAACAAAAATCACTCCTCAAAGATATTGCAGGTAAACTTTTCCCAGATGCAAAACATGCAGGATACAAGGATTCCAAAACTAGATCTTATCTAGATTCAAAACAACCTGTCAAAGGTGCTTGTGTTAGAACAAAATTTTTCGATACAAGGGCAGACTTTTTAATTCCTGGAGAAGAAGGTTTGCAGGCAATTATCATCAAGGCTTCTTCTTCTGCCAAAAGAACTCATATCTCGGAACTTTCTTTTATAAGAATGGTATTGGAAGAAGCAGGATATAAAGTATATTCCACCCAAGTTTGGACGATAAGTTCTGAATATTCATACACAGGAACCGAAATAGATCCAAATCGACTATTTCATAAAAAGGATTGCAGCAAGGAAACTTTGGCGAACCTGGAAGACACTAAAGAAAAGGCTTATAATCTTTTAGAAGTATTAGAAAAAGATAAAATTCCTTCTATCACCTTCTCCAAACATTGCGATCACCCTAGAAATTGTATCCATCCTGAATCTTGCTACTCAGATTCACCTCCCGGTGATCTATTTACATTAAGAGAAGGAAAAGAACTTACCCTTACTCTTTGGAATCAAGGAATCAGAAATTTATCCGAAGTGGAACCTGATTCCGAATTTACTCATAGACAAAAGATCCAAGTAGAAGCTGTAAAAACCGGGAAAGAATATTTGGATAGAGATTCACTTTTATCTTATCTGAATCAGTTAAAATTTCCTTTATATTGTTTGGATTTTGAAACGATTAATCCGCCTGTTCCCTTCTATAAAGATACACATCCATTCCAACATGTTCCTTTTTTATATTCTTTACATGTGATCCGAAAAGATCTGAAAGAAACACCGGAAGAATATACTTATCTGGATGATCACGATAAGGATCCAAGACTTGGTATCTTGGAATCACTTTCTTCTCAAATCAAACCAGGAGGGACAATTCTTGCATTCAACGATAGTTTTGAAAAACGCTGTTTGAAAGAATCCATCCAAGCTTATCCAAAATATAAGGAATGGTTCCAATCCATAGAGCCTGATTTTTCGGATCTAGCAAAACCGTTTTGGGATTACGATTATTATCATCCTGCGCAAGAAGGAACCACTTCTTTAAAGGTAGTTCTTCCAGTTCTTACTGGAGCAAATTACAAAGAACTTACAATCAATGCGGGTCATATAGCTAACTCCGAATTTTTAAGGATCAAAACTGAAAATGTATCGGATCAAGAAAAGAAGAGGGTAGAGTCCGACCTGATAGCTTATTGTAAGATGGATACCTTTGCTTTGATCCTGATTCTTAGGGCCTTAGCGGAGAAGTTAAACTGGCCCGGAAAATTATAATAAATCCTTCCGGATCGATTCTTAATAGAGGAATTCCAACCAAAATCGGACTTGTCGGGAGGGGTCCAGCGATTTCCCTATCCTTAGAATGGCGGCTCAAAAGAACATAAAGAAAATCGTATTAGCATATTCCGGCGGATTGGACACATCCGTAATTCTAACCTGGCTTAAGGAAACCTATGGATGCGAAGTGGTAGCATTTACCGCAGACGTAGGCCAAAAAGAAGAGCTCACAGGCCTGGAAGAAAAAGGGATCAAGACCGGAGCCTCCAAAGTTTATATAGAAGATCTTCGTTTAGAATTCGCAAGGGACTTTATCTATCCCGCCATCCAAGGAAACGCGATCTACGAGATGCGATACTTGCTAGGAACTTCTTTAGCAAGACCATTGATCGCAAAAGCAATGGCCGAAGTTGGTAAAAAAGAAGGAGCAGATGCATTCGCTCACGGCGCGACCGGAAAAGGAAACGACCAAGTTCGTTTCGAATTAGCATTCAAATCCTTAGCTCCAGAAAAGGAAATTATAGCTCCTTGGAGGACCTGGTCTTTCGGAGGAAGAGCCGACCTAATAGAATATGCAAAAACGAAAGGTATCCCAGTACCTGTAACAGCTTCCAAACCATATTCTATGGACAGGAATCTAATGCATGTTTCCTACGAAGGTGGAATATTAGAAGATCCTTATAAAGAACCGAACGAAGATATGTTCCTTCTTACCGTTTCTCCGGAGAAGGCACCGGATTCTCCTGAATACGTGGAATTAGATTTCGTTGAAGGAAATTGCGTAGCAGTAAATGGGAAAAAACTCAATCCTTATGAAGTTGTAGATACTCTAAATACAATCGGAGGAAAACACGGAATCGGAAGAGTGGATATAGTAGAGAACAGACTAGTAGGGATTAAATCCAGAGGAGTTTACGAAACTCCAGGTGGAACCATCCTATTCCACGCGCATAGAGATTTGGAATCCATCACAATCGACAGAGATACACAACATCATAAAGATAAATTATCCGTGGAACTTGCAGAGTTGATCTATAATGGACATTGGTTCTCTTCCAGAATGGCTGCAGTAAGAGCATTCATCTCTGAAACTCAAAGGTTCGTAACCGGAACCGTAAAAGTGAAACTATATAAAGGAAACTGCATTATCGTTGGAAGAAAATCCTCTGTTTCACTTTATAATCCTGAAATGGCAACTTTCGAAAAAGAAGAACTATACAATCAAAAAGATGCCGAAGGTTTTATTAACCTATACGGACTTCCTGCAAAAGAAGCTGCGAGGCTGCGAAAAAAATGACAAGAATTGCTGTTTATCCTGGCTCCTTCGATCCTTTAACTAGAGGACATTTGGACATTCTCCAAAGGTCCATAGGTCTATTCGATAAAGTGATCATAGGTGTTGCGGTAAACTCCAATAAAAGTCTACTTTTTTCTATCGAAGAAAGAATAGAATTCATCAGAGAAGCAACCAAAGGTTGGGAGAATCTAGAAATAGACACTTTCGAGGGACTGACAGTGGACTATTGTAAAAAGAGAGGAGCAAAAAGTATCATCAGAGGACTTAGAGCAGTCACTGACTTTGATTATGAATATGCAATTTCTCTAATGAACAGAAAGCTCGCCCCGGAAGTAGAAACAATCTTCCTGATGTCCTCAAACGACTACTCGTTCGTATCTTCTACAATCGTAAAAGAAGTGGCAAGACATGGCCGGGATGTATCCGCTCAAGTGCCGGAACACGTTAGCAAAGCATTACTTAAAAAATTATACCACAAGTAACTAAGGAATAAAAATGGCTAGAACATTTATCATGATCAAACCCGACGGAGTAAAAAACAAACATGTCGGCGATATCCTACAAAGAATCGAAAAAGAAGGATTCAAAATTTTAGGACTTAAATATCTTAAACTTTCTCTCGAAGATGCAAAACAATTCTATAAAGTGCATTCGGCTCGTCCTTTCTATAATGATCTTTGTGGCTATATGTCTTCTGGACCTATCGTTGCAGCTGCTTTGGAGAGAGACAATGCGGTTCAACATTGGAGAGACGTAATCGGAGCTACAGATCCGAAAGAAGCTGCTGCAGGCACCATTAGAGCTTTATTCGCAGAAAGTAAAGAAGCAAACGCAGTACATGGTTCTGACTCGGATGATAACGCTGCATTAGAGATCAGCTTCTTCTTCAAAGGAAACGAACTCTTCTAATAGAACGAATCTTTCCTTTTATAGACCCGGTGTCCCTAAAGAGACCACCGGGTTTTTTATTAATATCTTCTAATATACAACAACCTAACATTCGTTTTATATAAAGACCTCCCTTGACCGACGTTCTTGTCGGAGAAAAAAATCCGGATTATAACAAATTTTTCTTGTACTTTTTGGAAATATCTTTCTCTATTTTTCCTACGTAGGCGAAATAAAACCACCGTTTCGACCGAAGCTAATAATATGAACGCAGTGACCAAAGAGCAGATCATTAAGCATAGCCGTATCATAGAAAAATACAGAACAAAAGATACTTTGTTCGACGGCTCCCCGGATTGGATGGACGATGTTTTGGAAGTGATCTACTCCCAAGAAGATTTTATCGCGGATAAACCAGATATAGATCTGGATATAGAGTAATCTTATCCCTTATCTACCTTTTGCGAGTTCTTTAGGCCGGAGCAACCGCTCCGGTCTCTCTTAAAATTTTCAACACCTCAGGCTTACAACTTCCGCAACCTGTCCCCGCACCAGTCTTTTCCGAAAGTGTTTTAAGATCACAGACACCGTTTCTGATCTCTTCTTCTAAATTACCTTTTCCTACTCCATTACAAGAACAGACTAAAGGACCTATTGGAGGTTTCAGCGGAGAAGATCCGGTAAGAAGTCTATCTCTCTTATCGCCTAGCTCAATTCCGGAAGAGATCATAGCCTTAAATTCTGAAAACTCAGATTTATCTCCTACCAAGATCGCTCCTACTAAACGATCTCCTTTAATGATACATTTTTTATAACGACCCTTTCTTTTGTCGAAGAATACAATCTCTTCGTATTCGGGACCTGCTTCGTCCATTGGAACATCAGGTAATCTCAATGAGACCAACTCTAAGCCAGGTACTTTCAGAAGATTAGAATGCATGGAACCCGAATAAGAACCAATCTTATATCCATACATATGCCAAGCCGCAAACTCAGCTTGCTCTTCAGTTGCAGCAACAGTTCCGTACATTCCAGTAGAATGTTCAGCAACTTCTCCTATCGCATAAATATCCGGATCACTAGATTGTAAGAAATCGTTTACCAATATTCCAGACTTACAATTAATCCCTGCTTCCTTAGCTAATTCCAAATTCGGAACCGTACCAACTGCAAATACGATGCCATCCGGTCGAATGCTGGAGCCGTCCCTGAACTTAACACTCTCCAACCTTTCCGTTCCATATACTTTGGAAATTTCAGTATCGAATAAGATTTGTATTCCTCTTGCTTCTACTTCTTTTCTTAAAATTTCTGCTGAGATTTCGTCCAATTGTTTGGACATCAATCTATCCGTTCTTACTAGAACAGTCACATTTACATGCAAAGATCTTAATGCAGCTGCTAACTCTAAACCAAGCAGTCCTCCGCCCACGATCAACGCATGAGTATTCGGAACAAAAAATCCCTTAATCCTATCCGCATCGTTTTTTGAACGGAGACTAAAAATCCCCAACATCTTTTCTGGAATATATTTAGGGATAGAAGGTCTACTTCCAGTTGCAATAATCAGTTTGTTATAAGAATATACATTACCTTGGGAATCTTTTACTTTCTTTCCTTCAGGAAGTATCTCTGATACTGAGATGGAAGATTTAACTTCTATATTCCAGGATTCAATCTCTTCTTCGCTGACGGCAGATAATTGGGAGAATTGTTTATCTCCGCTGATTAAATCTGGTAATAGAATTCTGTTATAAAATGGATGTTCTTCTTTACATAATACTGTTATTTCATCATCAGGAGAGATGGCTCTGAACTTTCTGAGGAATGCAAGAGTTCCGTTCCCTCCTCCTACAATCAGTATCTTTTCCTTAGGCTTTTTATAAGGAAGGACCTCTACAGCCGAAATTTTAAACCCAGGCTGTTTGGAGAATGGATCAAACTTTGAACTTGTAAGATTATTTGCTCTCGCTTCATCATTTCCATTCTTTCTTCCCCAATGCATAGGTAAGAACACAGTTCCTTGTCGGATACTTTCAGTGATCGTAGCTCTAACCCTAACACTTCCCCTTTCATTTTTGACTTCTACGATTTGTGATTCTATAATCTCTCTTTCTTTTGCATCAATAGGATGGATCTCTAGATAAGGTTCCTTTTTATGCTCCTTGAGCTTTCTTACCTTTCCTGTACGAGTCATTGTATGCCATTGGTCTCTGATCCTACCCGTGGTTAAAATAAGAGGAAAGTTCTCTGTTGTTTTTTCGGAAGTATCTTCCGGCTCTACGGAATGTATTTTTGCTTTTCCATTCGGACGATAAAACTTTCCGTCGGAAAATAATCTTGGAGTTCCTTCATGGTCCTTGGAAGGAAAGGGCCATTGCACTGATCTTCTATCTTGTAAGATAGAATAGTCCAAACCGCCAATATCCAGATTTGTACCTTTAGTAAGAAGGCAATGTTCTAAGAAGACTTCTTCTTCATTCTTATAATTGAAAGAAGATCCAAATCCCATCTTTTCCGCAAACTCAGTTAGTATCCAGGTATCTGCCTTTGCATCTCCTGGTGGATTGAAAATTTTTGGAAGGTAGGTTATTCTCCTATCCGAGTTGGTCATTGTACCTTGCTTCTCTGTCCAACCGGCAGCAGGAAGAACATAATGAGCAAACGGAATAGACTCATGACTATTTGAAATATCTTGGACAACTACTAACTCTGCATTTCTAAGTCCAGCCTCAACGGTTCTTGCATCCGGAAGACTTACAGTTGGATTTGTACAAACAATCCAGATCGCTTTCATCTTTCCGTTTTTGAGATTTTCGAACATCTCTGTGGCTGAATAACCCGGTTTGTCCCGAATAGATTCCACGCCCCAAAAATCCGCTACTTCCTTTCTGTGATTTTCATCTGCAAGGTTTCTATGGGCAGGAAGAAGATTGCATAATCCGCCCACTTCTCTTCCTCCCATTGCATTCGGTTGTCCAGTTAAGGAGAATGGACCAGACCCGGGTTTGCCTATCTTACCGGTAATTAGATTCAAATTTATTAATGCTAAATTTTTATTAACGCCAACCACACTTTGGTTAAGCCCCATTGCCCAAAGAGTTAGAAATCCTTTTGCACTCGAGATCAGACCAGCTGCTTCTCTAATAGATTCTTCTGAAACTCCACAAGAGTCAGCATATTCTTCCATACTAATAGAAAATACCCTCTCTTTTAGTTCTTCGAAACCTTCCGTATGTGATTTGATGAAATTTGGATCTAATGAATTTGTCTCTATCAGACTTCTTGCAATTGCATTGAATAATAATATATCAGTTCCAGGAATGATCTGAAGATGTAAGTCTGCATTCTCGCAACTTTCCGTTTTTCTTGGATCTACTACGATGATCTTAACGTTCGGGTCTGAATTTTTTCTATCTTCTATCCTTCTGAAAAGAATTGGATGACACCAAGCCGGGTTAGCGCCAGCGATTAAAAAACAATCTGCAATCTCAATATCATCGTAAGATATAGGAACACTGTCCTCACCCAAGGACATCTTATAACCTACAACTGCAGAACTCATACATAGCCTGGAGTTGGTATCTATATTGTTTGTATTTAAAAAACCTTTGGTGAGCTTGTTCACCACATAATATTCTTCCGTCAATAATTGCCCGGACACATAGAAACCTACCGAATCAGGTCCGTATTCTTTGATCAAATTTTTAAAACGATTGGCGATCTCTCCTAATGCAGAATCCCAATCGGTCTTTTGTAATTCTCCAGTTTTAGGACTTCTTGCCATTGGATATAAAAGTCTATCGCTCTTATCCAAAACGGTGTGATGCAGATTCATCCCTTTGGAGCATAACATTCCTTTATTCGCAGGATGATCAGGATCCCCTTGGACTTTAAAACTAGTCTCGTCCTCTTTTTGAATCAATACACCGCATCCGACCCCACAATAGGAACAGGTGCTTCGAAATCCATTTTCTGTATTCACAACCAATTTATAGCAATTTTCATGCCAATTAATAAATTTTATAACCAATCCGTCTAAACTTGCAGTATCTCGGAATAGAATATGGGCGATTTCAAATAATGCGTATTTAAATTAAGCATCATGTACAATATATGCATAAATTCTAGCAATTTTGCTCTTTATCCTTTGTTTCACTTATAAGAAAATTTAAATAAGTGTTCGAAAAAGAAGGCCTGAATCTAATTTTTTATATCATTCTATCTTAATATAACGTTTTTCAAAAATTCAACCAATTACTTGGCACGACTTTTGCTATAAGCACTATGTGAGCGTTTCTGCTCGTTAACGGAGAGCTTTAAATGAAAAAATTTCGTGAATTTCTATCTATAGGTCACTTTCCATCGCTCGTGAGCTCCTTTCTATACTTTGACTTCAGCTTCATGGTATGGATGCTGCTTGCCGCTTTAGGCGTCTTTATTTCAGAAGAATTCAAATTAGGCCCTGCCCAAAAGGGTATGTTGGTTTCAGTTCCTCTATTGGGAGGAACATTATTAAGAATTCCTTTAGGGCTATTATCTGATCGTTACGGATCTAAGATTGTCGGTCTTTGTGGAATGGGCGTCACAATGCTTACTCTACTAGCTGGCTGGAAATTTGCTCATACTCTTCCTGAAGTAATTCTTGTAGGACTATTATTGGGAACTGCAGGAGCAAGTTTTGCAGTAGCACTTCCTTTAGCGAGCAGATGGTATCCTAAAGAATACCAAGGTTTAGTGATGGGTATCGCAGGTGCTGGAAATAGCGGGTCTGTGATTGCTACTTTTTTCGCTCCTGATCTTGCGAGAAACTTCGGATGGCATGCCGTTTTCGGCCTTGCTCTTATTCCTTTAGCCTTTGCCTTCGTTTTCTTCTTATTCTTTGCTAAAGATTGCCCAGGAACAATTTCTAAAAAACCTTTAAAACAATACTTAGTACCGATCAAGTCCAGAGATGCTTTATTCTTCTGTTTACTGTATAGCGTAACGTTTGGTGGATTCGTAGGTATAGCAAGCTTCCTACCTATCTTCTTCCATGACCAATACGGTGTAGATAAAGTCACCACTGGATTTTATACATCTTATTGTATCTTAGGTGCAAGTTTGGTTCGCCCTATCGGTGGATATCTTTCCGACAAATTTGGCGGTGTATCAGTTTTACTTGGAGTATTCGCAGGAGTTGCTTCTTGTTTGATCGCTGTCTCATGGTTGCCGTCCGTAGGTATTATACTTCCGCTCTTCATCACATTAATGATCTTCTTAGGTTTAGGTAATGGATCCGTATTCCAACTCGTTCCACTTAGATTTAGCAAAGAGATCGGGATCATTACTGGTTTTATAGGAGCGTTCGGAGGTTTGGGAGGATTTTTCGTTCCGAATCTATTAGGAACTTTGAAAGCGATTTCCGGAACCTTCTCCGTAGGATTCGTAGTGTTATCTGTGGTGGTTGCGTTATCTGCCTTCTCACTATTCATGATGAACACTTTTGTTTGGGAAAAAAATAGAAAAAACGAATCCTTAGAATTGGAGTCGGCTTAAGCCGGCTCCTGCTAAAAAGGAAAGGAGATAGATAAAAATGAAACGGAAGTTAGTAATTCTTGGAAACGGAATGGTGGGTCATAGATTCGCCGAAAAAGTCGCTGAGTACGGTGGAACAGAAAAATTTGAAGTAACTATTTTAGGCGAAGAGCCTAGAAGAGCTTATGATCGTGTTCATCTTTCAGAATATTTTACAAATAGATCCGCAGATTCACTTTATCTTTCTCCTTCCGATTGGTACAGAGCCAATGGGATCCGCTTATTACTTTCTGAGCCTGCAATCTCGGTTGATACAGTTTCTAGAAAGGTAACTACTTCTGCCGGAACTGAATTGCTTTTTGATGAATTGGTAATTGCTACCGGTTCTTCTGCTTTTGTCCCAAATTTCGATGGTGTGGATAAACAAGGAGTCTTCGTTTACCGCACAATTGAAGATCTAGAAAAGATCATGTCTTATGCTAAACAAGTTTCCAAAGTAGCAGTACTTGGTGGCGGTTTATTAGGTTTAGAAGCTGCCAAAGCAGTTTTAGACATGGGAAAAGAAAGCCATGTAGTTGAATTCGCATCACGTTTGATGCCAAGACAATTAGATGAGGCCGCTTCTTCCGTCCTAAAATCTAAGATAGAGTCTTTAGGTGTTCGTATTCATTTAAATAAGGAAACCAAACAAGCATTAGGAGAATCTAATTTTCAAGGATTGGAATTCGTAGATGGTTCCGTTTTAGATGTGGAGATGTTGATTGTTTCCGCAGGTATCCGGCCAAGAGATGAACTGGCAAAAAATTCTGGAATAGAGGTCGGACAAAGAGGCGGAATCATTGTAGACGATGAGTTAAGAACAAACGTCTACGGAGTTTATGCAATCGGAGAAGTTGCACTTCATAAAGGAATGATTTATGGACTCGTGGCTCCAGGTTATGAAATGGCGGAAATACTCGCTTATAATCTTTGTAGCCCTGGACAAAAAACGAAATCTTATGCAGGTTCCGATCTTTCTACAAAACTAAAACTGATTGGAGTGGATGTTGCTTCTTTCGGTGATGCTTTAGGTCAAACTGAACATCTTCCTATCGCTTATACAAATCCCCGCACAGGTGTGTATAAAAAATTAGTACTTTCTCCAGACGGTAAAAAACTGAAAGGAGGAATATTGGTAGGAGATGCGGATGCATATTCTAACCTTCTTACTCTTTACTTAAATAATGTAGAACTTCCTGCTGAGCCTGAATCTTTGATTGTAGGAACTCCATCGGAAGAAGGTTCCGCATTTGGTTCTCTTCCGGATGATGCAAAGATCTGTTCTTGTAATAACGTTTCTAAAGGTGATCTTTTAGGGGCGATTCGGTCCGGTTCTTGTTCCAATCTAAAGGGTTTGAAAGAATGCACTAAGTCTGGAACCGGCTGCGGCGGTTGTATCCCTCAAATGAATTCCATCCTAAAGGAAGAACTTCGAGCACAAGGTAAAGTAGTCACTGAACATGTTTGCGAACATTTTAAATATTCCAGACAAGAGTTGTTCCAGATCGCAAAAGTTAAAGGGATCCGTAGCTTCGAAGAAATGATCCGTACTCATGGAATGGGGAATGGTTGCGAAGTTTGTAAACCTGCTGTGGCTTCTATCATCGCAAGTATTTACAACGAACCAATCCAAAAACACAGGGAGATCCAAGATACCAACGATAAGTATCTTGCAAACATCCAAAGAGGTGGAACTTACTCTGTAGTTCCTCGTATTCCTGGTGGAGAAATCACTCCGGATAAATTGATCGTGATCGGTCAAATTGCAAAGAAATATGATCTTTACTGCAAGATCACTGGCGGCCAACGGATAGACTTACTCGGTGCAAGAATGGAACAACTTCCCGACATCTGGAAAGATCTAGTAGAAGAAGGTTTTGAAAGTGGACACGCATACGGTAAAGCAATGCGAACCGTTAAAAGTTGTGTGGGTTCTACTTGGTGTAGATACGGAGTACAAGACAGCACTGCGTTTGCAATTCGTATCGAAGAAAGATATAGAGGGATCAGAGCTCCTCATAAATTAAAATCAGCGGTCTCAGGTTGTATCAGAGAATGTGCAGAAGCAAGAGGTAAAGACTTTGGTATCATCGCCACTGAAAAAGGTTGGAACCTTTACGTTGGCGGTAATGGAGGAGTGAATCCTAAACATGCAATCCTTCTCGCTGCCGACTTGGATGAAGAGACCTGTGTTAAGTACATAGATAGATTCATGATGTTCTACATTAGAACCGCAGACAAACTTGTAAGAACTTCTGCTTGGTTAGAACAATTAGAAGGCGGAATAGAATATTTAAAAGATGTGGTCATCAACGATAGGTTAGGCATCAACAAAGATTTAGAAGAAGAAATGGACAATCTTGTAGGGACCTATGTATGCGAATGGAAAGACGTAGTAGATGATCCAGAAAAACAAAAGAAATATAAACATTTCGTAAACAGCGAAGATGCTGATCCAACTATTAAATTCATCGAAGAAAGAGGACAAAAACGTCCTGTAGATTGGCCTAAAAAAGAATTGGTTTCGAACTAGGAGACAAAAATGAATACAACTACAAAAGAACCTGTTTGGATACCTGTTAGTACAGTTAGCGAATTTCCGGATGATGGTGGAGTTTGCGCCAAAGTTTACGGAGAGCAAATTGCAATCTTTCATTTCAGTTCAAGAAACGAATGGTTTGCTTGTGAGAACAAATGTCCTCATACGGGAGACATGGTTTTAGCGAGGGGAATGATTGGCGACTCTCAAGGAGAACCAAAGGTTGCATGTCCAATGCATAAAAAATCTTTCTCTCTTAGAACCGGTGCTTGCATCAGTGGAGAAGAATATTCCGTAAAAACATATCCAGTTCATATCGAGGACGGAACAGTTTATATTGGGATGGAAGACCCGAAAACTCAGGGTTAAGAAAATGAATTCATCCGCGGGAAAAGTATATTTAGTAGGTGCTGGTCCGGGAAATCCGGATCTTCTCACAGTTCGCGCAGTAAAACTTTTAAGAAAAGCAGATGTAGTTTTATACGATGATCTAGTTTCTGCTGGAGTTTTAAAATACTGCAAAAAGTCTGCAGTCTTAGAATACGTAGGAAAGAGAATTGGACAACACAGTTGCCTTCAAACGGAGATCAATCAAAAATTAGGAGAATATGCTAAACAATATTCTAATATAGTTCGTTTGAAAGGTGGCGATCCTTCTATTTACGGAAGAGCGGGAGAAGAAATAGAATATCTGGCTTCTCTTGGCATTGAATGTGAAATTTTAGCAGGAGTTACAACTGCTTCCGGAGCTGCTTCCAGTTTAGGAATTCCGCTCACTCATAGAGACTATGCAAGAGAAATACTTTTCTTATCTGGCCATAAGAAGACTGGGAAAAACCCGGAAAGTTTTGAAGATCTAAGCTTAGAAGGTAAAACAGTTTTGGTCTATATGGGACTAAATAGTTTGGAAAGTATCCGGGAGAATTTGTTGGAATCCGGAAACTCTGGCTCAACTCCAATGGCATTCATAGAAAATGCCACACTTCCCAACCAAAGATTGGTTTTGGCAAATATAGATACTTGTTTAGAAAAAGCGGAAGAATTCCAGATCAAAACGCCTGCGTTGTTGATCTTCGGAGAGATCGTGAACTTTTATACTGAGTTACAGAGGTTAAAAGAAGAAGGTAAACAGTTAATTTACTCGCAGTTTTCCTAAGCAGAATTATATTGATTCCTGCGGATTCCCGCTAAGAGGAAGCATGAACGATATTACCGGAAAGAAAACAACTCTTCGAACTGCCCAAGCAGAAGGTTTTGTATTCTGCAAACCGGAAACCATCATTAGGATCAAAGAAAATACTCTTCCTAAGGGAGATCTTTTTGGAGTGGCAAAGGCAGCTGCACTTCTTGGCTCCAAAAAAACTGCAGAGCTGATCCCTCATTGTCATCCTGTTTCCATTGACTCCTTTCAAATAGAATTCGAAGTTCTTTCGGAAAAAAACGCAGTCAGGATCTTAACTACCGCCAAGTCGATCGGAAAAACCGGTATAGAAATGGAGGCTTTGACAGGTGTAAGTGTGGCTTCATTAGTGATTTATGATTTATTAAAACCTATCGATAAAGAACTAGAAATTTCTTCCATTCGCCTTTTAGAGAAGAAGGGAGGCAAAACAGATTCTCAAATCACAAAATTTGCCGCAGGTTCCAAGGCAGGCATCTTGGTTTGCTCTGATTCTACTTTCCAAGGCAAACGAGAGGATGGATCCGGAAAAGCTATTTTAAGTCTATTAAAAGAACATGATGTAGAAACTGTTAAATCAGAAGTCCTGCCAGATGAACCGGAGCAGATCAGAAATAGAATATTAGAATGGTCTAAATTAGGTTTAGATCTGATCGTCACTACAGGCGGGACAGGACTCGGGCCAAGAGACAATACTCCTGAAGCGATAAAAGAAATTTTAGAACAGGAAATCCCGGGAATTGCAGAAGCAATGAGATCCTTCGGTCAAGACAGAACCCCATTTGCAATGTTATCCAGATCTATCGCGGGCAGGATTGGAAAAACAATAGTAGTATCTGTTCCAGGAAGCACGAATGGTGCTACGGAAAGTTTACAAGCAATTCTTCCAGCAGTATTCCATGCTAAAAAAATGATGAGAGGAGAAGGACATTGATCTCTGTCCAAGAGGCACTGAAACTCGTAGAATCTTCTGCTAGTATTTCTTCTTTTGAAAATACGAACTTGGAAAATTCTCTCGGGAAAGTTCTGAGAGAAAAGATTTACGCAGACAGAGATTATCCTCCTTTTCATAGAGCCACCATGGATGGATTTGCTCTTAAGTCAGAAGGTTTTTCAGAAGATAGGATCTATTCTTATACAAGAGAACTTCATGCAGGAGAATCCTTTCAGTTAGAAAGCGGAGAAGAAGCCATTCGTATCATGACAGGCGCTCCTGTTCCAGATGGCTTCGATCTAGTGATAAAGATAGAAGACTCAGAAGATTTAGGATTTTCTAATGGAAAGAAACAAGTTCGGTTTCGGACAGAAAAATCCGGCTCCTTCTCCAATATAGCGATCCAAGGAGAAGATCTAAAGCAAGATCAGGAAATTTTAAGAGAAGGGACATTAGTCAGTGCTTCAGTTCTTTCTTTGCTTTCCTCCTTGGGGAAATATTCGATTCAAACTTCTAAACTTCCGAGAGTGAGGGTGATCTCTACAGGAAATGAGATCGTTGGTCCGGGAGAAATTCCAAAACCTTGGCAAATCAGAGATTCGAATTCTTACTCTATCCGGTCTTTATTACAAAAATATGGTATAGTTCCGTTATCTGTGGTGCGAGCTGGAGATGATCCTATTCTTTTGGAAAACGCAGTATCGGAAGGTTTAGATTCAGATCTTCTTATTCTCTCTGGAGGAGTTTCTATGGGAAATCTAGACCTGGTTCCTAAAATTCTGGAAGCTTCGGGTGTGAAGGAAGTTTTTCATAAAGTTAAGATCAAGCCTGGAAAACCGATTTGGTTTGGTAAGAAGAATGAGCAGGCGGTCTTTGGTCTACCTGGAAACCCTTTCAGTGTTCAGGTTTGTTTTCGGATCTTCGTGGAAGCATATATCAGAAAATTTTTAGGACATTCTTCGGAAAAACCTATCTGTATGCCTTTTGCAGGAGAAAGAAAAAAGAAAAACAAACTGACCGAGTTCTTTCCGGTTTCTTATGAGACCAAAGGCCAAACATTTTTATCAGAAAAGAAGTTTAACGGAAGCGGTGATATCCGCGCAGGAATTTTTTCGGATGGACTAGGAGTCCAATTTTCGGAAACGGAAAGTCTGAAAGAAGGGGATCTGTTGGAATTCTATTCATGGACCTAATCCAGATTGACTTAAAGCACCTCTTCGATTGAAATAAACCTAATGAACAAACGGATTGTAGGAACTCCTACAACAAATGCGGATATTCAAAATATTTCGCCGGAGGTCGGTATGAGCTCGAAGAAAAAAATCGCTGTTGCTAAAGGAGATGGGATTGGTCCGGAAATCATGGACGCTACCCTTAGGATCTTAGAAGCGGCAGGTGCGAGCATCGAACCGGTCTTCATAGATATCGGAGAACAAGTCTACAAAAAAGGCCATAGCGCAGGAATAGAACCGAGTGCCTGGGATATTCTTCGCGACACAAAAGTATTTTTTAAAGCTCCAATCACAACTCCTCAAGGAGGCGGTTACAAAAGTTTGAACGTAACCGTTAGAACCACCTTAGGATTATTTGCAAACGTTAGGCCTTGTATATCACTTTATCCTTATGTAGATACTAAACATCCTAAGTTAGATGTAGTTATCGTAAGAGAGAATGAAGAAGATCTTTATACTGGTATAGAACATAAACAGACTTCCGATACTGTCCAATGTTTAAAATTAGTTTCAAGACCAGGTTCCGAAAAGATCATCCGCTATGCTTTCGAATACGCTAAAGCTTATGGCAGAAAAAAAGTAACTGTTATGGTTAAAGACAATATCATGAAACAGTCTGATGGATTATTTCATGATGTGTTCAAAGAAATTGCAAAAGAATATCCCGATATAGAAGCAGCAAGCGAGATCATTGATATAGGTGCTGCCCACTTAGCAGAACGACCTCAGGCTTACGATGTAGTAGTTACCTTAAACTTATACGGAGATATCATTTCAGATATTGTAGCCCAGGTAGCTGGCTCAGTCGGTATGGCTGGATCTGCAAATATAGGAGAAGTTGTCTCAATGTTTGAAGCAATCCATGGGTCTGCACCAGACATCGCAGGAAAAAATATCGCAAACCCAAGCGGATTGATCAATGCAGCAGTGATGATGTTAGTTCATTTAGGACAACCTGATATCGCCGCAAAGATCCAAAACGCTTGGTTACTCACTATCGAAGAAGGAATTCATACCGGAGATATATATAAAGCTGGGGTAAGCCGCATCAAAGTAGGAACGAAAGAATTCGGAGAGGCAGTGATTGGAAACCTTGGTCATCTTCCAGAAAAGTTCAAACCAATCTCTTTTGGAAAAGCAAAAGCAATCCACATTCCGGAATACAAAAGAAAAGCACTCCAAAAAGAATTAGTTGGTGTGGATGTATTTCTAGATTGGGCTCCAGGAACTTCTGAAGAACTCGCTAAAAAACTAAGTGCAGTTGCCGGAGATCTGAAACTCAGAATGATCACGAATAGAGGAGTTAAAGTTTATCCAAATGGTGCTCCAGAAACTTTTTTAACAGATCATTGGAGATGCAGATTCGTAAATCCGGAAACTCCAGACACTGAATCTGGAGATGGTTTTATAAAGATCCAGTCTGAACAGATAGCAAAATTATTACTTAGAATTTCAGAAGCAGGATTAGACAGTATCCAAACGGATAACTTGTATAAGTTTGAAGGAAAAAGAGCATTTTCCTTAGGTGGTGGAGAATAAATTAAACTTGGTTTGTGAGGATTTTTTTAAAGGAATCCAAAGACACAGGTTTGATTATATAATCTTTTACTAATGGAATTTCCTTAGCTCTTCTGAGATCCGAATCGTCGACGGAAGAGCTAACCATATAGATTTCAGGCTTTTTGCTGAGAGCGTGCACGAAATTTGCATACTCATCCAAAAATTGCCAACCATCCATAAAAGGCATATTAATATCTAAAAATATAAAGTCAGGGATGATATCCGGCTCACTTTGATGCTCTTTCAGGAAGCTAATCGCACCTTCTCCATCAGGAAATACTTTTAAACTTTCAACCGCGCCAGTCTTCTCAATGGTTCTCTTAGCAATCTCGACAAAGATCGCGTCGTCATCTACGAGTAAAAGTTTCTGTTTTTTATATAGCGAATTCATTTGCTTTTGAAAGATGAATTATAAACTTCGTGCCCTGTCCGGGAGCACTTTCCACATGGATTTCTCCGCCCAACGATTCTATTTGATTTTTGGTCATAAACAGACCCAAACCTCTTCCGTCCGTGTTTCGATGAAATCTTTTGTGTAATTTAAAAATTTGGTCCCCATGTTTATTTAAGTCAATTCCTAAACCGTTATCTTGCACTTCCAAAACGTGATTTCCGCGAGACCAATATGTCCTAAATCGGATCACTGGATGGGGGGATTCACTTCTATATTTCAAAGAATTAGAAAGTAGGTTTAAGAAAATACTCTCTAGATAGACTGGAGGGTAAACTATAGAAGGAGATTCCGAAAAATCTACGATGATTTCGGCATCACATTCTAATATTTGACCCAAAAACATGGCCTTTACTCTTGAAAATACTGATTCAAATAAGATTTCTTCGGAGACAATCTTCGGGCTTTGCCTTATTTTAATAACTTCAACGATTTCGTTTAATGTAGTAAGTAATTGGTCAGAGGTGGTCTTGAGATAGTCCATGTATTCGACTCTCTCTTCTTCAGTTTCAGCCTCTTCTAGAAATTTTACCAGTGTAGAGATATTTCCGATAGGAGATCTCATATTATGGGACACAATCTGGTTAAATTCCTCGAGTTGAGAGATCCTTTCTTTTAAATGAGTGCCTACTGATTTGAGCCTAGCATTTTTTTCTCGTAAAATATTTTCTAAGATCCTTTTTCTGGAGATATCTTGGATCTGAGAAACGATGAACATTAGTTCTCCCGAATCTTTTCTTACAGCAACTCCGGTGATAAACACCCAGACTATATGTCCTTTTTTATGGATGTATCTCTTTGCGAATTGAGCGCTATCTCTTTCTCCATCAATTATTTTGCGAAATGCTTCTGCACCGACGTTCAGATCTTCTGGATAAGTAACATCTTGGAAAGATTTGAAAAGAAGTTCATCTGGTTCATATCCTATCATCTTAGCAAAGGATTGATTGAGTTCCAAAAAGTGCCCATTCCTATCTAAAAGTATGATCCCATTGCCGGAACTATGAAATGCTTCGGAAAATTTTTTCTCACTTAGACGGATTTCTTCTTCTACCAATTTAGAAAGAGTAATGTCCTGCATCGCGCCGTATACTCCGACGATCCTACCATCCGAATATGCAGGTTTACCTTGGGTACGAACCCAGATCACTCTTCCGGTCTCTGTAACCATTCTATGTTCCACAGAGTAAGTCTCGCCTTTTTGATAGACTCTTAAGTTATTCTCTCTTAGTTTTTCCATATCTTCGGAATAAGAATATTTTTGATAAACAGTATCTCTATCAATTCCAAGAGAAGGATCTCTTTCTAAGATCTTATATATTTCAGAAGACCAATATAAATTGCCGGTTTCAATATTGGATTCCCATGCTCCTACCTTTGCAAGTTCAGCCATGATAGAAGAGAATTTTTTCTCCTGCTGCAAACTTTCCGTCAGTTGCACCTGATCAGTAACATCTCTCGATGTTGTGTTTAAATGAGTGACTTTTCCTTCTTTATTTTTAATTGGCTGAGTCAGGGTTTGGAACCAAACATAATCGCCATTCTTTTTTAAAAAACGATATTGGGTGGCGACTGTAGGTTTTCCTTCTTTTGCTGGATTATGAGAATCCTTCAGAATACGCTCTCTATCATCTGGATGAATAAAATCGTAAGGATTACGTCCCAACATTTCTTCAGGTTTAAAACCGGTAAGAATTTCAATGGCAGGATTTACAAAAAGATAGATTCCTTCTGGATTATGGAGGCAAATCAGTTCTCGACTGGTTTCGATTAAGATCCGGTACAAATCTTGGTCTTGATCCAATTTGGTTTTTTCCTGACCCGGTCTTTCTTCCATAAAATGCAAGAACTTGCTCTACTAACTAATACATATAAAGACAGCTTAGACGAGTACATTGCGAATAAAAAAGAGCCAAAATCCTAAAATTCTAAAGGCTTTCTTTTTACAAAATGAACTGATCTAAAGATTTCAAATTTTACTCGAGTCTAAACTTTTTGCTTTAGAACGAGCGGTCTGCTTTTAATGATTTGGCTCCTGAGAAGGAGCTTTTTTCGCGTGGGCTTTATCTTTTTTATAAGAATTTAAATAAGATAAATAGATTAGAAAAACGTAATTTAACTCTTAAGCGAAATTTTTCGACCTATATTGTTCGAAAAATTTCAGGCTGGTTTACTCTCCATCATCTCCGATCGCTTCTACAGGACAGATTTCCATAGCTTTGCGAGCGGCAACGGCTTCTTCCGGAGTGGTAGGCTGTTTATGAAAATATACCTTAGACTCATCGTCGGTATACTTCAAAAGTTTAGGGGCCTCTTCCAAGCAGTCATTACAAGGGACACAGCTGTTATCAATATAGAATTTGCCCGGAACATTTTCCGGAACTTTGTCATTCTTATCTGCCATGATTACTAAGGATTATCGAACGTTTGGAACGTCAAGTTGGTTTTCTATATAGAGTGGATAGGATAGGATTGACAAGTCCAAGAATCGAAGGAAAACACTGCAATGTCAAATTCAGTCCCGCGTTTTTCCCGCAGAACATTCTTGAGACTGGGACTCGCCGGTTCAGGAGCTCTAGTACTGGGAGGGTCTATTTGTATCCTAAACAGATCTTCCAGACAACTACCTAAGGCACTGTTCTTCTCCGAGTCAGAACTGGAGACTCTAGCTGCATTATCAGAAGCTATTCTACCTGAAGCTGCCAACGCTCCGAGCTATAAAGAAGCAAAGGTATTGGAAAGATTAGATGAAGAATTTTATTTCGTAGATCCATTCTTATCCGACGACTTCAAAACATTAATAATGGTTTTAGAGTATCTCCCATTCTTTTATTGGAAGTTTTCTAGATTCTCTAAACTATCTTTGGATTCCAGAAGAGAGTTCTTATCCGAATTGAATCATTCAGATTCTGATACTGTTCGTGTAGTTTGGGCAAATTTGAGAATGCCAATTTTCCTAATGTACTATGGACATGAATCTACTTTTAAAGCAATTTCGTATGACGGACCATTTTTAAATCCTCCTGAGAAATTAAGCGAATCTAGAATCTATTATCGCAAATTAGCAGGAGGTTCCGATGTCGGGTAAAATTCACGAATGGAAAAATTTGGGCGAGTCTAAAGAGATCCGCACAGAAGTTTTAGTAATTGGAACAGGTTGCGGAGGTGCAACCGTCGCCTACGAGCTAGCTAAAGCTGGGAAGAAGGTAACCTTGATCGAAGAAGGTGGTTACTATCATACAGGATCATTCGATAATCATGAATTAAATATGGCTGGTAAAGTTTCTGCAGAAAGGAACATGGCTACCACGGCAGATGGAACAGTAAATATAGTTTATGGAAAAAATGTTGGCGGGGCTTCCGTTCATTATTGGGCAGACAGTTATAGAACTCCTAAAGACAGATTAGAACTTTGGAGAGATAAATTCGGAATATTAGGTCATGGCTCTGAGGATCTAGAACCTTTTTGGAAAGAGTTAGACGACACACTAAATGTTCATCCAGCCAAAGAAGAAAATTACAATAGAATGAACCAATTGGTTCGTAAGGCTTCGAAAGATTTAGGATGGGAAGGAAATCCAGTCCCGCAAGCTAGAAAGAACTGTCAAAAATCCGGACATTGTATGCAAGGATGTATGTTCGGAGCAAAACAAAGTCAGCTTATCACTCATATTCCGATGGCAATGGCATTGGGCGCCGATCTTTATGCGGATACTAAAGCATTAGAATTGGAATTCGAAGGGGACAAAGTAGTCGGATTAGAAGCAGTTGTGATAGACAGACCTTCTCAAAAAGAATCCGAAATTAAGTTACGCTTCAAAGCAGATACAATCGTTGTTGCAGCAGGAGGATTTGGAAGTTCTACCTTTCTTCTAAAAAACGGACTGAAGAGAAAGTTACCCGCACTAGGAGAATTTTTAGCGATCAATCCTTCTCCATTTGTTCATGCGCTCTATAAAGAATCAATTGTCCAGTGGAGAAATATTCCATCTGCATATGGAGTAGAAGAATTTAGATTAGCACGTTATGCAGGAGGAATATACAGAGAAGGTGGATACCTAATCATGGCAAACCAATTGCAACCAGGAGCAATAGGTGCGTTAGTTCCGGGTTTCGGAGCGGAACATTTCGAGATCATGAAAGAACTTCCTAGACTTGGAGGTACAATAGGTTGGATAGATGATCCGGATACAGAGTTAGGAAGAATAGAGATCAAGTCCGGTGGAAAAAGAGAAGTTCAATACAGCTTCGGACCACTTACTAAAGAGATACTCAGAGATTGTATTCGCAAACAAGTGATCTTAAACTTTAAAGCGGGCGCTTACAAAGTAATCCTTCCTGATCTAAAAAGAACTGTGCTGACTAAATCTGAAGAGGTAGGTGTTGTAGATTCACTTCCGTTGACTCCTGCTTCTATGGCAATGGCAGCTCCTCATCCTGCTGGAGGATGCAGAATGGGACTGGATCCTAAAACTTCAGTCGTTGATTGGAATCATAAGGTGCATGGAATTTCGAATTTATACGTAAGTGATTCCAGTGTATTTCCTACTGCAGTTTCTGTGGATCCAAGCTATACGATCATGGCATTCTCCAAAAGAGCCGCCCAATTTATTTCAGAAAAGAAGGCCTGAACTTCTGCTCTTAACTTTTGGATCGAATCTCCTTGACCGGACCGCTCATTGGAAAAACATCGTAATCGCAACCAAGAACCGGAGAGGTGTCCGAGCGGTTTATGGTACTTGCTTGGAAAGCAAGCGTAGGGTAACACCTACCGGGGGTTCGAATCCCCCCCTCTCCGCCAGTTCTTGTTTCCAGTGGATCTAATATGGAACCGCTAGGTAAAACATTTCTTTGGATCGGGGCATTCTTCCTGATTATTGGGGCCATTATCATTTTCGGCTCCAAAATTCCGTTTATCTCGTCTCTCGGAAATTTACCAGGAGACATCAAGATCGAAAGAGAAAATTTCAGATTCTATTTTCCTTTCGCAACTTCCATTCTAATCAGCATCGGACTTTCGCTTCTTCTGTATCTTTGGAACAGATTTATACATTAAGAAAAACTTATGAATCTGGAAAATACTCCTCGCTTCAGCGATCGATTCGAATTTATCTCCGGAGAGAATGATCTATACTCTCTCTTAGAGTCCTTTAAGAAATCAGGAGAAGATTGGATCGATCTTACGATTTCTAACCCAACGAAAGTCGGACTTGTCTATCCAAGAGAAGCAATATTACATTCTTTGGAAAAGCCGGAAAGTTTGGAGTATGATCCAGATCCTAAAGGGACTCTTCTTGCCAGAAAATCGATCGTTGCTTACTATAAAGAAAAAGGTTATACAATCTCAGAAGAAGACCTATTTTTAACGTCCTCTTCCTCCGAAGCATATTCCTATTTAATAAAGTTATTATGTAATCCCGGCGAAGAAGTTCTAATCCCGTCTCCAGGATATCCACTCTTCGAATTTTTATCCTTATTAGATGGAATAGAATTCAATTCTTATAACCTGGATCAGAAAACAGATTGGAATATTGATTTTGAAGACTTAAGCTCAAAGATCACTAATAAAACTAAGATCTTATTCTTAGTGTCTCCTAATAATCCGACAGGAAGCCTACTCACTTCGGAAGAATTCGAAAAACTAAAAGTCATTTCTAAAACTAAAAAGATAGCATTGGTTTTAGATGAGGTATTTTCCGATTATCTACATGAAGAAAATCGAGACCAACTCGATTTCTTTCATACAGATTTTCCGGTTTTTGTTGTGAACGGGGTCTCCAAGATACTTGCACTTCCGCAGATGAAACTTTCCTGGATGCATGTAGGAGGTCCAACAAACTGGAAAAAAGAATGTAAAGAAAGATTAGAAATTATTGCGGATACTTATCTTTCTGTAGGAACTCCAATCCAGCGTGCTCTTCCTGAATTATTCCAATGGAGAAACATGATCCAAAGTCAGGTTCTGAGAAGAATACGCAGGAATCTTCAAATTCTGGATAGTTTCCATTCTTCTCATCCTAAAATTGCCTATACATCTCCTAAAGGAGGATGGTACGGGATTTTACAATCTTCATCCTTCTTAAAAGATGAAGATTTTTCCTTTAGATTATTACAAAAAGAAAAAGTACTAGTCCATCCAGGTTCGATGTTCGGATTCGATGAAGATTCAGGAAATATTGTGATCAGCTTAATCTCTGAAACCGAATTATTCCAATCGGGTCTCAAAAAAATTTCAAACCTTCTCTAAGTTTTGATAGAGCTATAAAATTGCTTTCTGCACAAAACTTTTATATTGTTTCGGAGTAAGTCCGGTTGCCTTCTTAAACTCAACATTAAAAGAGGTTTTAGAACCAAAACCAACAGCAAATGCGATATTTAGGATGTTGTCTTCAGTATCATTTTTCAGAAGACGTTTAGCTTCTTCTATCCTTTTAGAATTTAAATAAGCAGCAAATCCCATTCCAAGCCTTGAATTTAGTAGTTCAGACAATTGGTGAGTACTTAATCCGATCTTAGAAGCAAGCATCTGGATAGTAACTTCTTCCTCTGCGAATAATTTTTCTGTGCTCATCAGATGTTCCAAAGCATTCAGAGATTCATCCACATCCACTCCTGAAATTTTAGAACGAACATATCTAGGTTTATTTATGAAACCACTTAAGGTCTCTACTAAACTATTTCTTTCTTCCATATTCTGAGAATACTTTTGAATGATATTATAAAGTAAAATGAGAAGGTCAGCAGGAAAGAATAGTGGCACTGAATACACAGTAAAAAATCCGTATTCTAGGAATCCCATATAGTAAAAAATACTAATGTATCCAAAAGTTAGATACATTCCCCAAGAAACCAAAAACAGGTTTAGTTTCCGGTTTCCCCGCCCGCGAAGATAAATTCCTGAAATCAAGATCAAAGGAATTGAAATGGAGTATATAATCTCATTCGTTAATGTGAGATACGCAATTGTATCCATCGTAAATATTAGCGGAAGTGTAATGCTCAGAATAATGGAAAAAAAGAATAAAAGCCTGTCTACCCAAGGCAGAAAGATTTCCGTTTCCAAAAATTTTCTAATGAATTGAAATCCAAAGATCCCACCTAAATTAAAGAAAAAATAATTCACTTTTTCGGTCCAAAGCGGGGAATCTTCCCAAAAAAGTTCTATCGCATTTCCGTAATTTACGTCGTAAGAAGCCCCCATACAGAAAACATAGCAGGTATATAGTAGAAATTCCTTATATTCAGTTGCTCTATAATACAATAAAGCAACTAGTATAAGCATCCCGTATAAGCATGCAGAAAGTGAGAAAACTCCTGTTTCGAGGGCCAGATTGGCTCGAAGGCCTGCCTCATCCATAATATCGATTGGAAATGACATAATGGATTCTGATTTGATTCGAATTATAAATTCTTTTTCTTCTCCAGGCTCTCCCTGCAAGAGCAAGGTTGGATAGAGAACATTCTTAACAGGCCAATTACTTTTTGATAATGTATCTCCAACTCTCTGTATTGGAGTTACCCCATTTGGGGTATATAATTCTGCTAAATCATGAGCCTTCCATCGAATTACTAAGTAAAGATTTTCACGAATTTCTTCGCGAAATCGAATTCTGAATTTTAACCAATACGATCTTTTAGAAAAATTGAAATTTAAGGCGTTTGATCTAGTTTTTTTCCAACCGTCGTTTTGATTTATCGGGGGAGGAATATTTTCAGTATTTGTTTTTTCCCAAAGATAAAGTTCGGACGTAATGTTTTTATTATGTTCGTTTGTTTTTAGACTGAACGGAAGTTCTTTGGCGAAGATGGAACCGAAACTCGAAATTAGAACGAGAAGAAAAAACGAAATTCGGATCATGCGTTAAAAAAACATTTTTTCGTAATTCAATTAGGTGCAAACAAAAAACGTTCGTGTATATAATTCCGAACGATTTTCGATTCTATTTAGTATATTATCGAATTGTTACTCTCCAGTATGAGTTATTACTTAACTCATATACGTTAACTGGAGTTTACATCAACGCCAATGTGGCGTTTTCTATTCGCCTTGCCTCGGACGAGTTTAATCCGCTTGTCCGAATAATTTTCAGGCCCGCTTTTTAGCGGGCCTTTTTTTATCTTTTTCCAAAATTCTTCCGAAATCCAGTCACAGCAAAGCTGCAAATTCGATCCTATTATACGAATTCAATAAAGGATATTCATATGCATCCAAACGAAGCCAAAATTAGAGACTTTTATAAAAGTTTTCATTCAAGAAACTCTGCAAGTATTGCAGACTTTTATTCACAAGACGTTGAATTTTCAGATCCTGTATTTCCTAAATTAAAAGGTGGAGCAGTATCAGGAATGTGGTCCATGCTCTTAGAACGAATGGATCCGAACGCAACAATCGAATTGGTAGAAGCAAACGCTAGCGCAGATACAGGAACTGCATACTGGGTAGCAACCTATCTGTTTTCAAAAACAGGAAGAAAGGTCCAGAACCATATTCGTTCCGAATTCCAATTCAAAAACGGAAAAGTAGTTAAACAAAAGGATAGATTTCCTCTCTGGAAATGGACCAGAATGGCTTTAGGCGCTCCCGGAGTTCTTTTGGGTTGGTCACCTATAGTCCAAGGAAAGGTGAGATCAGAAGCAGCCAGAAATTTGGAACATTATCTTAGGAGAAAAGGAATCACAGCTTAGAATGGAAAAATCCGTAACCATACAAGACGAGTTTACGGATACAATCCGAATCGCCCTAGAAGGAAGACCTAGGGCGATGGAAATTCTTTTGGAAAAGATCCAAGATTATATTTTTAATCTTTCCTTAAGAATGTTATGGGATCCTCAAGAAGCGGAAGACGCTACTCAAGAGATCTTATTTAAAATTTCTAATAAACTTTCAGGATTTAGATTCGAGAGTAAATTTACTACTTGGGTATATTCTATCGCGAGCAATCATCTTCTCACCATCAAAAGACCGAAAAATATTGTATATTTAAGCAGAATACGTCAAGAATATCTGGCAAAACCAAACTTAGTTTCCTTAGAAGATCAGGTAGAAGACAAAATCTTAGAAGAAGAGATCCGATTCGGATGTGTACACGCAGTTCTTTTAAAATTAAATTCCGCAGATAGGATAGTATTCGTTCTGTCTTCTGTCTATGGTATGAATAGCGAAGAAGGAGCCGAAATTTTGAGTATCAGTTCCGAAAACTTTCGCCAAAAACTTTCTCGTTCCAAAAAGAAACTATCCGAGTTTTTATCCAAAGAATGCGGGATGTGGATCGATAATAATAAGGCTTGTCCATGCATAGGGTTGTCAGGACATCTTTTAGATCGGAATCGAGATAATGTTTCTTTCTTTACCGAACTGAAAAGACTAAAGAGGAAAAATCCTAGTTTAGAAGATTCTAAAGTATTAGAACATTTAAAAGACCTAGATCGACTTGCTTGGATCTATAAAAGCCAAGGAGTTTATGAAACTCCTAAGGAAATTTTAGAAAAACTGGGACCTTCTTCTTAATATCCCAAAAACATTAAAGATCTACTGATTTCCTGTCCAATCCTTAGGTTTAGTCAGACCTAACCGCACAAAATCCCTTAGAAAACCTCTGTATCTAGTAAGAACTTCGCTCTTATTATGCTCGGCCGGTCTAAATATTCCTTTTTTGGAAAATAACTTCATAGGTTCTTCTTTGATATCGGACCAAGTACCTACTTCTAATGTTAAAGGAAGAAATTTAGAACTCCAATTCTCTTGTTCAAAATATAATTCTTGGTAATGATCATAAAATTTGTCCCAAAGATCTCCATGAGTTGTGTAACTCTCGCTTTGAGGACCATAAGCAAAATTGATATGGCCGCAATGATCTTTAAAATGAGAAGCGATCTTCTCGTACAAAGCAGTATCGATACAAGGCCTATGAGTATAAGCATAAGGCCACCAAACATTATCCACGGTTCCGAAACCTGAATGTAAGTCCAGAACGGGCAGAATAGAATCTTTTACATGGAAAAACTTTTCGAAAACAGTTCTAGAGAGAGTTCGAGATTCAGGCTCCAATCCATACCCTCGAAAATAAGGAAGTTTATTAGAAAACTTTTGTCCTCCAAAGAATGGAAGAGGTTTCTCCGCATCTATCCCTGAGTTTCTCATCAGGTCTACTCCACCGGGATTCGACCTAGTCTTAGCGGCAACTCCTCCAGGGTTTACAATCGGAATAACAATTAATCCTAATTTACCTTTTTTTAATTCAGGAAGAAAACCGGTAGATTTGGGACTAATGATATATTCCAAAAAATCGATCAGGATCTGGATCCCTATAGTTTCCAATCCATGTACACCTGCAGTGATCCCTACAGGATGTTTTTCTAAACCTTCTTTGGTTCCTATCTCCAAACTATAGATCGGAAAACGAAAACCTTCATTTGTTCTTCTTGAAAAACCTGCTTGGTTAATTTTTACGAGTTTACCACCCAGTTTTGCAATCCTGAGTAATCTTTTCTCGTATCGATTCAGTCTTTTGATACCTCTGAGCAAGGTTCGCCTCCGAAAATTCAGATCGTATCTTTAGTCCACGGATGGGTTTATAACCCTGGTCTTTTTAGACCTTTATATTTTTATTCTTTAGAGTTTTGAAGAGTTTGTAACCATTTACAATCTTCCGAAAGTTCAGAAACTCCTTTTTTGATCAAAGAACAATCTGCTTCCGTTGCTGCTTTCAAACAAGAGATCGTCTTATCGATAACCAATTTAGGTTCTTGAGCAGCCAATATATATACTTTAGATTCTTTAAATTTTTCTAAACAAAAATCTTTTCTTAATCTTTTTTCGAGGATTGCTTCCGAGTCTGGCTTTAAGGTTTTCATGTCAGTATCTGCACATTGTCTGACCTTTTCACAATATTTGGAAACCCATGCGAATCCGTTAGAATTCTCAACACCATTCTGATCCGCTTTCCATATGGATTCTAGCGCAGCCGGAGCCTTTTTCTTTTTGGAACAGCCAAATGAGAAGACTGCTCCCGACAATACAAGAATCAGCCCTAAAGGAATTACAGTTTTATTTATTTTGGAGATCATTCCTTATTCTTCCTTACTTCGTTTACGAATGATGATTTCTATTCTTTCTTGAGAAGCTTTCACTTCAGGACTAGGACCATCTTCCTGACCTAACTTTCTAAATCCGTGATATGCTTGAACAGAAAGTCTTTCTCTGGAAATTCCATATTTTTCGGCCAGTGTTTCTGCAATCAAACCGGCACGATGAGCATTATATTCCCAAATATTTCTGAAACCTTGCCCTGCTTGCTCAGCATAAGGAACCTGGACTCTTAAAGTAATGTCCACGTCCATACCTTGTGCGACCTCAGCTACTTTTTTGAAAGTGAAGTCAGTGTCTTCATCTGGATGAAATTCACCCTCTCCCAAAGAAGGAGCAAATACTTGGATACGAATCTCTTCTGTTTCATTGATCCCAATGAATAATTTTGTTTTCTCTTTTAGTTTTTTTAAAGCATAAGAGATCCTTTCCCAGAAGCGATACATTTGTGTCCTGGGTTGTAGTAAAGGATCCTCTTCTAATGTGATATTAGAGCCTTCAAAAAAAGATTCACCTAGACCAAATCCACCTCTGACCAAATCAGCAACTTGTTTCAATTTGTTTTGATCTACCTGAGAAATAGAATATAAGATAATAAAAAGCCCAAGAAGAAGTGTGATCATATCCGCATACGTCAAAAGCCATCTGTCCCGATTCTCATCACCGGATTCGACAGACTTTCTGTATCTGGAAAAACGAGATCTTCCGTTCAAGCAGTAGGCTCCTTAGGCTGCTTTCCGTTTAAAAAAGCGGACTCTAGATATTCCGACTCTCTTCTCTCTACTTGCTCGATAAAAGAAACAAAAATTTCAGGTGATACAGGTAAAACTGCGTTGTACGCCTTCTCCACTGAATCGAATAAAAGGGAAACTCCTAATAGACCTGCCATAAATCTAGCAGGCCGAATTAAATAAGCAGAGATAGGTTTATGTGCTAGTTCATAGAATGTTCTAAGATTATGAAGAACAATCTCTAACTGCTTTTCTCTCTCTTCTTTATGACCGTAAGCTTTGTACAGATCGTCGTATTCTTCTCTAGAAAGTTTTTTACCATCCCAATCTCTTTGGATAAGTAACTGTGCCATTTCAGAATCTAGATGATCCGTAAGATTGTTTAATTCTATCAAAGTTTCTAGATTCGCCCTGGTCGTTTCCTTCATCATACCTTTTACTTTTTGGTATGTGTCCAAAGCCAAATGCATCCAAGCTTCTTTACCATCTAGGTTGTAAATAGTTTCGAAAAAATATTCCACCATAGAAATCGTTTCTTCTAGATGAAAATAGTCCGCATAAAATTTGCGAAATCTCTCCACCTGAGCTCGAACGACCTCTACCTTGGCGTGTTTAAGTTTATGTTCTTCGAAACTACTCACGATATGACCCGTTTACTTGGACTTTCCTCTCGACACCAATTGTAGAGGATAACTTTTAAAACCCTGTTGGTCTATTTCTGTTTTTACGGAACTATAATCGGTAGGAAGATTAATAGTGTCTCTATAAGATTTGGAACTAGAACGAATTAGTAAACTTGGAACACCATCCTCCGCGGGAGTGTATTTGAAACGGACTCCGTACTTATGATTTCTCGCCCAACCTTCTTTCGTAATTTCTAATAAAGGAAACTTAGAGTTGATATATTTTTTTTCGAAAGAATAAACAGAAGATCCTGGAGAATAATATCTGAGTCCCTCTTTCCCTTGGTCAATCTCCACTTTTCCGCCTTGAGGAAATGAAAGAGTGATATAAGTAGTTCCTGAATAAGATCCTCTGTTCTTGAACCAAATCACCACTTCGGATGCTACATCCTTTTTCCATTCTGCAGGAGCTTCTACACTTAATAATCCCGGAGCAGCAACACTCGGAACATCAGGAACTAATTCCCATCCGTTGAAATTAAAATTCTGAGCATAAGTACGATTATTCGGAAAGATAGTTAGATTTTTTTCTTCTTTATTATAAGAGAAATCGATCCGCTTTGATTTTGCTAAAAACTGATGATCTTTCAGAGAAGCAAGTCCATCTAAAATTTTCTCACCCTTACGGATCACATACGGAACGGAAAAAAGACCTAAAGGAGGCTCTTCACTCAAAACTTCTAAAAAGAGAGAATTGAAAGAATCCCCAGGAAGTTCTTCCATTAAAATTCTTTTAACTACATAGCCTGATTCTTTTGCATTCTCATCTTCTCCTGCCTTCCATGTGGAGGCCTTAGGATCATGAATGAAGGGTCCGATGTTCAGAAGATTAAAACCTATCTTGGACTGGAGTGCCCATTCTCCGTTTTGTTTTTTAAAAACTGCGAGAATCTCTTCGGTTCCATTTCGGACCAAGGAGAAAACTTCAAGATCGGGATCTTCGTCCAAGTTCCCAAGTTTTTTAAGCACCACATCGGGGCTTTTTTCTTCGGACTCTGGAATGGTTAGGGAGATGATCTTGGAATCGGATGGTGTTTTTGAATTACAAGCTATGAGAAGAATGAATACTGAAAAAAGGATCAGTACTCGGGAAAAAGAAACGAAACGAAACATATTCTGAACTACAGCTTCTTTCCAAGAAAAGTAGATGTCTATCGATTTCCTAGGCCTTAACTAGCCTCCATACCGAACACATTTTTTACGATCCTAGCATTTGTAGTACCATCGTATTCGTCCGTATAAGCTCCTAAAGCCTCAGCAAACTCGATCGATAATCCCGCCTTGGTCCTAAGCTCCGGAAAATATAGAAACCCCTTTGCTCTTCTGGGAGTGAATGGATGGGTCAAATATTGCAAATATTTCTCCCATTGTTGTTCTCGAGAAGTGCCGTCCGAGAACACTACCTTAACTCCCCTTTTTACATGCCTGATCTCGTCATCATGAACGATCTGCATGATATCGGCTCGTTTTTGATCCCCGAATTTTTCGAACGCCTTTTGGTAGATCATTGAAAAGTCCAAATTGGCACCTTCGAAAGAAAGAGCCATGATTGCAAAAAACTTTTGCAATGATTGCATATTCGGAGTTTGTTTCCAAAAGATATAATTAAGAGGACGATCTCCCAGATCCATTCCCCATTCCCTGATGGATCCCAAATAAAGCCTCAGATGTTTTTGCTCTTCCAGAATTGTTTTGAACAAACTTTTACGAACGGAAGAAGGAGCATTCTGAAATTTTAATATAGCCCAGGCAAATATCTCCACGGCCATGAGTTCATGATTCGCAAAATGATGGAGAGAAAGTATTCTATTCTCCTCGGAATTCAAATGTTCCACCCGAGGCATTTTTGATTTTTTATCCGAGAAAATTATCTTAGAAGATCTCTCCGGTCTATCTTTCGGAACAAAATTTGGCCAAAGAGTATCTTCCGGCATTTTTTCCGGAGAATATAACTTATCCTCCAGGTTAGGAGAACTTAAAAGAAATTGGGCGTATTCGTTTAGAGTCAAGGTCAGTGTTTTTTAGAATCGAATGCTAATTCGATAATGGACCCGCGGATACTGGAATCAGTAGGGTCTGAGGAAATTCTTCCTTCTTTACAATGGTACATGATCTTCACAGAGTCCATTAAGGATTGCATGATGAGTAAACCTTTACCTAAATTTCTATGTTGGGTAAGCTTTCCTCTATTAGGAAGAACCTCACATTTCCCTTCTTGGTAAGTCTTTACTTTTTTTAAGAACTCTTGGAGAGAAGAAGGTTTGGCTTCCGTTACCTGCTCTTCTATCTTTTCTTTTTTCAGACCGGAACCATAGTCCACAATCCATAAAGTAAATTTAGAATTATCAACGATCCATCTGCAGATGATTGTTTCTTCGGAACTGGAATTACAATTTGCTGAGATTGAGTTGGTAAGAGCCTCGTCTGCTGCGAGCTCAATCTGCTGGATATCCTTAGAGATAAAGGTATTCTCCTCCAAGGATTGACGAAGTGCTCTTCTGAACTCCCGAATGCTAGCTAAGTCGGGAGGCAGGAACATGACGTACGAACCCGAATGATGCCTAACCAAAAGTGAATCGGCCGTATCCCTCATTTCTTATCTGAGAAGTCCCTCTATATATTAATACAGACCGAAAGGGGGGTTTTGCAACAAAAAACCCCCGAAAAAATCTTAAGGTAAAGAAATTCCTACTTGTACCGAGATTTTCTCTATTCGTTTGAGTAGCTTTTCCTTCCCTAAGAGAGGGAATAGGATAGGTAACTCGAGTCCGTGAGCTTTTCCTGTAGCGGAGACTCGGATCGGCATAAACAGGGTCTTTCCCTTTTGGCCGGTCTGTTCTCCCGCTTGGGTCATTAAAGCCTTATAATCCTCATCGGTTTTAGGATCCGACTTTTTTAATAATTCGTAAAATGTTGAGACAACTTTGGGAGAAAATTCTTGGGAAAGAATTTCTTTCGCTTCTCCATCCTCAACTTTCAAGTCGGATACGAAAAATTCTGCGATATAGTCAGGTGCCTGGCGTAAATTGTCCAAATACACTCTAACGCTATCCACCAGAGAATGTAATTCTTGGTTTTTTGGATCTCTGTATTCTACCGGAATATCCGTTCTGTTTTCCAAAAAAGGTACCAGACTATCTGCTACTTTTTGGATTGGAAGTTCTCTGATGTATTTATTAGAAAGCCAATTCAATTTAGACTTAGGGTTCATCGCTTCCGCGATTTGGTCTAAGCTGGAGAAGTTAGTTGCAACTTCTTCGTCTCCACCTTTCGGTTTTCTGAATACGTCAAAAGTAGAAGGTGATTTTGAACAACGATGTACATCGAATGTTTTAGGAAGAATATCACCCGGAAGATATTCCTGGCCGTCTGGAGAAGTCCAACCGAGTAGAGCCATATAATTTAAGAATGTTTCAGGCAAATATCCTAAATCACGAAATGCTAATATAGAAGTAGCTCCCGCTCGTTTGGATAATTTTTTACCGTCCATTCCCACGATCTCGGATGCGTGAGCAAACTCAGGAACAGGAAAACCAAGCGCCTCATAGATCAATATCTGGCGAGGTGTATTAGAAAGATGCCCTACTCCACGGATCACATGAGAAATTTTCATGAGACCATCATCTACAACCACAGCGTAGTTATAAGAAGGGAAACCGTCCGATTTTACTATGATGAAGTCACCGATCAGCTTTGTTTCAAACTTCACTTTTCCTTGGATGATATCATCAAAAATCAAAGTTTTAGAAGGAGTTTTAAAACGAACAGAATAAGGAGTTCCAGCTTTCAATTTTTCCTGAACTTCTGATTCACTCATGTTTGCATGAAGTCCATCGTAAACGTAAGGGACTCCCATTGCCTCTGCCTGCTTTTTCTTTGCTTCTAATTCTTCCTGAGTACAGAAGCAACGGTAGGCTTTTCCTTCGGAGATTAATTTTTCCGTATATTCTTTATAGATAGAGATCCTTTCGGATTGTACATAGGGACCGTAAGGACCTCCTATATGAGGACCTTCATCCCATTCTATCCCTAACCATTTTAAGGACTCAAGGATGGTTTTAAAAGATTCTTCGGTGGATCTGGCTTGATCCGTATCTTCTACCCTTAGTAAAAATTTTCCGCCTTGGGATTTGGCGTATAAGTAATTGAATAAAGCGGTTCTAGCTCCGCCCACATGAAGGAAACCGGTTGGTGATGGTGCAAACCTGGTTCTAACTTCCTTATTTTCTGGCATTGTCGTAATCTTTTAAGAGGATGATTGGATAGTTCTTTAAATCGGCCAAAGCAGTAAACGGAATATTATTCGCAGTATCATAAAAATGCATAGATACGAATTCTTCCTTTCTCTTTTGTTTCCATTGGGATACGTTCTTAGAAGATAATAGATCTTCCGGAAGAATTCCCCAGGCCCAGCGATATTCACCTTCTTCTCTGAAGGTCCAAACTGGAAGCCTACCTTCTATCAAATTTACATATTGGAAGATTTGGTTCTTATAATCGTAGTCTGCGTAAGGAAAACTTCTGCCACCAGGGCTTGTATAATCCGTACTCAAACTAGTACGGCTATTACGAACATTCTCCCAATTCAATTCTACATTCTTACCTAAACTTCTATATTCTTTGGCAACCCATACAATTCCTGATTGGGAAAAATTATAGAGAAGTCCCCAATCAGAAAGATTGAGTTGTTTAGGAGAAGGAATATTTATCCCAGATCTGAAACCTTCTCCTTCCCAATGCCAAGAAAGAACACCTTGTGGATGAAATGAAACTTGTTTAGGATTAGAATATTCTCCATCTTCTAATCTTGCAGAACCGGTGAATAAAGAAGCTTTAAAACTTAATTTTGGAAAAACGATCCCTTTAGGAAGAGTAACATGGAAATCTTCTTTCGTTTCCCAAAGATCTACTTCTCCAGTCCAAATTTTTTCCTTAGATGCTTGGGTCTGTAATACTAAATATCGTAGATGGCCAGGTTGATTCCGAAAAGATTCCGAACTCGCAGGGATCGAGCTGATATTAGAATAGATACGAATACTCGGAAGGTCGGAAACCAATGGTTTTTCTTCTGTCCATTCCGTCAAAAGAGAACAGGACATAGAAAAAAACAAATAGGTCGAACCTAGTAAGAAGAATGTTGCTCTGAGATAAGATCGAGACTTCAGTTCCAAAAAAATACAGCCGGAAAAAGAGGATTTCTTGAAAAACTTTCCGTTTTCGTCCGAATCTTCAAGGAAAAACCGGGAAATTTTCTTTCCTTATCGGTGTTTCCCAACGAGAAAGTAAGAATTACTGCAACTTGAGTCGATTTCTTCCTAAAAAGTATGTACGAATTCGGGTAGTACGTTAAAAGGTTGACAGTAAAACCGTCCTAAAATCCTTTGGCAATAAAAGTCCCATGAAAGATTCCAATAAATCAGGCAAAGAAAACTTCCCTAAAATACCATTTGAGGACCAAGTCAACGACGATCAGAGAAAATATTCTCGATATGTCTGCGATTCCAGGGCAATTCCTCACGAAATCGATGGTTTAAAGCCCGTACAGAGAAGAATTCTTTGGGCTATGTGGAATTCGGACGCAAGAAACCGCTACACTAAGACAGTAAAAGTAGCGGGACTCGCAATGGGATATCACCCACACGGAGACAGATCCATCCAAGATGCTCTTTCTCAGATGGCCCAGGATTTTACTTTCGCAAACAATCAACCTTTAGTTGCAGGTGAAGGAACTTTCGGAGATGTTTTGGATCCGAGCGCGATCGCTTCTCCTCGATACACCGAGGTAAAACTTTCCGACTTCGTAAAAGATCTAGGATTTTTCGAAAGTTTACCTGATATAGATTACGTTAAGAACTATGACGAGACCGAAGATGAACCGATCCACTTCGTAGGAAAAGTTCCGATCGTCCTTCTAAACAATATTATGGGAATTGCAACTGGTTTCCGTTGTTTCATTCCTGGACACAAACTTTCTGCGATTATCAATTCTCAGATTAATTATCTCAAAACCAAAAAGCCTCTTCCTCTAAAACCTTGGTACAAGGATTACAAGGGCGAAGTGAAAATGGCGAAAACCGAAGCGGGCAATATTACAATGACCACTACATTCGGTTTTACTTGGGAAGGAGATACTCTCTATCTTACTGACGCTCCAATGAACTGGAATAGAGAGAAGGTAATAAATCTATTAGATGATATTCTGGAAAGAAAAGATTCTTGGTTGAAAGACTATGTGGATCATTCCAGCCAAACATTCCGTATAGAACTGAATTATAAAAAGGGAGAAAAGCCTAGCGCGAAAGAAATCGCTGCGGTTATCTCCAAAGAAGATACACAGACTTTAGCTAATAACGTGATCACTTATGACGGTCGTCTGAAAAACTTCGGACCGGAAGAGATCATCAAGCGTTTCTGCGATTTCAGAAAGACCCACTTGATCCGCAGGTTCAAACGTTTGGCTGGTTTAGAACAAGAGAAGATCGAAAGAAACTCAGAGTTAATTCGTTTCATCAAAGAAAAGTGGAACGAAAAAGTAATCGGTATTAAATCTAAAAAGGATTTCGAGGATAAACTCCAAAAATCGAAATTCGTATACTACGAATGGTTGGCTTCTATTCCAATCTATAGAATGACTCTGGAAGAAGTTCGTAAATGTGAAGAAGCTATCGTAGAAGCAAAAACTGCCCTTTCCAGATACCAAGGGCTTGTGAAAGAAGATAAAAAATTAACAGAATTCATGGTCGGAGAATTATCCGAGCTGAAGGATAAATGGGACAAGGAATGAGCACTGCTAAAACCAAAACCGAAAAGAAGCCCGCGACCGGAGGGGAACGGAACTTCAAAAAACTCTCCAACGTAGAACACGTAAGGATGAGGACCGGAATGTGGTTAGGGCAAAACTCTGCTTCCACATTCGAGCAGCATTTTTTCCGTAAGAACAGCGGTAATCTATACGAGATCGTACATGAGGAATTGGAAGATGTTCCCGCTAAACTAAAATGTTTGGATGAGGCTTGTATGAACGCGGTGGATGAGTACCGCAAGAACCAAAAGGACAAATCTATCCCCGAAAAGGATAAGATGTCCAAACTGATCATCCAACTTTCTTCCGACAGAAAGACTGTTACTGTTGCAGACAATGGTCGAGGTATTCCTGCAAAGAATGCGGAAGGGGTTTATCTTCATTTGATGTATGGAGAGAACTTCGATGACCACGTGAAACAAGACCATGTGGCCGGCCAGAACGGTGTAGGGATTTCTTTGGTAAGAATGGTTTCTTCTTACTTCAAAGTTAAAACCACCAACGATGGTAGTACTTTCAAAAAGTTATTCACTCTTCACGAAGACGCGAAAAAACAGATCCGCTCCTATAAACTATCTAAAGAAGATACTGAAAGAGTTTTCTTATACTTCGACGAGCATGGAAAATTTGATGATTGTCCTCTTCTTACAAAAGACCAGATTGAAAAATTAGTTCCGATCAGCAAAAAAACAAATATGATCGAAGCGATTGAAAAAGCTTCTAAAGAAGATCATGGAACCGCAGTAGAATTCGAATTAAATCCGAAATATTTTAATAATATAGATACATCCTTCAATGTGGATCTGATGAAACAGTATCTGCAGGACATCGCAATGACCAATCCAGGATTGGAAGTGCAGTTTGTTCATAAAGGTAAGAAGGAAAAGTATAAGTTCAAAAAAGGTTTAGATGAGATATTCTCACATTCTGATCTGACCTACTACAAAATGGATTATAATGCTCCAGCTTCCGGATCCCAATTACATCTGGAAGCTTACTTAGTGATCGGTCAGAATAAAAACTTGACTTGGGTGAACTCAATCTTTGCTCCTCAAGGTGGTTCTGCAATTGAATATCTGGAAAACAGACTTTGCGACGAAGTTCGTAAAAAAAGCCAGATCGTTTCCTTAGAGAAAAAACTCAAAACAAGCTGTACTCGTAACGACGTAAGAAACTGCTTTCATATGTATGTGAATGCAAGGCTTCTGAACCCTCGTTTTAAATCTCAGGATAAGTCTTATCTAATCAACGACTTGAACGAAGACATCCGCAATGCAGTAGATAAACACTTAGATAAGTTCATTAAAAAGACCGGCTTATTAGAAGAAGTGAAACTCCAAATGGAGAAAAGAACTCAGCTGAAAGCTTTTGAAGACGCACAACGCGGACTCAAAAAAGCAAGTAAGATGAATATACCTAAACTAATGCCTCCTACCGGTAAACCGAATGATCCTGGTCGGGTTCTATTCGTAGCAGAAGGAGACTCCGCAATCGCAGGTCTTCGCCCTGCAAGAAACCCTAAACTTCACGGCTTATTCCCTTTAAGAGGAAAGCCAATGAACTGCAAGGGAGTTTCTCTTGCGAAAGCGATCGCAAACGAAGAGTTAAAGAATATAGTTGCGATCCTGGGACTTCCTCTGGACCAAAAAGTAAAATCGATTGAAGAACTGAATTATGATAAAGTAAGTATCATCACTGATGCGGACTTTGACGGATATGCAATTCGTTCTTTGATGCTTTCTTTCTTTTATGAATACTGGCCCGAACTTTTTGACTTAGGGCTGATCCATATATCCAGCGCTCCTCTTTACGAGGTGGATATAAAAGGTGGAGATTCTAAAAAGACTGAAACAATATTCTGTATCGACGATAAAGATTATGATGCTCTAGTCAAACGAGTGGAAAAATCCGGTGGTCAAATCGTCCGTAAAAAAAGGAACAAAGGACTTGGAGAGACCGGAAAAGAAGCAATGAAGTTTGCGGTAGATGAGTGTATGACTAAGATCACCATCGGAAATAAAAAAGAAGCTTCTAAGATCCAAAACCTTTGGTTCCACAAAGATTTTGCAGAACAAAGAAGGGATGCAATCTCCGAATACGCAATGAGCGTAATCGAAGATTAATTCATAATAATTTTCTTTTCTACAAAGAGCCCGGATATTATTTTAAGAATAGAATGATATCCGGGTTTTTCTATTTTAAACGATCCAATTCCTTTTCCTGTAGCTTAATATTTTTCATTTTTATAATATATTTTTTCGCGAGCAACCTTCCCATTTCGTCCGATTCCGATAGAAAATTACAAACATTATTTGTAACGGCTGATATTCTGAACGTTAGAATTCGTCCGGATAAAAAATCCGACAAAATCGGATTTCTACCCTACGGAACTAAAATCCAAACCGAAAAAGCTCAAACCTTTGAAATTCAAAATGGGATAAAAGTTTATTGGTATTACTATCCTGAATCCAACGGATACGTGCTCGGCGAATTCCTGTCCAATACTGAACCGGCAAAGGGAAAGAAGAAGACAGTTTTATACAAACTTTACAGAGATAGATGCGCCCAAAATATAAAACAAAGTCTGGCCCTCTATGCAAACATTGCAGATTTGTACGTCGACATGCAAGAAGAAGGAGGGGGTTGCTCAACCGGGTTATTAAGAGGAAAATACACCTTTAATCAAAACGTTTTGGTAATTTCGGATTTAAAGGGAGTAGGATTAAAGAATAATTGTCCGTTCGATGATAATAAAGTAAGTTTTGCGGAATTAGAAAAACGTTTATTGAATATCGCCCGTGTCAAAGGAGACTTATACTTACGTTACGATCCGGATCTTGACGGCCTAGTAACTGAGGAGGTCCTCAAGCAAGTATCTTCGGAAGGATGGAAGGTAAATAAGTCCAAATGTTCCTTCGAAAAATATTTTGAATGTAAGTATACCAACGAACCGGTTTTAACATCCAAAGGTTATTTTTGTTTTAAAGAGAATTCTTTATGAATAACAATCATAGTTTTTCAATCATCCTAATTTCGACTCTTTGTCTAATAACATTACAAAAATGTATAGAACTTGAAAAGAATTTAGGCCCAAATTCTTCGGGATCCTATTACACGACTGCAGATCGTTCGCTATACTAAATTCACAGCTTTGATCGCCGAACTTAAAGCCGCCTCTACTGTTCCAGTAATTTCTCCAGTATGTTCTCCCGCGAAGAAGATACGATCATAAGGTTTTCTTAAAATAATCTCTGATCCAAAACTTCCAGGAGGAAATTCGGCGATCCCATTTGGTACGTAATCCTTTTTAGTTTCCGTAAAATAGAATCTTTGGATTTGCAGATCTTTTTTTAAGCCCAAGCGATCTAGAGTAAGGCGAATATATTCTACCTTTTGGTCCTGATTAGCAGAATCGAATACTGAAAATCTATCCCCGTTCGCAATGACTCCCAAAACCTTATCAGAGGTATCCGACTTGGTTCCTGCATCATATAAGAATTGGGCGGCCGCATCCGAATGAACAGCAAAAGGAGAGGATTCCCAAGGAGATTCTTTCAAAACCAAAAACAATTTATAGATTTGAGAATAACGTACTCTTAAGGCTGCGAGAAGTTTTTCCTTATCTAATCCAGGATTCCATTTCACGTTAGAGATTTGGTTTGCGGGTAAAGTACAGATACAAGTAGAGCCGTTAAATTTTCTTCCAGAAGCAGTAGTTACCGTAACACCCGCGGAATCTTGATCCACGGAAAGTACCGGATCAGAAAAAACAAACTCGGTATTTTCTATATTCATTACCAAGGTCTTGGCGATATTTTCCATTCCACCTTCTATCTTGCTATTCCTTTGAGGAAATTGTGCAAGATCGCTCAATACCTTCTCCGCTGACAGTACACGAATACTATCTCCATAATGAAGAGAAAGTTTATGACCAAGTAAAGTCAGATCTTCCGGACTGACTCCTTGATAAACTAGATAATTATAAATGCTGATACGATCTAAAGCCTGTTGTTGCGCAGTGTCTAATTTAGAATTTTGTGATACTAATTTACTTAGGATTTCTTGGGATTTGGGAGAAAGTTCCCAAGTGCCTGCTTTTTTATAAGTTCCTAAAAACAGATCAGGAACCAAAGGAGAAGATTGTATTTTTAATCCAAGTTCCCTGACTAAACTACGAACGGTTTTGTCTTCGGAAGAAACCCATTCAGCTCCTAGATCCACAACATGGCCGGAAGGATCTTGGATAGATCTAACTCTTCCCCCCACTCTATCTGTGGCTTCTATCAGAGTAACTTTACTTCCTGTTTTTCCTAAGATATATGCTGCATAAAGTCCAGAAAGTCCCCCACCAAGTATGATTACTTTTTTCCCAGAGTTTGTATTTTGAGCGGATAAATTTCCCTGACGACTTCCCAATAAAGCTGCGGCGCTTATAATTCCGGCTTTTAGAAAAGTGGAGCGGGTCATTTTCATAAGATTCCTCTGGAAAGTTTTTATTAGAACTCTCTCTTTTATTTTCGGTCTATGAAAGATCTTTCCCGAATTTTTTGCAGAATAGAATGTGCCTTCGATCTGAAATTATGTGCCTAATCCTTTTTAATCGATCATGTGTTTAGAATATCGCCTATTTATAGAGATATTGCAAGGAATACGTCGTTTTCATATCCACACGGTTTTTCCCTTGCCAGGGCAAGTGCAGGATCAAAACCTGGAATTACGCTTTCAGGGAGGAAGTCGGGTGTAAATCCCGCGCTGACCCGCAACTGTGATGTCCGTTTCAAACGGAATAAGCCAGATCTTCCCCGCGATACTTAATCCTCGAGGTTGGGGAGTATCGTAAATCTCGCTCTTTAGCGCATCAGCGCTTTCTGCGATGGGGCCCCGAAAGTTAAAATGTCGGGGCTCTCGAACGGAAAAAGACTATTACGGCAAATACGAAATCGTTCGGATCTTTATTAGATCAATGATCGACTAACGTTCTTTTGCTTATAATTCTTTTTTCGCGACATCCGGCAGAAATCTAGGAGAGAAAATGAGAAAAATCAGAACAAAAGCGATAATCCTTCTATTCGCTTTATCATTAATCAACACAGCTTGTTTTGAAACGGAAAAATCAGAATCTGATAATACCGCGATCCTCGCAGCAATTATCCAAGCCAATTATATTGAAATCGCCGGTTCATGGCAAGTTGGCTTTTATTCCGGTGGATCAGACGGAGGAGTTTACGATACTGCTGCTATAACTGCTAAATCCTGGATTGAACAAGGCGGTCAAAAATTAACTGTCGTAGAAGTTGATAACACAAACAGAAAACTATATTATCGCTCTTCTGCGGACGATGCTTTCAATCCGAATAAATACGGAAGAATAGATTGGACCGCAATTCACAGTAATTCTTGTCCTTCAAGCGCTGCTCGTTGTTTTGAATATTGCCAAGCTGTCTTCGGGAAAAATACCTTAGCAGAAGCAAAAAGCGATGCAACTACAACTGATTCTTCCAACTTTAAATCTGCCGGATGCTCAGGATTCGGCTGGAATTACATGATTCCATAATCATTTGTTAAAACTTTAAAGGAGAGTCACAATATATGAAATTGATAGTGAAATTGACATTTTTCGGAACCTTCATCTTTTTCTTTCTCATAGGTTGTGACAGCTCCGGAACCAGTACTGATCTAACAGGACTATTATTGACCGGACAGAATTCAATTTCTAGTTCTGAAAATTGTCCTCCTGGAACTATAGACCCGGAATATTTTTTAGCAAATACAATAGTTAGCGCGCCTGGCAGTAATCCAAGCATTCGATACAAAGATCCAGTAAAAGCGATCAATGGAGTTTGTGGAGGAGGACAAAACTCAGGTGGTATAGACGTTTATACCATGGGTTCTGCGGATCCTAATAATTTTTTGATCCTTTCTTGGAATGGAGCGACTGTGACTAACGGTACTGGCGTTGACTTTATCGTTTTCGAGAACGGCTTTCAGCAACAAGGCTCTATAAATTACTTCATTGAACCAGTAATCGTAGAAGTGAGCTTAGATGGGACTAACTATTGCGGATTCAATCCTCAATATGCTGGAGCTGCAAGTCCTGCAAGTTTGGATCCAACAGATTGGATACGATTTGGAGGAGCAAGTCCAGTCCTATGGAATATGCTTACTTATCCACTCACTCCTGAGGAAATTTTTCCCGACCCATTTGTTGCAAATGCGGGTGGAGACTCATTCGATCTGGATGATCTAACATTAGATGCTCGATTTGCAAATGGGTGCAATTCTACAGTTCTTTCCAATCTGCAAACAAACGGATTCAAGTTTATTAAACTATTGAATGCGAAAGGACAATCTACATTTCCAAGCCCTGTAGGAAGTTTTGACGGAGGCCCGGATATAGACGGAGTCATCGCAAAATCCGTGACCCCTTAACCTAAAACCGAAAAGGATCTTCTGATCTCTTTTAGTTTTAACATTTTAAATTTTTTACAAGTGAAAACAATATGATCCGCCCAAAAGATGTGTACCAATTGGACTTAGATAAATCATTACGCAACAAAATAGACACCAAGACGAAACCATTAGGCGCCTTGGGAAAATTAGAAGATCTAGCATACCGAATAGGTACAATACAGAATACAATAGATCCCGTATTATCCAATCCTCACTTACTCGTATTTGCAGGGGATCACGGACTCGCAGACTCAGGAGTTTCTGCCTTTCCAAAAGAAGTTACTTATCAGATGGTATTAAACTTTTTGAATGGAGGAGCCGCAATCAATGTATTCTGTAAACAGCATGGAATCAAATTGCTTGTGGTAGATGCAGGAGTTTCGGGTAACTTCGAACAATCTCATCCTGATTTTATACCCGCCAAGATCGCCGCCGGGACCAGAAACATTCTGAACGAAGCAGCAATGACAAGAGAAGAATGTGAAGAAGCAATCCGTATCGGTGGAGAGATTGCAAGCACTAAGGTTCCAAAAGACTGTAATGTGATCGGATTCGGCGAAATGGGAATCGGTAATACATCTAGTGCTACTCTACTCGCTTCCGTATTTTTAGATCGTTCCGCAGAAGATCTTACAGGCAGAGGAACTGGTCTTGACGACGAGGCTTTACAGCGTAAAAAAAAGATCCTATCAGAATGCAGAGCAAAACACCAAGTAAATCCAAAAGATCCGATTGAAGTTCTATCTAAGCTTGGTGGTTTCGAGATCGCAATGATCTGCGGAGCAATGCTTTCGTCCTATAAAGAAAATCGTTTAATCTTGGTAGACGGTTTTATCGCAAGCTCCGCATTCTTAACGGCTTCCAGAATTGAACCTAAGATTGTTCGTAATGCAGTATTCGCTCATAAATCTTCCGAACAAGGTCACAGACTGATCTTAGAATTTTTTGATGCAGATCCAATCTTAGATTTAGGGCTTCGTCTAGGAGAAGGTACAGGATGTGCGCTTGCCTACCCTATCCTTGAGTCCGCATTGGCTTTCTTAAGGGAAATGGCAAGCTTTGAATCGGCTGGCGTTTCCGAAAAAAAAGACTAAGAGAAGATTAAATTCTCGCTGCCCGAATCTGAGGAATGAATAAGTTCGTCTTTGCATGTTTGGATTTATCCGAAAAGAACTGATTATTTTTCTTTCCTCCGTTCGTTATAATACTCGTATCATTGTTCCTTCTTGGGTTGAACATTCGGAGGATTATCTTAATTCTTCCTCCAGATATTTTCCCCTGGTGGGATGGATTGTTGGAACTGCAACATGGTTTGTACTATGGGTTGCCGATCTTTCTTTGACCTGGGAAATCAGTATCGTTTTAGCAATGGCTGTTTCCGTTCTAGTTACCGGAGCTTTTCACGAAGACGGATTTACAGATGTATGCGATGGGTTCGGCGGAGGTTGGACTAAAGAGAAGATCCTAGATATCATGAAGGATAGCAGGATCGGCGCCTTCGGAACGATTGGGATCATACTTGTACTTCTTCTTAAATTCGTTTGTTACAAATCTTTAGAAGAGTTCTCTATAGAAGTATTGTTCATAACGATACTTTCCTCTCATTCTTCTAGTAGATTTTGGGCACTATTTACTGCAAAAACGCTCCCCTATGTACGAGAAGATCAACTCTCCAAGGCCAAGCCAATTATCCAAACTTTAAAAACTTCTAATGTGGTTATAGCGGGAATATGGGGATTAGCCCCATGGTTTGCATTTTTGCATAACGAATACCTACCTTCAGATAGAGTTTTTGGATTTTTGTTATATCCATTTCTTTTACAAACTTTCGGATATTTATATCTAAGAAGTTTTTATAAAAAATGGTTAGGAGGATATACAGGAGATTGTTTGGGCGCAGTCCAACAAGTTACTGAACTATTATACTTGATCGGAATTGTCGCTGCATGGAAATCTTTTTAGTCAGACATACAACTCCAGAAGTAGAACCGGGAACCTGCTATGGTAAATCGGATCTAGGACTTCCTTCCAGTTTTGAAAAAGAAGCGGAGAACATTCTGAAATTACTTCCTGAAAAAGTACATTCTATCCGGACCAGCCCTTTATTCAGATGTTATAGTCTCGCAGAATATATTAGCAAACATATGGAATCGAAATCTATCACACCTGCTTGGAAAGTGGACTCCAATATTCAGGAATTAAATTTCGGAGAATGGGAAGGTCGTTTATGGGAAGACTTACCAAGATCGGAAACGGATCCCTGGATGGAAGATTATGTAAACAGAAAACCTCCTGGTGGAGAAACTTATTCTGAATTGAAAACCAGGATCTTGAACTCTTGGGAAGACGGTCTTCAAGAAGCAAAGATTTGGGAAAATCTAAAAAAAGAAGAAGGTGATCACTCTGAATACAAAACGATTTGGGTTAGCCACGGAGGACCCATTCGATGTTTATCTTCAATCGTATTAGGTTTTCCTTTAGAGAATTCATTTAGATTGGTTTTAGAATATGGATCTGTTTCTTGTTTTAAGATCCGCTTCGGAGAAATGGGATCTTATCCTCAGTTTGTTTATTGGAATAAAAAATAACTCTCTTCCAAATGAATAAGACATAAATAGAGAACCGGAACTCTAAGGTGTTTTTATTTTTATCCGATAAGGAATATAGTATTCAAACTTCTCATGTTCTCTTTCCGAATATTCAGATCTAAATCTACTTTTAATAAGGAAATATTAAAATATATTCTTCTAGTTTCTCTAATTCCTAGCTCTTCTATTATCGCTTCAGATACATCACCCGAACTCGCAGTACCGGGACAACCTGAAACTGCAAAACTATTCATCTTAGATGCTAGCGGTTCTATGAATGAATATCTTGGTATCTATCAAAAGGTACATCTTGCAAAAAAGTATGTAAGGCATTACGTGGATAGACTTCCTGAAGAAACAGAAGTTGGTTTTATCGCGTATGGAAATCGCCTTCCAGGTTGCCAATCTTCTAGACTTTATCAACCTTTAGAGAAAGGTAATCGTCCGGGTTTTCAGAACAAACTTTTTGGTCTTACTCCTTCCGGTGCCACTCCACTTGCTGAGTCCATTCGAATTGCTGGAGATTATATTGTACGCAGGAAATCTCCAACTGACTTGATCTTAGTGACTGATGGAATAGAAAGCTGTTATGGAAATCCAGAAAAGGAACTTCAAGTCCTACAACAAAAAGGTATAAATTTTAAAATGCATATCTTCGGCCTTGGCTTGAAGCCTGAAGAAAAAAGAGTCATGCAGTCTTTGGCGAAAACAGGAAACGGAAAATATTATAATGTGGGAGAAGATAGCGACTTCTTTCTCGCAATGGAAGATCTTTTAAAACAAGAACCTATCTCCAAAAGGACGGAACTAGAACCCGAAAAACGTAAACCTAAGATCAGAATTGTAGGTATCGAAAAAAAACAAACCGATTCAGAAGAGAATTTTTATAGAGTAAAATTTGTTTTTGAAAACTCGGATTCTGATAATCAGTGTGTAATCTTAAATTTGAAGAGAAGAAGTTCAAGTTCTTCTAAAATACAAAACTGGAATCCTCAAAGAGCTGCAGAACCAGAAAGAGTCGAACGAACTGAGCAGATCTGTTTCCAATCTAGAAAGGGAGAAGGGGAATTTCAGATTTCTGCTCCTGCACATCTTCCATTAAACTTAGAATTGGAACTTTGGGACACAAAAGGTATCCCAAGTTCCGTAGACAAAAGTGGAGAAAGAAATTTAACAGAATAAGATCTTAAAATGATCTTAAAAAGTCCAAATTTTGGTGATTCGGATAAGTTACTTTATATTCTAACTTGATCTCTTTCTTTCCAGAAGGAGGGATTACCAAACTCCACTCAATAATTCCAGAGTTAGCGCGATATTCTTTTGAACCTGGAGTACTTGTCTCCTGATTTACTTCAACCTTTACACTTGCAGATTCAGAAATGGGGATCTGTTCTCTTACGATCACAGTTTTACTCTCTTTGCCAAAATTTTCTAGACTTAGATAAACCTTTTTCTCCATTACCTTTTGAGTAGAGATAAGTCCTTCTTTTGTTTGGTTCCAATCCTTTCTATAAGAAAGTCTTAAACTACCTTCTGTACCAAGAGAGACAGATAGATTTTCTTTCGGAGAAACATAAGAAACTTTTGTTCTTCCTACAAGACCTGAACTTCTGAACAAAGAAACTTCTCCAGGAAGAATAGGAAATTCTCCCATGTTCTGGAACTCAGCTTCCAATAAAGGAAATGGTTTATATCTTGGGGAAGCCACAGTTTTTACCTGAATAGGCGCACTAAAAGATAACATTTCGAATTTTCTGGATTCTTTTTGAGAAGCCAAAGTAATCGTCTTGGGAAGCCTAAATAAAAATCCGCTTCCTCTTTCACTCGAAGGAGAAGATTCTTCTGCAGAAGGAATATTCGATTCTTCATTTGGCATTTGTGCTGCCCCAACTGCTTGAGTCTGGTTAGTGAGAATTTCTTGTTTAGAATCGACTTCTACATCAAATAATCTTAATGGACGAAGCCTGTCCCTTCTTAAAGATAGATCCGGCCTGGTGGTAGAAAGTAAAAGTTGCACTCCTCTCCAGTCTTCTCCAGATTCTTGTCGGATCTCAACTATATACTCCAACTTTGCTTTGGTTAAAGAATCATCTGCAGTTAAAATATATGCCGGTCTCCAATCTGCATTTGGAACTAAATAACTCAAACGAAGCTCTACATTTTTAGCCTCAGAACTTGTGTTTACGATTTGGACCCAGGTGGTGCGTGTACTTTTTTCTGCCTGGGATAATAAGAGTGAATATTGCGCTCTAGCCTCTTCTAGTTCTGTTTGCACCTTACGCTTGGATTTTTCTAATTTCTCCCAAGATGCAAAAATAGAAACAGCTTCGTCTCTCGTCTTTTTCAGATAAGTTCCCCAGTTTTTTCCATCTCCTTCTACCCTTCCGTATAGAAGATTTCGGCCGACAACATCAGAAACTTTTTTACGCATCTCAGATAATAGATCCTTTTCAGCTCTTAGATCATTCTCTTTTGCTAATAGACTTTCTAAGTCTTTCTCTAACTGCTGAACTTTTTTCTGGAGTTGAGCGACTTCCGGATTAGAAGCGGCAGTACCTTCTTCTTTCCATGTTCTGGAGCCAGTGACCTCAACTTGGGGAGAAGTTACTGCTGCTGTTAATGTTTCTTCTAATAGGGAAACCGGAAGATAGGAGATCTCAATCTTATTTGCTCCTGGTTCCAATTGAACTCTTCCAGATCTCAAAATCTGGGCCGTTCCTTGGTGAACAGTTACCTCTTTAATAGGAAGACTGAATTCTTTTCCAAATATAGGAAAAGAAACTAAAGCGAATATTAATATGAATTTAACAATTGAAGAATACATTAGTTTTTTATAATCTTTCATGATAAGCCTCAGTAAGAATCAGAACCAGGAGTTTCTCTCAGGATATTGTCAGCAGGATAAGAGACTGTGTATTCGAATTGAATTGTTTTACGGGAATTCGCTCCTATCTCAAACTCATAAGTTAGAATTCCATCATCTGTTTTTGATTTAGGAGTATCGGTGCCTGCTGACCATTCCACTTTTACACTATCATCGTTTGTATAAGGAATACGATCGATCAATCTAACAGGAACAGATCTACGCTTATTATTTTTAACAGAGATAATGACTCTATAACGGATATTCTTTTTACGAGAAATAATCCCTGACTTATCATCCAGCTTTTCTTGTTTTCTTTCCACCTTGATATCTCTATCAGGCCCAAGCTCCATTTTGATTTCTTGGCCAGGCTTTAAAGTGGAAACAGTAGTCGTTCCTAGAAGATTTTCCCCCGAGTAAATTTCCAGAGGTCCTGCGAGCAAAGGTTCTCTTTCCGTATTCGAAGAAACCACATTTAGAAAAACTCCGTCGTTTGTAAGCGGAGAAGTTTCATATCCCGGACGAACAGTGATATTCCTTTTGCGAAGAAATACCCGATTCAATGTACGATCAGAAGGAATTTTTTCTCTAGATTGAGCAATGTATCTAAAATCGAATCCTTCTGATGAAATTCCAGGAGCAATCAATTGGTTTGAATATTTTTTATCAGAACTCAACTGAGAAGATCGATTCAAAAGGTTTTGCACTTCGTTCTCCAGATCTTTTAGCTCTTTTCTAGAACTTTCTCTTAAGCCCGAAAATCTGCGGAGCGCTTCTTTTCCGTACCGAATCGATTCTTCATAGGATCCTTGGTCGAAAGAATATTTCTGGTTCGCAAGTTCCCCTTGGAGCCTGTTCATATTCTCTTCTACACGAAGTGAATTGGACCTATCTTTATAATTTCCTTCAATCAATGCGCGTGATTGCATCAATGGACTATCATTCTTTTCTTGGTAATAGGCATCATCGATCCTCTCTTCCGCCTTACTTCTTTGAGATACTTTAGGTGCAGGAGCTTTTTTCTTAGATTCCTTTTTGGTTTGGATCATACTGCCTGCATTTGCAGAAGGTTTAGAAGGTGCGTCATATTCCTTATCAGCTGGAGAATAATCTTCGTCTCCTGAATATACCGCTACTTCTTTGGAAGCGATCCTATATTCTCTATACTCTGGTAAATCTATATCCTGATTTGGATTCGCTGTAGAAAATTCTAATCGAACATTCTTCCAATCTTCACCTGTTTCGTTACGAACCAAAGCATGCCAACCTAACTCTGCTTCTTGTCCATTTGAATTTAGCTCCAAAGTATAACGCGGATACCAATTTGCTCCTCGGATCAGGTACTTATATTCAAAAGGAAAAACATTTGCAGAATCGGATTCCACATCTAATCGGATTTCCTTTCTACGAAGTGTATCCCCTTCCGCAAGGTGAGCAATCTTAGTCGTTACAATATAAAATTCTTCTCTGATGCGATCTAGCTCCTCTAACTTTGCCAATCTAAGTTTTGTATTATCTTCAGCGAGTTCAGCATATGTTTTTCGAAAGGAAGTAAAATTCTCAGAGTCAATCTTCTCCACTACTCCGTCTTGTTCTCTAATTGCAGGTTTGATAGATTTGATAGAAGCTTCCCAGTCCAAAAGGTCTTGTACCTCTCTAGACTTTGTGCTTAATGCCAAGAGTAGACCTTCTTTCCTCTTTTCTAACTCTTCTGCTTCTTGGGATTTTTTTCTTCTAGAAGCTTTTTCAGAAACTCGGATCCCTTTGATCTTAAATTTCTTATTCTGATCAGTGAATGTAATGATTACACTCTTGTCCAAGGAAGCAATCGGAACTTCTCCCAATAAAACTTCTGAAACTCCGGCAGGAAGTTTTACCTCGGATTGTCTTGTGACGTAAACTAAATCGGAATATAGTAAAACAGAATCAATTCGTGCATAGGAAACGGAGATTGGGGACTTAGAAGCCTTCTCCTCTTCCGTTATAGCAGTAGGTGTATCACTCGCAGAAGGATCGGACTCTTGGGCGTAAAAATTAGTCCCTAACAAAATCAAAAAAGATGCAGCAAGAACCGAATAAGAAAAACGAAAAATCATAGGTTCTATGTGGATACTTGCCGAAACAAAGTTCGTCAATTTATTTTCAGAACCATAAAAAAAGCGCCTTCATTGAAAAGGCGCTTTTTAACTCTAAAAACTAGCTCAAAAAACTGGACTTAAACTGTTTTAGGCGTGTATCCTTTGATGCTGAAAAACCTTTTCTGAGAAACCAGGAAGCCTCCCAATACAAAGAATGAGATCAATGCAACCTGCTTCATTAACTCAGGAAGATATTTTAAAGTTTCTGTTGGGAGAACAGCAGTCAATTTTTCCACATGAGTGAAATCAAAAGGATACACATAGGTTAGCGTAGCTATAGAAGCCAAACGAACCAGCTCAGAAATGATCCCTGAAGTTTTTAATTCAAAAATTGCACCTATATTCCAAAGAGTCCAAAGAACATAAAAACCTAAAGCACACATTTCAAATAGAGGTAATTCTTTTTTAAATTCTATATAAACCATAGAAGCGCCCAATCCAAAAAAGAACTGAGTGATCGAATACGCGAGCAGTGTATAAGGAATATGTGTATTAAATTTTTTGTACGTCGATCTATTGATCTCCGGAGGAACCACTGATTCTCCAAGATCTTTTGGCATCCAACCTGGAGGTTTGATCCAAACTAAAAACTTATCCTTCCAGCTTTTAGTTTTCCAGGAAAGAAGGAATAACTCTTCGAAATAATGGAACTGTGTCCAAAGTGGGCTCCAGGTTTGCATAGGTTTTACAATCCCAAAGATAGGTTCTTCTTCTTCCTCTTTATATGATCCGAACATTCTATCCCAAATCGCAAATGTTCCTGCGTAATTCTTATCAATATACTTAGGATCTCTTCCGTGATGAACTCTGTGTTGAGAAGGAGTGTTAAAAACCAACTCGAAAATTCCCAACTTAGGTATTGCTCTAGTGTGAAGCCAAAACTGGTATGCAAAATTGATCTGTATACAGAGAAGGAACATGATAGGTGGGAATCCCATCAAAGCGAGAGGAAGATAAAATGGAAGCGAGAATGTATTCTGAGTTACTCCTTGTCTTAATGCCACTGTAAAATTATAATCTTCGCTTTGGTGGTGAGACACATGCGAAGCCCAGAAAATATTTATCTCATGACCGAATCTATGATACCAATAGTAAAAGAAGTCCGCGAGAACGAAACAGGATACCCAACCAATCCAAGAGTCATTTGAAATATTCAATATTCCAAATTTTGCATATACCCAGGTATATACAGACATCAATGCCAGAGTGATAAACACTGTAAAGATCTGCATAAAGATCCCAGCTGAAAGATTATTGATCGAGTCCTTAAAACGGTAGAACGGTTTGTCTCCGAAAACGGAGTAAAGTAGCTCTACAACTATCAAAACGAAAAATACGGGAGTGATCAGTTCAATGATATTCTTTTCCATCTCTATTACCGAGTTTCGACTATCTCTGTAGCGATCATTCGGTCAAGAAAAAGAACCGAGGCGGTTTTTGAATTCCGCCTCAGATGGAGCTATTAGATAACAAATGTTATTTCATTCCCCGAAAATGGGGAGGAGGGTTAGAAGAATAAGCTTACAGAGAAGTTTAGTGACCAGATATATCCGCCGTAATTATAGCTCGGATTCCTCTCAGTTGGGAGATATTTATTGATCTCCACACTTCTCAACTGTTGGTTCGTGATGGCCAAATCGAAAATCACAGGATTTTTCAATCTGTCTTTCAAGAACGCGAAATTTCTTCCGTTGAAGATATAAGAAACACCGACGGAGTAGATCATCCGATCGTTATCCATCCAGTTATTTTCTCCTGCATAATGAGGAACAGGGCTAGGTCTTTTTCCAATACCACCTCTGAACTTCAAGAAAGGACGGAAAGCATACTCTGCTCCCATACGAACGTTTGTTGTATCATGGAAATCAAGAGGTTCTGAATATTTTTCCTTAATTCTAGAAAGTTTATACAAACTCCAGATCTCCCTGTTTACATCTACGTTTAATAAAAGTTTTTCAGTCGGTCTGAATCCTATCCCGTAAGACCAAACTCTTGGGTTGTACTGATCCAATAAAGCCAGATCGAAATCCAATTGGATTCCTAAAAGAGTTGTCTGGGCACGAGCAGGAATCGGATCCGCAGACAAATAAGTTTCTCTCTTGTACGAGACTCCGGCACTCCATTTACCATAAGTGAATTGAAGTCCGTAAGTAGGGTTAATGATAGGCTTTAAGGTTAATACCACTTGTGAGTTTGCTTGTACTGGATCTGGAGAGATCGGAACATCTTTTAATAAGATCGCACCGGAACCACCTGCAAGAGCAGTGATACCGACCCCTGCAAAAAGACGGTCTTTCCAAAGTTCAACACCGACCCCTGCCATGATGGTAGGGCGTTCATTACTTTTTCCTGATTGAAGGTATCTAGGAACAGTAGGGTTCTGATCATTTACTACCATCAAGTTTCCGGAAGCAGGAACAATAGCGTTCAATCCGAAACGAATGGTTCTACCTATATCGAAAATTTCGTTTAGGTTCATTGTAAAACCCAAACCAACATAACTGTCGTCAGGATTCTTAGTGTTCTCATTCTTAGGAGCGTTGTTTTTTAATGTAGGGTTCGCGTAGGTCCCTAAGAAAGACACTTCATGATAAGGACGGTTCGGGCGAAGAAGAGGTTGATAAGTGAACATCCCCTTTCCCATATTCGCAAAACCGTCTCTGAAATTAAACCAAGCTTTTTTGTACCATTTATCAGGAGGTGCACCTGCTTCGGTTTGAGGTTCAGTGTTAAGTAAAGGACCTTCCTGAGGAATAGGATTACCATTAGCATCCTTGGCACCTTCTCCATTAGCAGCTGCTTCTTTCTCTTTCTCCTTTTGTTCAAATTGAGCGATGAATAAATCCGCTTCGTTCAATCTTCCCAAACCGGCAACATTATAGAAAACCGCAGATGAGTTGTTCACGGTAGCTGTAACTGCACCCGCCATACCGGCTGCACCCGCATGGGCACCATAAATATCCCCGTAACTACCGGCAGTCAGCTCAGATGTGCTGACTCCTAATATCCCCAAGACCGCGAGGATAATCCTCGATCCGGAGATAATTTTTTGACTATAAGCTCTGTTTCGCATTTTCCTTCCTGCTTTGAACCAATTCCATAACTTACCCTAACCCATCTAGAATTGGCTGATCTCTTTATTACACATCAGTTATTTTTTAAAAATTTTCCGTATCTTAGCGGAAAGCCTAAAATTGTCCACTAAAATCAAAAAAAGAGCCAATGGTCATTTTTGCTCATAAAATGGCTAAAAAGAATAAAAATAGAAGATAAATACTTATTATTGTAAAAGAATGAACGCTACATATATTTTTAGGTTTTGGAGAAGGAACTAAAACTCAGCTTACGAGCCTGAAACCGGCTTAGCGGATCGAGTCTTTTCAAAATATATGGAAATGATGTCAGCATAACGTAAATATCCCAAATATTTTCCATTCTCTTCCACCGGAATCTTGTCCATCCCCCTGTCCAATAGGGTTTTAAAGGTAGTAGCAAGGTTTGTCCTAACTGAAATCGGAAGAATCGAGGTATCAGTCACATCTTTCACAAGGATCAGGTTCTGGGTGAGATCTCTTCCTTCTAAAAATAAGCGGCTTGTACGTAGAGAAATCATTCCGAAGTAGTTTCCGTTCTCCTCCAAAACGATATAGTCGCTCGCATTGATCTTCAGTGCTTCTTCTTCTAACTGGGAAAGAAGGACAGAAGTCTTGACCTCAGCAATATTTCTCAATCTACTTCGGATATCCTCAATTAAGATACCTTCGAGCAAATCTCTATTCATGTCCCAATCATGAGCAGGAGATTGGAAACGTGTGTTCTTCTGACTTTTATATAAATTCAATTTATGAGAAAGAACAAAGGTGATAATCGAAACAATCATCAAAGGGGGAAGAAGAGAATAACTTCCTATGATCTCGCAGATCATCACCATTCCCGCTATCGGAGCGCTTGCGATACCTGCGTAAAAAGCTCCCATTCCGACCAACACAAAAGAAGCTACTGATACCTGGTAACCTAAAACTAATTTTGCAAATGTTCCAAGCGCTCCACCTAACATCCCACCAATGAATAAGGAAGGACCGAACATTCCTGCAGATCCCCCACTCCCTATAGTAAATGAAGTGGTGATAATTTTTAATAATGCGAGAAGTAAGAAGAAGAGGATGATCTGCAGATCTTGACTCAAATAAGTATCATAACTAGGAAATCGAAAACTACCCTCCAGTACATCTTGTAAGACCCCTGCACCCGTTCCGAGAACTTCAGGCAAAAAATAACCAATGATACCCACAGTAATTCCGCCTAACGCAGGCTTGATCCAAATGGGGAGTTTCCAAAATTTGGACCATTCTTGTATGAATTGAAATACCCTAATTAGAAAGGCCCCATTCATATAACAGACTATCCCCAAAAACAAATAAAAGATGAGTTCTTTATATTCTATAAATCCTATCTCCGGGACTTTATACACAGAACCAAAACCATTAAAAGAAGAGTAAGTTAAGAAAGCTGTCACAGAAGAAATGATACAAGGAACCAATGTATCACTTTCTATATCTTCTCTGTACATCATCTCTACAGAAGTTAGTGCTCCTCCTAATGGAGCATGAAAAATTGCACCTAGGCCTCCTGCAGTTCCCGCGAGTAATAAAGTGCGTCTTGCTCTTGCACCCGCTTTAGTAAGATTTGCCACTAAGGAACCGAACCCAGCTCCAATCAAAGAGATTGGGCCTTCTTTTCCTCCACTGCCACCGGAAGATAAAGTGAATATGGTAGCGATGGATTTAATCAAAGGAACTTTCGGATCTACTTTCCCCTCCTTATTATGAAATGAATCTATTAGCGAATCTGTTCCTGTGCCCGCTGAATCAGGAGAGAATTTCCATATAACTAATCCGGCAATCAATCCTCCTAAAGATGGAAGAATCAAAAGAGCCCATCTTCCTAGATAAATCGAAGTAATCGGTTCCAGAGAAACGAAATACTCCCCTCCAGAATGTGTATTATGTAAACCTGATATAGATTCTAAAGAAATGTATTCTGCCCAGGCGAGCGCTCTGGAAAAAAGAAGGGCTCCTAGACCGGAAACGATCCCGGTTAAAACACAATATAAATATAAGGATCTTCTACCCTTAATCGTGAAATAAGATGAGATCGGTCTTTGCCGGAATTCTGCGTAGATATTTCCGAACATTGAGTATCCTTAAAATGATTTGGAAACCGAAATCTCCATGATCCGATTATGAGTGTAGGTATCTTGCCAACCACCTATCATCCTATATAGTCTAGGAAGGATCAATAAACCAATAAAGACGGGCGCCCCAGGAGAATCCAAAACGTTTCCAGAAGCTGTAGGCTTAAAGAAGTAAGATTCAAGAGCACTGTTTTTTTCCATTGTAGTAGTCGCATAATAATATCCAACTCCTGCGAGCAGAAGATCAGTTACGATATATCCGAACATACTTTTTAGCCTATCTGAACCTCCATACACTGGAGATTTATACGAGTTATAAAAAACAGAAGCCGCAGGTTGGACAAGTGCTAAAGACTCGCTCCAAAAATAATTCTTACGATAAGGCTCAAACTTTGCTTCATCCGAAACATCTGCGTAATTGGAAAGTCCACCTGTTAATTCTTTTTTGGTAAGTTCTTCTTGTAGAAAATTCCTAAAAACTCTTTCCGTTCCTTTTTTAGAAGATTCGATCCGGATCAAACTCATCTTATCTCTTTTTGCAAGTCCTAAAACGAATACATCTAGTTGTAAGGGAGAATACCATTTCGTAGTGTATCTAAATGCAAAACCTTTCGTGTTTTGGTTAGATAATACTCTATCATAAGTTAATTTATTTAATGCAGAAAGAAGTCTTATGTCATTCTCTCCCGGATCACCCTCTAATTCAAAAACTTCCCCAGCGTATATAGAAGAGAAAGAGGATAAAAAGAGAAATACGAATAAGGTATTTAGGATTTTATGTTTAAAAATTTTTTGCATGTTCATTAAGAGATCCGATCCCCAAGTAGAAATCCGGCCAGAAGCATGGATGCATTATAAGTGATATGTGCTGTCACAGGCACCCATATATTACCGGTTTTTAAATAAGAAATTCCAAATGAAAATCCTACAAAGATGAGAAGGATCGGAGCCACATATGATCCCCCATTAAAATGTACCACTCCAAAAATAACTGAAGTGATTATGAGTCCAATAGAACCTAAGTTTTTTTCTTCAAAGTATTTAAGTAAAAATCCTCTAAAGAAAAATTCCTCAAAAATACCAGCTCCGAATGCAATTGAAAGCAAGGTCCATCCTAGTAGTTTCCAATTTAAGAAAAGATTTTTAGTAAGGATGATTTCCAAATAATTGGATTGAGGTTTACCTATAATAAAGAAGATCAGACTACTAGCTACATTCACAAAACAGAATGTAGCAAATCCAGTCGCGACACCTGCAACTATATCTTTTCCGCTCGCTGAATCGGTAAATTCTGCAGTTTCAATTTTAGCTATTTTTCGGATGAAAAAGAAAGAAGGGACAAGAAAGCATAATCCCCAGATAATCCTGTCTAAGGACAATAACCAAGGACGTTTAGTAACAACGAACTCTGTATATTCTCTAACTGCTTTTTCGGCGGAAGCAGGTTCATTCCAAACTACGCTGGAAGGTACTGTATTTACGACTTCTTTTGCCTTAACAAAATTCTGCTTAGGAGCCTTGAGAGATAGAGTACTTTCTACTTGGAATCGGGTGACCCTCATATAGGAATACATACCAATGAACAGTACAAAAACCTGGATCAGACCCATGAGCAGAACATCTCTACCAGGCGCGAGCTTTTGATCTTCCTTTTCTAAATCCATTCCAAAGGGCCCTTCCAATCATTTATGGGGGATTTTTTGCGTCATTGTTTTTTTATAATCTGCCGATTAGAGAAAAGATATGCCTTCCTTCAAAAGACATCTCATTTTGTTATCCGCACTTATACTACTCTCACTAAACGAGGTTCACGCGGTTTACGATCGCCTTCCATTAAAAAGTTTAGAATATTCGGACACGAAGATCATCCGAGTCCGAGAAGAGATAAAATATAATCTTCAAATTTCAGTTTCTAACTTGGACCAAAAAGATCTGGTTCATCTTAGATTCTTAGTCTACAAAGTTGGACCCAAGGATACTTTCTTTAAGATTATGGCCAGGACCGGAATGGACTTGGACACTCTTTCTTCCGTAAATGAACTTGCATCTCCGCAAGACATATATCCTGGAATGGAACTTTTGATTCCGAATATGAGAGGAGTTTACGACTCGGAAGAACATTCTCCCGACGAGTCCACTCGCAAAAAAGTTGCGGCCCGTTTTCGTATCTCTCCTAAATTCTTATACTATGATGACCTCAGAAAATCCTGGTTCGTTCCAGGAAGAGGATTACCTAAAGAAGAGAAAAACTTTTTTTACGGACTGGTATTTTCAGATCCATTAGCAGAAGAAGGAAGAGTAAGTTCCAAGTTTGGAAGAAGAAAGGATCCGTTCACTAAAAAGGATACTTTTCACGGTGGTATTGACCTGGCTGCGGAAGAAGGAACACCGGTGTATGCGTCTGCGGATGGAGAAGTTTCCTTTTCTGGTACAAGAGGCGGTTACGGAAGTTTAATCGTTTTAAAACATGGATTGGGTTACGAAACCAAATATGGGCATCTAAGTAAATTGTTGGTAGCGCCTGGCACAAAGGTCAAAAAAGGTGAGTTGATCGGAAAAGTTGGAATGAGCGGAAGAGCTACCGGATTTCATTTACATTTTGAAGTGTTAAGAAATAGTTTGAGACAGAGGCCCATTTTTAAGGGTCATGTCTAATGTTCCATCGATCTCTTTCTAACCCAGCTATTAGGATACTAATTCCTTCCGTTCTTATATCTTTGATTTTCGGGATCTTTATTCTTTTCGGTTGGGCAAAAACAGATCCAACAGACTATGATCCAGATGATATCATCCGCCAAGAAGAAAAAGATATATTATTTATTTCTAATGCGGTAAATGAAAAATCTACTATTGAAAAACCTTTCGGTCTTGCAATAGATTCCAGAGGAGCCATTTATACCGGCTCATCGGATGGGAATATATACAAGATCAAGACTGATGGACAATTGGAATTATTCGCTAAAACCTCAGGACGAGCGTTAGGAATCGTATTTGATGGAAAAGAAAATTTAGTCGCCTGCGTTTCCGGACTGGGACTTGCGTTTTATGATTCTAAAGGAAACGAGAATGTACTTCTTCGAGAAGATTCGGAAGGAAATGCATTAACCAATCTTTATGGTCTAGACATCGGATCCGACGGAACAGTATACTTTACGGAAGTCAGTAGAAAGTTCTCCTTTGAAGACTCCTATTTGGAAGAGTTAGAGTCTAAACCGAATGGTAGAATTCTTTCGTACAATCCTAAAACCCAAGAAGTAAAAACAGTTTTAGAAGATCTATATCATCCAACCGGAATCAGTTTATCTTCTTCCGAGGATTTTTTAGTCTTTGGAGAAAAGTATAGACATCGTGTGTCTCGCTTTTGGTTAAAAGGGAAGAAGGCCGGAAAGGATCAGTTCATGATCACACATCTGCCTGGAAGCCCAGCCTTGATCAGTTCAGATTCTGAAAGAAATTTTTGGATCGCTTTATCTTCTCCCAGACATATTGCAATTGATAAAATACAGAATTTTCCTCTTTTGAAAAAGGCAATTGCTGCACTTCCATTCTTTTTTCGACCTTTAGAAGGAGAATTAGCTTATATTCTCTCGATGAATGAAGAAGGAGATATTAGTATTTCTTTAATGGATAATACTTCAGATAAATTGGGATCGATTACTTCTGCTTTGCAGTACGGTTCCGGAGTTTTACTCGCAGGATTTTCTACTCAAAAGGTATGGAAGTGGAAATTGGAAAGTTTGGAAATGTTTTTCTAAACAAAAAAGCGCCCCGACTGGAGCGCTTTAGAAAAGTGAAACTTACATCGCTCCTAATAATTCTCTGAACTTATCCAAGGAATATCGAGCAGCAAAGTCTCCGAATCTTTCATCGGGGTTTCCTTCTTTTTTCCAAACTTCAAATGCCTTCTCTAGTTGGACAGGAATGTCTGCAAATGGAACTTTTTTAGCAACATAGTCACCTACTTTAGTTCCTTCCGGATTTCCTCCGAAGAATAAGGAGTATTTTCCACCTGCCTGTTGGCCGACGATTCCGATTTCCGCAGAATAAGGTCTTGCACATCCATTAGGACATCCGGTCATCCTTACAATAGGGGCTCTATCGTTTAAATCCAGCTTATCGATCACTTTTTGAATGGATTCCAATAATTGAGGGAAGGTTCTTTCGGATTCGGTTAATGCTAATCCACATGTAGGAAGAGCAGGACAGGCAAGCGCACGATCATACAAAGGTTTAGGAGAAGCAGGATTAATATTATAATCTTTTAATTTAGATTCTAATTTTTCCTTATCTTCTTTTTTGATTCCCATCAAAACTAAATCCTGATCTGCAGTTACCTGCACACTCAGTTTAAAAGTAGAGATAATATCTTTCAAAGCAGTCTTTAACGGCTTCTCAGGGAAGTCTTTAATCCTTCCTGAAAGAGTATGGAATCCTAATGCAAGAGTTCCATCCGCTCTTTCTGTCCAACCAAGATAGTTTGGAGTTTCCCATTTAGGAAGTTTACGGTCGATATCAAATTTTGCACCGGATCTGCGTTCTACTTCGGAGCGGAACCATTCCACACCCTTCTCCGCTAAAACATATTTCAAACGAGCATGTTTACGGTTAGTACGATCTCCGAAATCTCTATGAGAAGTTACAATACCTTCCGCAACTGGAATCAGATCTTTTTCGGGGATCCAACCAAGTAAGTCCGCCGCCCTAGGATAAGTCTCAGCTTTATTGTGAGTCATTCCGAGCCCGCCACCTGCAAAAGCGAAATAACCGTCTATCGTTCCATTTGCATCTAAGGTCGCTGCAAATCCCATATCGTTAGTGTAAATATCGACTGAGTTATTTCCTGCAAGAGTAACTGCTATCTTGAACTTTCTAGGAAGATAAGTAGTTCCATAAATAGGATCCGGCTCGTCCTCTTTATTAAGCTGTTTTTCACCTAACCATAGTTCAGCGTATGCATTACTCTTATATTTAAAATGGTCTGATAATAATTGAGCGATCGGATCTAATTGTGTAAGTTCCTTATTTCCCCAGGGATTCAAAGCTTGAGTCACGTTTCGCACAACGTCGCCACATGCGCCCATAGTAGAAAGATTCACTTTATGCACTGCCTGCATGATTGGTTTCAAATCTTTCAAAAGGATTGTGTGCATTTGGATGGATTGTCTAGTAGTTAAACGTAGAGCGCCACCGCCAAATTTATCGCCAAGATCGTTCCAGACCAAGTATTGGTCAGAAGTAAGTCTTCCTCCAGGGATCCTTCCGCGGATCATAAAAGAGGTTGGATTTTCTATAAATTCTCCAGCGTCATCTTTTCTACGGTCCCTGTCCTTTTGCTGGTACATTCCGTGGAATTTGATCAATTGTTTATCGTCTTCCTCGAAACCATCTGCACCTGTTTCGATAGCAGTACCGATCTTTCCTCTTAGTCCCTTAGAGGCGGTTTTAATATGCTCGACTTCGCTAAGTTCTTTTTGTTCTGACATCGATCGTATTCGTCCTTTTGGATTAGCTTCCTATGATTTCGTATCCGTTGATAAGTATTTTTGTTTAAACTCGCTCAGCAAAAATTTGAGAGCAGTTTTCCTTTCTTCCGGATCACCTAGTTTACGTTTGCTCAAATTACGGATTTCTAATAAATTTTCCAATTCTTGATCATGGTCCTCAGGAAGGATCTCTTCAAGAATAGTGCGGATGGTCCCGGCCAGTCCCGCAAACCCTCCTTGGGTGGAGACCGCCACACGAACCGGCCCCCTATCAAAATATGCTGAAGAATAAAAATCACAAAGAGAAGGATCATCTGCACAATTGATCCAAATCTTCTTTTGCTTAGCGTGTTCTACTAAGTTACGATTGGTCTGCCTATCATTTGTAGCAGAATATACGAGATCAAAACCGTCCAGATCTGAAACCTGAACTTCTCTTGTTTCTATCTTCGCATCTTTCACGGAAGAAAGTAAACGGACAGTTTCCGGCTTGAATTCTTTAGAGATAACTGTGAGCGCACAGCCGGTTTCTTTTAGGTGTTGTAATTTTTCGAGGGCAACATTTCCGCCACCCACTACTAACACCTTTTTATTTTCTAATTTTATAAAAACAGGGAGAAGTTTGTTCATACTTCTTCTCCTTGGGAAGCAAAACCCTGAAAGTCCAATTCAGGATTTTCTCCGATCAAATGAACAACCGGACCAATATAAATAATTCCAGGCCCTGAACTTTGTTTGGATAAACCTTCTTCTATAATTCTTCCCAAACTAGTGACAGTTGTCTTCTGGTTTTTTAAACTCGCGTTCTCTACCAAAGCTACTGGAACAAGAGAAGAAGCTCCGTTATTGATCAAATTTTTGGAGATCTGTTCAATGGAAGAAGTTCCCATAAATAAAGCGATTGTACCCTTGAACTCTGCAAACCATTTCCAATCAGTATCTTCTTGCAAAACGGTGTGACCATCCATGATCAAAACCTGTCTGGACAATCCTCTATGTGTTAAAGGAAAACCTGCTCCGGAAGATCCTGCACTCAATGCACTCACGCCCGGAACGATCTCGTAAGGAATTTTATATTTTCTTAAAGTGAGTAATTCTTCTCCGCCTCTTCCGAATACGAAAGGATCTCCTCCCTTCAAACGTACTACTGTTTTACCTTGGAGAGAATATCTAACAATCAGTTCCTGGATCTCTTCTTGAGTTGCGGAATGCTGCCCTGCCCTTTTCCCTACATAATGAACTAGTGCAGAAGAAGGAAAATATTCCAAAAAGGAAGAGTCTAATAGTGCGTCGTACAGAATTACTTCCGCTTTTTCTAATATTTTCAGGGCTTTTAAGGTCATTAATTCCGGATTTCCGGGACCTGCACCCACCAAATATACTTTTCCAATATCGGTCTTCATTAGACTAGATCAGTAGGCTCCTACGATCATCCCGGCACCCACTGTATTATTGGTACCTTCATCCACCAAAACGAAACTTCCCGTTCCACGATTTTCAGAATAACTATCGAATGCGATCGGTTTTGCCGTTCTGATCTTGATCCTTCCGATCTCATTCAGCGCAAGTTGAGAAGATTCCAATTTTTCGTGAGTTTGAATATCTATCCTAAAGGAGATTTCCTTAACGGCTGATTTTACAGAACCTGTAGTCTGTCTTAAAAGGTATTTATTTCCTGGAACCAAAGACTTGGCATCCATCCAGCAGACCTCAGCTTCCAGATCCTGAGAAACGGTAGGTTGGTGTTTGTCTACTACGATCATATCGCCGCGACTAATATCTATTTCATCTTCGAGTAAAATAGTAACAGACATTGGAGCAAAAGCTTCCTCTACTTCGCTTTCGTATGTGTTGATAGATTTGATCTTAGAACGTAATCCACTAGGAAGAACTGCAATTTCATCTCCCTTTTTAAAAACACCACTCCTAACTTGACCTGCATACCCTCTATAGTCGTGATGATCTTCGGTTTGAGGACGGATAACATATTGAACCGGAAATCTAGGTTCATGTTTAGTTTCGTCCACTTCGATTTCTAGATCTTCTAAATAGCCAAGAAGAGTTTTACCTTTCCACCAAGTCATGTTTGGAGAAGGATCTACAACATTGTCTCCGTTCAAAGCGGAAATCGGGATGAATTCCAAGCCTTTAAAATCCAGATCAGAAGCAAAGTTTTTATAATCTTCTACTATTTCCTCAAAACGTTCTTTAGAAAAATCCACCAAGTCCATTTTATTCACGCAGATAACTACATGAGGAATTTTTAATAGAGAAGCTATATAAGAATGTCTGTAAGTTTGTTCGATTACTCCCTTACGAGAATCGATCAGAATAATTGCAAGTTCTGAATTAGAGGCACCAGTCACCATGTTTCGAGTGTACTGGATATGCCCTGGAGCATCTGCTATGATAAACTTTCTTTTAGGCGTGGAGAAGTATTTATAGGCCACGTCAATTGTGATACCTTGTTCTCTTTCCGCCTTAAGTCCATCTGTAAGAAGGGCTAAATTGATCTGACCATTTACTTGGCCTGTTTTTTCAATTGCCTCTAACTGATCTTGGAATACAGATTTGCTATCGTAAAGAAGACGACCAATCAATGTAGATTTTCCGTCGTCTACACTTCCTGCAGTAATAAAACGTAATAAATCCATCAGAAGTAACCGCCTCTTTTACGTTCTTCCATCGCTGCTTCCGAACGTTTATCATCCAATCTGGATCCTCTTTCGGTTGTTCTAGAAGTCTGGATCTCGCGAATAATATCATCTAAAGAGTTTGCTTCAGATTCCACCGCTGCTGTGCAAGTCATATCACCTACGGTTCTAAAACGTACCGTTTTCTCTTCTACCTTATCAGAAGAATCTAAGGTTACAAATTCTGAAACAGGGAATACCACATTCTCTCTCCAGACGATTTGTCTTCTATGAGAAAAATATAATGAAGGAAGAGGGATATTTTCAGATTTAATATATTCCCAAACGTCCAGCTCAGTCCAGTTGCTGATTGGGAAAACTCTTACGTTCTCTCCCACATGGATCTTTCCGTTGTATATATTCCAAAGTTCAGGTCTTTGCAATTTAGGATCCCAGCTACCAAACTCGTCGCGCACTGAGAATACTCTTTCTTTTGCGCGGGCTTTCTCTTCATCTCTTCTGGCTCCACCTATACATGCATCAAATTTGAATTCTTCGATTGTATCTAATAATGTAACTGTTTGGATTGCGTTTCTGCTTGGGAATTTTCCTTTTTCCTCTACGGCTTTTCCTTGGTCGATGGAATCCTGAACGTATCTAACGATCAGTTTTTCGCCGATACGATTTGCAAGATCATCCCGAAATTGTAATGCTTCCTGAAAGTTATGACCTGTATCGATATGTACCAAAGGAAACGGGAACTTTCCTGGACGGAATGCTTTCAGTGCAAGATGGACTAAGGTGATCGAGTCCTTCCCCCCTGAAAATAAAAGCGCAGGTCTTTCAAATTGGGCGGCAACTTCCCTAAGTATATAAATGGACTCCGCCTCTAGTTGTTGGAGATGCGACAATCGAGTTCTAGTCGTCATACTTCTGATCCTTTTTTTCTTACCAGTTTTCCATCCACCCAATGCAGTCCGCATTCTTTCGTGGATTCATTCTCCCACCACCAACGGCCGGCTCTAAAATCTTCGCCTGCCATGACCGCTCTCGTACATGGAGCGCATCCGATACTGGGATATCCCTTATCATGGAGTGGATTGTATGGAATATGTTTATCTTGGACGTACTGTTGTACTTTCTCCCAAGACCAATCCAGAATAGGATGGAATTTCAAAATATCCCTTCCTGCATCCAGCTCCACTTTGGTTAAATTTTCTCTGGAACCAGATTGATCGTTACGAATTCCGGTGATCCAAATTTTAGCTCCCTCTAAAGCTCTGTTCAAAGGGACAACTTTACGAATATGACAACATTCTTTTCTATTTTCTATAGAATCGTAGAAGGAATCAGGTCCCTTCTCATTGATTAAATCTTCTACCGCTTGTGCATCTGGGAAGAATGTTTGGATACGCTTACCATACATTCCATTCGTACGTTTATGAAGTTCATAAGTTTCAGTGAACAATCTGCCGGTATCCAATGTAAAGATACGAATGTCCAAATTTTGGGAATAAATTGCGTGAGTAATAACCTGATCTTCAAGGCCGAAGCTGGTGGAAAAGACTGCTTGTCCCGGAAAATCTTGGGAGATTTTTGCCAGAGAATCTTCTAAGCTCAGACCGTTTAATTTTGCTTCCAGATCGGATGGACTCATCGAAATCGAACCTTTAAGTATTGGACGGACCTAAATTGAGGATGACCAATATAATGTACCAAAGTTTTATATATTGGATTATTTGTAAAGTATAGTTGATACTATATTACAAGGTTCCCACTAGAGCCGGTACAGAATAGAGAATTTTTATCGAATATAGAAATTCTCCGATTTACTTTGAAAATCCTAGATCTCTGCCGAATTTACTGTATATTTTATTTTTCACTGAATGTACTTTCAGTTATGTCACCAAAATTTGGGACACATTTGTCGGCTCAGATAGACTCGAAGCATGCTATGAAATAATTTATTTCCAGCCGTACAAAACTTTTTATACACTCATTGTATACTCTTCAAAAAACCTAACCATCTATTTTCAAAGAACGTCTAACTCCGGATATTCGACTGAGACTGGGTCTTAATTCTTTTTATTGGATTCGTTCAATTTAAAATTAAGAAGAATGAATTAGAATCAATCTACATCGTAACTGAACATCGGTCTAATATTCGTTTTTTATAACTTTCTTTTTAGCCCTTGAGAAGGTATGACATACTTGGTGTAATTGACGAATTACATATCTTTAAGAATTTTGGATAAAGATGGGAACTATAAATAAAAAAAATATACTAGAGATATTCTCCCGTTATTCTGTCTGGGTTTTGCCTGCAGTAATACTAATTTCAGACATCATTGTCAGAGATGAGATATTACCTACTTTTAAACCTTTGCAGTGGGCGTTTTATTTTCTCTCATTCATTTATTCGGTAATTCTATATTCTGCCGCGATCATTCTCCTCAGAATACTCTACCAACAAAAATCTAAGATAGCATACTATATCGTATTCTCTCTGATCTTGTCTTTTTACGTCGGAACATTATTAGGTTCTTATGGTTACTACGCGTATACAGGGATCATGCCTAATTTCTTCGTGTTCTCTTTTATATTCCATGAACCATTGAACAGTTGGACAATTGTTGAAGGAGGATTTACCAAATCCTCCTTAGTCTTCGGACTTATCGCCTTTATCGTTTTAGGTGCTTCTCTTTGGTTCACTACAATAAAGGAACCTTTAAAGTATAGATTCCAAATGCCTGTGCGGATCGGAGTGGTGATCGTTTTTTTGGCGATCAGCGGATTCTTACATAATAATACCAGATTTAATGACCAAGTATATGTTTCTGATACAAACACGATCGCATTCGTATGGAGAAACTTATACAATCAACTAACGGGAGATAGTTTAGGATCAGCAGGATTACAATCCAGGAACCAACCTAGACTTCCTCAAATGGGTTCTAACCCTAAATTCAATGTTCTATTTGTAGTAACAGAAAGTTTAAGGAAAGGAAGTTTAGGAGTATATGGTTACGAAAGAAATACCACTCCTTTCATGTCAAAATTCGCACAAACTGCGGATCGCAGCCAATACTTCCTATTTAAAAGGGCATATTCAAATTCGAGTTCTACTCTTCTATCTTTTCCGAGTATATTAACGGGTGTCTCTCCTTCTCAACCAGTTCCAATGACTCATACTTATCCATTATTCTGGGAGTATGGAAAATCCGCAGGACTATCTACATTCTATATCACTAGCCATAACCTTCAGTGGAATAATTTCGAAGGATTTTTTAAAAACTCAGGGATCGATTTCCTCTGGGATAAAGAAAAAAGCGGCCTAAAAGTATTTAACGATATCGGGATCGATGATCGAGAAACAGTAAAAGAATTCAAAAGATATCTTACAGGATTCAAGAATTCAGGTAAAAGATTCGCAGGTGTTTTACACTTCAATACAAATCACTTTCCTTATATAGTCCCAGAAGATTCTCGATTCTTTGCAGTAGATTCTGTCCCAGACCAGTATGATAACTCTGTTCGTCATATGGATAGCCTTCTGGAAGATGTTTATGCTTATCTTAAGAAAGAAGGTTTCTTAGAGAATACTGTAGTGATCTTTACTTCAGATCATGGGGAATCTCTTTTTGAGCATGATTACCTGGGACATATAGATAGCAACTATGTAGAAACTGTAGCGATCCCAATGTTGTTATATATCCCTAATTCTCTGAAAGAGTCAGTGAATCTACAAGCAATACGCAGAAACACAGATAAACCTGTTTCGAATACGGATCTGATCCCTACATTCATAGATATTCTGAATCTAGAAAATAATTCAGCAATCAAGAGATATGCATCAAATCTAGAAGGTAAATCCTTGCTTAGAGATATTTATGGAGATCGCAGGATCATTATCACTAATAATAACGAGATCTCTCTGTATAAAGTTGGGATCAGCTATATTAAGGGAAATTATCATTATATAATGAATCTGAATTCTAATCCTTCTAAAGAACGTCTATTCGATCTTTCTAAAGATCCGAAAGAGTTGAAAGATCTTTGGGCAGAAGCTAGTGAAGAGAACAGGATCAACTTTAGAGAAGTAGTAAAAGACTGTAGAGTCTGTGTGGAACTATTCACGTCCCAAGGTTTGCAATATAAAGCTTCAGAAGAAGACCTGGAAACCGCTGAACTGAAAAGAAATTCTCTTAAACCTACAGCATTTTAATTATACTTTAGATTTTTCAGAAGAAGATTTAAATTCTTTCCAAAACTTATCTAGCTCTTCTTTATTTTCCGGCTTGGTATGCCAACGTCTATGCAGCCAGAAATAATCCCCAGGATGTTTATAGACTTCTTCTTCTAAACGTTTTACCCATTTGTAAGTAAATTCTCTTTCCCAAAGTTCCGGGTCCTTTCTAGGATCCAGATTTGGTCTTTCGAATTCTTCTACATGAAAATATAACTTTCCGGTTTTATCATACCAACTGCTGCAGAATAAAATTGGCACATCAGTCATTCTGGCAAATGTTGCCGGTCCTAAGAAAGTAGAAGCCATATTTCCTAAAAATGGAAAGAAGGACCCTGTCTTGCCTGCGTCCTGATCCGATATAAACGCGACTAACTTTCCTTGTTTTAACAAAGTTAATGCCTTCCTAGGACTTTCATCCGTATAGACTAGCTTAATTCTTTGAGAGGCTCTGTTTTTTTCGATCCAAGCGTTGGACCAAGGATTGGATTGTCTTTTTGCAAATACGTACAAATCATTTTTAGGAGCAGTATAACAAATGGAAACTCCCATCGTTTCCCAGTTACCCAGATGGCCTAAAACTAGAATCCCACCTTTTTCAAATAGCCTGACATGCGTTTCTTTATCAGGTAAGAAGGTTACCCATTTATCTATGAACTTTCTGTTCATTCTAGGTTCTTCACAAAACTCGTTAGCCATATGGGAAAGGTTTCTGAGGTTATGAAGAATATACTCTTGTATCTCTGATTCTGATATTTGAGGGAATGCAGTACGTATATGTCTTTCGATCCTTTTTTTAGTCGCGCCTGTCGTTTTGGCCAGGAATCGAATAATACGATATAGGATCTTTCCCCTAAGGACATAAGGGAAGATAGATAGGGTTCCTACCAATATTCTTGCGAATACATATTGTAGGAATTTTTTGACTTTTTGTCTCTCGCTTCTGGGTTTAGGATTCGCCATAATATCAATCCCGTGTTTAAAAACAGATCTAAAGATCTCCCACGTATTTCAAATTTTTGGATCTTCTCCGAATCTAAAAATAAAAAAAACGAATCGATTGAATACTTAAAAAGAAAAAGAAACCATGGTCGGGTCTAATTTCTCAGGACTTTGTCCGAAATAGAATGAAAAGGACGATATATGCCCTTCCAATTTTTAACAAATAGAGTCGTAAGACCAAATAAAACCTCCAGGATTCTCGTTTCAGTTCTGTTCTCATCTATGCTCTTAATCTCGAGTGGAAGCGGATTCGCTGCCCCTAAGACCGATCTAAAAGAGGGCCAAAGCAAAAGTTTTAAATTTCCCCAAGATCATTTCTTTCATAAAGGCTACAGAGTAGAATGGTGTTATTTCATTGGTATCTTAGATACGGAAGAAGGTAAAGAGTTAGGATATGAGTTAAGCTTCTTCCGAGCTTACCTTGGACCCAAAGTTGCATTGTATCCTGTTCACTTTGCAATTTCCGATCTGGAAGACGAAAAACATAAGATCTCCCAAACCATCGAAAGAGAATTAGGCGGAGTCGCCGGCCAAGACAAGAGTAACTTATGGAGCGGGGACTATCGTATGGAAGCCACCGGTCCTGCAGATTTTAGGATCTCTGCTTTTCCGAGAACCGACTCAGGCTTCGGCTTGGAATTGGAACTCACCGCTAAGCCAAAAAATATTCTGATTCATGGCAAAAACGGAAAATCACTCAAGAGCAGAAAGAATCCAAAATTTTTCTCCTATTATTACAGTATTCCTCGTTTAGAAACCAAAGGTTCTCTTTATCTAGAAGGAAAAGAATATCATGTCAAATCCGGCACAAGTTGGATGGATCATGAATGGAGTAGTCCAGAAGGCACTGAAGCCGCATTCGATCTTTCCTCCAAAGATATTTCCTGGGATTGGATCTGTATACAAATGGAAGACGGTTCCGATATCATGGCATTCAATTTCAAGAACAGAGCCGGAGACATCGAAACTTTTGGGACTTACCGCTCTCCCGATGGAAAAGTAATCTCTCTAGAAAATGAGAACGATCTGAAATTTGTTCCAGAAGATAAAACCTGGAAAAGTGACCAAACCGGGAATTCCTATAAATTACGATGGAAATTAATTTCCGAACGGTTTAATTTGAATATCTCGCCCAAATTCGAAGAGCAGGAATTCGACGCAAGATCTAGCACTGGACTAATTTATTGGGAAGGCGCAGTTAAAGTCGGTGGAGATATAGAAGGAAAATCCGTAAAAGGAAAAGGTTACCTAGAACTAAAACCTTTCCGTTAATTGCAGATTAATACGGAGAAAAAACCTTTATCCCTGGCAAACACTATGGAAAATTGTTCGATGCCCGAGGCGGGTCTTGATTTTTAACGGACTTAAATCAGAATGAGAAATTATTTTTTAAAAAGGATCTTTCTGATCGTTCCCACTATCCTTGGAATCACTTTCCTAGTGTTTATTTTATCCCACTTGGCCCCGGGTGGACCCTTAGAAAGGGAGATCGCAAAATTAAGAGGATATGGCAACGAAGATGGAGCCAGATCTTCTCTCATCAATAATGAAGAAATAGAGATCTTAAAACAAAAACTACGTCTGGACAAACCATTGCCAATCGCTTATCTGTATTGGCTTTGGGATGTGGCAAGTTTGGATTTAGGAGAATCCAGATTACATTCTCGCCCAGTAAACGAACTCATTTTCGAAAAGATACCTGTTTCCCTCACATTTGGTCTTTCCGGATTTTTACTTTCGTATCTAATCTGTATTCCATTAGGAATTCGTAAAGCGATCCAAAGTGGACAAGCATTCGATAGCGGAACAAGTATCATAATTTTAATAGCATACTCGATTCCAGTATTCGCACTTTCAATGTTGCTATTATATTTGTTCTCTTCCGGTGAAGTGTTTTCCGTATTTCCTCTTGGGCATGAATATTCGGATAATTACGATGATTTGGATTTTTTTGAAAAGATTGTAGATAGAGCAGAGCATATGTTCTTACCGGTACTCTGTTATGTTTCCGGATCTTTTGCCATGCTTACTCTTTTAATGAAAAATTCTCTCTTGGATCAGATCTCTAAAGAGTATGTTAGAACTGCAATTTCTAAAGGTTTAACCTTTAAAGACGCAATTTACAAACACGCTTTTAGAAATAGTTTAATCCCAATTGCCACAGGATTTGGTTCTAATTTAAGTTTAGTCTTAGCTGGATCTTTAATTATAGAGCTTGTATTCAGTATAGATGGGATCGGCTTACTTGGTTTCCAAGCAGTTACAGAAAGAGATACCAATCTTATGATGGGATTACTGCTCATCCAAAGTTTTCTTTCTCTGATCGGAAACATTCTTTCAGATCTTTGTTACGTAATCATCGACCCTAGGATCAATTTCGAAGCATGAACTCTTTAGCCAAAAGAAGATTCGAAAAATTCAGATCCAACACAAAAGCCTGGATCTCTCTTTGGATTTTAGGGACTTCTTATATCATTTCCTTATTTGCGCCCATACTGGCAAATAATCAACCTTGGATCGTTTCTTACGACGATTCTTGGAAATTCCCTATCTTCTTCCGTTATACAGATAAGGACTTTGGCGGATCCGAATATTCCCCCATGAATTATAAAAAACTAAAATTAAGGGAAGATTTTGCAGAAGATGATGATAACTGGATCCTTTTTCCTCCTGTTCCTTATGGATACAACGAAGACAATTTAGAAACGATTGATGACAACGAAAATCCGCCTTCTCCTCCAAGTTTAAAACATTGGCTAGGAACGGATGATAGAGGAAGAGATGTGTTCACTCGGATCTTTTATGCATATAGAAATTCGATGAGTTTCGGGCTCATCTTAGTAGTTATAGAATTTCTCTTCGGAACAATTATAGGCGGTATCCAAGGATATTACGGAAAAAGAACAGATATCATACTGCAGAGAATTATCGAAATTCTATCTGCTATTCCTTTCTTATACTTGATACTCATCATGGGTTCTTTTTTTGGAAGAGGATTCATCGTACTCGGGATCACTTATTCCGCATTGAGCTGGATAGGTATCAGTATGTACATGAGGGGCGAATTTTACAGATCCAAGGCTCTTACCTATGTGGATGCGGCAAAAGCGTTAGGTGCTAGCTCTTGGAGTATTATGAAAAATCATATTCTCCCGAATGCGATCACTCCACTTGTGACCTTCTTACCTTTTGCACTTATCAGCTCGATCTCCATCTTAAGTGCACTCGACTTTTTAGGTTATGGAATTCCTGCGCCTAACCCTTCTTGGGGAGAAATGATAAGCCAAGGAAGGGATAATCTCCGAGCTTGGTGGCTGATCGATTTTCCTTCTTTGGCTTTGGCAGCGACTATTCTTCTTTCATCCTTTATTGGGGAAGGGATACGTGATTCTTTTGATTCTAAGGAGAAGGTAACGTACGAATGAATTCGGAAGCAATTCTCCAAGTATCGAACTTGAATTTAGAACTTTCTAAAGAAGGGAAGTTCGTGCCATTATTAGAAGATATTAATTTTGAGATCAGAAAAGGAGAAGTTCTCGCTCTCGTAGGCGAATCTGGTTGCGGAAAATCAGTATGTGCTGCTGCGATCACAAAATTACTTCCTCATGAATCTTTTAGATACTCGAATGGAAAGGTAATATTCCAAGGAACGGATATTCTTCAAACCGACTCTGAAACTTTAAGAAAGATCCGAGGAAAAAAAGTCTCATACGTATTCCAGGAACCCTTCTCCGCTTTAAATCCTTTAAGCAAAATAAAAGACCAAATGACAGAAGGATTTTTGGCACACGGACTCGGAACCCGCAAAGAAGCTGAAGATAAGGCCGAATATCTTCTTGGAGCAGTAGGAATTACTGACATAAAATTAAGGATGAATTGTTATCCTCATCAGTTGAGCGGTGGGATCTTACAAAGGGTCGGGATCGGGATGGCATTGATGTGTGATCCTGAACTTCTGATCGCGGATGAGCCTACTTCTGCATTGGATGTTACAGTCCAGGCCCAATTGGTAGAACTCCTGCTTAGACTCAAAGAAAAGATGAACTTATCCGTACTATTCATCTCTCATGATTTCGGTTTGGTCAGCCATATCGCTGATCGAATCTGCGTATTGTACGCGGGGCGAATCGCTGAACTTGGAACGGTAGACCAAATTTTGGATGAGCCAAATCATCCATATACAAAAGACCTTTTAGATTCTTTGCCTTCTCATTTTTCGCAGACCGGAGTTTTTAAACCGATCGAAGGAAGATTACCTTCTCCTGGAAATTATCCTAAGGGCTGTCATTATTCAGACAGATGTAATTTTGTATTCTCACATTGTCATACTGTAAAGCCTATATTAAAAAATACGAATGGATCCGGACATCTTTCCGCATGCTTCTTAAATGAGAAGAAGGAGCTTGCAGGATGAAACTTTTAGAGATCAAAGATCTGAATGTAAGCTACGGAAAAGAAGGTTTCTTCGGCGGAAGAAAATCTGTAATCAAAGCTGTTGAGAATGTTAATCTAGAAATGGAAGAAGGAGAAACCTTCAGTCTAGTAGGAGAATCCGGCTGCGGAAAGTCCACTTTAGGCAGGGCAATACTCAGACTTCTAAAATCAGATTCTGGATCCATCTTTTTCAAAGGAAAAGAGATCTTAGATCTAAGAGAAAAAGAATTTTTACCTCTCCGAAAACAGATCCAGATCGTATTCCAAGATCCTTATTCTTCTCTGAATCCAAGAAGAAATATTAAAGATATTTTAACTGAAGGATTATTTATCCACGAAAATTATACGGATGAGAAAGCTGAAAAAGAAGCAGCCGATATTTTGGAAAAAGTAGGGCTCTCTCCCGAGATCCTAAATAGATATCCTCATGAATTTTCGGGAGGACAAAGACAAAGGATAGCTATTGCTAGAGCGCTTATTCTAAAACCCGAATTTATACTTTTTGACGAAGCTGTTTCGGCTTTGGACGTATCCAACCAGGCTCAGGTACTTCTTCTATTACAAAAACTGAAAGCTGATTTTGGTCTTTCTTATTTGTTTATCTCTCACGATTTGGGGATCGTAAAATCTATCTCAGATAAGATCGCTGTCATGTATTTGGGAAAAATCGTAGAGATAGGCACAAAATCCCAAATTGCAGACAAACCTTCTCATCCTTATACAAAGGCTCTGTTTGGAGCTGTATTCGAAGTAGAAAATCGAAAGATCCGAAAAACTCCTCTCCAAGGTGAAGTGCCAAGTATATTAAAAAAACCGAAAGGTTGTCATTTCCATACTCGTTGCCCAATCGCGAAAGAGATCTGTTCCGAGACTACCCCTGAATGGAAAGACTTAGGCGAAGGCCATAAGTCCTATTGTCATTTTCCGGACGGAAAATAACATGCGCTCCTGGGATGTACTCAATCGGTATTTAGAAGAGAACAAGATCCGATATATCTCTGCTATCGGATTCTTTATATTATTATTCGTACTGATCGTTTATATACCTTTTGTTCAAAGGAAGGATGTATATAAAGAATTTATACTAGACCGCCTCAGAAGTTCAACCGATCTAGATATCAAAGTTGCAGATTCGGATCTATACCTTCTACCCTTTCCCGGGATCGAATTGGATCAAATTGAAATTCGAAAAGACAACGTACTTATTGCTGTCAGCGATAAGGTAGATATAGATATTTCTTGGTTCGGTCTTATCAAAAGAGTAATAGAGATCAGAGATATTTCCATTAACGGAGGATCCCTTCATCTGGAAAGAAGGAAAGACGGATCTTTCGATATAGTAGAATATTTGAATGGAAAGAAGAAGCAGATCGAACAAAAGAGCAACGTAAAAGAACTCCTGGATGATGTAAACTCTCGAATCGGATTTTCTACCGAGGACTTTTTTGCAGTAAGTCTGAAGAATATCGAAATTGATAATTTTACATTAGTATATAACGAACAAAGCCATGATAAAAAATATATAGTATATTTCAAAAAGTCCCAGGCCTCTGTTTCATTTTACGGAAAGGATGTAGACCTTTTATTCCAAGGAAGAATAGACGATCAACCTATCGACTTGGAAATGACAGGCGGTCTGCAAAACTTCCCAGTAAATTGGGAGAAATTACAATTCAGTGCAATCTTAAAAACGGAAGAACTTTCTCTTTCATTGCTTAGAGAAATATTTAATATTTTCCCGGCAGGAGATTTCTCCAAAACAAAGCTTTCCGGAAGAACAGAAGTAGTAAAAGAAGAAGGCACCATCTTCAAATTTAAGGTCCGAAATCAAGTAAAGGATCTTGCTTATAAAGGAGGACTTCCTTTCGGAAATATCAGATTGAATGTGGACTTTGATCTGGACCTAATCAATAAAAAAGTATCCTTTCCTTTTATAGAAGCAGTTTGGGAAGGTGTAGCAAAAGCCTCTGCAAAAGGAAGTGTCAATTGGAAGAACAGAAGTTTAGGTCAATTTGATATCAAAGCAGATTATGGAGACTATCACAATCTTTTAAAAATAGGAAAACTATTTCGTGTCAGAGATGACCTCTTCGATCCGAATTCTCCTCCAGGAATCTTCTATTTTACCGGAGAATTAAATAATATTTTTGCATTCAAACATAGATTTGCTCATATCAAAATGGAAGCAAAGTATGTGGACCCGCTCCTTTCTATCCCGAATTTCCATGCATACATCTATAACGGAGAAATATTAGGAAAAGCTAAAATATATCCTGATATACCGAAGATAGAAGTGGAAGGGGATGCTCATAGGCTTCAAGTAGATAAGGTTCTTTTACCTTATTTATCCGAAAAAATTATGGAAGGCGAACTTTCTAGTTGGTTTTCTTTCGAAACGCAGATTAGAAATCATTCTAGAGATTCTGTGACTGAACTTTTCGCCAATATGAAAGGGATCGGGAATATCACCATCAAGAATGGAGAGCTAGTTGGTTATGCAAACTTCATGATCCCAGTCTTGAACACACTAGGTAAAATTATCGCATTCAAAGGAGTCGATGGAAGAGAATTAAAATTCGAAACTCTTAGATCTGATGTGAAAATTTCAGGCAACGAAATGTATTTTCCCAATTTGAAACTAGAAATTGAAAACAGCGGAATGGATGTAGACGGGAAGGGTACAGTAGGCTTTGATCAAAAGATAGATATGAGATTACATCTTCGCTTAGGTGGAAAATATATAGGTAAAGGTTTGCAGATCCCAATTATTTATGCAGGAACTTTTGGAAAGAGTATACCTTATGTTGACCCTATCTGGCTAGGAAGTGTATATACTGGTATGACTTTACTCGGGCCTTATCTCATTCCTTTGGGAGGACCTTACGCAGGTGGTGTCGCAGGGTCCGTGATCGGAGAATATGTCCGAGATCTTTGGGACGGCGTTACCGGCCTATTTGGCGGAAGCAATCCCGAACCAGACAAAAAACAAAAAGAGAAATAATTAATACTCTTTCCTTTCCAATTCTTCCTTAGTTGGAAATACTAAATTCTGATTCATCAATTCGTGGCTCAAATTCAGGAAGGCTCTCGCCTTATTAAAATGAGAATCACAAATCTTAGGCTGAGTGTCACAAAGACTCACTTCTTCTCTTGGACCTTTTGCAGAATATTTTAAATTACGATTTCCATCCACAAAATGGATATAGAATAGATCGGACTCTATCCAACCGATTAGATTTCCATATGCAAAATAAGCAGATTCCGTTTTTTTAGGAGCAAGTAAATTTCTTCCCATAGCTGAGAAGTAAGCCTCTTTTCCAACAAGTCCTAAGATAGTAGGGATAACATCTAGCTGGGAAGCGTCTCTATCGTCTATTGCAGGTAATATTTTTCCTGGAGAATATATTAGAAATGGAATATTCCTATCTTCATAATAATCTAAATAACGATGGTGAGTATGATCCGCCACAAATACAAAGATGGTATTATCAAAGTACTTGGATTTTTCGGCACGATCCATAAAATCTCTAACAGCCCAATCAGCATAATGATATACGTTTAGATATTCGAAGTCTCTTTCATCCTCCTTAAAGATCCTAAATTTTGGATCCGGAGCTCGATAAGGATAATGTGTGGATAAGGTAAGAGAAACTCCCAAGAAAGGTTTTTTGGATTCTGAGATTTTTTCATGTAGTACTTGAAGTACATCTGCATCATCATAACCCCAGGCTCCAATCTTAAATCGATCCAGTTTAGCGATCTCTTTTTCGCCCATAACAGTATCGAATCCCCAATGAGGCATTAAAGTTGCTTTATTATCAAAACTTAAATCTCCACCGGTTACGAAGAATGTATCATATCCTAAACCTTTGAAAATATTTCCGATACCGGAAAAATTTCCTAATACTTGGTGAGTTCTAACCACCGTCAATCCCGGTCGATCAGGCAATCCAGTCAGGATAGACATCATACCATTTGTCGTTCTTCCACCTGAGGCAAAAAATCTGGTATAAAATCTACCTTTTCGTAAAAGTTTATTAAAATTAGGAGTGAGTTCTTTTCCGAAAACTTTTCCATCACCTATTGGATCTATAAATTTTCCGGTCCAGTTTTCCAGAAGGATCAAAACTATGTTCGGAGGTTTTCCGTTATTAGTTTGTTTCTGTTTTCTTAATAGAGGATATTTCTTCCCAACAAATTCCGCACCATCATAAGAGATCTCTTCCCTAACAATACGAACTGACTCTTTAGTTTCCAATTTTAGATAATTCGGAATGGACTGGCTTTTCAAGTCCATGATAGAAGTGAACACACCATTCAATGCAATATTGTTCACGAAAGAATGTCCGGAAACGATCGCATTACTCGCTCTTAATGGAGTTTCTTGAACTCCTCCTCTGATCGCAAAAACAACTAATACCAAAACAACGAAAGATAAAATGGAGTCCCTTTTCCAAGACTCAGGCTCGTGTTTGTACGGATTAAATTTTAAGAAAAGATAAGTGGATAAAGGTAAAAATACCAAAACCAAAAGCGAAGCGACTACCGCCAAAAATGGATTCTGTTCAAAGGCGGATTTTAAGATCACACCCATGTCCCTTCCGATAAATACAAATCCCTCGTAACCTATATGTTTGTTCGCATTCTCGAAATAAACTATATCCGCGATCAAATGGGAAAGCATCCAAACGCTGATGACGATTGGAAAATAACCCCAGAAAAAATTAAAAAACTTAAATCGATTTAAATAAGGAAGACAAGAGAGAAAAGCGAACGGCCCTAAGATCATTCCGATCACGGAAATATCGAACCGAAGTCCTACCAAGATCGCCCACAAAACATCTTTGGTTTCAGCGCCTTCTAATCTATAGGAATACACCCAAAGAAATGCTGCTTTATAAAAAATTAGAATGAGAACATAGTAGATGGCATATCCGCCGATCAATTTAAGATTGCTTGGTAAACGTTTCATCTTTTCTAATAGATTAGAATTTTAGAGAGCTTGTCGGGCAAGACAAAAAAGAGAGATGCTGGCTATCAACCAAAGTCTGATTTTAGTCCAGATCCAAACCTTCTAATCTTAAAACTTCCAGCGCGTTGCTGGACTGCACTATACCGGATCTGATCTTATAGTCGAAAGTCATTTTGCCGTTCTCTATCTCTTCTCTAAAGTGAAACAAGGAAAGCTCAGGTAAGTCTGCCAATTCCAGATCATGAGTTGTAATAATTCCAAAGACTCCGTACTGTCCTAACTTCTTTAAGATCCCTTTGCAGGCGATTGTTCTTTCTCTGGAATTCGTACCTTTCAAGATCTCATCTAATAGAACTAATCTGCCTTTTTTTGAATTTTTAACATCTTGTAATATTCTCCCCAAGCGTCTGACTTCCGCATAAAAGAAAGAGATCCCTTCTTCGACTGAGTCTTCGTTTCGAATACTAGAATGTACTTCTAAAATAGGAGTTATAAATTCAGAAGCAGGAACTGGGCCTCCAGCCATAGCGAATATTCCTGAAATTCCCAACGCTCTTAGATAAGTGGTTTTTCCGGACATATTCGATCCGGTTAAAAGGAGAAGTTTCCCTGGTTGCATAGGCTCCAGATCATTCGAAACTCTTTTGTCGGATGGTATTAATGGATGTACTAAATCTTTTGCGTGGATCGTTGTATTTGATTTTTCTAATTTAGGAAAAGTAAATCCAGGTTCAATCCAACTTAAGTTTGCGAGTGGGAGTAAAGAATCCAACTCTGCAAGGTCGGATATAGAAACCTTAAGAGAAGATCCGTCTTTTTCCCACCATTTAGTGTATCTTTTCCAGATCCAAAGATCGAAAAAGAATAAGATATTTAATAATGCGTGAGCAAGTGGAGACTGAGTATAGACGGCCAGATTGGAAATTTTCAGAAATTGTTTCCAAGAGTTTTTTAGTTCCTTCTTCTTCCAATTGGAAAGAAAAACTTCTCCTTTTGTCCCCGAAAGATTAGCAGAACGAATATAGAGTAGAAGTTTTCCTAACTCCTCCAAAGTCTCAGAGTCTTCCGCGATTGGTTGTAACATCCGTAAGGATCTATTTCTATAAGATCCAAAAAATGCGGAATGAAGAATAAAAATCCCGAATCCCCAAGTTTGTCCGAATAGAAAACTTCCGAATACCAAAAGCCAAACAAGGCCAAGCCAAACTGGGAATAAAACTCTTAGAACTCCTGAAACTTTTCCAAAAGAAGATTTCCAGAAATCATTTGGCTCTTCTTCAAATAGATTAAAAGGAAAGTCTATCCTATTCTTTTCAGAACGTTCCGGTTGTAAGTTCCCTATTTTTGGAATATAAGAAGGAAGTTTTTCATCTTCTCCTTCCCTTCTAGATGGAAAGGATGCCTCATATAATCTAAATTGTCTGAGAAGTTTTTGTAGAACTTTTGGTCTTTTAGAAAGACCGATAATGGCATTTTGTCTCCCAACGACCCGTGATTCTTCAGAACTTTCTAAAAAGTATTTTAAAAACCTAGAAGTTCCTTTCGGAATAACCGTAGTGTCTATTCTGGAAAAGATCCCCTTCTCTCCTAAAAAATCCAAATCCTTGGTCCAAGGAGGAAGTCCAGTTTCTAATACAAGATTTTTATAATATTCTCTTTTGGACTTGGGGTAATGTTTTCCATCCAATTGAATTCTGGAAATTTGAGTAGTTAGGAAATCGGACCAGACATGTAACCTTCTAATCTTCTCTCTTCGCTTTTGATATGCAGATAATAAACGATAGAAGATAGCCAAGATCGCAATCGAAGGTAAATAATATAGATCAGAGAAGGTTCGAAGAAGATAAATTCCAACGATCCAAGCGATAAAGAATAAGAAAGAAAGAATTCTGAAAGTGGATAAAAGAGAAAGAGAGGATTCTTCTTTTCGGATGATCCTGTCCAAGCGAGAAATTTCGGACCCAAGCCTACGGACCCTGATGAGGGCGTTCATACTGCTAAAGTAACGTTCTCGTAGTTTTCCGTCTCTCTTTTGTATATTTCATGGTCCAAAAGACGAACCAAAGAACCTACATCTTGCATCAACCATGTGGAAACCATTTTGCCTTTGTCGCGGCCTAAAAATTTGTCCACGTAGACGTAACCGAATAGATCCGTTCCGTACTCGTATACGACGAATCTCCCCGATCTTTTACCAGTCCTGTTTTCCAGACGGATCTGCATTTTACCGAATTTACTCCGCACTTTCTTTTCGTACAAGAAAAAAAATATCTCAAGTATTTTCGCAAAGTCCCGAAGTACAGTTTGGGAGAAAGCTTCCTTTCCAAGGATGGAAAACCCGGAACTTTCTCCCTTTTTTCCCGAATGGGATCGCACGGAGGCGATTTATGATATATCCCGAAATGGATCCGGATCTACGGAGTTCCTTCGCAAAAATCGGAAAAACCTTTGCTAATCTTACGAACGACACTGCTTTACCGGAGTCGGGTCTAAAAGCTGGGAATTTGCTAGATAGAAGACAAATGAAAATCCTAGTCGAAATTCGAAAAAGAAGGATCAATTCCAAACAATGGAATAGTTTTCAAAAAGATTAAAACCCAAACCAGGAACAAAAAAAGCCCCTCGATCTCTCGAGAGGCTTCTCCTGAAAATTAAATATAGAATTCTAATATTTGGTTTTAGTAGATGGAAGTTTCACATTCAGGATAATATCCACTTCAGTAACTTCTCCTTCCCTCACCTTAATATCAGCATTATTCAAGTTTAGATCTTCGGCAAATGTCGCCTTGATCTCATACTCTCCAGGTTTCAGGTTTGTAAACCAGAAGTTACCATTTTGGTCTGTGTTTAATTTATTAATACCTGTTACGCTAGTGACAGTAGGCATGAAGATTGGCTGATTGATCACAGGATTATCCAAGGTTCTGTAGAATACTTTTCCTCTGATCGCTCCATAACCTGACATAGAAGTCACCACTTCCAGATCGTTTCTCTTATTCGGAAGAACTGCCTGGGTCTTTTGAACTTCAGGATAATCATCCGCTTGGATGGTTACCTTATGAACTCCTGCCGGTACACCTTTTACAGTTAGAGTATAAGTCGCACCTGGAGTGAGTTTCCCCATTCTTTTAACAGCTCCCCAATAATTAGAGGATTCTGTAGTAATCGTCTTATCTACTTCTTTGTCATCTATAAGTACTCGGATAGAACGATTTCCCACTCTCTTCTTGCCAGAAGTTATACGAATTTCCGGAGGAAGATCAGACACCGCATAAGATCTGTCTTGGATGATAGTGGTTTTGATCACTAGATCACCTTTCAGATTTGTAGGAACAACTGGAGGCTCTTCGTTAGTGACCACTGGAGTCTCAGGCTCCGGTTTAGGAGGTTGAACATCCGGAACAGGCGTTGGATTTACAGGAGGTTTCACAGGCTCCACAGGTTTTGGAGGTTCCGGTTTTTTTTCTCCGGCTAGAAAGATACCAGATGCGTTGCCCGAAATCTGAGGCACTTGTTCATGGTCGTACTTTTTAGCCATATTTACTGTTTCGTCTTTAGAAGCGAAGAATGCTTCAAGCGCAGTGATCACATTGTCTTGATTTAAGTCTCCACTAGAGAGAGCCTTTCCGAAATTATAAGTAAAGATCCCGTGATTGATTGTTCCACCAACCTCGATTGCAGTTTGGTTATCATCCGCACTTGAAATAATGGCTTTATCTTGAAAGAAAAAGTCTTGAGAATCTTGCTTTACCGTTCCGTCACTTCCTTCTGGAATTGGAACGTTAGCGGAACCTCTGGTTGCCTTTCCTTTTTTAGCAATTCCTCCGGAGAAACAGCAGTCGAAAACGAAAACTGTTTTAGGGGATTTAATACCTTCTAGATAATCATTCAACTCGTCGTCGGAAAGGTGAGGCCTATCATAACAAATGATCAGGTTTCTCATTCCGTTCTTAGCTTTTTCATCTCTTTGAAAAGCACCGTGACCTGAAAAATAAAGAAACACTGTATCATCAGCTTTTGCTTTCGAAGCAAGAGCCTTAATTTCTTTTTGGATATTGTCTTTGGTTACATCTTTCCCTAAAACAATTTTGATCTCATCGAATTTTCCTACACGTTTGATCTCATCGTGTAGATATTTGGCATCTGCCTCACAAAGATTTAATTCAGGGATTCCGGCTTTGTTTCCTTTATAGTTGGATCCGAAGATAAGGCCGAACCTTTTCTGCGCGAATACATCAGTAGAAAACAAAAAGAGGGAAATTCCGATTATGGAAATTAAGGATTTCAATCAGAGCCTCCTGGCTTGGGTGTCTCAAAATAGCAAAAAGCTAGGCTTTGTCATTATTTTTTTGCCCTAAGGATAGATACCTTCCTAGAGCGAGTACCGGACTTATGACCGATGATTTTTCGATTTTTTTTCCAAACTTAGAATGATTTTAAGGATTTGGGCAAGAAATTTCTAACATGTTACGGCAAGTTCCCTATGATGTGAGGATATCTTTAGTCAATAACTACCGAAACGTCCCATTTTGCGTTATCAGTATCTCTCCCAACCAGAAATTGTTTCACTATTATAATTTTCTTTAAACGAATGAGCCGAATCGCTCGCGATCAATCGACGGTCATTGATCCAATAAACATAAACCGAATCTGATCCTGGATTGAAAAAATAGATTTTATTGTCTTTAATTTCCCATTTACCGGAGGCTCCTGCACTGATACAACCGTCCCCATCACAGCCCCCAAAAAAATTCGCAGAGAAAGTTCCACCGACATAAATACTTATATAATATTCAGAGTTTTTCTCAGGCTTCCAATCTCCTTCAACATCGGATTCACTAATTCTCTCAGGCGTTGCATAGGATTCATCAAATTCTGTACAATCTACTTTTAGATAACCTGAATATACCCATGCGCTTTCTCCTTTGTATTCAATTAAAGCCCATGGGTATTCTTTTCCCGAAATTTTTTCCTCTGCACCGAAACGAATGACTCGAACCTCTGTTTGGTAAGCTAAAGTCTCAAACTCTTTCCCTTTAAGGCTTGGAGTTTCTCTCACCTTTAAACCACTTCGAGTACTCACGCACATCTTTTGAACTGGATCCTGTTTTTTTAGTTCAGGAACTTGAGGAGCAGGGTCTTGATTCGAAATTTCTTTTTTACAAGAAAAAATAGAAAAAAGACAAAAAACGATAATTGATATTATAAAATTTTGCATAGTAAAATCACTTTATTAAACAGATTAATCAAAGATGAAAATTAGAAAATAGGTTCAGATTTAATTTTTTGTAGAATAATTACTAGGTTATGTATCCAACAGGACAATAAAAAAGGCCGGAAAACTTCCGGCCTTTTAAATCTAAGTATTAGGATTTTATTATTTACTCAGCCATTTCATCATGCTGCGTAATTTTTTACCTACGTCCTCGATAGGGTGTCCTGCGTTTTTCTCTCTCATTTTATTGAACTCAGGATATCCAGCTTTAGTCTCTGCGATCCAAGCTTTTGCAAACTTAGAACCGTTAGCTTTTTGGATATCAGCAAGAACATCTTTCATACGAGCTTTCACACCAGCATCAATGATACGAGGTCCGGAAACATAGTCTCCATATTCTGCTGTTCCTGAAATGGAATAACGCATACGAGCCAAGCCACCTTCGTAGATCAAGTCAGTGATGAGTTTAACTTCATGTAAACATTCGAAGTATGCGATCTCAGGATCGTATCCTGCTTCAGTAAGAGTTTCGAATCCGGCCATGATCAAGTTAGAAAGTCCGCCGCAAAGAACTACTTGCTCTCCGAAAAGATCAGTTTCAGTTTCTTCTCTGAAAGAAGTTTCAAGAATTCCTGCTCTTCCTCCACCCACTCCAGCTGCGTGAGCAAGTGCTCTTTGTTTTGCTGTTCCGGTTGCGTCTTGATTTACAGCGATCAAACAAGGAACTCCACCACCTTCTACATATACTCTACGAACCAAGTGTCCTGGTCCTTTTGGAGCAACCATATAAACGTCTACAGTTTTAGGAGGTTGGATAAATTCGAAATGGATATTGAATCCATGAGAGAAAACTAATGCGTCTCCGTCTTTCAGGTTAGGCTCGATATCCGCTTTATAAATATCGCCTTGGATCTCGTCCGGAGCTAAGATTTGGATAATGTCTGCTTTTTTAGCTGCTTCAGAAACGGAGAATACTTCGAAACCTGCTTCCTCGGCTTCTTTTTTGGATTTAGATCCTTCTTTCAGACCGATAATAACTTTCAGTCCGGAATCTTTCATGTTCTGAGCTTGTGCGTGACCTTGGCTTCCGTATCCGATTACGGCGATGGTCTTTCCTTTTAATACGGAAAGGTCCGTATCTTTATCATAGTATAAATTAGCCATTGTGGCACCTCGAATCTTAGAAAACGGGAGTCGAACCGCTTCCCAAAGGGGTCTTTTTTACAAAACATTGTGAAATGGCCGATTCCACAATCTAAATTTGTTTTAGTAGCCCTTCGATTTCAAGAGTTCATCCAGCTTTCGGACTCCTGGGCTTTCTCCGTCGATGGATTCTGCTGCTTCCAGGATGGAACGTGCCTCGTTAAAGCGACCTAATAACCTATAATTATCCGTAAGGTTGATCAGGTTCGCAAGGCGATGCGGTTGGGAGGAGCGAACCTTCTCTGCAGCTTGGCTAGACTTAGAATATTCTTTTAGATGTTTATAACATACTGAAAGTAAGAACCAGATATTAGGAGAGTCTGAATCGTACTCTAAATATTTTTCAAACCAACGAGAAGAAGGATCATATTCCTTCCGATCATAATACACTTGTCCTAATAATCTTGCAGCAGCTTTGAAAGAAGGAACGGATTGTAATGCCTCCTCCAATAGCACAACGGCAGTGCCGATCTCTCTTTGTTGTAATAGAGCCTTGGCTTCAGTATATTTTCTGAGTACAGATTCGGGAATGCTAGTTTTAGATTCCGTAATATTTGGAGAAAGTTTTTCATGAAATCCGATACGGATCAAGGAAAGGTCATCAGACAATGCACCCAAACTATGAATACGATCGACTAAGTTATCCAAATCTCCTTTAGATTCCTCGACAGTTTTGAGAAACATATTCTCATCGGAGTTCATGATCCAATTCACACCGTCTTCTGTTAAATTGATATCATCTCTTCCGTCAGAGCCCACATAAAGTATATCGCCTGGCATCAGATCGAATTCCAAAATCCGAAAGCTCATCTCAGAAGGAGAACCTAATTTACGTAATGTTAATTCTCTTTCCAAGAAAGATGCTTTTCCATCCCGGAGAAGTACGGCCCAAGGATGTTCAGCATTAAAATAATACATCTTTCCGGTCTTCTCATTAATGAGACCAAGAATAGCAGAAGCCATCATAACTCCATCGAACGTTCTGAAAATATCATCTAACTCTCTGTAAGATTCTCTCACCCAATCTTCCGGAGAAATATTCAAAACCTTACCTTGGCTTGCAGATCTGGCCATGATATTGTTCATAGCTGTTCCGAGTACGATGGCACCTCCCGCTCCTTGCATGGATTTTCCCATAGCGTCTCCATTTAAGAACACAGACCATCTTTCCTTTTCAGAACCGAATAGAAGATTTCCGCTGATACAAATATCCCCTCCTATCTCCGATTCTTTGTTCTTAAAAACGAACTTTTTCTTTTGTTCAATATAGAAGTTAGTCGTTACAGAACTTGCTCTATTCCAATTTGTCATCAAAGGTTTGCTCAAAAGGGAAGTCAGAAAATAATCTCCGTCCTGCTGCACCTTGAGTGAATGGATCTCTTCCATTTTTTCGGTAACTTCTTTTGTGCGTGCATCCACCTTTTCTTCTAAGGTGTCTGCATATTCTTCTAACTTTGTTCTTCCTTCTAAAATACTCCCCACCATCTTGTTGAAAGATTCGGAAAGATAACCGATCTCATCCTGAACAAGCACAGGAATTCGGATCGTAAGATTTCCTAAATTTACTTCTCCTACTCCTCGGATTAAAGTGTTTAAGGGACGTACCAAACTTCGATTGAAAAAGAAGGGAAATAAAACTAAGATCACAAAGACAAGTGAAAGAGTTAAGAATACAAGCCAACTATTTGTTTCATCTAAGAATTTTCTATAATGTAAATATGGAAAGGCTACTAGAAGAGTTCTTTCTCCTATTTCGTCTCTCAGATAGTAAGAATAGAACAAGTCATTGGGAGAAGTTACGTAATCTTCTGAACTTGTTTTAGGAAGATTTGTAGTTGGAGTTCTTTTTAGAAAATTCCCTAACTTTCTATTTTCTAAAATTTCTTTTTGAGCCAGACTTAGATTTGGTTCTATTCCAGCAGATTTTATTAAAACCTTAGGTTTCGTTGCAGAATCACCTAAAGAAACTGCGTATGCAATAGAAGAGCCTTCTGATTTGCCCGTATTCAAAAAGGCTTGGGCTTCTTTAATGCTAATCTCATCGAATAAGGACTCGTTTTTTAGGTTCACTACCGTAGAAAACGCCTGAGCAAAAACCAAACAAGTAGCTACAGTAATGCCGATAATTTTGGTCATAAAAGAAGTTTTATCAACTGTATTATTAATAAATAATATAGTTAACGTAAAATATCCCAAAATCATAAAACCAACATACAATTGTTGGAATGCGTTAAAAGTGATCACACCTTCTCTAAACAAAAGATTGGAAACCACAGGAACCAAATAAGTAACGTCCATTCCTAAGGACATTTGTATTATTGCTTTTCTTTCTTCCTTATCAGCTCTGATTATCTTTCTGACTTGGATAAAGATCATAACCAAAAGGAAAGCAAGAAGAGATACTGCGAGAATATTACCTACCTTTTGCTGATAATTATAGATCTGTCCTGCAAAATGAAATAAAGGTTTATTAGTAAAGATCTGAAAGTAAGAGTAAGATATTGTAATTAAAGAAATCCCGAGAAGTGATCCAATCACATACTTTGCTTCTTTCGGATGATCGTTTCTAGGATATAAATAAGCGAATATACAAAGGAAGATTGTACCGAAAGCAGCGGCGGGCCCCGTAACCATTCTATGATAAGCAGCTTCCGGATAAGGAAAGATCGCTGAGAAAAAGAAACCGAAGTTGATCAAAAATACGAAAAGAAAAAGATAAGAGAACGCGCTTGTATAGTTTGCCTTCTTTTTTAACGCAGCTAAAAAAGCAAAAATGATAAAAGTGAAAATGGAACAGATGAGCGAAGAGATCGCCCATGAGTTAAAATAAACCATGGAGCGACTTTTCTAATCCCTATTGTTTAGAATTCAAGATCTTTCTGTACAAGCTAGTTCAGAAATTTTATCAGGAGACTAACTAACCTTTCGAAGCCAATGTTTGGGCTTCAGTTTCCAGAATTTTAATGGTTTCCGCCAACATTTCACTCTTTCTTAACAAAGAATCCATAGAACTTTGCAAAGAAGATACTGACGTCATGATTGCATTAGCTCCAAGTGACTGTTCTTTCGAACCAGCCTCAATATCTGAAGATAAATTTCTTAAAACTGAAAGGCTGTTCAAAAAACGGTCGTTCACTATTTTCTGTTCACTCAATAACTGCTTCAATTGTTTAAAGCTATCTAAGAAGTTTGTGAACAAAGTATCCTGCTCTTTCACTTTTTCATTCGCTGTATGAGCTGACTTTTGTCCGTCTTGGACGTATTTAGTACTTTCGTTTATAATTTTAGAAATACGATCCGCATTCTCGGAACTACTTTCTGCGAGTTTAGAAACTTCAGTTGCGACAACTGCGAATCCTCTTCCAGCTGCCCCTGCCCTAGCTGCTTCGATGGACGCATTCAAAGATAGAAGGTTGGTTCTATCTGCAACGTCCGACATGATCTGGTTTACTTCTCCTACTGAACGGAAAGAACTTCCTAAGGATTCCAAAGAAGTCCTGAGACCATCCACAAATTCGCTCACTGCTTTTCCTGCATCCAAGACTATGTCCATGTTACGATTCAAATCATTGGAATGTCCTGAGATCCGATCGATTAGAGTATTGAGATTTCTACTTTCTCCCAATAAACCTTCGATCTTTGTAAATTGATCTTTTACTGTTTCTGCGGATTGTTCTGTCTGGGCCAAAAATTCTTCCATTGTAGAACTAATCTCTTCGAAAGAAGCAGCATGATTACTTATTACTTCTGAAAAATCATCGGAGAAGTCCTTTAACTTTTTAGAATTTTCTCTCAAAGAAACCGCAGACTCGGTCATTCGGATCCTTCCATGTTCCAGATCTTCTTTTGATTTTTCAATGGCCTGGGATTTTTCTTCTTCTACACTCTTTAGTTGTAAAAAGATCCTAATAACTGCGACTACTATGAATGCAGTGGTCATTAAAAATAGCATCTTAGTGATCTGTTCAGACATAGCGGCATAGCCAGGAGTTATTGAAACGATACTATCCTCTGTAAAAATGACTCCAGTATGGGCAGCATTGACTGTTACTAAACTTTGGCATAAGATGGTTAAGAACCCAGTCAAGTATACAAATCTAGGAGAAAGCAAAAGGCCAGCATAAACTATATAAATAACATTAATTGTATATAGTACTACTTGTTTGATAACATTCGAAGCAAGCTTGGCGTCCTCAGTAGTCGCACCAATCATAACCAGACAGAGAACAACCACATCAGTTACTATAAAAACTTTTCCTAAAAAGGGAGATACTCCGCTTCCAAATCGATTTTTAAGGAAGGAATAGGTGACATACATCACCATCACCGAAGTCCCTATAATATAGAGTGAGTTTTGGAATAGAGTACTTCTTTTGTACCCCATGGCGATGGAAGCAAAATAGAGTAATGTCAGTCCGAATCTGATTCGATTGATTGTGATCGGACCTTGAGCGAGAATTTTTTCCGTTTCGGAACGTGTCGCCATATTAGAAAAACCCGCCTTAGGATAATTTTATTATTTAGTATTCAAGACGGCAAAAGGGCGAATAAATCGATCCTTTTTCGGATTTTATTCGTGGAAAATTTATTGCAAAAGAAAGTTAACGTCGCCCTTTATTTAATAAGTCATAATATATCCGATTATTTAACTGATATAGATCAATGTTCTTTTCCGAGAAGTTCCGCCTCCTCCTCAAGAGCTTTTATAGTATCGGATAAAAGTTCGCTCTTTCTCAATAGAGAATCCATTGAGCCCTGCAATTCAGATATCGCTCCCATAATCATGGAAGCTCCTGTATTTTGCTCGTTTGAAGAAGTTTCAATCCCCGCCGAAAGTTTACGTAATTCTGATAGGCTGGAAAGAAATTGATCGTTTATTCTGATCTGGTCCTCAAGAAGTCCGTTTAATTCGTTGAATCTACCTAAGAACGCGGCAAACTGATCCTCTTGGTTCTTGACTTTTTCCGATGTTACTGAGGCCCTATTTCTGCCTTTGTCTACGTAATCATTAGATTCACCGATTATTTTAGAGATCCGAGCCGCATTTTGCCCGCTACTCTCTGCAAGTTTCGATACTTCTGTGGCAACTACTGCAAAACCTCTTCCTGCAACTCCAGCTCTCGCAGCTTCTATCGAAGCGTTTAAAGAAAGTAGATTGGTACGATCCGCAACATCGGCCATGATTACAGTTACCTCTCCCACGGAACGAAAAGATTCTCCGAGTGAGTCCAATGATTCAGAAAGACCGGAAACAAATTCAGTCACTTCTTTACCCGTATTTAAAACGGAATGAATACGCCCGTTTAACTCAGTTGAATAACCTGAGATCTTATCAATTAAAGATCTCAAATTTTGACTCTCCTTTACGAGTAATTCTATTCTTCCAAATTGGTCCTTAACGCTGGATGCTGCACTTTCAATCTGAGATAAAAATTCGGTTAATGTACTACCTATCTCATCGAATGAAGCGGCGTGATTATTAATCACATCAAAAAATTCATTAGAGAAGTTCCTTAAAGACCTGGATTTTTCCATCAAGGAAACTGCAGCAGAATCCATTCTCTCTTTACTTTTTTTCAGTTCATTTCCGGATATTATGATCGTGTTTAATTTTTCTTCTTCCGCATCACGTAGTAAGCCGAATATATTGATTACACTTCTCACAATAAAAGCGATCACGATCAAAAAAATCAGTTTTAAAATTTGCTCAGAGGTGGAGGCAAATCCAGGAGAAAGTACTTCTATTGGTTCTTCCGAAAATACAACTCCATGAAGATAACAATTTAATATCACTGCACCTTGTGCAATAGCTGAGACAATTCCTGTAATTACTACAAATTTAGGCGTTAAGAGCAACCCTGAATACACGATCAGTATTACATTAATCGCATATAATATGATTTGTCTAATAATACCTGAAGACATGTTTTTGTCCGTCGAAGCGGCAAAAAACATAACGCTCGCAAGTATTAACACATCCAAAAGAACTGAAATCATTCCGATCGATTTCGGAATCTTACCACTTCGATACGAAAAAAATAAATTCACCAAAGAGACGATCGCCATAGAGATCGTTCCACCTAGATAGGCCATATTTTGTTCAAAAGAACTTTGTTCCCAGGAGGCAGCGAGAGATGCTAGAATTAAAAAAACTAATCCTATGCGAATCCGATTGATAGTCAAAGGGCCTAGCGCCGCTATCTTTTCCAAGGTTCGTTCGTCATTCATTGGAGCCCCCGATAATGTTTGGCTTTGTCTAAAGAATACTCTAAATTCAAACCAAAGGCACAGAGAATCGATCTTATTTTTTACAAAGTGAGCAAAAACTCACATTTTAATTTCATATTATTGGGATTATATCTTTGAAAATTGATATTAGTCATTAGTATAAATCTACTGACGCCAATTTTTCCTAAGAACATCTCTTATCCTAAGCACTGCCTCGTTTTCCGGTTCTATGTGTAGAGCTGATTGGACCATATACATTGCTCTTTCATAATTTTTTAAAGCAATATACACTTGAGCCAAATTCATTAGATTTTTAAAATGATCCGGCTCTCGTAACCTCAGTCTTTCTCCAAAGTCTAAGGCCTTTTTTAACTGTCCTGCTTTTCTCGCAGCAAAGGAAGCGACATACAAAATTTCCTTATCCACCGGCTTGATATTCAGATAATCTTCTGCATAATGCGCGGCTTTTGAATAATCTTTGAGTTTTAAGAATAATTTTACAAAATTTTTCTTCACTTCAGGAATACGGCTATCAAGATTTTCCGCTTCCTCGAGGTAAGTAATAGCTTCTGCAACATCTTTATTTTGAGAAGTTTCTTTTGCTCTATTGAGAAGTTCTTTGATCTTCTGTTTTTGTTCATCGTGAACTTTTTGGTCCGAATCAGTTTCTTTAAAAGAAAGCCTGATCAGGGAAAGGTCATCGGTAAGAGGACCTTTCCCTGTAATACAAGTATAGATTCCACCGAGATCACCTTTACCTTCTTCCACGATACGAAGGAAAAGTTTTTCATCATCATTGATAATCCTTCCACCATCAGCATCCGTTCCGATCAAAATATCATCCCTACCATCGGAACCTGCAATGATCACATCCCCTGGTTCTAGTTGGAATGTTTTGATGTAAATACGACCTTCCATTCCGGTCGTTCCGAGTTTTCGGAACATTAACTCATCTTCTATAAAGCTAGCAATCCCATCTCTATACAAAACTGTCCAAGGATGTTCTGCATTAATATAATATAAAATACCGACTTCATCGTCAACGAGTCCCATTACGGAAGAAACCAACATGGAGCCGTCAAAACTTTCGAAAACTTTATGAAGTTCTGTGAAAGCGTTCTTCAGCCAACGCTCTGGTGACTGATTTTTCATATTATCAGCAAGTCTGGTTCTTTCTATAATAGATTCAAAAACGGATCCTAAAACGAGAGCACCACCCGCACCCTGCATAGATTTTCCCATTGCATCTGCGTTCAAGAAGACAGTATAAGATCTCCCGAGTAATTCAATATGGTTGGAAATATTTAAGTCTCCACCGATCTCATCATGGTATCTTCTGAAAGTGAATTTTTTCTTTTGTTCAAGTAAAAAATCTACCTTTACGTTTTCATGAACCGCCTTGTTCGCTCCTAAAGGTTTAATCAAAAGAGAAGTTAAGAAATAGTCCCCGTCCTGTTGTTGTTTTAGCTCTTGTACTTCTCCTAAGGTTTGTTCTAATTCCTTGGTACGTTCCTTTACTTTTTCTTCTAGCTCGTTAGCGTATTGTTCTAATCTTTTTCGAGCCGATTGGATAGACCTTGCCATTCTATTAAAAGATCTCGCGATAAATCCGATCTCATCTTCTACTCTTGGCTCAAGTCTATAATCCAAGTTCCCTGAATTCACTTCGGTTAAACCTACTACAACTTCGTCCATTGGTTTGATAAGAGCATTTTGAAAGAAGAATCTGAATCCTAAACTGATCACCAACATGATAGCGAGTAAACATACTACCAAGATCAACGCAGGTTCATGTATGAATGCACGGAATGATTTATAAGTGAATCCGACCTCGTATACATTTCCATTTGTAGGATGTATAACCAAATAGGAAACATAGTAGTGTGGCTTCTCATCTCCGACTTTATAGTATTTTGTTCCTCTATAGATTCTTTCTCCCACCTCTCTGATAGGAGTTAAGGGTAGAAGGACCGTTTTATCCAAGTCTGACTCTGATATATCTGCTTTAAGATCTGCTTCTGCCTTTATCTTTACTTTTTCTAAAATTGCGGACAGACCGACTTCTTCTGATTTTAAAAGTTTATAAACTGCAGATGAATCCGATTTCGAAGGTAGATGAGAATATTTACTTCTTACAACTTTCAGTCGCTTGTTCAAATGTCTGAAAAATTCTCGTATTTGTTCATCAGAAACAGGATCATTTCCCTTCGATTCTAAAAATTGCTTTAGACCTTCTTGATAAGCATAAAATTCTTTGGGAGAATTTTCTAAAATTGTTTTAGATCTATCCCATCTTTCCTTAGCAGAAAGATTTCCCAAACTTGTCAGATTTTTAGAAATATAAAAGAATTTAATCTCTAGCCTATCTTCAGAATCAAATCTCGGATCCTTAAAACCTTTCTCCGTTTGAAATCGATTTTCGCTCGGATCGAAAGAAGTCAAATATGCGAATCCGCCCGGAGTCTCTCCCTGCAAAACGACCAGTTTAGCTTCTTCTTTTTTGATCAGATCGAAAGAAGAATCGTATCCGTTTAATATTGCGAATCCAACCAACTGAAATGCGAGTAAGAAGGTAGCCATACTCACTCCTACAATCCTACTTAAGATAGTAGTCCTTTCCTTAGTTGCGTTTACATAAACGATAAGAATTAGAAATAATCCAGCAACGAGGAGAATGTCCGCTGTTTGCTGATAAACAGCTCTAGAAACTGTTCCTTCTCTACTTAAAGCATTTGTAATGCCCGGTAAAAGTGTAATTGTTAGGTAGGCTAGAGTGATATAAATTACAGACCTTCTCTCTCCTCCTTTTTCTACGATCGCTCTCCAAATTGCTGCGATCAAAAAAATGAAATTATAAAGAAAAACTATAAGAGAGAAAATTTTATAGAATAAATGAGTTTCGAAATCCCAATAATGGCTTCCCATCACGAAACTTCTTGTAGACTTTAAGGATAAAATAATATAAAAAACTGCTAAGGCTATTACTCCTGCATACAAGATAGCATATAAGGTCAGCCCTAACTTCTCTCTTTTAGGAGTCGGGAAATAAAAGAAGAATATAAAAAGCTGAGTATAACCCACCATTGGAAATGGGATTACGATCCATCTATGAAAGATCGTCCAGTCTTCAGGAGAGCAGAACGCCACCAAATATCCAAAATGAAATATGGTAGTTGATAAGCTCGAAAGACCTAAATGAAATGCTGCCTTACTTCTTTCTTTTATGGTTAGAAAGAAAAAGGAAACGTACAAAGAAAATAAGGAAGCTAGTAAGGATCCGAAGAAGTAAAAGTTAAAATAAAAAGGGTCCATAAAAAGGCAGCCTAAGAAATTGATCCGGAGGACTACTTCGTCAAGGAAAAATGCGAAAAGAAGTCCGAGCTCAAAAGACGAAAATTTTTTTACAAAACTAACAAGGTGAATTCGAGGTAATCTCGTTTAGCCTTGTCCACCCCAGCAGATATATTTTATTTCCTGATATTCTTCTATCCCATATTTGGAGCCTTCCCTGCCCATACCTGACTCTTTTACTCCGCCAAAGGGAACCTGTTCTGTGGATAAAATGCCTTCGTTGACTGAAACCATCCCGGCTTCTAAGGCTTCTGAAATTCTCCAAATCCTGGCAGGATCGTTCGTATACACGTAAGATGCTAATCCTACGTCGCTTGCGTTTGCAATTTGTAATGCTTCTTCTTCTGATTTGAAACTTTTGATAGGTGCGAGAGGACCAAAAGTCTCTTCTTGGAAACATAATGATTTTTCGGAGATTCCCGAGAGAACGCTCGGTTCGTAGAAGTTCCCACCGAGAGAATGAGGCTTACCTCCTAGCAGAAGTTTTCCTCCCTTCTCGATGGCGTCTTTTAGATGAGAATCTACTTTTTTAACCGCAGCAGAATGGATCAAAGGACCAATATTAACCCCTTCTTCAAAACCATTCCCAATTTTAAATTTGGAAACTTCTTCTGCTAAGCCGTGAGCAAATTCTTCTGCAATCTTTTCTTCCACCAAAAATCTATTTGTGCATACACAAGTCTGACCTGCATTACGAAATTTTGATGCGATTCCCCCTCGTATTGCTTCTTTCATATTTGCATCTGCGAATACAATGAATGGAGCATTTCCACCTAATTCCAAAGAAATTCTTTTAACTTGGTTTGCAGATCTTGCTAAAAGTATTTTTCCCACTCTTGTGGAACCTGTAAAACTGATCTTTCGAACAATTTTGTTTTCTAAAAATTCATTTGCGATCGGTTCGGGTTGTCCTGTGACTACTTGGAAAACTCCAGAAGGAATTCCGGCCTCTTCTGCAAGTACAGCTAATGCAATTGCCGAATATGGAGTAAGTTCAGAAGGTTTAGAAATCACAACGCATCCCGCTGCAAGAGCCGGCCCTATCTTTCGAGTGATCATGGAAGAAGGAAAATTCCAAGGTGTTAAAATTCCTGTAACGCCCACAGGTTCTTTCCAAGCCATCAATCTAAGTTCTTTTCTATGAGTTGGGATTAGATCTCCGTATGCCCGTTTTGCCTCTTCTGAAAACCATTCCAAATACGAAGCAGCATAATCTATTTCTCCTCTGGATTCCGCTAAAGGTTTTCCTTGCTCCCAGGTCATAATTTTTGCTAAGTCTTCTTTGTTTTGGATCATTAAATCCGCCCAGTTCCTGAGAAATCTTGCTCTTTGTTTAGGAATTGTTTTGGACCATTCTTTTTGAGACTTCTCAGCAAACTCCAAAGCTTTTCTTACTTCTTCCCTGGGAAGATCGGGCACTTCTCCTATCTTCTCACCTGTTGCAGGATCAAAAACCTGTATAGTCTTTGAGAAGGTCTTCCATTCTCCGGAATAAAAATTAGAATTTTTGAATAAAGAAGGTCGGTTGAGTTGGATCATATTTATGCCTAAGAGAAGCTCTTTCTCCAAAGGTATATCTTTATAACCATGCTGAAAACAGAATTTTATCTGACCTAAAAATACTAAATAGTTTCAGGATCAAATCTTCGTAGGACTCCTAGGAAGTGAAAAAGTTCATGCCATTTTGAAAAATAAGGACTATTATACATCAGTAAAGGGATAAGCAAATAAATGATTACATATGTATGTGAATTGAAGAAAGTGCCGCAATTTTGAATAATGGTTGTATGGGAAGAATTTTAGGTATTTCCTCAATCCTCCTACTGATCCTCACTTTCCCTCTCGAATCAATTTTAGCAGTAACGATCCAAACGAATGCGGGTCGTATTTTCAAAAAAGTTTCTGTTCAAAAAGAATCGGAAACCGAGATAGAGGTGGTCGATCCAGACGGAGTCATATTTAGAATCCGCAAGGATAAAATAAAACAAATTACGGAAGATGCTCCGGATGCTGTTCCGGAATTTGCCTCCGACGAAAGTGTTCCTACAGGAGCAGTGAAAACTCCTTCTCCCAAGGAAACACTCCCGGAGCATTCAATCTTACTTTCTCAATCTTTGTCTAATGATGGTGCCTTCCAAGGGTCCGATCTATTCGGAGAAAGACAGGCAAGAAGGAATGGAACTTCTTATAAAGATTTTTATGAAGCATATTTCTTAACTACAAGCGTAGAAATATTAGGTTTGCCTAAACAATTTAAACTTGGGCTTACCGTTATGAATCCTTTGGTGGACAGAAGTAACACGGACTCGGATCTGAGATTACAATCCACCCCCGGGGGTCCTGATCAAACTCATTTGTTAGATAAGTCACTTGCAACAGGGACCTTGCAATTCGATCCGAACGAAGTAAAGACCAGAAAAGAAAAAAACGGACTCTATGATTATCTGTTTACCAGAGCAATGTACGATCATGAGACAAGACTTGGTACATTCTCCGCTGGATTTTTATTCATTAACCAAAACGATCCTACTTATGTGATGAGAGGATATTGGGTGATCGGATGGAAGGCTCCTTTTTGGGAATGGCTCAACCCTCAGTTTTCAATTAACAATAAAATGTTAAATGATTACGGTGGGACTTTCCAAGGAACTCATAACTATCGTCTCACGGTTTCTCATGAATTTTTTAAAGGTGAAACTTTTAGGATCACTCCTAGCCTAGTTTTAGGCTATGCAGAAGTGAATGATAACACGGATCGAAAAAAAGGAATTAGTGACGTTAGCCCTAGACTCCAATTCGATTACGGTAAGTTTTTCTTCGCCGCTAATATGATGTATAGAGCAACACCTGCTTTAGTGGATAATGGAACTTATACACCGAATATTGGCGCTTATCCTGATAGCAATGCAAACGACGGATTAACTATTGATCCTGCTAAAGCGTACGGATATAAGAATGAGCTGATCGTTAACTATCTCTCTTCCTTATCGGATGATCCCGCAGTAAAAAGAGCCTTAGTTGACCATTACCAGCAGCAACATATAGTTCATGTGATCTTCTTCTATAATATCGGATACACGATTCGTATCTGATACTTCCGTCTCCGGTTCGAAATGAACCGGAGAATATTTACTCCATAAAATATAAAAACTGCAAAGTGGCGGCAAGTTCCATTGCCAATGCAACGCCTATATGTATCAAAATTCCTGAATATACGGATTTGGTCCGATAGGAGATTAATCCTAAGATAAAACCTCCAAAAAAAGAGCCCAAAGCCTCAAAAGAAGGTTTTGTAAAATGTAATAGGCCATACATAAATGCCATTGCTAAAACCGCAGGCTTACTTCCTATTCTCGAAGCGAGAGGGAACACCATAAATCCTCTAAAGAAAGTTTCCAAAACCGCAAAATCAGCTGCATAAGAAATTTCGAATAGAATGATCCATAAAACAGGAGGATAAATCAAATAACCATCTGACAATCTTCCAGCGAATCTAGGATATACAGAAAGAAAAGAAAGAGAGAAGGATGCAATGGCTATAATCGGGAGCATCAATCCTAATAAGAATAACACTTCTCCAAACCTAGGAGACTTACTTAGACCTAAAAATCTATCCGGAGAATTTTTACGAAGAATGATCCAAGCCAAAGGTAATGCAGTGTAAGCAAGAATTGTCCCAACATAGTTTACAGTAAGCATTGCAATCGGTATGGAAGAAGAACCTGCCCAGTAAAATAATTCTGAATCCCTGATCCTTGCTGAACACACAATGGCGAGGACTACTACGAAGCCCAAAATCAGCGGAATAGAAGGTTTGAATTCGTTTAATTTTCCGTAAAATGCGAGAACGATTGGATATATGAGCAATGCACCTGCTGCAAAAAATAAAAAGTAGAATAAGCTTAAACCGATCTGGTTATCTTTTAAAGCCTGAGTGAAAAGTGGAGCAAATCGAAAAGAATAGTTATAAGACCAAAAAATTAGAAATAGTATGAAGATTCCTGCGAAGGAGATCCAATCCTTTTTAGTTTGAAAAAAATCCTTTAAACTTTCTTTTAGTAGGCCCAAAACCCTTCTCCGGATCGGTGATACCCGATACGGAGAGATTTTCTTTAAGCAAAGTATAGGTCTATCGTTTTCGGATCACGTTTTAGGAAAGACTACAGAAGTAATTCCAAATTGTTTTTCAAATTCGAAACTAGCAACCGACTTATTGTCTTTAGGAGGGATCATAGACATTGCTCTTTCAGTCATCGCTGTAATCGAAAGCGAAGGATTCACTCCAAGATTCACAGGGATCATTGAGCTATCACAAACTCTAAGATTTTTATAACCATAAACTTTGTTCTCAAAATCGATCACACCTTCTTCCGGATCAGAACCCATTACGCATCCACCCATAATATGCCCTGTGATAGGAGCATTCAGAAGAACATCATTTAATGAGCTTCTAGGAATACCGCCTATCTTCTTAGCTACCTTTCTTGCGGTTTGGTTTGCGATAGGAATATAAGAAGGTACCTTCTCTCCTGAACTAATAGCGGAAGTTATAGACTTCTCGAAAGGCCAGGACATTCTTCTCTTTCTAACTAACTTTACCTTATTGTCCAAAGTTTGCATGACCAGCAAAATGAGAGAATTTTTTGCAAAGCCGAACGGCCATGATGCTTTCAAAAAATAAATAGGCTGAGTGAACATAGTGAAAAAATATTTAAGAGGTCTAGGAAAGAAGCCTCCGCCGTCAGTAAGAACACTCGCAAGAGTTCCAAAAAAATCAGAACCCTTAGAATAACGAACCGGCTCTATATGTGTGTGTTCATCCGGATGAATGGAAGAAGTGATCGCTACTCCATTGGAAAAATCCACATTCTTTCCAAATTTGGTTACTCCTAAGACCGTTTCACTATTTGTACGAACATCATCTCCTAGACGATGTGACAGGCGTTTCATATGTCCAGCTTCTCTGGAACGCAAAAGTAAACCAACAGTTCCCATTACTGCTGCAGAAAGTACAACAGACCTAGCTTTGAATTTTCTTTTGGGAAATCCGAACCAACCTGTTGTGGATCTTGTAGAAAGTTGATAACCGAATTCTCCGCTTGCATTTGGATCGACTTCTCCCCTTTCATTTAATGGAACTAGATCAGTCGCCTTTGTCTCAGGAAGAACTTTAGCCCCCAACTTCTCGGCAAAAAATAGATAATTTTTATCTAATGTATTTTTAGAATTAAAACGACATCCTACCATACAACCTCCGCAAAGATTACATGTAGTTCTTTCAGGGCCTTCACCTAAGAAGAATGGATCCTTAACTGTTTGTCCCGGCTTTTCACCGAAGAATACTCCAACGGGAGTGGCAGAAAAAGTTTCACCTCTTCCCATTTCATTTGCGATTTCTTTTAAAATGGAGTCAGATTCATCCAAATGAGGATTCTTAACAACACCCAACATTCTAGATGCTACATTATAGAAAGGAATCATTCCATCCTTACCGCCAATTTTTTTATATGTTGGATGATTTAATGTTTTATCGGAAGGAACGTAAAGTGTGTTTGCATAGACTAAAGAACCTCCACCAACTCCAGCACCGCTGACTAAGAAAAAATCCTTTAGAAGATTGAGTCTTTGGATTCCATAAAAACCTAATCTAGGCATCCATAAATATTTGTGAACAGACCAATTCGTTTTAGGAAATTCTTTCGCGGTCCATCTTTTACCCGACTCAATTACCAAGACAGAATAACCTTTTTGGCTTAACCTCATGGCAGAAACACTCCCGCCAAAACCGGAGCCGACTATGATATAGTCGTAATCAAAATGAACATCTGTTTTCTCTTCTGTCTTCATAAGTCCGACCTAAACATATGGATTTATTAACTCAATCCATTTTCGGGCTTGACTATGTGTTCGAAAAACTTCTACTACTAATTCGTTTTATCAACCTCATAAAAAGATCGGAGAACTATATGCAAGAGTTGCCGAAAGTCTGCGTTATTGGCGCTGGCTCTAGTGGAATCACTGTTTGTAAATCATTGCAAGACAAAGGTATCCCCTACGATTGTTACGAAAAAGGAAGCGATGTAGGAGGTAACTGGAGATATAAAAACGACAACGGTCTGAGTAATATTTATAAGTCATTACATATCAACACTCACAGAGATAGAATGGAATATAGAGATTATCCTATGCCAGATTGGTATGCGGATTATCCAAATCATGAACCTATCCAAAAATATTTTGTGGATTACGTGGAACATTTTGGACTTCGTAAACATATTAAATTTAAGAATGGTGTCGCAAAAATAGAACCTCAAGACGACGGAACTTATTTAGTTACAAGTGAGAAAGGAGAAAAAATATTTTATGATGCGGTTATCGTAGCCAACGGACATCATTGGTCTCCTCGTTGGCCTGAGCCTGACTTTCCAGGTAAATTTAACGGAAAGATAATACATTCTCATGACTATGTAGATCCAGAACATCCGATTCAATTAACCGGCAAAAGAGTTGTAGTACTTGGAATGGGAAATAGCGCTATGGATATCTCCGTAGAGTTAAGCCGTCCTGGAGTTGCAAAAAAAGTTTTCTTATCATCCAGAAGGGGAGCCTGGGTAATCCCAAATTATCTTTTCGGAAAACCTTTAGATAAACAAACGGAGTTACTTCCGCCAGGAACTCCTTTTTGGTTAAAACAATTTTTGTTTGGAACAATGTTAAAGATAGGAGTTGGAAAGATGGAAGATTTTGGCCTTCCTAAACCGGATCATAAACCTGGAGAAGCTCATCCAACTATCTCGCAAGATATTTTAGTCAGACTCGGAAGAGGAGATATAAAATACAAACCTGTGATCCAAGAATATAATGGAAACAAAGTAAAGTTTGCTGACGGCTCTGAGGAAGAGATCGACGCAATCATTTATTGCACTGGATACAACGTCAAGTTCCCGTTCTTCAAACCTGAGTTTATCTCTGCTCCTAATAATCATCTTCCCTTGTTTCACAGAACTTTCAAACCGGATCTGAATAATTTATTCTTTGTAGGATTGTATCAGCCTTTAGGAGCAATAATGCCACTTGCGGAGTTCCAAGGAAAATGGCTGGCAGAATATCTAACCGGAAATTATTGCCTCCCAACAACTACTGAAATGCAAAATCAGATCCAAGATTACGAAAAGAAGATGAAGAAGAGGTACGTAAGCTCTGCGAGACATACAATGCAGGTGGATTACGAAGACTTTTTATATTATATGCAGAAGGAACTAAAAGCAGGTAAGAAGAGAGCATCTAAAAGTGTGCAAACATTACCTGTCCCATCCAAAGCAAAGTATAAACAACCTGGAAAACAAAGCTCTTCTAACGGAAAATCTGAACCAAGGAAAAAAAGTGCTCTGGCAAAAGTTTGAGACCTTAGCGGCCAGAGCTTTACTTTCTCTTCCAAATCCGGTTCTAAGGATTTTCGGAAAAGATATCAAAAGAGAAAGAACCTTGGATTCCAAGGTTCGAGCCGCCTTAGTTTTAGCTAAGATAAAACCTAAACCTGAAAATCTTCCTCCGGCTAAAGCCAGAGATCTTTTCAAAAACATAATGGGGTTTTTTGATTTAGAGAAAGTAGATCTTCCTAGAATAGAAAATTTTTCAATCCCAGGAATGGGCCCAAGGATCAAAGTAAGATTATATTCTTCGAATATAACTAAAGACTTGGAACCATGTTTGCTTTATTTTCATGGAGGTGGTTTTGTAATCGGAGATTTAGAATCTCACGATGCGCCTCTAAGATATTTAGCAAAAATCTCCGGCCGTGCTATACTTGCAGTTGATTATAGGTTAGGGCCTGAACATACCTATCCTTCTCCTTGGGAAGATGCATATTCTGCTTATAAATGGGTGCGGAAGAATGGGAAATCGATTGGAATTGATCCTAAAAAGATTGCGGTGGGTGGAGATTCTGCTGGAGGAAATTTAGCGGTTTCTATATCTACTCGGGCTAAAAAAGAAAAACTCGCTCTTCCCCAATTCCAAATACTTATCTACCCTTGGATCGATCTAATCCAAGAAAGAGAAAGTATAGAAGAATTTGCAAACGGATACGCTCTCACTCGAGATCTTCTTCGTTATTTCAAATATCATAGCATACCAAATTCTAAAGATTGGAAGGACCCAAGAGTTACACCTTTCCAGCAGACGAATTTTTCTCATACACCCAAGACTTACATTCTCATTGCTGGATTTGATCCTCTACAGGACGAAGGACTCGCTTATGCGGACCTTCTTCGAAAAGCAAAAGTAAAACTGGAAATCAAAACCTACGAAACTTTGATCCACGGCTTTTTTAATTTAGGAAGAAGTGTCCCTGAAGCCAAAAATGCCTTAGATCAGATTGCAAAATGGATACATGCAGGATTTTCTGGAAAATAATATTATATTTTTATAAAATAATTTTCAGCATATACACTTAAAAAGCCTTGTATACCAAATTATGTTGAACCGATTCTACAAATCCGGATTTGGAAGACACAGTTTTCAGAATTTCCAGACCTGGATCAGATTTATACGTCACCTTATACGTATCTTCAGTAATTAATTCGATATTTAAAATGGTGGAATTAGGAATTAATGCCTTAATTCTTTCCGAGCTAGTTCCAGAAACCAATTTGAAAATATATTCGTTTGGAACAATACGGCCCGGTTTCACATATTTCCCTTTTTCCGCAGGAAGATTATTTTTGGGAAATCCTTGTGAAAATATAGAAGGCAAAGCTATCGATATTAAAAGAATGATCGATGCACTTTTTAAGAAAGTTCTAAGGAACATCGACACTTAGATCCACAGGAGCTTCCAAATTACGCATTGCTCCATTTGCATTCGCAGCCTTTCCAGATTTTGTAATGGATTGCAAATTACTTACAGTAGTTCCGCCTGCTATTATCGCAGTAATCGTATCTTTATATGTGAACTTAGGATTATAAGACCTCAATAAAGCAGCCAATCCAGTTACATGTGGAGTTGCCATTGATGTCCCGTTGATGGTATTGTATTGATTGGTTGTTCCTACATCCAATGTATTTATTCTAAATGTTGTAAAAGCAACCCCAGCACGATTCACGGTTTGATCTGAAATGAATTCAAGCCCAATATAACAATTCGTTGACCCTACACACTTAGGTGCAGAAATTTCTAAATTCGAAATTAACTTTCCATTCGTTTCTCCAGAAAGAGTAGAAATAATATTCGAATTGGAGTATAGAGAAGAATTTCCATTCGCATAAATATTGAAACCATCATAACCTGCTTCTGTATCTAAGTATAGACTCATAACAGCTGTTACTGCATCAGCGGCCGCGCTGATCGGAAACGCTACATCTGCTTGCGAATAAGAATACGTAGCATACCCCGCCCCAATTCCGCTAAATGCAGAATTGCAACTAGTCGCTAATAATAATACTGGAATAGTGAAACAAGTAGTAGCAACCCAACTTGTTCCGCTTCCGCCGCTAGTGAGCCAACTTGTAAATGGTACAGTAGAAGTAGCTTCTAAACCGGCCCATGAACTTCTGATATTCGTCCCTGGAGCACCGATATCCACGTTCGTTTTGGAAGTATCAAAGTTGGAGAAGCTAGCTAATTGGAATTTCTGATCTAAGGCAGCTACGCAAAGAATATTCGCGTCTCCATATTCGCAAGGATACGAATTCTTAACGCTCAAATTGCTACTTTCATTTCCGGCAGCGACAACGAATAAAGCATCATATTTACTACCTGCACTTGCCATAGCAGAACGCATAGCAGCATCATAACTTGGACCGCCCAGACTCAAATTTAAAACCTTCGCTCCATTCTTTACGGCAAAATTGATTCCTTTAATAATCGTAGCTGTATCTCCGGAACCAGATTGATCTAAAACTCGGACCGCCATAATTTTCGCGACCCAGCAAACTCCGACTACACCTGTTCCATCGGCTTCAGCTCCAATTGTGCCAGCGACATGAGTGCCATGACCATTCAAATCCATAGGATTCGAATCCTTATCTACATAATCCCAACCATTTGTGCAAGTTCCGAGGGACTCTCCCTTATCTGAAACGCAAGAATTGGAACTCCACATATTATCATTTAAATCTTGATGATTATAATTCACTCCAGAATCAACAACCGCTACAATAGTATTAGAACAATCTGTTGTGATAGCCCAAGCGCTTTCCATTCTCATGTCGTCGCCACTGGTTCCTGGATTGTTTGTAGGAGCGCTAGTAGGAGCATAAGTAGCAGTAGCGATTGTTTGGCCTGTATTGTTCAATCCCCATAATTGACTATAAAGTGTGTCGGTTGGAGCAACACTCGCATGATAAATATAATTTGGCTGAACATATTCTATATCAGGATGAGCAGAATATTCCGAAATTGCTTCTTCTACAGATTGGCCTTCTCTAAGTTCCACTTGAGAGATTCCGCTCTCATCTAAGTTGTTTACAACTTTTCCTTGGAAACTATCTACCGCATAAGATTTAACCGAATCTCCTGCCCTTTCTCTAAATTTTACAATTAATTGAGAGGATCTAAATGGTTTCTTCTCATCTTTTTTTGTATTATTCTTATTACTAACATCGGAAATCGGCCTGAATAATCTAGAGATGATTGGGACGGAATCATCTTCCTTCTCTGCAAATAAATAACCAATTGATGCGAGAAAGAAAACCGCTAGAAAAATTAATATTTTATTTTTCATTATAATTCCTTAATATCCTGGAGAACTTACTTTTGCCTGGATCGGTTTAGAAAATACTGAGCCAGTAGCGTTAAATTGAGAAAAGGATTTTACTCGGATAAACCAAGTCCCCGAGGAACTTACTGTGATCGTTTTATAATTCGCGGTATACGGGTCTCCAGCATACACTACGTCAGGATCACAGATTACAGATCCACCTTCCGCACTAAAATCGGAACCTTTATTATAACAAACCCTGTAAGCACCCGAAGCCATATGAACTGCCCGTTCTTTAGAATGTGCCCAGGTCACAATAATATCCCTTTTTCCGCCTGCTCCAGAAACACCAAGAACAGAACTAGAGGACCCTCCTCCTTTACCATTAGTAGTGCTCAATGTAATAGTCGCAGACTTGGAACCCAGATTCGTTGGACTGAACTTAATCACGAATGTAGCAGAAGAATTTGGAGAAAGACTCGTAACAGAAGGTTGAGTTATAATAAATTCCCCTGGATCTGCCCCACTTAAAGCCACAGGAGTGCCCGAAAGATCTAAATTAGATTTCCCTAAATTACGAATAGTGACTGTTTTACTAGAAGATACTGCCCCAGGAAAAACACTTCCAAAAGAATAAGAAAACCCAGTGCCACTTGTAATATCTCTAGAAATATTATTATTATCCGAATACATTACTGAAATTTGCGGTACACTTCCAGAAGTTCCTACTCCAGAAAGACCAATCGAATAACTGGCAATATTCGGATCATTACTATCGATCGAGATTGATGCTGAAAATGTAGAAACAGAATCAGGGTTAAACGAAATTGTAAATGTATAAGTTTTTTTAGGAGAGATTGTAACAGCTGAGCCAGTTTGACTAAACCGAACCGCATCTGCCCCGCTTAAGGAAATATTAGAAATTACTAAATCTTGATCTCCAATGTTTTTAACTAAAATTACTTTGGAAGAGGTTTCTCCAGAAGGTGCGTAGAAGTTCGTTTGTGCATTCGGGATAAAATTAAAACTGCCTTCCGAAACTTGAATAGAAGGTGCAGGCGCTTCTGTCCCAGTTCCTTTTAAGTAAAGAATATAAGTACCGATATTCGGATCGTCAGAATTGATTATCAAGTAGGCGGACTTTACACCTGCAGTACTAGGCTGGAAACTGATCTGAAAAGTGGTCGAATCTCCATCTGCAAGACTTGTGCTTGAAGGCTGGGAATCGATTACGTATTGAGAAGAATGGATCCCACTTTTAGAAACTGCATCTGGGTTTCCGGTGAGTGTAACTGTAAAATTTCCATTATTCTCAATCTTCAAAGTATTCGAGGAAGAAGAACTAATCAAAACGGAACCTAGGGAAAGTGTTGAACCGGAAGAATATCTATTACCTGCCGAATCGGAAATATGTAAACCCTTGATACCGGAAGGCGAAGAAGAGAATGGAAATAATGTCATTCCACCGCCCCCTCCTCCACAATTCAATTGAGGAAGGAACCCCACTAAAACACATAAAATAAAACGATAATATGCTGAACTCAATCTCAGATCCTTACTTTGTTGGAATTCCTACAAGGAATCCAATATAAGTTATGATATTATAAACAAACGAAGACTACACTTCTCCCATTCTATTGCCAAATGTTTGGAAAGGTACGTCCAGAAAAATATGATCCTAAGATCAGGAAGAATTGGCAGAATAATTCCAAAAAATAGTGAAAAACGGGAACTTAAAAGAGAAAAATAAGGCTGTTTATGACTCCAAATAAAAAGCCGCAGAGCACTTAACCCTGCGGCCTTTTAAAACTTTGCAACTTGCTAAGCTTATTTTTTTTCGAAAGGTTTATTCCGTCTAAATTTTTCGAAATCCTCTTTGGACGGAGGAGTTTTCTTTTTGAAAGCAGAATACCTAGCTTCTTGCAAAGAAGAATCTACAGCCTTACCAATAGATTTATCGTTCTTGAAAGTCCCTAAAAAGATCTCTGCTTTCTGTGGATCTTTTCCGTAGAATGCAGAAGAGTAACTTCTTACAGATAAATTTCGTAAAGACTTATGTAGGCTTCCATCTTCTATCTTACTCTTTAAAATCGATTCAGATTCTTCCGTAGGATAATACTCCAGAAGAGCAATAGCTTTTTCTTTCACGTAAATCCTAATCGAAGGATCTTCTGTAATCGCTTTCAAATATGGAATTGGATCCGAAACAATCCTTTCCAGAGAAGTTTTAAACTCCGCCTTAGATTTATGCCTGCTAATAGTAAGATCCGATTTCACTTTAGAATAGATCGAAGGATCAATCGACTGAGCAGCCACCGGCAGCGTAAACGCTGCCAGCAAGAGAATAAGTAATGTTTTCTTAATATTCATTTTCGACTCCATTAATATGCCAACGGGTTACTTCTAAGAATCCAACCTTGCTCGCCAGTAAGTTGGGTTTGAGAAGTTACACCGTCTCCGGCCCAGAACATTAGGTTTAAGGCCCCAGAATTGGTGAATCCAGTTCCAGAACATTCTGAGATAGATACGAATCCGTCAGTGTTAACATCCTGAGAACTCAAACAGTAAGGAGTTTCGATCAATGCATCTCTTGCATTCAGACCGAACATGCTCAACGTGGAGCTTGCTCCCCCTCTTTCGTTCGTGTGGAAAAGTCCTAAGAAGTGACCGGCTTCGTGAGCGATCGTATCTCCCAAGAATTGTTGATCAGTTGTGCTTAGGGCAGATGCAGCTGATCCAGAAGTTCTATGAGGCTCGATCAACACGATCATTCCCGCCTTCTTCGTAGCAACTATTCCTGGAACACCTGGAATTCCTGCAGCCATTCCTAATAATCCCGCATAATTCGAATTAGAAGTATCCGAAGTTAGGAAGATATTCAAGGAACTTGCACTTTGCGCTGACCCTGTTGTAGTATACAACTTAGTTAAAGAACTTGCGAGAGTTCCGGTTTCATCTTCGAAATCGGTAAGATCCAAGAATTCGGAAGCTGATACGCTTGTAGCTGAGAATTGAACGTCTATTTTCACAGAATCTTGAGAATAGATGCTAGTAATTCTATCAACCGCATCTTGCAAACCAGCAACCGTGTAAGTCGGATAAGAACCTTGAACAAATATAAACCTAATATTCAGTTTCTTTCTGTAAGTCCAAACCTTTGACAAACCACTGGAACTGTTCGAGCCTGTAGTAGTAACGAATATTCTCTCTTCTGTCAATCTTGGATGACAGCCTCTGATAATCGAGTAGCTCGCATTAGTTGCACTAAAGCTAACCGGCGAGTTAATATCGAAACGATAGGTTTGAGAAATGTTCGGATTGATTGTTATGGAATTAGTTCCGCCCAATAAATTCAAGAATTGAGAACCAGTCGTTCCGTACGGTAACAATCCAGAGAAATTTGTGAGCCCAACTCCATCTCTAGTCTCATAAAGACCGGTCTGAGCAGAATCATAAATACCGCTGAACATTCCGAACAATGTAGAAGTCAAGCTATGCGGTTGATTGATATAATAAATCGCCGCAGGGAAAGATGGTCCGATGGTAATCGGTATCGTACTCGAATAATACAATGTCTGTCCACTTCCACCGTAGTTCGCAATACTATTCAGGTTGGATGTAACCGATTGAGTATTGATATCGAAGCAAGGAGCAATTGGTTCGATTCCATTCGCGGACAAATTGATCACATAACTATTTTCATCCGAATCATTATTTGCGATCGTAAGAGTCGCAGTTTTTGTTCCGGTAGAAGTAGGGGAGAATGTAACCGTGAAAGTGGAAGTTCCACTCGCCGCAACAGTAGCAGAAGGTTGAGAAACCACAGAGAACAGAGAAGAATCCGTTCCTCCCACAACCACACGAGGGCTTCCGCTCAGGTTTAAGGTTGCAGTTCCAGTGTTCTCCACTGTGAACGTTGTAGTCGCACTTGTAGATCCAATCCTTGTATCAGAAATTCCTGAATAAGTTCCAGAACTTGCAATACTTGTAGAGGCTTGTTTTAAATTAATCTCAGGAGCAGGTGTTGGAGTTCCAGTACCTGTGATAGTGAAATTATAAGGATTCTCATCAGAGTCATTATTCGCAATCGAGATCGACCCAGTTTTTGCACCGGTAGAAGTAGGAACAAACCTAACAGAGAAAGTTGTAGTTCCAGAACTAGCTACGCTTGTTGTGCTAGGCTGAACGGTTACTTCAAACTGATCTGAATTCGTACCAGTGATTTCCACGATCGGAGTTCCGGATAAGCTTAAAGAAGCAGTTCCTAAATTCTGGATCCTAAATTGAACTGCAGAACCGGCGACGTTTTCCACTTGGCTTCCAAAATCGAAAGTTCCACTTCCATCGGCGATATTTACAGAACCTGTAACTCTCTGAACATTCATTTCAGGAACAGGTGTTGGAGTTGCAGTTCCGGAAAGACCAAAAGTATAATTTGGAGTTCCAGCATCATCACTTGGGATAGTAATCGTAGCAGTTTTTGTTCCAGTAGAACTAGGAGAGAATGTAACTGAGAATGTTGTAGATCCGGAAGCTGCAACAGCGCTGCTTGTTCCGCTTACATCCAAGCTATACTGGTTTGAATTCGCTCCTGTTAAAGTAATCGTACTTAAATTTAAAGTAGCATCTCCGATATTATTGATCGTAAAAGATACTGCAGTTCCACTCGTATTCTCTTGAACACTTGTGAAAGTATGAACGCTAGATCCACTCGTAAAAGTAGTTGATCCTCTTTTAATTTGGATATCAGGAGCAGGTGCAGGATTTGCAGTTCCACTCAAGTTCAAAATAAATATAGGAGTATTCGGATCGTTAGATGCTATTTGCAACTGAGCCGATTTAGTGCCTGTTGATCCAGATGGAGAAAAAGTCACGGTGAACTCAGTAGTTTCTCCAGGATCCAAAACGTTATCGGTACCTGACTGATCTACTGTAAATTGTGCTGCTTCCGCGCCTGTTTTTGCAATTACAGGTGTGCTTGTTAGATTTAAAGCTAACTCACCATTATTTTGAATCGTAAAAACGCGGGCAGTACTACTTTCCGTAATTTTTACACTTCCTAAATTTTCGGTAGAACTATCTGAAACAGAAGTTACCGTACCACTTCCCCTATAAACTCGAATGGTAGGATCTGGAGTAGGAGCCTCTGCAGTTTCACCTGGCGGTAAAAGCAAAGGTCCCTTTCCTCCACCCTTCGGACAATTTACGAAGGAGAAAAGAATAGCAAGAGTTAGGATACTCTTGAGAAAAAATGTCGCAGACCGTTTCATATCGGAACTTTTCGACCTCTCTATTTCCAATTTTAATAAGCACCAAACCCAAGATGGGAAGGAATGCCTTCTTCCTACGTTAGCCAAAATTGTATACAACTCAGACAAAAGTTCCCAAAAAATTCTCAAAAATACGCAACTGGACTTGTTTTACCGATTTTTTTTATAAGAAAGACTTAGTATACGCGAGATTATTATTTCATCCGATGATTTGCCAAAAGAAACCATACCTCAAATTGGATAAAAATGAAAAGTGTGACGGATAACGTAATCGAGGAAATAAGAATCATTTAATGAAAAGATCCTTTAATCAAAACACTTAATGATCTCTAGGAAATTTATCTCTAAGACAGAAACTTCTCTCCAAAAACCGTTTATAATGGTAGTTTTGAAACCAGATTGTGATAATTTAGAAAGAAAAATTTTTAATATTTTGCACTAGATCGGCTTATAAATGGAAAATACTTAGATCAGAGAATCTAAGAATGCCGATAGGTAGTAAGAGACCGAAAACATCGTCCAATAGAGATTTATGATCCTCAGAAAATATTCCGTCTTCTTCTATATTTCGGTATTATTGTCCCAAACCCCTGTGTTTGCCCTGGGAACCTATTCTGAAGGCTGGACAGTTGCTAAACTAACCCAATTCGAGAGCCGCGGGATCGTATACGAATCCTATGAAGGCGTGATAGAAGTCTTAACATTTGATCCGGCAGAAGAATGTGATGAGACCAGAGACGAATGTTACATGCCTATGCGTAAAAAAGCGAATGTCAGCGTTCGTCCCGAAAACGCAGATGTAGTAAATTTTCTGATGAAAAATCTGAATCAAACAATAGTGATCCAATTCAATATTCATCGGATCCAACCGATTGCACTTTCTAGCAGCATAGAAGTAATCAACGCACAATATCAAGAAAACATAATACCTCATAGCACCCCTGTAAAAGATCCAAGCGGAAGGATTACAGTATGGGTGCAAGCTCATGATACTTCTCATCCGATCGAAAAGATGGTAACTAACAAGACGGGTGGAAAAAGAAACTTTTCCGTAACGGGAAGGATCGTAAGTTTAGAATACAAAGGAACGATGGTAGGAACTTACGAAGGCCTTTATATGGACGAGTCTAGAGGAAGAATACATCCATTTTCAATCACCTCAGAAGAAATGGCAGAATTCGCTTGGAAAGCTATGAAGTATTCTGGCAAATATTATCTAGGTGTCTCTGTTGCCTACGTAACCGGTGTAAGAGAATCACATTACGATCTATTCGAGATAAATTTTCGGGAACCCGCAGGTTCTCAAGAAAGACCTAAAAAATAAAATTGCTTAAATAGGATTTAGAATCTGAAGAAAATGGCCTGCAAACCAGATAACCTTCATTTCCTGTGAGAACAAGTACCTCGATATTACCTGAAAAATTTCTGGACCGATCTTCTCTAATATAAACTTTAGCATCCGTTAAATCTATCGGAGCTTCCAATCCGAAATGAAGAATATCCCAAGATAGCTCTTCTTTCCAAAAACTTTCATCGACAAGGCTTCCATTCTTCCAACCTTGTTTCAGAAAAAGTGCAGGAGAAACTTTCAAATTAAAATGAGCATATACATTATGCTCAGATGGCTCAGCAAAAATCCTCAAATTATGAGTGTCTGCTAATCTGTGTGCCTCAACATAATAGGCCGCATCTTTTACCATCCCCAAAGAAGGATCTTGGATTTCGTATAGATCGCCTTCACAATTCGAACTCATTATGAAAGAGAATACAAATAATATAAAATAAACTAAATGTCTGAACGAAAGCCCCATATTCTATTATACGAAAAATTTTGACACATCGGTCACAGATTTTTACAGAATCTCTCAGAAAATCGATTTGGAAGGAATTTCTCGAATTAGACCGCTAAATAGCAAGAGAATCCAAATATGCTAGTTTACCTATTTAGGATATTTCCCGGGCCTGCGAAAAATATCATTATAAGTTATATCAATATATCCACTTGTTCCATTTTATATTTGGGTCTTTCCAAATCTCTAACGATGCCTTTAAAATTTGTAAACCTTCATCATCAAAATACTCGTATCTACCATGCAATTTTCCTTATGCAGATTTTATTACCTTCCTCAATGAAACAATTATTAGCCTGGGAATGGATTTCAGTAACGAGAGAGAAAAGAATTGAAAAAATTATGATTCGCATAACAACTCCTCTGCACCTATATTGAGAAACAAAAAATTTGTTAGGCGCGCACTAACGTTAATGTGGATAGTTTATTTTTTATCTTAAGTCGTAGGAATTAGTTTTTTGCAATTAAGACGGCAGTCCTGTGATTAATTTAGAATAAATTTAATATTCATTACCTGGTGGATCACATGCAGGCCACTCTCGATCTTTCGGATTGGCCTGTTCTCCACACCACTGGATTCTAAAATTCATAATGCAGTCTCGGATTGTATCTATTTTCTTTTTGTTAAGAGCAATGGATTTAACGTCGAAAAATCTGTTTGTAAAAATTCCAAGGTCATTTGTTGGATTGGAAATCCTTGGTATTGCTCCAACTGGAAAAAGACCAATTTGCCAAAACTTAGTATCAGCTTGATCATCTGTTTCCTGGAATATTCCATCATGCAATGGTTCATTTCCAAAATGAACCGTGTAAATATTCGGGCTATTCTCTGTAAGCTGTAAAAGAGAATGTTTCATATCATCATATTCTTTCGCTACATATTGAATCCGAATGGTCAATGTTTGAGGGTTAAATTCCCCACAAAAAATCGCGTTTCCTTTTTCTTTTAGTTTCGAATTCTTCTTTCGTATAGCTTCATAAATTTCTCTGGAACCACCAGACAATATAGTTTTATTAACCAAATATTCTTTTTTAGAAAGTACTCTATATATAGTCCTACCTTTTTTCTCTGCTTGACCTTCAGCTACGGAAATATTCTTATTTTCTACTCGTGAATTAGCAGTACAGCTAACATACATTACTAGAAAAATAGAAAATATTAATAGCTTCATTTTAAATTCCTTTATTAGTTATTAAGTCCATAGATTTTGTAGATCTTAGTATCCTGAAGATGCTATAGTTTTATTACTTTACCTACTTCGACCATTCCTAAACTTTCATTACGATCGTAATTGATTCAACCGTCCTCAGGTTTTTTAATCAAACAAAAATGATTCGATTCAGAAGCATTGCTATCATCTACCCAAATTTGCACAACTTCAATATCTTTATCGTTCTCCAACATTTGAGTAAATGTATCGAACGGTTTCGGGTTTGGCATATCTAGAAAGTCCCAGAACCTCAGTAAACTTATTAACATTCGACAAATCCTGAAAAAATTTCAGAATTTCCAACTTGACAAAACTTTACAACTATTTCGATGTCTAAATAAGTGAAGCCTGAATATGTAATTCATTTATTGTCTAGGACCAGGGATCGGATCCAAAAACATTTGTCCGAAGAATTCCTTAAGCAAGGTATTCAAGATCTTGTCCCCGCTCATGGAGGTGTACTTTTTATATTAGGTAAAGAAGGTCCTCTAACAATGAGTGAATTGGCAAAGTTTTTGGACAGAACCAATTCTACAGTAACTGCTCTTTTAGATAAGATGGAAGAATTTGGCTATGTTAAACGATCCAAACCTTATGAAGACGAAAGAGTAACTTCGGCAGAATTAACCGAGAAGGGAAAACAAACCTTAGAAAAAGTGCAAAAGGCATCCAAAGCTACACTTTCAAGGCTTAGTCTGAATTTGGAGCAAGGGGAAAAAGAAGAATTCATGCGAATTTTAACGAAGATCCATTCGAATTTTGATATATGATGTAAATTTTTTTGAACCAATATTTCGACATCGAAATAAATAGGAGAATGATTATGTTAGAAGGTAAAACTGCGGTAATCACAGGATCGGCTAGAGGAATAGGTAAAACAATCGCAAAGATGTTTTTGGAAAGAGGTTCTAATATTATTCTCTCCGACCTTGATGATTCCAATTGTAAAGAAACGGCGGATGAATTAGCAAAACTCAGCCCAGAAAAAGTCTTCTGGAAAACCTGCGATGTCACATCTAAACAACAAAACAAGGAATTGGCTGAGTTTGCATTTGAGAAAACGGGAGCCTTGGATATTTGGATCAATAATGCCGGAATAGTTCAAGACGATCTTCTCTTGAGAATGTCTGAGGAAAAATGGGAGAAGGTACACTCAGTAAATCTGAAAGCTGCTTTCTTTGGAATACAAACTGCTGCAAAGTTTATGATAAAGAAAAGTTCAGGTAGAATCGTAAACATTGGATCTGTCTCTGGATTTTATGGGAATGCAGGACAGGCAAATTATTCTTCGGCAAAAGCTGGACTATTCGCACTCACCAAATCTGCGGCGAGGGAACTTGCTTCTAGAAATATCACCGTAAACTGTGTCGCTTCCGGTTTTATAAATAATAGATTTGCTGAACATGTTCCGGAAGAAATTAGAAATTCTATTTTGAATTCGATTCCTTTAAAGATCAAAAGGAATCCCGAGGAAGCAGTAGCTTCGGCAGTTGCATTCCTTTCTTCCGACGAAGCGGATTGGATTACAGGAGCAACTCTTAGAGTAGATGGAGGAATGTTAATTGGTTTTTAGACCGAATACTTATTTTATAGATTTATGAACAGGCGAGAGAAGAATTCAAAAAATTTCTTGCCTGTTCTTTTGTAAGAAGCGAATTAATTCTTAGGATTATCCTATCTTTAGTATATGAATTCTCTTACAAAATATTGCCATTACGTTCTTTCACTCGAAAAGGATCAAGATCCTGAAAACAAAACGTATCATGACACAGAATACGGTTTTACCTTAAAGTCAGACGACGAGTTATTTGGCCGGTTTATTTTAGAAATCAATCAAGCTGGTCTATCTTGGACAACAATTTTAAGAAAGAAGGAAAACTTTCGAAAGGCTTATAAAAATTTTTCCATCGGAAAGATCTCAAAGTTTTCTGAAAAAGATTTTGATCGACTTATGAACGATGCAGGGATCATTCGAAATAAACTTAAGATAAATGCTGCAATTCATAATGCAAATGTGATCGTCGGTCTTCAAAAAGAATTCGGAAGTTTTCAAGATTGGTTAGCCTCTCACCATCCCAAATCATTGGATGAATGGACCAAACTATTCAAGAAAACTTTTGTATTTGTGGGTGGAGAAATAGTGAATGAGTTTTTAATGAGCACAGGATATTTAGAAGGTGCTCACGGACCTGGATGTCCGATTTATAAAAAAGCATTAAAGTCCAAGCCTGCTTGGAATTCTAAATAGAAAAAATAAATCCCTTCTTATTGTTGGAATTCCTGCAAACAAAAATGAAATTACGTCCTTCTTTTGAAAAAATCAAAACAATCTCGGAATTCGAGTCTCATTATTGGTACAGAGAAGAATTACAAGAAATTTGCACAGGATTAAAAATATCTTCCAAAGGTGCCAAAGCGGAACTTGAAGAAAGGTTAAGATCGTATATTAAATTAGGCAGAGATATGTTCCTCAAAAAGGAAAATACATCTATAAGCCCAATATCAATTCGCAGAAAAAACAAAAGTGGAAAGGAGATCACTCTCAAATCTAAAATCATTCCAGAAGGAATTCGTTTTGACTCTAAATTTAGAGAATTCTGCAGAGATTACTATGGTCTTAAAAAATTCAGTTTTACCAAGGCAATGGCAGAAGCAGTTCGAGATGCTGAGAAGGTCGGAAATCTAAAACTCTCTGTCCAAGATCTTTTGAAGGTGTATGAAAATCCTCCCAAGGAAGAAAGGCCGGATGATCGCGTTCTAAGATGGAATCGTTTTGTTAAAGATTTTCATTCTAGTACAAAAACTTCTCCGCTTAAAAATAAACTGAATATAGCTGCGTTTTTATGGGGGAAGGTTCGGGACAGACCAGGTAGTAAAAAATTCGATCCTTCTCTTTTAAAAGAATTTGCGAAGGACATTCAAAAGTTAGAAGCTAAGAGTAATGAGTAATGCTAAATCTGTAATGAAAATCTGATTTTTCTGCTGGTAGACTAACCTAACTCATTATAGAATATTCTTTCAAGCAGATGAAAGTTAAGTTGTTCTTATTCTCCATTCTATTCAGTTTTTTACTCTGTATTCCTTTTTTCATAGGGGCGCAGTCAGATAGTAAAACGGTATGTTTAAACTGGGAAAAAAATTTTCCTAAAATAGATTCTAAACTATATTTAGAGATTAGCGGTCTAGAATTAATCCTGAGTCCACCTTCCGGCGCAATAATGAGAAGCAGAAGGCCGGGAGAATTGGTGCCAATCATACACGGCTCTTATAAAATCGAAGGAAATAAGGATGTATTGATCGAATTTCCGTATGAGCCTGCCGATCCGGATGAGTGTTCTTTTAATTGTAAGGAACAATCACTGACTCTAAGATCTAATCAAAACACCGAAGAAGTATTCGATAATTGTTTTAAAACATGTAAGAATAATACAAGTTTCAAATTCGGAAAAGATAAATTTAAACTTCACTTGAAATTCAAAATTTACAGAGACGAATCGGATACCTTAAGGATCGATTCCGTTTCTTATAAAGATTTAAACCCGATCACTGGGAAATTAGCTTATTCTTTCCCACATTATTTTGCTGGTGATCTGGTAGAATGCGCTAACTCTATTTGGGATTAATAAAACCTAAAAATATTATATTAATTATCTAAGGAAAGAAGTGCTTTTTCTAAACGATGAATATGTTTGAAATCTCCAGACATTCCGTATAATTGCAAAGCCCCTTGATAATAAAAAAGGATACTTTCTGAAATGTCTTTCAATTCAGACTCAGTTTTTACCTTTTTAGAATTCCAGGTAATTTCTTTTAAACAAAGTTCGAAGTCGAGAACCCATCGGTTCAATGCTACCTTCACAAAATCTGAGATCTCCGGCTCATCATGTGTCTGGTTGGATAAATTCGCGTAAGGACAGCCGTAAATATAAGTATTTTTCAAACCTCTTCTCAACATTTTCATCCAAGATTTAATAAAGTCCGAATATTTCTTTTCCTTCTTAGCAATCCTTTTAACAAAACCTAATATAGCTTCTTCCTGTTCCAAAAGATAAGCCTTACCCAAATCCTTTTTAGATGGAAAATGAATGTACAAGCTCTTCTTAAAAGCTCCCGCTTCTTCGAGGATTTCATTTATCCCTGTATTGGGATAACCCTTGGAATAGAATAATTTGAAAGCTGCCTTTAGGATTCTGTCCTTTGCAGGGTCGTCAGACCGAATTAAGTCTTTTTGAATTCTCATTTTTTCCTCCCTTTATTATAATTATGGTAGACTGACTTGTCTACCATAATTTATTCTGGAATTTATGCAGTAGACCGATTTGTCTACCGGAGGCTTTTTTATGAGGCTCATGGAAAAAACAGATAAGATCATCACATCTTTTACAGTTCCTGTCCGTAAATCGGATATAGATGTAAACGGACATGTAAACAATGGAACGTACCAAAGTTATTTTGAAGAAGCAAGGATCAAAACCTTCCAACTTTTAAAAGAAGAAGGGGAAGCAATCCTGAGTTCAGACCGCTTGGTAGTCCGCCAAAGCGTAATAGAATATAAAGCAGAGCTAAAATATCCAGAAGATGCTATTGTTACTACAGACATCCTTCACTCCGATCCAGAATCTACTGAGATCATGCAGGAAATCTTTCGTACTTCCGATTCTGTATTAGTATGTAAGGCAAAATTCGTTTTAAGCCTTTTTGATGATGCGGAAGAAGTCTTTTATTCCGAAGCTGATTACCCTTATGCGTTCTATCATCCGATCAGCGTTGGCTGGCCGGAGATGGATCCAGAAGGAAAGGTAAATTTAGAAACGATCCAGTATTATCTAGATGATGCCAGGATTCGATCTTCTTATCAATGTGGATTGGACCTGCATTCATTACAGGCGAAAGGAATCGGCCCGGTGGTTTACAAAGCTGATTTGAATTACTTTGGCACAATGAGTTTTCCGGATGATTTTGTAATTGTTACGGTTTATCAAAAAGCAGAGAAGAATCGATTAGCATTTCGTCATGATGTATTCTCTAAAAAAACAAAAAAGTTGATTCTTACTTCGGTAGTACATGGACTTTTTATGGATCTAAAAAGAAAAAGACCTCACCAATTCACTGAAGAAGAAATGAAAATGATCTTTAGCGTAAAGAATAATCCACTCTTTGATTGAATTTATGATTTGAAATTTAGCTAACGCAAGGAGAGGGTATCTTCTATGAGATTCGAACATTGGGGCCCTCTCCATTTTATTATTCTTTTTCTTACTGCATTCCTCAGTTTCAGTCTCCCATATTTTGCTAGAAAATTTGCTTCTTCCAAAACCAAAAATATCATCGGATATACTCTTGGTATCATTCTTCTTTTAAACTATTTTGTTTACGTAATATATAGAATAGATTCAGGCTATTGGCAGATACGTTATGATCTGCCTATGGAATTTTGCAATTGGTCGGCAATTGTAACCTCTCTGGCATTATTTACTATGAACAGAACTCTGGCAGAACTTTCTTATTTTTGGGTCATTGCAGGTTCTATGCAAGGAGTAATCACTCCAGATCTTTCGGTTACATTTCCTCATATTTACTTTTTTATATTTTTTATCGCGCATTCCGGTCTGGTGATTTCTGCTCTTTATGTTGTATTTGGTTTAGAGTTAACTCCTAGAAAAGGAGCAGTGCTTAGATCAGTTCTTTATAGCCAAATTTACGTGGTTGTTGCTTTAATTATAGATTTTGCATTAGATTCAAATTATGGATATATGAGGGAGAAGTCTGCCGCAGGCTCTTTGATGGATTATTTAGGCCCTTGGCCTATTTATATCCTTTGGATGCAGGCTTTAGGAATGTTAGTATTTACTTTATTATATCTTCCGTTTTGGAAGAAGAACTTAAATCACTAATTACTCAGATTCTATTCTTTCTACAGCATCTACCGGAATAATCAAGTTACCATCCGGTCTTAATACTACATAGAAGCTATCTTGCTGGTAGATAATCCCTCTTTCCATAGATCCGTCTTTTAGGTAAAGAATACGAACTTCTTGAGAGATTTCTCGAGGAGCAGCACCTGGACCTTTACTATTTAAGATATCCAAAATGGATGCTTTGTCGACCTTCTTGACCAACTCCATCAATTGTTCTCTTTCTTTCAGGTCTTTTGGAGGGAAACGGACCATACTCGCAAACTTTCTTTCCAGGTCCGCTTTTTCATCAGGAAGTATTTTTTTGAGAGAATTCTTAAGCTCTTTAGGAGAGATAAGGAACGGATCCTTAGGAAGAGAATCCACATGAGGTTTTAAACTTTTAATTAAAGTTTCATCTAATTGCACGCTAGGCTGGGACTTCTTACTTGCTTTGATCGAATCTTCGATTCTTTTGAGACCTTTCATTCTCGCTGGAGAGAATCCTTTCCATGCAAGCTGTTGTCCTGATTCTATTGTTAGTTCTTGTTTATCAAATAAGATAGGATATTCTTTTGCGAGAAGAGCGATTTCTTCCTTGGTCAACCAACTGGAGACTGACTCGAAGAAAATCGCATCTCCAGATTCAAATCTAACTTTTCCTTCTAATACTTTTACAGAGAGAGAAGAATCCGTACGTCCTTTGTTGACCGAGACCTTAGTTCCTTCTAAAATTAATCTGAAGTCATCAGAACCTATAGAAATATTTTCTGCGTCTTTCGGGCCTTGGCTATCAAGAAGAATTGTTCCATATCCAAGAGAAACATGGATTGCATTTTCTTTACGTTCAGCAGTGAAGTCTGAATTAGGTAAGGCTCTAAGTGCAACACTCTTCTCCCCTTCTAATTGAACGTCGCAAATTGAAGATTTCCCTGATACGATCCTCTTGCCGGACACATTCTCTCCAGCTTGAGAAGTTTTACCTTCAATAGAACAATCACCATATGAATAAGTGAACTTATCTAAAGTAGCTTCCCCTTTTTTAATCGAAGAATTTTGATAAAAATATATTCCAAAAGATGCAAATACTATAGCTGCAGCCGCAAGATAGATCGCAGGTTTAGGGAAAGGAATGATTTTTTTAGAAGAAGTTTTAGGAGAAAGTTTTTTTAACTCTAAAGAAGCACTAGAAGTTCTAAGTTGTGACTGGATCTGAGTAATTTTTCGGTATTCGGCCGCTCTGTCAGGATCTTTTAATACAATTTCCAAAAGTTGTTTCTTTCCAGCGGCGTCAAGCTCGCCAGAAAGATATAACTCTAGTAGTTCTTCGAAACTATTTGACTGTTGCGTATGTAATGTCATCTTATAGTCCGATCCCTTCTGCTTCAAGATGCGTTCTTAATAATCTAAACGCACTTAATAAGCGACGACTAACGGTCCTCTCGGATATTCCAAGAGCATCTGCAGTCTCTTTGAGAGTCTTCTTCTGGATTTCCTTCAGTAATATTATACTCTTTTCAGGCTCAGGAAGACGTGAAACCCCATCTTTTAATGCTAAATTAAGAGAATTTTTTTCCAATTCCAGAGGATCTTCATGATTCCCTCCTGAGAGTTCCGGAAAGTTCTCTACATTAATTGAGACGTTGCCCGTCTCCTTCTTTGTACGATTGAAATGTTTAAAGTATAGATTTTTAGCGATCGTGCATGACCAAGAAGAGAAGCTTCCCCTATTTGGGTCAAAGCGATCCATGACCTCAAAGGCCTTTAAGAATGTCTCTTGGGTCAAATCTTCGGCAATTTCCGGATTTCCTGAAAATTTGAGCAGGAAATGATACACAGTATTTCTGCAGGACTCATATAGAGTGATAAATTCCTGTTGGGAAAGACCTTGCATTTTCAGTTTAATCGGGCCAAAAAAAGGATTTCTGCTAATTTTTGGGATATTCCGATTCTGCGGAAGCAGAAAAAAATAAGGCTCCCGAAAATCGAGAGCCCTACCTTTCATAAGACGCGGGGTTTTACCCGCCCAGTATCTTAACGCAAGAACTGGAACTTTTCGTTATCAGTCCAAGCACAAGGCCATTGGACCAAGAGACCTCCGTCTCCAGTCGCGCCGCCTGCGATATCCAAACACTGGCTGCTATGTTTTGCTTGAAGAGCAAAGAATCCGTCTCCATAGGAGAGCAATTGAAATCTTTGGTTATTTCCTCCACCGCAAGAATATTGGATCACATTCATTCCTGCTGCAGTAGATCCGCTCTTCACGTCGAAACATTTGCCGCTATGTTTAGCGATAAATTTAAAGTAGCCATCACCCGTGGATTCGAGTGTCCATCTTTGGTTATCCTGGCCAACGTTAGTCCATTGGTAAAGATTAACATTGTCGGCCGTGCTAATTCCTGGAACATCGATCACCTTACCGCTATGTTTTGCCATGATCGCTGAATAATCAGAACCATTCGGATCATTTACGAAAGGAATGTTTCCACCCACGGAAGATTTACCACAACCGTCAGATCCGCAACCTGCGTTAGAACGCCAGTCTCCTCTTTCCATTGGGTGACCGATTCCGTCAAAACATCCACTTCCTTGGCAATTCATCCAGCTAGGAGCATCTCCACCTCTTCTCAATCGAACAAGATTGTTCCAAGTATCTTGGTGATAATCGTTGCCACCTGGATTTCTGAAATCTTCGAAATATAAACATCCGCCGGATCCACCATCATCATGGAAAGATCCATGCGCGTTTTTACCAACATATGCAACTGGGTGAGTACCGTTCGCTACTTCAAAGTTACCCGCTTCTTTTGAATACCATCCAGAGTGTTGAGACCAAGCAACTCGTTTCATTTGGCCATTTACTACTAGGACACTCATTCCTTCCCAGTCAGCCGCATGACTTCCGAAACTTAAGAAACAAGTACTTTGCCAAGCGTAGAAGAACCAGTATCTAATCAGAACTGCATTCGTTCCAACTAGAGAAGTTTCATAGAAAATCGGAACTTGGTTATTTGAAATTGTAGAATAATCTTTATTACAAAGATCTTGAGGTGCAACTCCTGCGGCTCTTTGAGTGTAATAAGTTTGAGGATCGCTAGTAAAACATTTTCCGGAATCTCCAGAACCTGTAGTAGTCTCTTGATCAAATCTCAAACGAGGTGCAAATTGTTGAGCTAGTGCATCCTGATCAACATTTGGTCCACCATTATCAGCTTGGCAAAGATATAAGCTCATACTATCGCAATAACGACCATTACAGCTTGCACCTGCGATATACATAGACTCAGGAGCTACAAATTTTCCACCGTCTTCTTCAGAAATACCGGAAGTCCAATAACATCCTGTTCTAACACCGTTATTATTCAACTGAGAACATTTTAAGGAAACGTTATCGCAATAACTTCCAGAACATTTAATACCTGTTACGAATGCGTTGTTATCGCAAACACGATAGTTGGTTCCTTCTTCTGAAAACCAATCTGTCCACCAGCTATTAGTTTGAGTGTATCCGGATTCGCTTGCGAGAAGATTTACATCATCGCAATAACGACCGCTACATTTCAAACCGCGTGTTAAGAAAGTAGGTCCTGTTTCAATCGGGTTTGCACCATCTGTGGTCCAATTCAACCAGTGTGGTGGAAAAATCTCGTTATGAAAATAAGTGCTAGCTGCAAATAACTTAGATCCATTTCCGCTTTTAGAAGGAAGAAGACTAGAAAGTATTCCTAAGTCTGCTCCGTTTGATGAAGACTTATCGCCGCAAGCCACGAATGACCCTGCGAGAAGTCCTACGATTACCAGAGTATAAACACCCCGGATGATGATTCTCTTCATTATAATCCCTCTTTAGTTTTAATGTGGAGGTTTTAAGTATTTAAACGATAGGGTAATATAAGCGTCTTAATTCTCACTTATTTTCGAAACGAGATAATATAATTTCTGAAATAAATAAAATTTTTATTTATATAGGTCGTTCGAATTTAATGAGTAAAGTTTGTTCTATATTATATAAAGAAGTTTGTTTAGATTACTAAAGGGATGATTAAGGTTTGCGGCCCTTCTTCTTTGGAGAAGCGGCTTTTAAATTTTTAGGATCAGTGTCTTTGCTCATTCTGATCAATTGAGGGCCCATAAATTTTAGGAATTCTTCCAAAAAGGTAACGAATCCTTTAGAGCCTCTATTCTCGCTAATGAATATTAAGATCCTACGAATTGCAGGATCTTCCGTTAAATCGCCTAAAGCAGTTTCGTGGATATTCTTTTTATCTTTATCTAAGAATGCTTTTAGCTCCAAACGAAAGAATAAACAAAGATTGATAAAATCGTGGGTAAGTAGTCTTGATTCACCCCTTTCTATTTTTCCTAAAAGGTTAGGATTGAATGGAACTCCAAATTCTTTCTTAAGAGCGTCTGCAAGTTCCTTTAATGAAAGGCCTTTCTCCATCCGGCAATATCTAAAGACATCGCCTATTTTAACATAAATTGTTTCGATGGAGCCGTTTTCCATATTTTGAACACTAAAAAGTGTTAAGAATAGAATATGATCTGTGAAGCGGCTCTGCTTCGAATCGAATTCTTTTTCTTCGGATTAACTTAGCTCGATTTACACTGAATTTTCTATTCTAGGAGTATTTTAATTACTTTTATATATTTTTTATTCTTTATATTACTTTTGGAATTTTTCTGAAAGTTGTTCATTCCCTAAATCTTAGGGATTATTTCTTTCCAGGGAAAAACTTCAGACTTCAGAATTAAAGATTCAAAATTTGGTCTGTGGCTTTGTTGTATAATTAGAATGGAAACAGATACAAAAAAATTAGAACGAATTATCTCTCATCCTTCCATCTGCGGAGGTAAACCAGTTATCCGGGGAACCTCGATCCGAGTTTTAGAAATACTAGATATGATTTTTTTAGGATTCGGATACCGTGAGATCCTGAATGAATATCCAAATATTAAGGTTTTGGATATCGAAGCTTGTTTGGAATACGCTTCTAAAAGATTACATTCTCCAATATTGGATAAAGCGAATCGAGAACTTCCGAGAGAATTTAGTTCGGAAGTAAGAGACGCAGATCGGAGAGTTTCTTAATAGATTGTTCAGTCTTTTATGGCCTGTATATAACGGGCCATAAAAAACCTAGGAGACTAGAGTCTTTCTCCTAAGATCGGTCCTCCGACCTTTTGCATCATTCTTTCTTTAGTTAGAATTAAATCTTCTCTATTGTCAGCAGCCATCTCAGCAGGACCATCTAAATAGATCGCACCTTTAGGGCATGCCTCTTCGCACATTCCACAGAATATACAACGTAATAAGTCGATCTCGAACTTCTTAGCAAACTTATCTTCCGGATGAAGATGCTGAATTTCAGGAGTTACATGTCCTGCTTCTATCTTAATCGCGTCCGCAGGGCAAATCCACATACAACAGAAACAGCTAGTACATCTTTCTCTGCCAATCTCATCCCGCTTCATGGTATGCATTCCACGGAAACGAGTGGAGAACTTCCTTTTCTTTTCAGGAAATTCTAATGTAACTGCACCTTTTAGGAAAGCAGCTTTAATAAAATGTTTAAGAGTAATCCAAAGACCATTCGCGATTGAATAAGAATATAATCTTTGGTACCAAGCGGGCTTATGTTTTGCCGCTACATTAATTACATTAACGGTTCCCAACGGCTGCCTCTCTAGAGTTAGAACGTAATTCTAAGGTTTTCTTTTCCAATAACGAGAATATTTCCGCCGAACTTGATAAACCTTTTGGTGCTTCCATAGATTTATTAAAGTTCTGGGTCCATCCCTTCTTATTTGTAAAACTTCCACTTTGTTCCGAATAAGCTTTGATCGGCACGGAATACTTTGCTTTAGTCGCATCATCCGTAAGATTCGTTTCTAAGATTACTATAGATTCAGAAGAAACGCCAGCCAAGATTTCGTCAGTTGTTTCTTTAATTACAAAGATTAGATCGAATTCACCTTTTATAGCTGCAGAACGAATAGAATCGATCCCATCGGAGGAAACAAATCCTGCGTCTACTGCACCTTTCGTGTTCGGTCTTTTATCTGTAGTGTATTGGAAATCCACTTGTTCAGGTTCTTTGTATTGCTCAGGACTTACTCTTGCTTCTGTTACGAATAAAACCCCAAGCTTAGATAAAGATTCTTTGATTGATTTTAAGTTCTGATCAGACTCGTGAGCTCCACCGATCACTGCAATCTTTTTAGATCTGGAGATTTTTTCGGAAATCTCATCCAAAACAGTAGAACTAATACTTGTTTCTCCATTTTTATAGAAGGAGAACAATCTGTTTGTATTCAACCAATCAACATTAAATCTTCCTTTATCACAAAGGAAATACTGGTCCTTCTCTTCATCTATACGAGGCATATAACGGAACATTTTGTTGTCTCTTACATTTGTATAAGTTTTACAACCAGTACTACATCCTGGGCATACAGATTCTTCTGATTTATACCACCATACCCGGGACTTAAATAACGTTTTATGATTTAATAATGCACCAACTGGACAAATATCCGCAAGCGCACCTTGATAATTATGATTGATAGGTTCTTCTTTTGCGAGACCTATAATCGAATGATATCCTCTTTCAAAGAGTCCTAGGTTGGACTCTCCTACCATTTCTTCTTCGAAACGAACACATCGATAGCATACGATGCAACGATTGTGATTGATGATTAGATTAGAACCGATTTCTTCTTGAGGAATATTCCTTTTTTCTAATGTGAATCTGGAGTTTCCCTTTCCTGAGCCGAAAGAATTATCTTGGAGTTGGCATTCTCCTGCTTTATCGCATACAGGACAATCTAGTGGATGGTTCGCTAGTAGGAATTCCATCGTTCCTTCTCTCGCTTCGATAACTCTATCACTCTTTGTAATGATAGAAAGTCCTTCGGTGACTTTAGTATTGCAGGCTACTTGTAGACGAGGAATCCCTTCTATCTCGATGAGGCACATGCGGCACATGCCCACCACAGATAATTTAGGATGATAACAGAAAAACGGAATATCCACTCCGGCATCTTTAGCGGCGGATATTAGATTTTTTTTCTCGTCGACCTCGTATTCGATCCCGTCTATCTTTATCTTGACCACTCGAACCTCCGTTTTTCGAAACAAACCAGGGCGCCAAATTTCATTTGAAACGTACTATTCTAAGTTGGCAACCCGTTTCTAGATGCAAAGATGTGAGAGCCTGTCTCAGATTCTAATAGCTTGCTTAGCAGACTAAAAGACAAATTCAGAGTTTTAAATCCTTGTAATAATCAGGAACTTTAGCCCATTTCTGGAACCACTGAGGATTCATCGCCCTTTGGTAGAGATATGCATCTATTAGAACTAGGTTTATAGCCGCTTCTACAATTGGAACCGCTCTAGGCAGAACGCATGGATCATGCCTGCCTTTTGCTTCTAGCATGGTTTCTTTTCCGTCGATATTTACAGTATTTTGTTTTTTGAAAATGGTAGAAGTAGGTTTAAAAGCAGCTCGAACCACCAAAGTTTCTCCGTTGGAAATCCCACCTTGGAGTCCTCCGGAATTATTTGTGCGAGTGCGGACTCTTCCACTTCCTTCTTCTACATAAAATTCGTCATTATGAGTACTTCCGGTTAGAAGAGTTCCAGAAAATCCGGAACCAACTTCAAAACCTTTACATGCAGGAATGGATAGAATTGCCTTTGCTATGTCCCCATCCAATTTATCGTACACTGGATCTCCAAGACCTGGAGGAAGATTATAAGAAGCAGAGCGGATAATTCCACCCACACTGTCTCCTGCTTCTTTCATTTCTAAAATGAGAGAACGCATTTTGTCTGCCGCCTGAGGATCAGGACAACGGACTTCGTTGACATCTACTTCTTCCCTGCTTTGCGGATATTTGTTTTCAGCAATTTCAGAAGATATAGTTCCAATTGTATCTACCCAAGCGACTGTTTTGACTCCCAGATCATCTTCTAGGATCATTCTGGCAATTGCACCCGCAGCTACTCTTGCAATTGTTTCTCTGACCGAGGATCTTCCTCCGCCTACGTGAGCACGAAATCCGTACTTGGTTTGGTATGTATAATCTGCGTGAGAAGGACGGAAAGTTTCTCTTAGATTTTCATAATCTTTGGAGATCGTGTTCTGATTGTTTACTATCAACGCGATCGGACTTCCGATCGTTTTTCCCTCAAATACTCCGGAAAGAACTCGAACAATGTCCGATTCATCCCTAGGTGTGGTGAGTTTACTTTGTCCGGGTCTTCTTCTGTTTAAATCCTTTTGGATCTCATCCAATCGGATAGGAATCCCTGCTGGAACTCCTTCCACGACAACCCCCACGGCTTCGCCATGAGATTCTCCGAACGTACTGACTTTAAATATTTTACCCCAACTGGAAGGCATACAGTACCAGAAAACAGGAGACCACCAACGGAAGAAAGTAGGATTCCGAAGCGGAGAGGAAAAGCGAATCGTTTACGCGACAGATTTCGGAGCTGTTTTGCGGTAACTTCTATCGATCAGATCGAACAAAGGCGGATCCAATTCAGGATCGATAGAATAAATCACCCTTCTTGGGTCTACCGTATTGGCAAGATTGAATACTGCCTTTCTAATATCAGGACGGAAAGTTTTACGATCGTAACCTACGATTTTCAGTTTTCCTTTATTAGAGAAGACAGGTCTGATTGTCCCAACTCTTTCTAAAAGAGGGCGAGTTTGATTTTTGTTAATGTCTCGAATAACGCATGTCTCAAAATGAATCTTATGTTGAGAGTCCGTAGATACTACGATCACATAATCTCCTACGTTCAAAACACTTTTGTTCTCGCACAAACTAAGTGCCATAAAATCGAAAAATTCCTTAACCACTCTTTCATTATATGAAAAAAAGCTGTTATTCAAGATTAGCTTCATAGCAGTTATTGGAGAATAAGCAGACCTCCAATTTTGAGTACTACTCAAAGAGGCAAATTCTCCTGCGATAGAAATGATTGCTGGATCATCTTCACTATAAGAATTACTTTGCAGAATGTGTAATTGTTTCTGCATATCTTCTACAAGTACACTTCTAGAAGGATCATTCTTATATTTTTCGTAATATTCTCCGAGCCGTTTCTCCAAGAAAGCAGTAGAAGGATAGTTATTATTCAATCCCTCTCCCCTATACGGTCTATGACTATTTAATACTGCAGTTTTAACTGGAGTTTGAATAGAAGCCAAATTCCCAATCATCAAATAACTAACGATTGGATGATTCTTCACATATTCAAATTCTTCTGTGCTCAGATTTCCATGCACCGGCAGTTTCATTCTGACTTTGCCTATATCTACCATATAAGCTGCCATCATCAGATTCAATTGTTGTGCTTTTGAATTTTCACTGTCTTTAACGGAGATTGCTTTTAAACTACGTAGCTTCATCGCCATAGAGATGACTGTTCTTTTAGTCAAAACTTCTGAATCAGTTTCCACGCCAGCCGACTTCATCACTTCGATTACGTTTACCAAACCTAATTCAACGTCTTGACTATTCGCGAAATCATCTAGAATTCCATCGATCGCCTTTGCTACTTTCTTCACATGATTTCCGTTTAAAGGATAATCTCTCAACTCTTTGAGAAGATCGGAAGCCTGTCTTGCCATCTGCAAAGTCAGATCAGGATTCACTAACTTAATATAAGAAACTTTTTTGCCGTTTACTGAATCGGGCTGATCTACTTGAATTCCTACCTTGTGCCTTTCGGATAGAAGGTAATAAATGCCTTGAAGTTCAAACTTTTGAAGCTTATTAATATCTGCGTCACTCGCGTTGTCTTTACGGTGAATTAAAATCTGCCCGTTCTTATTGTAAAAATCTACAGGGATGGACTGACTTTCTTTAAATTGTCTGATGACTTCGGCATTAAACTCAAATCTTTCAAGTCTGAGAGGATCGATTGGACCACTTTGAAATTGAGTCATTATAAAAATCCATACGCATTACCAGAGGGCCAAAAATATAAACCCAAAGTACATAACGTTTAAGTAAGATATATGTGTAGTATCAAAGAAATGATTTAACCTTGCTAGTAGGCAAGAATAAATTTCCGAAATTGTGTCAATCGATCAAGAAACCGGCGCTTTAGAGGCGGAATCCGAATCAGAAGAAGTCCTAGAGGGATATGTTTCCCTAACTTTACGATCCAATGAATCAAAAAACTCAGGATCGATTTCAGGATCCACTAAATAGATAATCCTTCTAGGGTCAGCATTACGTTCCAAATTGAAAATTGCTCTTCTTCTATCCACAGTCAAGCTGCCCATTTCGAAGCCTGAGATCCGAATTTTTCCGTTATTTGCAAACTTCGGTCGGATAGTACCAATCCTTTCCAACATAGGTCGGATCGAATTTTTATGAGAATCTTTAATAACGCAGATCTCGAAAAATACCTTACGATTTGAGTCCTGAGAAGCTACAATAACGTAATCTCCAATTTTTACAAACGGCTGGTTATCGCATAAGGATAATCCTACATGATCGAAAAAGTCTTTTAGTGTCTTTTCGTTATAAGCAAAGAAACTATTATTCAAGATTAATTTCATCGCCTTAAGCCCGTCCATAGGTTCTCTCCAAGGCTGAGGGGTGGTCAAGGACGCAAATTCTCCCGCAATAGAAAGAATCCCAATGTCTTCGTAAGAGATCGCGTTAGTAAGGATGGACTTAACTTGCCTTTGGATATCGGTAGCTAAAAGATTTTTGCGAAAATCATCTTTATATTTCTCACGATAACCTTGAAGTTTTTGCACCAAAGGTTTGGTTTGCGGATAGTTATTATTCATCCCCTCTCCGCGATGTGGCCTGTGGTGATTTAGAACTACTGATTTGACAGGATCTTCAATCTCAGGAAGGTTAGCGATCATCAAATAACTAATGATAGGATGGTTCTTGATATATTCCAACTCTTCCGGTTTTAGATTCGCATGAGTCGGTATCTTCATCTGAGTATAGCCGATATCCGCAAGGTAAGAAGCCATCATCAGATTCATCTGCTCCGTCTTCTTCTGATCCATATCCACTTTGGTAAAAACTTTAGCGGCCCTAACCTTAAGCGCCATTGCGATCACAGTTCTTTTAGTAAGAACTTCTGAGTCCACTGGCATTCCGGCATTCTTCATTACTTCTATAATATTGACTAGTCCGGTCTCCATATTTGGAGAAGATTTAAAATCGTCTAGTACTGCGTTAATGGATTTGTTAATCTCTTTAACATGTTCTCCATTTAAGGGGAACTTCTTGATATCAGATAATAGATCCGTTGCTCCTCTAGACATATCCAAAGTGAGAGTAGGATTAATAAGTTTATCGAAAGAAGGATCTAAGGAACCTTTTTTGGTAGAGCCAGGATGGATCTTTGCTATCTCAGCAGATAGAAAATAGATTCCTTGCTTTTCGAATTTTTGGAGACGACTGATATCGTCTCCGGTGGCCATATCCTTTTTATGAATTAGGATCTGTCCGTGTTTATTATAAAAATCGACAGGTATGATTCTATTTTCTCGAAAGTGTTGAATCACTTCTTCCGTGAAATCGAATTTTTGTAAATCTCTAGCTGCGTCCATCGTCAGGTGGAGGGGACTCCTGCATTTTAGTATCGGCAGATTGATTCTTTGAATAGAATCATTCCGTTACCGTAATACATTTCTTTATAGATTTAGTATCTTGGACGATTCAAATAGATCTGATCAAACTTGATTTAGGCTGCTTTGTAGAATATATCTACGGATCCTTTCTTCCGTGGAACTTCCTGCGAACCCAAGTCCTGTACGAGAGTCGGTTAGTATGAATGTATCCTGAGCTTTTAAGGATTTGCCATCAGTCCTGACTTCACCAGAGATAATATTAATCCCCAGATCCTTTAATACTCCGGTCACAAAGTATAATAATCCTTTTCTATCCGGAGCTTCTAAGTAAAACTTTGTAGCAGAATTGCCAGGTACGTCTTCAAACTCCAATTGAGAATCTTGTCCTAGATAAAATGTATTTCGAATATCTATTTCACTTGAGGTTTGGATCATTTCTTCCAATGCATTATCATCGGAAAAGACAGAAGACATTAAGATACCTAGTTTGGATGCCTTGATTTTAGAATCTGTTTCAGGAGATCTAAGAAGAAATTCATCGTAACTGATCATGGAGTCGCCGTCTTTGATCGTGCGAATATCTCCCGAAAGGATCTCGAATCCCATAAAGAACATTGCCTTCACCATTTTATGAAGTGTTCCTGGGGCAGTTTCAGAAGTCTTGAGAGTAACTCTATAGACCCCGTATTCTTCTTTGTAGTTAAATTCTATCATAGTTTCCGCTTTCCTACAAAGCCTGCATAATCCTTGAAAAATAACACTCAAAAACCCGAGTTTTTGAGGAATGTTTTCGAAGTCTAAATGAGTAGTAGCGCCTTTTTCAATATTCTGTCTCGTAAAATTTTTCATCAATGAGACAGAAGTTCGAGGAAAATCCGCTGCTAGCGGATATACGCGGAAAGCCCTCCCGAATATACTGGGGAAATCGGTGAAATTTTTTTACTAACCGATACGCCCTTCTTCCCGCTGGGGATACATATATGACAAATAAACAGAAATTTACCGAAGGATTCAAATTCGGAAAAACACAGGCGACGTATTCTAACACAAAATCAGCAGGACCTAAGGTTCCGCAAGGAAGCCAGGCTGCAAGAGGCTCTTATTCTTCTTCATTAGGGCCAAGTTTTGCTGGAAATGAACCTTCTTCTTCTGAATCTCCTTTCCTAATTCTTCTTGGGTTAGGCAGATATTTTAAAAATTATAAAGTACGACTTGGGATCGTTTTAGGCCTTCTTTTTACCGAAATCATCGTTTATTCTGCGATTCCTTTCTCTTTTAAGTTTTTGATCGATGAAGCTTTGATTGGGAAGAATGAAACAGTTCTATATATTACAGGTACACTTCTAATTGGAGGCACAATCTTAATCACGGCCGCAGGAACTGTACGCGATTATTTATACAATTGGGTTTCAGCCCGTGCCATAAGGGACATGAGAGAAGAGTTATTTATTCACTTACAAAGAGTGAATTTAGACTTTTATGCAAATACTCGTCCAGGCGATGTTCTCTCAAGATTCTCTACTGACTTATCTGCATTGGAAAATGCGGTACTTGCACTCATTCCTTGGGGAATCTCTCCATTATTAGAAGCAATCTTTGGAACTGCATTATTATTTGCTCTAGATTGGAAGTTAGGCGCAATTGCTACCTTGATCTGGCCTATCACCTTTTTAGGTCCTGTATTCTTCTCCACTAGATCTACTGCAGCAAGTTACGAAAGAAAAATAGAAGAAGCTAAGGTCCTCACCGCCGTTGAAGAATCTATCTCTGCTCAAAACTTGATCCGAGTTTATGATCTGGACGGAGCTTTCTGGGACAAATTCAAAGGAAACTGCGAAAAACTATTTCATGTTTCTTTAAGATTAGGACTAACAAATTCTTATTTGGAACGTTCTGCTTCGGGTGGAATTCTACTTTTACAAGCTGTGCTTTTGATCTCAGGTGCATGGTTTGCATTCCATGGAATGGTGAGTGTGGGAGCTTTGGCGGCTTTTCTTCCTCCATTCTTAAATTTGTCTTACTCGCTACTTTATGTATCTCAATATTTTCCTACAATGAACCAAGCAAGTGGTTCAGCTAGAAGAATATTAGAGATCTTAAGAACTCCTACATTTGAATCAGAAGGGGAACGTCCATTTGCACCTTCTGAATTGCAAAATTCTATCAAGCTGGAAGATTTACATTTCCGTTATAAAGGTAGAACTAAGAATCTTAGCGGTGTAAATCTAGAAATTAAAAAAGGAACTTATACAGTAATCCTTGGCCAAAGTGGTTCCGGGAAAAGTACCATTCTGAAATTCATTTTAGGAATGATGGAACCGAACCAAGGAAAAGTTTCTTTGGATGGAATTGCAATGGAGAAAATCCGTTTAGATGCTCTTCACTCCATGATAGGTATCGTATTCCAAGATACATTCCTATTCCACACTAGCATCCTGGAAAATATTCGCATGGGGCGTCCAGACGCAACTCCAGAAGAAGCAATCGAAGCAGCAAAACTTGCAGAGATCCACGAATTCATTTCTGCACTTCCTGATGGATACGAAACAATCGCAGGAGACAAGGGTTCCAAACTCTCAGGCGGAGAAAAACAAAGGATCGCTCTTGCGAGAGCCTTAGTCAGAAATCCTCAAATCCTTCTTTTGGATGAGGCGACTTCTGCATTGGATCCGATCACTGAAGCAAGGATCTTGAAAACTCTCCAAAAATTAAGAGAAGGAAGAACAATCGTTTCCGTTACCCATAGGCTTACCGGTTTGCACGCAGCCGACCAAGTAGTTGTCTTAAAAAATGGAAGTCTGGAACCTTATCCTTCTCCGGAAAATGATTCACTTTCCGCGGCCGCAATCGGATTATAGAAATATGCTGAAAGTACCGACTTACGTTTCCGAGTCTCCAATAGGGGGCCTCGGGGTTTTTGCAGGTAGAGATATAGAAGAAGGCGAACTCGTCTGGGAATTCCATCCTAAAACTGTTTGGACTCTTACTGAAAAAGAAGTCCAAGCTCTCCCGGAAAGATTACAAAATCTGATCTACACCTATTCTTATTTGTTTGAAGGACAATGGTACTTCTGCGTGGATAATTCCCGCTTCATGAACCATAGCGATCAAGCAAACACCTTAGAAGATAAAAGCGGAGTCCAAGGCGAAAGTAACCCATTAGGAAGGGACAGAGCTGTCCGCAAAATCCTAAAGGGTGAAGAATTGACCTGCAACTATAAACAATTTGATCAGAATTGGAAGGAAAAACTTCCTTCTTAATAGTCTATCTTAAGATCTTTGATCTTCTTATCTAAGGTGTTCCTGTTGATACCCAAGAACTTGGCAACTCTGGTCTTAGTATATTTGAATTTTTTCATCGCATACTTGATCAGTCTTGCTTCGACTTCTCCCACCACAACTTCCATAGCTCTTCCATCTAATGCATCTAAATGAGCAGGAGAGAACTTGGAACTTGCTACTTCGGAAGAAGCTTCCGGATCGACACCAACTTCTACATCTTCTCCTTCGTCGCCATAAAGGATACGTCCGCTGATCTCTGAGAAATCTTGGATATCCAACATTTCAGATTGAGAAAGTACTACCGCCCTTTCAATCACGTTCTCTAATTCACGAACGTTACCAGGCCAACTATAGCTCATTAGAAGTTTATGAGCTTCTCTAGTTATACCCTTGATCTTCTTGATATTCTCAGATGTGTATTTGGTAATAAAGTGATTGATCAGAAGAGGGATATCTTCCGGTCTTTCACGAAGCGGCGGGGTCAACATATTGACCACGTTCAAACGATAATATAAGTCAGCTCTGAATAGTTTTTGAGAGATCAAATCTTCTAGGTCCGCGTTAGTCGCAGCTATGATCCTAACATCGATTTTTTTAGGCTTAACTGAACCTACTGCTTCTATTTCTTTTTCCTGAAGAACTCTTAAGAGTTTGGATTGAAGATTGAGATCCATTTCTCCGATCTCATCCAAGAAGATGGTTCCGGTATCGGCCATCTCAAACTTACCTTTTTTGTCAGCAACCGCGCCAGTGAATGATCCTTTTTTATGACCGAACAATTCGGACTCTAAAAGATTTTCAGGAATAGCGGCACAGTTGATCTTGATAAAAGGTTTATCACCTCTAGAAGAGTTATAATGGATCGCAGATGCGATCATTTCTTTTCCAGTTCCGGATTCTCCAGTGATCAAAACCGAAGCACGAGAATCGGAAACAAGTTGGATCATTTCGAAAAGTTTTTCCATGGATTTGGACTTTCCGATCAAGGAACCGAACTTGTATTTATTCTTAAGTTCTCGTTTTAATAGAATGTTCTCTCTTGATATCTCACGCTTCTCTTCATCGATCAGTTTTTGAATACGGATCGCTTGGTAAATTACTGAGGCCACTACCTGAAGGAAGTCTAAATACGTCTTTAAATCGACGTACTTTTTATGAACAAAGAATACACTAACTACACCTAAAACATCTGTATCTGACTTAATAGGTGCTGCAAGAAAACTAACGTTTTCGGGATTGTTTTTAAAGTGGCTAGCGTTATTGAGTCTGTTCAGGAAATTTTCATCGCTTACAATAGACTCTACGATGACTGCTTCTCCGGATTCGTAAACTTTTCCAGTGACTCCTTCGCCAGGAAGATAAACTCCCTTCTCCATTTCTTCCGCAGTGAGTCCAGATGCTGCACTAAGTTTTAAAATATTCTTCTCAGAATCAAATAGAACGATGGAACCTCTTTCTAGGTTAAGAGATTTATCCAATCTATCCATCACATCATCAAAAATTTCTTGGAGAACTAATGTAGAAGTTACAGTTCTAGAAATATCGATGAGAACTTGTTGGATCTTATTCTTCTGCTCCAGCTGTCTAAAAGTTTGGAGGTTCTTAAAGATCTGAGCAGCCATATTGGCCAGAGTGGAAACTAATTCGAGATGTTCGTCAGAGAACGCTTGCTTTCTGCTAGAATCTAGAGAGATAACTCCGATCACTTCGTCTTCCACGATCATTGGAACTGCTAGCTCGGAAAGAATATCGTCCTTAATGGAAATATAATGTGGGTTCTGGGTAACGTCGTTTACGATCATCCCTTCACCGGATGCGGCAACGATACCAGTAATACCTTCTCCCACTCGGAGCTTAACTTTTGTCCGAACAGAAGGGTTCATTCCACGGAAAGTAACTATGTCCAAAACCTCATCCGCTCTGCTGATTAGCATGAGGGATCCTGAACCAACCTCACAAATTTGGATACATCTCTCCAAAATCAAATCCAGAAGGCGATCTGGATCTAAAGTCGAATTCATTGCGGTTGCCACTTCTTGTATATGGCGGAGTGGGCTGGGTTTTATGTAACCGGACATCTGCTTAAAAAAGGTGCTGATTGATGATTTTGCGGTCAAGGAAAAAAACTTAAAATCCAAGCAACTCGCTTCGTTTACAGGACAGAACGCGATATTTGCACCAGAATCAACGTATGTTTAAGATTTCAAAGGACATAATATTACGAATGATCGATATACTTTCAAATTTTAGAATAAACTGAACTTCAATATTTAGAACGAATTCTCGTTATCTGCTGATTTTATTTGAAATAAGATGAAAACGTCTTTCCTCTAGTAAACATTTTCTTTACCATTTTTCTCCGGATGTCCTGCGTATTTTGCGGAGAATTTTATCTTCCGGACGGGAAACTCAAAGATGGAAAATTTCTTTGTAATTCTTGTGGAAGAGAATGGATCTTAGAAAAAAGAAAACGGAACAGGATCAAACCTCCCGAGGTCCATGCATTATCTAATGAGATCTTATTAGAATTCCTTTCTTTATTTAATACTAGTCCAAATTTGGACGACCTTCTCCAAAATTTTACCAATCTAGCATTCAGAAAATTGAATCTTCCTGGGATCTCAGTCATGGTGTATGAACCTAGATTGGATCGAATCCTAGTAAAATCTTGTAAAAACAAAAAAGGCCCTGCTTTAGAGAAGTTAGCCTTTAGAATGGAAATCAAAAAAGGTGAACAAAACGGTCCGCTTGGCCAAGCAATCGAAACTTGCAAATCTGTATATTATAGATTTGATGAACAGCCTCATAAACAAATCCGACAATATGGCCGAGTAAACAAAGTAGAATCTGAACTTTCAGTTCCAATTCATCTCAAAAAGGAAGTATTAGGATTAATCAATGTAGATTATGAAAAGGACGATCCTCTACAAGCGGAGAAGGATCAATATTTTCTGGAATTGATCGCAAGTCAGTTTGCAACTACTTTAAAAAATAGAATTCTTTTCGAAGTCTCTCAAACTCAATCTAGGAATTTTAGAAATCTTCACTCTGCAGCGTTAAAGCTAAGTAGTTTGGGGTTCAAATATAGAACCGAAATTTTCCGAGTCATTCTTCTTTCTCTAACCGAATTTTCGGAAAGTAATCTTTTCGTTTTATTAGAAAGGAAAATTGATGAGGCAGGAAAAACAATTTCTACAGAAGGGCATATACTTACAGGGAGCCCAAGAGCACCAGAGATCAAATTGAATGTACAACTAAAGGGAGAATGGAACGTACTTAAAAGATCTGCAGAATCTGCCATCCTAATAGATTCCGCAGATTTGAAAGAATGGAAAACACTAGGAAGCAACGGAAAGAAAAAACATCTAGCAATATTACCAGTATTACGTTCTGAGAATTCTGAAATTTGGATACTTCTCGCCAAAGAAGAAGAACTGCACTGGAGTCCCGAAGAAATCGACGTATTAAATGCATTTGCAGTCCAAGCTGGGATCTCAGTCCAAAACTTTCATCTATTCCACCAAAGAGCTGAAAAAGAAAGATTGGATAAGGAAATCGAAATCGCGAGAGATTTACAAAGATCTTTGTTACCTAGAAAAATGCCAGACCACGTGAATTACGAATTTGCTGGTACCATGATCCCTGCAGTAGGAGTCGGTGGCGACTATTATGATTTTATAACTCATCCTACTAATAAGGAGACTTACATTTGTATCGGAGATGTAAGTGGTAAAGGAGTTCCAGCGGGAATTGTAATGGCTACCGTTAGGACAGTGATCCATTCGTTAGTTAGAAAAAATCCAAGTCCTTGGGAGATTTTACAAACTGTAAACACTTATCTATATCAAAATTATTTTAAGGATATTATATCTCCTAGATTCATGTCTTTGACTATTATTCACTGGGACCAAAACGAAAATCGATTTGTATTCAGTGGTGGAGGCCAAGGAAATATTCTGGTTTATCGCAAAAAGGAAAATCGTTTAGAGGAAATCCCAACGGGTGGAGTTGTTTTAGGAATAGATCCGGACATAGATCATTTTGAAAATAGTGGAGAATTTCATTTAGAACCGGGAGATTTCTTCCTGATGTTTACTGATGGAGTATGGGAAGCAATGGATCCTACTGAAGATTTTTTCGAAATGGACCGTTTGCACAATTGTGTTTTTGAGGCCCGAAAGGAAAGTCTTCCTCTTCTCTTAGAAACTGTTTTGAAAAACATAAAAAACTTTACTGGGGAAAGGGAGCAGACAGATGATATTACTTTAATAGGCGTAAAACGTTTAAAATAAAATGAACGAAACTTTAGATTCCATTTTTGAAGCCGCTTGGTCCAGATTAAAAAATTATCAGGATTTTATGAAAACTAAGCCTGCTGTGATCGCTTTTTCGGGAGGAAAAGATTCTGCGCTGCTCCTTCAATTTTATCTTTGGCTTCATAATAAAAATCTAATCTCTAATTTCCCCGTAATTTATCATTTAGATCATTCCATCCGTGATAATGGTGAACAAGAATCCGAAATCTTAAAATATATTCGCGCGATTGCCCCAAAGTCGATCTTTAAAAAAAAAACGTTCCTAGGTTTGCAAATAAGGCCAAACTAAGCTTAGAAGAAGCAGGGAGAATTCTCAGATTCAGGGATCTAGAGAAAATTTCCGAAAAAATAGATGGTTATATTGCAACCGGACATCATGCCGAAGATTATCTAGAGACAGTACTCCTACAACTCATCAGGGGAGGAGGCTGGAATTCACTTCGCACCTTGGGAGTTTTAGAAAATAATAGATTTAGGCCATTATTATTATTCGGAGAAGAAGATCGCAAAACTGCGTTAGCAAAGGCTGATTGGCCTGTCTTCGAAGATGAATCGAATCATTCTCCGCAGTATCTTAGAAATAGAATTAGATCCGAACTTCTTCCTATACTTTTGAAAGAAGGTGCAGACCCAGATAAAATTTTTCGTAATTTTCACGACTCTGATACTCCTAGACGCGGAACGACAAATCGCAAAATAAACGAAGATGAGATTAGAGTCATATCCAGACGGATTTTAGAAGAAGAGCAAGCATCGATATGTAAACAAGTTCTGGACTTACACCTTAAAAGTTTAGGTCTTCATCCGCTGAATTCTCAATTTCTTACGGACCTTCTACATAATCTGGACAGAAAAGTTTCCTTCTCTCTCGAAAACAAAGAAGTTTGGTTTTGGAAAAGTGTTTCGTCAGATTTGTACATCTTACCCAAAACAGCATCTTATTTGAAACCGTTCAGTTACAACTCTGACTCTTTCTTTTTGAAATGGAATGGTAAGACCAAAAAGATACCAATAAATTGTGAGCCGTCTAACGACGGAGAAGGAGAAAAAATCCTGCTTGGAGGAATCCATCGAGACGTTTCCGAAATCCTTAGAGAGAAAGAGATTCCGGTTCCGGTCAGAAAAATGCTACCCATTCTAAAACGGAAAGGGAAAACTGTATTGCTTTGTCTTCGTATGTGGGATGCCCGTTTGGATGATATTCGATCGGATGACTTCCTTCAAGATTAAAGAGTCCAGAGGTTTATGGAAGAACTCCAAGAATTAAAGCCGGACCCATTCTTTAGAGAAGTTAGATTTCTGTCTTCTTATGCAGACGCTTCTAAAGTTCCTTCAAAAGGTATTCCTCATATCGCATTCGCAGGGCGTTCCAATTCCGGAAAGTCTAGATTATTAAACGCAATCGTAGAAAGAAAATCCTTAGCAAAAGTTTCTGCAACTCCAGGTAAAACCAAACTTCTTAACTTTTTCTTAGTTTCAAAATCTTTGTTCCTAGTGGATACACCTGGTTTCGGTTATTCCGCAAATTCTCATAAAGATCACGAGCAGATGATGGATCTACTGATGAACTATCTTAACTCTGCAAAAGATTTAAAATGTCTGTTCTTATTGTCTGATGCCCAAAGAGAATTACCTGACGAAGAATTAGAATTGATCGGTACCTGTTTCGAAAAAGGAACTAAGCCTGTATTGATTCGCACTAAAGTAGATAAACTGAATCAGTCTGAACTTTCCAAACTTAGAAAGAAAATGAAAAACATCCAAGGATTATATCCTATGCTGGAGATCGTTTTTGTTTCTCCTAAATACGGAAAAGGATTACCTGAACTAAGAAAGATCATAGAGAATATGATGAAATCATTAATCATTCCTCCAATGGAAGAAGACACGATCCCGCAAGAGACCAACGAACAAGGCTAAAATTAAGCGTGAGTTTCTAAAAGATTGCCGGCGGCGTTAATTGCATCTCCGTAATATACTTGGCCGGCAAATTGGATCTGTTTTTGATTTAATTCTTGGATTGTTTTTAAGGTCTCTTCCAAAAGAGCTTTTAGTTTTTCTTGGCTCAATGCCATCTCTAACTTACGTTTTCTTTCTATGAGTTCCATGTGACGACGAGCTTCGTCTTCCGACTTTCTTTCTGGATCATCATGAGAAGATACTTGGTTCTTATCTAATCTGTTCAACTCAAGATCGATATCTCGCAATTCAGACATAAGCTCCCATTCCTTATCAGATATAAGATCAGAATGAGTAGCTGCTTCCTTCTTCTTAGCGGAATCCGTCTGTTTATTAGAATTTCCTCCTTCTTCTTCATTCAAAGGAGATAGATTGGATTTTCTTTCATCGGTCTTTTTGACAGTGGTTGCTCTAGTTTCTCCCGCAACAGCCACTAATTTCCCATCTCTTAGTTCATATTCGATGGAAACATCTATGGATCGGAGTTCCGCATTGTCTCGAATTGCTTCGTTGCGAAACTCAGCAACATGTGCAAGTTCATGAGAAATAACATGGAGTACAGAACTAGCCTGAGGCGCACTTTCCAGCTGCCCGTGACCAATGTACTTAACCGAAGTATTTTTCGGTCGTTCCATCATGGAAGAAGATTGTATAACTCCCAGGTTCATCCTATTATAAATGTCGGTCTGGCAAGTCTTGAGTTTAGAGCTTTGGGAAAAAATTCCCTTTACTTAATGGAAAAACGTTATTTGCAATGAGCTATCTTATTAAGAATCTCAAGTATGCTTGAGTCGCAAAGATCGTGAAATACTATCGCATATCTTTGCCCCATATCGCTAACAGTTTTACGAATAACTTCTCCTGGTATCTCGCAGGTAAACATTGGTGACATAATCGTAATTTTTTTGCCAGGAGTCCAATCCTCATTCGAAAGAACGGACGCCCCTATCATCGATATATCGACCAAAACACCTTCACTCCAATTTCCTCCCTCAAAAAGTTTAACCCTACTGTCTTTACGGAACCTTGTATAGAATCTTTGATCCGCCGGCAAATTAGATGTTACCTGTTGAGAAGGATTCATCCCGATCTCTAGTCTTTGCATAGCCGGGAGAGCATACTGTACTAAGAAATAATTTAAAAGAAGATTTCTTTTGAAGCTAAAATTCTTTTAAAAAATAAGTTTAGAGACGGAAGGGTCGATTAAGAATAAATCTAAACATCTATTCTTCAAGAGCGATGCGGCTATAAATGAAAGATATCTGCTTCTCTAGCTAGTACAATCTCTGAAAGGGCAGTAGATTGTTTTTCTTCATTGAACATTCGGATGATTTCTTCATCAGGATGATCCGGTTCATGATGAGTTAGAACCAGTTTATTTACACCCAGAACTTCTCCGCAACGAACGGCTAATCTACCTGATGTATGACCCCAACCTATCTTCCGATCCGCTTCTTCAGAACTATATTGAGCGTCGATGATCAACATGTCAGGACTTCCGAATTTAGCGCGTAAATGTTCGAACTCGGAAAGATCTTCTTCTCTAACTTCTACATCTGTGCAGAATAAGAAACTTTTTCCATTTTCTTCTATATGGTAACCAGTACAATTGCCCGGATGTTTTAAGAGAAAAGGGGTTACTTTAAAATCTCCAATCTGGACTGTTTGTTGTCTTTGCAGAAGAGTGAATGTTTTCTGTGACATCATCTCATCTAATGTGATAGGAAAGTTTTCAGGATTTTGCTGCCGGTCAAATCTTTCTTTTAGATTTGAAATCGTGGAATAAAAATCTACTTGGACACTTGGAATGTATCCAGGTTTAAAAAAAGGCCAACCTTGAATATGATCCCAATGAGTATGCGTCACCAGAATTTTGACAGTGCCACCTTGAGCTATACCTTCTTTCAAAAGATCGTTTCCCAGTTCTCTCATTCCAGAACCACAATCTATAATTAATTTCTGACCTTTAGCAGATTCGACGTACACACATGTGGTGTTTCCTCCCACAGGCCGTAACAGTTCAGGACTTAAAGATTGTAAAAATGAAGGAACGGAGAAGCTACCGTTCTGATGTTTAAATTCCCTATGAGCAGACTCTAGGATCTTTTCTAATTTTTCTCTATATTCTGAACCGGAAAGCGGAGTAGGAAGAGAACCTCTTACTCCGTATAATTTTATTTTCACTGTATTAAATTAGACAACTAAGAGATTTGGTATTTGCAGGTATTCAGCGATGACATCGAATTTTCGTGAAAAACAATGGAAGATCGCTACTAGAATTCCCTTTACTTCTGATTATTTCTTAAAAATAAACCCCGGAAGTAAATTAAAAAAAAACGATTTGTTTGTAGAGGAATTCGGGACATATTATCTAGAGTTAGGTTCAGGCTGGGGAGAAGTCGCTGTATCCTTAGCAAAAGACAATCCAAACACCGGCTTTATTCTAATGGAGAAAAAGGCGGACCGCCTGCGCAAAACAATCCGTGATCTGAAAGAGCATAATATCAAGAACGTTAAACTTCTTTCGGTGAACTTTAATTGGTTTCTAGAAGAAATTTTTGAAGAAGGTATCTTCGACGAGATACTATTGAATTTTCCGGATCCTTGGCCTAAACGTAGACATCATAAACATCGAACTTTAAATCCTAGATTCTTAAATACGGTCCATATCCTTCTGAAGAATGAAGGTGTATTCCATTTTGCCACTGACTACGGCCCATATGCGCGGAAAGGCATCCGTCTTTTTAGAAATGATCTTCGATATAAAGTGGTCGATTCAGAGTTTTCTCTGCAAAGAGCAAACTTCCCAATCTCCCATTTTGAGCAGGAAAAACGGGAGGCAGGCTCCCGAATTTATTATTTAGACCGGATCAAGATTCCTAACTAGTTTTAGTGATACAATAAAGAGTAAACGTTGTCCAAATCTTGGACTAATTTGTAAGTCCAGACAGTTTCTCCTTTTTCATCATATCTGACCGCAGTATTATCCTTATATAATACGATCACATCTTTCTTTTTCCCAGGTAATAAACCTTCGACCTCTTTGTCGGAAATTTTAATTTCTTTCATACTGGAAGAATCTGCGTCCACACGATAGATTTTATCATTACCTGCAAACCAAAGGGAGTTTCCTCTAACGCTAAATAGATTAGCAGCTTTGTCTGAAATTTCAGTCTTAGTCGCTTTCCCTTTTCCGGAAATATATACGATCTCTTTGTCAGTTCGGAAAAATGTTCCATCTTCAGTAGCGCCCAGCAATTTTGGATTCGTAGTTCCAGTCCAAGCGGAATCAACATCCTTACTTAGTTTAGCATCCACATACAAAATCTTGTCTTCTTTGGAAGAAGATTGGACCAAGAACACTTGTCCTTTTTTAGATGCAGACCAAGATTTAGAATCCAACGGAATGGATTTATTTTCTTCGAAAGTATCTGAATAACTAGTTAAGGTTCTTTTCCCTGAACTTTCAGTTTCCACCAGAATTCTATCTCCTGAAACCAATGCTTTTTTGAATATCCCCGGTAGATTGATTGTCTGGAAAACAGAACCTGAATTTTGATCTCTGACTTCTAAACTTCTATCAGTAAATGCGTAAACTCTTCGGTCTGCGAGAACATTACGGAATGGTTTAGTACTTGTGATCCTCCAAAGACGAATCGCTCTGTTTTTATCGAGTGCTTCAATAGAAGTTCCATAATTCATCAATAATAGATCGTTGATGATGACCGGAACTCCGATCAAAGATCCGCGGTTCGGAAACGGCTGCAAGATCACAGGAGTATCTGAATCTGAAAGTACCAATCTTTCTGCCTGACTGGAATATGGAGAATTTGGGAATTTTTCCGCAAGTTCTCTTCCTAATTCTATTACTAGCTTTTTATATTCGGCGTTAGCAGGATTTTTAGTTTTTAATTCGGAAAGAATTCTTATACGGGCATGTAAGAACTTCTCATCTCTTTCTAATTCAAGGGCCTTTACAATCTCTGCATCCGCAGATTCCAAATCTCCTTTCTTAAAGTAAATATAAGAAAGTTGAAAATGAGCATCCGGGAAATCGGGATTCTTCTTTATGATCTCTTTAAATATTTCTACTGATTGTTCCAAAAGATTATCATTAAAAAGCACGATGCCTATATTATAAGGAGCCAATTCATTTTCAGAATCTGCCTTCATTGCACTTTCAAATTCTTCTTTTGCTTCTTTGCTCTTATTCTGATTATAATAAGCGATCCCTTTACCAATCCTAGAAGCGGTAAACTCAGGATTCAATAACCAAGAACGATTGAATGACTCGATCGCAGAGTCATAGTTTTTCTTTTGGAGAGAGATAATCCCAAGCTGATAATGGCTATAGTAAGAATCCTGTTTTTTCTCTAGAACTTTCTGAAAACCTTTTTCGGCATTATCCACTTCTCCTTTTCTAAGTAAGAAGGCATAGATTGCTTCTTGAGCAGCTAGATTTTTTGATCCGTCGGGAGAATTTTCTAAAAGGGAAATTCCTTTCTCTTCCATTCCCATTGCAAGATAACATTCAGCTACTTTAATATATAAGGTAAGTTTTTTCGTTTTATCGTAAGCCGACTGATAGAGAGGGACAGCCTTTTCGTACGATTTATTATCAAAAAGACGATTTGCTTTTTGGATCGTGGGAACTACTTCAGAAAACTTTCTATTCTGATCTATCGTTTGTTTTGCTTCCGCAATTTCAGGAAGATCTTTCGTTAATTTTTCAGCTTTTGCTAACCAAGAACTTGCAGAATCATAATTAGCTTTTTCGTTCTCTTCTAAAGCGATCTTATAATAAAGAAAAGCCAGACGGAACTGAATAGATTCGTTGTCCGGATACTTCTTCATTAAATTTTTATAGGTATTCTCTGCCTTATCGAATTCCTTTTTATCTTCGTAAGTTCTTGCGAGTACGATTCCTGAAAGGGGATCATTTCCTGTGATTGCTTCCAATTCTTTAGTGTACTGAGTCACTTTCGATTGGTTTTTCTGAGCAGAATAAAGACGGATCAAACCTTGGAGTGCAGGAAGATTTCCTTTTTGAAGGCTTAAAGCTTTTAGATAATTCTGTTCTGAAAGTTTTACGTCCCCGCTGATCTGGTACAAACGACCATAAGCTGTATAAACTCCCGGATCATCTTGATCTTTTCCTTTTGCGCGATCAAAATAGGTTTTAGCAGCCTTCGTATCCCCTTTGCGAAGACGTAAATCTCCTTCGTGGATCAATTCGGAAGATTCTAGGAAAGCAGCAACCTTCTTCGTTTCCTCATCGGACTTTAGCGATTCCAGTTCATTTTTAGCAGTCTTATATCTATGCTCAGAAGCAAGTAGATACACAAGATTCAGAACTGGTTCCTTATAATTTGGATCCAACTCGCGAGCCTTACTAAAGGATACCATTGCCTTTGCGTTTTCACCCAAAGACTTTTGATTCAAACCAATTTGGTTATAGATAGTTGCATTTTTTGGGAAGAATGGAATAGCTTTCTCTAAAACAGAAATTGCCTTTGGATTATTTCCTGATTTGCTATAAGCAGATGCAAGACCAGAATATGCTTCTAGATAATCCGCTTTCAATCTTAAGGAAGTTTCAAATGCCTTAACGGCCCCATCAGTATCATTAGAAAGAATTTTGGCATTTCCTAAAAATACAAATGGAGAAGGGTTCTTAGGATCTAATTGAGTCGCAGTAGTAAAATATTGGACCGCTTCTTTGTAATTTTTTGCCTTAAGAGCAGCATTCCCTTTCTCTAATAGACCAGCAACTTTAGTAGCAGACGCAGATTGTTTTGCAGATGCAAGATCCGGATCTGCATTTCTAGCCTTCTCAAAATAAGACTCCGCAGCCTCGTAATCTTTTACTTGGACGGCAGTATCTCCCAATTGCATGTACAATTGAGCCTTAAATTTAAACTTATCTTCTGGAATGGACTTAAGAGCAGAATACGCTTCGTCGTACTTTCCGATCGTTTTTAGTAATACGGCCTTTTTGAATGTATAAGCGCTTCCATCTACCTTAGGAAGTTTTTCCAATTTGGAATACACTTCCAATGCATCCTTATTGGCTCCTTGCGAAGTGTATAAGATGCCGAGGGTCAAAAGAATTTGCTCATTCTCCGGATCTAACTCAGTTCCCTTTTTCAATGAGGTCAAAGAGTCTTCCGTTTTTCCTAAACGATATTCGGAAGATCCGATCAGATAATAACCTTCGGCAGTAGGATATGCTTTTACAGCCTCTCTACCCTTAGAAAGAGAAATTTCGAATTTACCTTTTTGGAAAGCAGAGTTTCCTTCATTGATCAACTTGGACGCTTGTTTTAATTTTTGTGCGGCAATAATATCTTTTTCTAAGATCGCATCTTGAGAATTCGATTTTCTAAAATCTTTAGAAGCGCAATGGACCGCAAAAACGGAAACGATAGAGAATATTATAAAACGAGAAAATATACGATTCATCACTTATATCCCTTATAGAGAATCTTCAGATCTTTGATGGGAGTTTTTTCCCTAAACTCTTCTCCTCTGGTCAAAACAGAAACAGTCCAGAGTCCTCCCGCAGGTAAATCTCCCTGCCAAACGACGTCTCTTCCTAAGTATAGAGACAATTTTTTATTCTTTAAATCAGTTTTGAATGAGAATGGACGACCTATATCCTTATCCACATCCAAATATTTATAAGTGCTAAGTGTTTTTCCATCTGAAGGAAATTGAAAGATGGACACTTTCTCTTTTCCTGCCACAACACCCAGAGAAAGACCGTTCAAATGGAATGTCACTGCAACAGATGCATCTCCATGATCTACCGGAAGTAAGAAGTAACCTTCAATTTCTAATTCTTCCGGAATGAAAGGAAGAGAATATACTCCGTTCCAACCATTGGATAAGTTTTTCTTTTTTGCGAATTCCAAACCATTCGGTCCGAAAGGGGAAAACCCAAATTCTCCGGACGGTTTCCAAAATTCTAATTCTGATAATAATCCGTATCCGAAATAAGGAAGTGCCAGTTCTACTAAACGATCTGGTTTAACATCCAAGATACCTTCGTAATAAACATAAGCACCATCAGCACTTTCTTTTAGAAGCTCTAACTGATAGGCGCCAGGAGTTAAGTTACTTCGGAAGAAAGGAGTTTCTCCTTGTTTATAACCATCCAAGGAAACGGAAAGTCCGTTGGGTACAGTAATTACTTTAGCAGATCCTAATGCACGATCTTCTTCCCATTCCTGGAATAGAAAACTTTTTTTGCCTGCTCTTACTTGTATGGTCTTAGTGATTGGTTTTTTTCCTTTTAAGACTACTTGTATATCTTGGATCCCTTCTTGGATTGGGACCTCAGTCAATGGAGTATTTCCAAGAGACTTTCCGTTCCATAGGATCTCTGTATCTCCTGAAGAAGCTCTTACTGTTAAAGTTCCTTTGATGGAAGAATTTACAATTTCTTTGATTCTTGTTAGATCAGGCTTTCTATCCCAAACAGGAACAGTAGTTTGTTTGGAGTCTAATGAGATAACTCTGTCGGAAGATTTCCAGAAGATAGCCTGGTTCCATGTTCCCACTTCTTCACTGGAAACAGGACGTTTAAAGGAAAGTTCAAAGTCTCCATAAGATATTGCATCCACTGAGTCTTTTAATTCAAACTTGAAAGTCCAACCAGTAGAAGATTCGGCAATTGAACCTAAAACTAAGACATCCACGTCCTTGGATTTTAACTCCTGAGCTAAACCGGTTTTGTTTTTCCAAAGTTCGGGAGAAATTTTAGCGTTCGAAAATTTGATATCCTTCCAAATCAAACTGATCTCTTGCTCAAAGTAAGAGGCCAATTTTTTATCCACCGATTTAGGATATTCAATAGGAGAGAACGCTAAAACCGGGACATCGTGCCCAGCTTTACGAACCCGAAAATCAGTGTCAGATTCTCTAAAAATGAATACACTCTCTGAGTCGCCTATTGGCTTGTAATACGGTTCTTGTATCAGCTTAGAAGGTTCGTTTAACTTCTGTACTGAGGAGCAAGTAAGCCCAAAACTCGTAATAAGAGAGAATATAATAAGATTACGAAATGAATTGTTCCCCATCCCGTAAAAAAATTTCCCAGGGACTGATTTAGCAAATCTTTTCCTAGTTCTGGAGAAAATGAGAGCCTTTTTGCAATAAATTATCCGACCTTGGTTGGTCGTTCGGATCATTACAAAATTAAGAATTATTTACGCAGGTATATATATAAGAAGAGAAACCCCGCTGCATAGCGGGGTCCTATTGATTTTTAGAAAAGCGGAAAAGATAAAAGAAACTAAATTAGAAAGTTTCTTTAGGGTTGAGTTTCAACTTTTCTTTTTGAACGTCTTGTTGGACATATTTTGTTTCGTTCACTTGCTGAGCGGTTCTTGCTACTTCGTCCGCGTTGGCTCTAGTAGCTTCACGTTTCTGCAATTGAGTACGAACTTCTTCCACTGTGGAAGCCTGGCTCAAAATGCGAAGTTCTTCGCTGGATGCTTTTAATTCATCCACCAGGTTATTGTATTCTAAAACGTCGTTTTTCTTGAGAACGATTAGTCCTTTCAATTCTTTCACCGACTCAGGTCTTAGCGAAAGGATGAGCTTTTCAGTCAATTTCTGGTTTTTCTTCAGAGTGATCTCTCTGTTTCTTTCCAGAATGACTTCGGACTCTTCTCCAACTTTAGATACCGCAACGGAACCTTCCAATACTGCAAATTTAACATCGCAATGAGCCTCCGCACAATTCACTTTTGTGCCTGCAGGATTCTCAACAGAAGTTAAGAAGGTAGTTCCACGAACTCCCGCAAGAGCAGTAGGAGTCACTACGCTGAAATCGGAGTTTTTGTTCTCTTTACGAACCAGAGTTACGATCCTTCCGTAGTTCAGATTGACCTTAACGTTAGTTCCTTCGTCTCCGACTAGAGCAGCAATAGATACTTCACTCTCTTTGGAAACTTTGATGATACCACTTTCGGCAACCATGATCTCTACAGATCCATTTTTACCGGTAAGGATAGTGTCTGCAGCTGTTACTGTCTGACCAAATTCGGCTTTTTTCTCACCTTCGGCAGACTGGACTTTCACGTCACCATTCAACCAAACGATCTTTGCAGTAGAAGATACCGCTTCCGATTTCACTTGGCCACTGCTCGTTTTAGGACTACAAGCGATTAGATAACTAACAGCTAGTAGTGTCATTAGAATTAGGGTGCTTTTACTTTTTAACATATATTCTCCCCCGCTTTTTAAGCTTAAGAATCCTCTAGATATAACAAACTAACAAGGACTTTTTACCAATACTTTGGTTTAAAGTGTTTTACAAAAAGCAAAAGTTTTCCTTTGGAAAAAAATTTCCAAGAAATGTCCCTTTGGCAGGTTCTAATCAAAAGCTCAAAAACTAACCCTTAAGGGTTAGCAATCTGAGAACAAATTCTATTTTTTCTCCGCCTTTTTTGGCTCTATTTCAGGTAAAGAATCTAGTTCTTCTTCGAGTTTGCACTTCGGATAATGATCAGCGTTTAGACTGGAGCCTACCCAACCGAATGCTTCTTGAGATGAGATGACATGAATATCCCAACCTTGTACTATATTAGGACAATCCCAAACTTTATTCTTACATAGAACCTGGCTTGCCTTCGGTTTTGGATAGGCCCAAGCTGCAGGCGGATGAAGACATTGCATCTCCACTTCTGCCAACTTACGCATACGCTTTACGTTTTCTTCGAATTGTTTGAATAAGTTCACTAAAGGATTAGCTAACACTTCGTTGAAGTAACCTCTGGAAGTGTTGTAAGCTAAGAAATATACCAATTCTTCCATTACATATTCTTTATCATGGGAGAAGGAACTAACTGTATGAATATATCTAGCGATCTTCAAAGAATCCGTGAGAAGTTCGCGCAAAAGGTCTTCGGATTTATCTGGGAGTCCTGCATCTTCTTCATCGTCAGGAGTAGAATCACTCTCTCCATCATCGACCATCATCTCAGCGAAAAATGTTTCGTCCGGATTTTCTCTCTCTGATTTTTTAGATCCGGCGGCTGTTACATCCACATTATCCTGCAATCCCAACGGAACATGGTTAGATGCGGCAGAACACACGAATTCAGGAAGATCCAACTTCTGCATAAAGTTAGCACATTGTTTTGCGATCCTTGTTTTTTCAGTATCATCCGGAAATGGTTTGTTCCATTGGTCTCCGGTAACCCGAGCAATATCCATAAAGATACCACCGAGGAACGAATATCTGCGTAACATTTTGTATTTGAGTGCATCGGGAATCAGAACGATTCCTAAAGCGAGTAAACCTAATTCGCAAATATGTTTGAAAAAATGAGGATTTGTTTCGTAAACTTTAAAGAGAGCGAGTAAATGTTTCTTATTATTAATCCCGTTCCGAATAATTCCCTTAAAATTGAATTTATTCTCTTCGTACATGAACTTTAAGAATTTCTTATCTGTACTCTTAAGTTGCAGAACTATCTTTTCAGCCAGCTTATCCTGGATCTGGCCAATTAATTCTTTTGTTAATTTTATCTTAAATTCGGGATTGTACTGACCTTTAATTTCTTTAAGACGGGTAAGAGCAGATTCTTTTACCTGGACCTCTTCCTTTACTAGAATATTGCCGCTATTATCCTCGATCGCATTTAGGAAACGTAACATATTCCCCGCGTTATAATCGCGTACGAAGTTTAAAACCTCGTCGATTGAGTTGTATTCTATCGATTTAGGATTTACTTTCATTCTTTAAGTGGTCTCTACGTGTGATTCTAAACGGGTTTTCCAGGCTTGCAAGCATAGATTCCAGGCTCTTTTTTCTTTCCATACTTATATCGGTCGCTTCTCCCATAGAAAACAACATTTTGCATCCAGGGCCCGCGTCACAACAATCGGAAATATCACATTCTTCTTTATACTTTCTCAATTCCGGATAACTTTCTAAGATCTCACCTTTGGTTAAGTGTAAGATCCCCCATTCTTTAATACCTGGAGAATCGATTAATACGATATTATCTTCCAAAACCAGAAAGTTTGAGTTTGTAGTCGTATGTTTACCCTTCTTAGTGGAAAGACTGACCTGGGAAGTTTTCTGCAATTCTCTATCCGATAAGACGTTTACTAAGCTAGATTTTCCAACTCCTGAATTTCCTACTAAGTAGGTAGTTTTGGAAGAAAACTTGGAGTAAAGTTCTTCTAGACCTTGGCCGGTCTGGCAAGAAACAATAATTATATCGTAGCCTAGATTTTTATAAACGGAAGAGCGCTTAATCGCCGTTTCTTGATCCACTAAATCCGATTTTGTGAATATAATTAGGGGAGGGACCTCAGAAAGATACGCGGCCGCCAAACATCGATCCAAGAATCCGTCTTTGGTTTCAGGATCTTTTAAAGAGGCAAGTACTGCGATTTGATCTACATTCGCACAAAGTACCTGTGCATCCCCCTCTTTACTTTTTCGTAGAAGTTCGTTTTTACGGGATAATCTTTCTTCGATGGCCCATTCTCCGCCTGATTCCATCGCACAAACTCTGTCGCCTACGACAAATGGATGTCTTTCTTTTGCGACGATATTTCTGAGCCTTCCTCTAAGTACGGCTCTTACTCTTCCTCTTTCTGGAGAATACAAATCATAGAAGGCACCAAAGACCCTCGCTATCGTAAAAAACTCCTTTACTGGAATTGTGGAACTAGACATTCTTAAGCCTAATTTTACAGGCACGCGATGAAAATCATACGCAAATTCGGACCAATATTCGGTCTTGTTTTAGCCGCATTCCTTCTGCAATCGGCGCTAATATTCGGTTTGGATTTCAGATCCTTGGATCCTGATCGTACGATCGTGCTTCTCATCAGTTTGCCTTTTACCACTTTGGCCGCTGTATTTGTTTGGATCTGGTTCAATGAGTTTGGACCTGCATGGAACCTATCATCTGCACTTTCTAAACTGACGGACCAAGAATATGTTAAATACCTTTCTTCGTTAGATAAATTCAAAAGTGATCTGATTGCAACCAACATCACAGAAAGTGTATGTGATAAAATCCTAAAATTTCTACCTAGTATCATCAATGCAAGTAGGGCTAAAATTTACTTATGGAGGGAAGATCTTGGAAAATTCTCTCCGTATCCAAGAGAAACGGGAGAGGATCATTTTTATATCTTCGATCCGTTCCTTTTATGGATCACAGAGCATGATAAAATTTTTTATTCTGAAGAATTTACGGAAAATGCAAAACTACATCAGATACGAGAACACGCGCTTTCTTTTGCAGCAAAAACAAAAGCAGATCTTCTGGTTCCTTTTATCTTAAACAAAAGTCTTTTGGGCATGCTTGTATTAGGACCAAAAAACGATGGAAGAAAATACAATGCATCCGAGCTGGAAAAACTTAACGAAATGAGATCCGTTTCAGTGATGTCACTTTCAAATTCCATTTTTTACGAAAGACTAATAGAGCTTACTGAAACATTGGAAGAAAAAGTCCGAAACAGGACACAGGAGCTGGAAAGCGCTCAATCTCAGTTGATCATGTCCGAAAAAATGGCTTCTTTAGGAACCATGGTTGCAGGAATTGCGCATGAGATCAATACTCCAGCAGGGGTGATCAATGGTTCCGCAGACAATTTAGAATCAAATATGAATTATATCGTAAAGAACGTATTCGAAATCGTTCGTTTCGCGAGAAATAAGAAATTAAGGAAATCATTCGAAGTAGCACTTCTACATATCTTAAGAGACCGAAAAAAAAGTCAGGTTATGGAATCTAAGGACAAGTTCCGGATCAAAAGAGAATTAAAGGAAGAAATGATCCAAATGGGGATAGAAGTTTCCTTAGCAGGTGAGGTTGCTTCTTTCATAATAGAAAACGATGTTATGGAAGTAAGAAAGTACATCTTGGAAATTTTAGCCCAAGGAGCAAAACCTGGATATGAGATGCTCAAACATGCATCTAATACGAATCGTAATATTAAAAATATTAAATATTCTATCAAAAATATAGTCCGGATAGTTAAGGCTCTAAAATATTATTCTCACTTAGACCAGAGCAAATCATTTACTAGTGCAGATCTGATAGAAGGTATCGAAAACACTTTGGTCATCATGAACAACCAACTCAAGTATGGAGTCGAAGTTAAGAAGAACTTCTCCACCATCCCAAAAGTTGTATGTAATCCTGACGAATTAAACCAAGTTTGGACCAACTTGATCCAAAATGCAAACCAAGCCATTCGAGGCCAAGGCACGATCGAATTATCTGTATATTCTATTGGAGATACAGTTACTATAGAAGTACAAGACGACGGCCCAGGAATAGATTCCTCCATCAAGGATCGGATCTGGGATCCATTCTTCACTACAAAAGATCAAGGTGAAGGTTCCGGGCTCGGCCTTGGTATTGTAAAAGGTATCGTAGAAAAACATAAAGGCAAGATCACAGTCGAATCCATTCCTGGGAAAACTGTATTCAAAGTGGAATTACCTCTTAGGCCTCCACAACCGATTTCAGAAACAAATTTAGAAAAATCAGTTATATGACTGCAAAACCTAAAAAGAAAAAGATAGAATTAAAACCTGAGAATTTTTACGAATTAGTTTATAAAATTGTAAAGAAGGTTCCCAAAGGAAAAGTAACCAGTTACGGGAGGATCGCGGTTCTAATCGGAAAACCTAGAGCTGCCAGAGCAGTAGGTTATGCTTTAAACGCATTAAAGAAGGACCAAGAACAAAAGGTCCCTTGGCAAAGAGTCATCAATAGTATGGGAAAAATTTCTCATCGAGGAGATACTCCTAGAGCAATTATACAAAAAAAACTTTTAGAATCTGAAGGTATCAAATTTTCTAGAGAAGAGGTCGTGGATTGGAAACGATTCGGTTGGCCTGATTAAATTATTATAAGGTTCCGAATGCAAAAGCCGGTAGTATTAACAATCGCAGGTTCCGACTCCGGAGGGGGAGCGGGAATCCAAGCAGATCTAAAAACTTTTAACTCAACTGGATCTTTCGGAACATCAGTGATTACCTGTTTGACCGCTCAAAATCCGGACGGCGTCACTGGAATTTTAGAAGTAGATCCTGATTTTTTAGAAAAACAACTCGCAGCTGTTCTCTCTTACTTTCCCGTGAAAGCAATCAAGACCGGAATGCTCTTTTCCGAAAATTTGATCCGCAGAATTTCTAAAATCCTAAAAGAGTACAAATCAAAAGGGCAAAACTTCGAGTTAGTATTAGATCCTGTGATGGTTGCCACAAGCGGAGCTAAACTTTTGCAGGACGAAGCAATCCAATCTCTAATCTCTGAATTAATTCCTTTGGCAAGCCTTGTAACTCCGAACCTGGATGAGGCAAAAATTTTAGGGTCTGGGGAAATTTCCAAAATTGAATCCATGGAGACAGAAGCAGCTTCTCTTTCTAAAAAACTAGGAGTCCCTGTTTTATTAAAAGGTGGTCATATCAAAAATTCAAAGGAAGCACTGGATGTATTAGGAATTCCGACCGGAGAAATCTTAAAATATTCAAAACCTTTTGTAGAAGATTTCAATCCTCATGGAACGGGTTGCACTTATTCTTCTGCCATAGCTTCTTATTTGGCTCAGGATTTTCCTCTCTCTGAATCTGTTGCAAAGGCGAGGGAATTCCTACATGCGGCTATCTTACAGTCCTTCCCAGCAGGAAAAACGAAAACATTAAATCATAACCCAAAGTTCTAATTTTTGGGAATTAGTCCCAATTCTTCTTTAGAAGCTTTTTCTAAAATTTCCAAAGGAAGGGAACCTTTTCCTAAAACGAAACCATGATATTCTTTTATATCGAATGCTTCGCCTTTGACTGATTTCCAATCTTCTCTCATTTTTAGAAAAGAGATCATTCCAATCTTGTAGGAGCATGCCTGTCCTGGATAAACGATATATCTTTCAATCTCTGCCGAAACTTCTTTAGGAGCCATGCCTGTATTGTCAGACATGTAGCGAATCGCATCTTCTCTGCTCCAACGTTTGTAATGAATTCCTGTATCTACAACCAAACGAACTGCTCGGAACAATTCAGCCTGCAATCTTCCTAAATCTACATATGGATCAGAGTAAAAATTATAATCTTTTGCGAGTCTTTCCGCGTATAATGCCCATCCTTCGACAAATGCAGTAAAGTGAGTAGTTCTCAATTTTCTTGGCGCGGAAGTCAATTCTTGGGACCAAGCAATTTGTAAATGGTGTCCTGGAATTGTTTCATGATACGTTAATGTGTTCATTCCAAACTTAGGAATTTCTTTTAAATCACGCAGGTTTGCGTAGAATACACCGGGACGTTTTCCGTCCAGACTTGGTTCTTCGTAATAAGCTCCAGGTGCTCCTGCTTCTTTGAATTCAGGAATTCTTTCTACCTGCACTTTTGCTCTAGGCCAAGAAGGGAAGATAGGTTTAGATTTTTCGATAGATTCCTTTAAGATCTCTTTATAGACCTCTATAACTTTTTCTTTTCCTTCTGGAGTATTTGGAAATTGGAACTCAGATTTTTCTCTCAACTGCTTCATAGTAGCTTGCAAATTGGAAACTGCAATTCCAGAAGTTTGCAAAATAGATTTCATTTCAGTTTGGATCCTTGCAACTTCTGAAAGACCGATGGAGTGAACTTCCTCAGGAGAAAGATTGGTAGTGGTATGATATTTTAAAGTATGTTCGTAATATTTTTCACCGTTTGGAAGTTTCCAAACTCCAGCCTTACTATCGGCAGACTTAAGTTGTTGTTCTAAGAAATTCTGTAGCTTAGAATAAGCTGGATAAACCGAAATCTCTAAGATCTTTTTTACTTCTGCCAAAGAAGAAGTTTTTTGGTCAGAGAGGATCTCATCATTCTTTTCTAATTTTTTACGAAGACTAACATAAAGAATGTTTTCTTCAGAGTTTTTAACTCTGAAATTTTTCAATTCATCCAGAACTCTTCTCAAAATAAAATCCGGCGGGATCACACCATTTGATTGTCTAATCTCCAGACCTCGGATCACTTGATCTAACTTTGTCGAAATCCCTTTTAGCCTAGTAATATAAGATTCAATGTCCTCATCATCTTCTATCATATGAGAAGTCGCTAAGAAAGAAGGAATATGATTTTGGACGCCGAATAGTTGGTTTACTGGATAAGAATTATAAATATATTTTTCATAATCAGCCGCAAGTTCCAGATCCCATTCTAAAGCCTTATAATAGATTTTATCTTCTCCGCTTAATCCGGAAGGATCGTAAGTTTTAAGTGTCTCCAGATCTCTTTTTGCTTTATCTGCTCTTTCCATTTCTTTTTCGGGAGAAGAGTCAGACCATTTATAATTATGAGAAGTGATTCCCCAAGAATCCAAAATTCGGAGAGAGGTCAGTGTCTCCGGATCATCTAGAACATTCTCCCAAAAGATCTTTTCATAATATAAGCCCACTGTGATCGGCCGGAAATTGATCGTATGCCAAATTAAAATCCCTAATGAAATAGATAGAATGGCGACGGTAGATAAAGAGATGATTAGAATCTTCTTCAACATGGATAGCAGCTCCGATGATTAGAAAAGTGGAATAAGGATTTTAGATAAGAATACGAGTAATAATGTCCAAATTGCGGAAGAAGAGGCAGCAAAAGAGAAGTGATTTTCCCAATTCAATAAAGGAACACATACGAATAAGAACATTCCAAAATAAGAGAGATAAGGATTACGAAGATAAAGAGTCTTTTGCCATTCAAAAAAACCTTCTCTAAAATCCTTCGCATCTCCTTTAAACTTATTCAAGAAAATCCATTCTGAAACGAATCCGAAGATGGAGAATGTAAAAAAGAAAAACGAAATCAACAGCACCCAGGACCAATCTAAAAATGGGATTGGATTTAATGCGTGTATGATCGGAAATGCAAAAGCGAGAAAAGCCGAAAAAGGAAAAAAGAAAGCTGTCCGGAATAATCTACTTTCAGATAAAAATTTGAAAAACGGGATTCTTCCTGGTAATTGATAAGAACCGCAAAACAAACATTTTTCCGAATCGGAAAGAATGGAAGAGCCGCAGTTCCTACAATAGAAATTCTTTTTGGAGACTTCGGCTGCTTCCGACACTGAAAACCTCAGACCTTCTTAATTAAACTTTCTATCAAAGCTCTTAAGAAAGCTTCTTTAGGAGTTCCGCTTTGGATCGGTTTATTATTAATAAATAAACTTGGAGTGCTATGGATCTCGACCTTCTCAGCATCATCTACTTCTTTATTGATCTGATTACGAACGGCAGGAGAAGATAAACACGCACGGAACTGATTCATATCCAATCCCTCTTGTTGAGCTAAACTCAATACCGAAGCTGGAGAATGAGCGACTCTATTTTCAGTGTTTCTATAAAGTCCTTCGTAAACTGCAGGGAATTTATTTTGTTTATCGGCACAAATCGCAGCAGAAGCAGCTACACAGGAACTCGCATCAGGACGAGGAGATTGGACCAATCTGTTACAATTTGCATCCAATGGAAAATTTTTATAAACGATTTTTACTAGTCCTGGATAATCTCTCAAAACTCTTTTTAAGATATGAGAAGTATCCATACAGTGACCACAATTGAAATCAGCAAACTTTACAATAGTGATCGGAGCATTAGGATCTCCTTGTATAGAAGAACCTTTTAGATCAATAGATACTACCGAAGCTTTTTCGTAATCAGCCAATTGTTTTTGGATTTGAGCAACACCCGTATGTTCACCGTCTACCAAAGAATCATGGAAAGATTTTCCACCAATCTGACCCGCAGCTAAAAATAATAAAACTACTATATAAGTATTTAAACCTTCCAATTGGAAGATACCGAATGCTTTTTTCAAGGACTTGTCCTTATAGTCTTTAATTTGGAGGAAGGTTCCCACAACCAAAATCAAAGTGGAGATCCAAGTAACTGCACAAAGTCCACAGATCGCATCTATATAAAATATAGAAGCAGAGAATAATCCAAGATCAATCACCAATGCTACTAGCAAGACGTAAAAGGAAAGAAGAAGGTATCCTTCTTTATTTTCCGGACTCTTCTCTGATCTGACAAAAAGGTATGTAACAAATCCGTAAAATGTGAATCCAAAAAGTGCAATCGGAAGATCTCCTAACCAAGGAACATTTCGGATTGCTGAAATGCTACTTTCAGAGACTTTCGAACAAGAACCTGTTTCACTGACTGCATCACAAAGAGACTGTGCAAGTCCGTCCGCAGTTTCTCCACCGAAATATTTTCGGATCAATAAGAACGAGATAAATGCCGCGATACCGGAGATTACGGCAAGGATAGAGCTAGGGGACAGTTTTTTCATTCGGGACTCCGATTACAAAATACCTTTATACGTACCTGGAAGGCATAAGGAAAGAAAAAATATGCAGATTGGTACTTATAAAGGGGAATTAAAAATTAATCTGAACCCAAGCTTGTGATCGCTTCGGCCAGATCTATTTTACCTTCGTATAAAGCTTTTCCTGTAATCACACCGTACATCGGAACAGAAGTCCCTAATGCCGAGAGCGCCATGATGTCTTTCAAAGAAGAAATACCACCGGATGCGATTACTTGAAAATTATATCTGCTTAAAATTTCCTTATATGCGTTAAGGTTTGGACCCGCCAAAGTTCCATCTTGAGCGATATCTGTAAAAATAATATTACGGATTCCTGCTTGTTGCATCTTTTCCAAAAGATCTAGATACTTAACACCGGAGTCTACTTCCCAACCTGCAATTTTGACGATACCGTCTCTTGCATCCACCGCCACAACAATCCTATCTTCTCCGTACTTTTTCAGAGCAAATTCTAGAAGTTCTGGATTGTTTACTGCAGCAGTTCCTAGAATAAAACGATCTATACCTATTGAATCGTAATATTCCAACTTTTCCTTATCTCGGATTCCACCGCCTAGTTGGATCTTAAGTTTGGAAGATTTACGAATTTTTGAAATAGCTTCAGTATTGATCCCAATCTGATTTCTTGCACCGTTCAGATCTACAAGATGTAAAAGGGTAGCGCCATTTCTTTCGAAACCTTCTGCAAGTTTCCAAGGCTCAGTGGAGTAGATTGTTTTTTCGTCGTAATTGCCTTTGAATAATCTAACAGCGCAATTATCCAACAAATCAATGGCCGGAATTAAAATCATAAGGATTGAATAAAGTTCTCCAGAATCTTTAGACCGAAGGAATAGGATTTTTCAGGATGGAATTGTGTTCCGAAAACGTTTCCTTTCTCAACTACTGCTGGGAACTTCTCCCCATAATAATCGCAGAAACCAGTGATCGCGGAACTCTCCACTCCAACGGGACGGTAGGAGTGTATAAAATATGCAAAGGATTCGTCTTCTAAATTTTTCAATAAATTGCTTTTAGAAGGATTTCTTTTATATAATTTATTCCAACCGATATGAGGGACTTTGTAGTTTTTTCCCTTAAACTTTCGGATCTTACCTTTGACATAACCTAACCCAGGAACAGTTTCATTTTTGTTCCCTGAAACAACTTCGTCGGAATCTTCGAACAAAATTTGAAAACCGATACAAATCCCGAACAAAGGTTTTTCTGCCTTTACGTGATCATCTACAAAAGTTCTCAAACCAGACTCATTTAGATTTTTCATTGCCTTATCAAAATGACCATCACCTGGAAGAATGATCGCATCCGCTTGTTTCAAAATGGACGGGTCATTTGTATAAGAAAAATCTTTAGTAAAGAGAGAGATCGCTTTTAAGCAGGAGTGAATATTCCCCATTCCATAATCAAGAACGGCTATCATTCCAAAACACCCTTTGTAGAAGGAATTGTTCCACCTGCAGCTGGATCTATCTCGATTGCCATTCTCAAAGCCTTACCAAAAGCTTTAAAAATAGATTCATGAATATGATGACGATTTTCACCGTAATGAACATGAACGTGAAGATTCATCTTAGCATTTAAAGCGAACTTCTGTAGGAATTCCAACGAGAGCTCTGCGTCATAAATTCCAAACTTACCTACAAGTTCCGGTCCAGTGTATTTATAATAATATCTACCACCCAGATCGACAGCAACAGTAGTAAGAACCTCGTCCATAGGAAGAGTATAATGACCGTATCTTCTGATACCTGCCTTGTCTCCTAACTGCTTATGAAGAGTTGCACCTAGGAGAATTGCAGTGTCCTCAACGCTATGATGACAATCGATTTCTATGTCGCCTCGCAACCATAGATCGATATCCAGAAGACCATGTTTAGAAACATGGGAAAGCATATGTTCAAAGAACGGGATTTGAGTATCGAATTTATAATTTCCTTTGCCCCGAATATCCAGGGAGAGCTTAATGTCCGTCTCCGAAGTTTTGCGTTCTTCTTTCATTCTATCCTGACCCTACTTTCCTCTTAATTATCGTGTCAATGAATTCCAAAAATAAGCTGACGGAAAGTCCTCAAAGGCAAAATTATCCGTAGGGAAACAATCCCTCCAACCACTAGCCGAAGTGGCGGAATTGGTAGACGCACTGGTTTCAGGTACCAGCGGGTAACACCGTGGGGGTTCGAGTCCCTTCTTCGGCAAAAATAATACCGAAATTAATAACAGAATCTAAGGGACTCGAAGCTTTCGAGCGAGAGCGTTTGCAGTGACCCATAGGGAACGTAAGCAAACGCGATCTGAGTCCATGGATGGACGAAGGCGCGAGAAAGACGCCGTGGAGCTCAATCGAACAGGATGTGAGATTGCGTAACGGCGAGTCCTTAAGGCAAACCATTTCCCTTCTTCGGCAAAATCATCCTCTTCTACCCGAAAACCAGAAATAGAAAGCTGGCACCACAAACCTACTCAGCACAGTTGCAGCAATTTCCCCGAAAATTAAAGATACTGCAAGACCTTGAAAGATCGGATCGAATAACATCACCGATGCTCCGACGATTACTGCCGCAGCTGTTAAGAACATAGGACGGAATCTTACTACACCGGCATCTAGGACTGCTTTTTTCAAAGGTTTGCCTGCTGCCAATTCAGCATGTATAAAATCCACAAGAATGATGGAATTCCGAACGATGATCCCTGCTCCTGCAATAAATCCTATCATGGATGTTGCAGTGAAGTAAGCCCCAGAAATCCAATGTCCGGGTATAATTCCGATCAAAGAGATAGGTATTGGAGCCATAATGATGATCGGAAGTTTGTAATCCTGGAACCATCCTAGAACAAGAATGTAGATCAGAACCATTACCACAGCAAACGCACCCCCAAGATCTCGGAAGACTTCATACGTTATGTACCATTCACCATCCCATTTTATTACAGGATGTTTTGTATTCCATGGAACTTCGGAAGTGAATATCGGATAATGTATTTTAGGAGTGAGGGATAAGATCCCATAGACGGGAGCCTCTTCCTTACCGGAGAATTCAGCGGTTACGTACTCGAGCGGTTTTAGATTTTTTCGATGAAGAATCTTAGAAGATACGGTTTCTTCTTTTCCGATCAGTAACTTAGGAGAAATGGAACCACCATATTGAGAAGAAAGATCCCAATCCGAAAACGGCGTCGAAGACGAACGGAAATCATTCGGAACGGAAAGATCTACGGATATATCCTCTGGATGTTCCGACTCAGATAGATAGAATACCGAAGTTTCTCCGAAATAGAAACCTGCATTGCTTGCAAGAACATAGGATGGAATTCCAACGATGCCACCTTTACTGAATTCGAACGGATATTTTATCTTAGGTCTTGTTTCCGAAAGACTGGAATCCAAGTCCACTATACCTTCTTGCTTTTCCGCAATCGATTTGATCTCTTTTGCCACACGAATCCTTTCCGCTTCATTCGGACCGTATATTTCCACAACGAGAGTAGAAAGTACGGGAGGCCCAGGAGGAATCTCCAACACTTTACTTAGTACCGAGTTTTCCTTACTAAATTTGTCCAAAATCGGTCGGATTGATTCAATGATCTCATGACTTTTTTTCTTTCTGGAATCTTTCTCTTTCAAAACGATATGAAGATCTGATTTCCATTCATCTCTTCTTAAGAACGTATGTTTTACCATTCCCGAGAAGGAGAAGGGCGCGGGCTCTCCAGCAAAGATCTGGATCTTTTCTACGTTTTCTTCAGCCAAGATCCTTTTAGCTAGATCCGAGCTTAACTCCACAGTTTTAGAAAGTGGAGTTCTAGGATCATAATCTAATACGATTTGAAACTCATCCTTATCATCGAACGGCAACATTTTTACTTTAACGATCTTGAATGCCACAAGGGAAATCGCAATGGAGAACAAAGCAAGGATCAATAAAACCATTTTTGCCAAGTTTTTCTTAGATTCCAAAAGCCATCCCGCGATCCTTAAATATATTGCATCTAACTTAGAAATTTTTCTTTCAGATTCGGATCCGGTATGTTCCTTAAGAAGTTTTAAACTCACCCAAGGAATCACGGAAAAGGCTACCAATAGCGAGAGGATCATTGCAAGACTTGCACCGACAGGGATCGGTTTCATATAAGGTCCCATAAGACCGCGAACGAAGGCCATCGGCAGTATGGCTGCAATCACGGTAAATGTAGCAAGGATAGTAGGATTTCCTACTTCCGAAACCGCATCCAAGATCGCTCTGACTTTTCCTCTTTTTCCACCAAAGGAAAGATGTCTTTCTATATTTTCAACTACAACGATCGCATCATCTACTAGAATACCGATGGAAAAGATCAAAGCGAACAAAGTGACTCTGTTGAGCGTGTAATTTAGAAAATAATAAATAAATAAAGTAAGCGCCAATGTCACGGGGATAGCCACAAAGACCACAAGCGATGCACGGATTCCCATCCACAAAGCGATCAATACCGAAACCGATATCGTAGCGATAAGTAAGTGTTCTATCAATTCCTTGGATTTTAATCCGGCAGTAAGACCGTAATCCCGAACAACCGTTAATTTTATTCCTTTCGGAAGATCCTTAGCGAATTCGGTAGCTCTTTCCCTAATATTACCAGCAAGAGCCTCTACATTCGTTCCCTTTCTTTTCGAAAAGACGATCGTTACCGCATTCTCGCCGATATCCGGATTTTCCTTCATAAAGAATAAGGATTGTCTCGTTCTCTCCTCCGGTCCTTCATAAACCTGAGCTATATCGCCTAACTTTACGACTCTTCCCCAGCTCTGCTTTACAGGAATTTGTTTGAGATCATTCGTGTTTCGGATAGAAGATCCGATCTCTATATCGTATACCTTTTTAGGGCCCCAATTTTTTCCGGCAGGGAAATCCGAGGAATTCATCTTCAAACTTTCGGAAAGTTGTAAAAAATCCACTCCGTACTGTTTCATTCGATTCGGATCTGCAATAACACGTACCGCCTTTTTCCTTCCCCCCAACAACTCCACTTTGGAAAGATCTGGAGTAGAAGATAGTTCCCTTGCAAGCGGAGCGACCAAACTGCGAAGAGAATAATCGTCTTTTTCGGAGGAGCTAAAGGTGAACGCCAAAAATGGAACATCGTCAATAGTAAAAGAATTAACTGAGGGTTCCGAAGTATTTGGAGGAAGTTGATTCTTTATTTCCAAAATTTTGTGATGTATCTTTACTAAAGAAGGTTCTAAAGGTTCCCCAACTTTAAATCGCACAGTGATCATGGATTTATGATCCTGAGTAGCAGAATAAACGTACTCGACTCCCTCGAGTCCCCAAACTGCTCTTTCTACGACCTCCGTTACTTTTCTCTCCATTTCTTTTCCGGAATATTGAGGAGAGAAGAATGCGATATCCACCATAGGAACGGAGATCTGAGGTTCTTCCTCCTTTGGAGTCAAATATACAGATAATATGCCGGCAAAAATACTTACGACAGCAAAGATCGGAGTCAACTTAGAGCGAATAAATTTTCCTGCGAGTATCCCCGCGAAACCTTCGGTTTGGTCTTGTTTATTATTTTCCATCATCGTTTTCCTCCGAATAAAGAATCAGCTGTGCTCTCGTTTTTAAATATTCCAAATCCATAATCTCTTTTCGATATAAAGCGTCGGATGTTCTTGAGAAACTTTCTGCTAAACTGGAAGCAGGAATATTTCCTCTTTTGAATAATGTTTGAGATAGAAGAAGTTGTTCATATTGTATCCGATAGGATTGTTCAGAATCTTTTCTATTTTCAGATAATACTCTCTCCCTTTCTAAAAGGATCTTGAACTCAGAGTTTTCTTTTAATCTTGCTTCTTTGGCTTTTGTTTCAGCTGCTTCCGCTTGGATCATTGCTTCTTTTTTGGAACCAATGTCAGTAGGATTCAGAAGATTCATTTGCAAGAAAACTCCCGCATTATAAGAGTTCGCAAAGTTTCGATCTCCGTTATAACCATAGGCTTCCGCATAAACTCCTACCTTAGGTAAAAATTTAGAATTTTCCATTGTTACTTTTTGTTTGGATATGTTTGAATGAGATTCCAGAATTTTGGAAATCGCAGTTCGTCTCTCTGAATCGGATGATGGAAGAGGCAAAACTTCTTCATAAAAGCGAGAAGAAGAAATTTCAGAAGGTTGCAAGTTATCTACTACTCCTCCCGACAATATCCTAATTGATTCCAAAGATTCTTTTAAGTATAGTTCCTTCTCTTTTATCTCTGACGATACCCTAAGTTGCGTGGATCTTAACGCGAGAGAACCAGAATGGCCAATCGGATTTCCAACGGTATCCAATCTATATGAGTTTATGAAGAAATCCAATTGACGGAGTATTTTTTCCCTTTCTCTAACTCCGCCTGAAAACACTAAAGAAGAATGGAATGCAACTGCAGTCTGAATATATAACGTTTTCTTAAAGTATTCTGACTCAAGAATATAAGATTGAAGCTCTTTATCCTTAATTTCCTTAAATGCCTTTCCCGATCCTCCTTCATATATTGGAAATTCAAGCCCCAGAGTACCTCGCGAATATACATTGCTACCTGGATGATTTAAGGTATCCTTAGCGAAAATATTTGCAGAATTTGGATTTATGTTTTGATAAAGTTGGTTGTTTGAATCCAAAAAATTGGAAAGATTAGATCGATTGCTTGCCGTTGAAAAATCTGATTGTGTAGCAGATCTTTGCCCTAGTTTTCCAGTAAAATTTAGGATAGGGTCGTTCGTTTGGTAAGTGCGAACGTCAGTATACAATTTAGGAAACCAATGCAAACCCGCTCTAGCGCTTGCGGATTTCGCGGCTTCTATTTCCAAACTTTTCGTTTGCAAAGAAGGAGAATTCCCGGCTACCTTTTCCCACACGGAGAAAAAATCCATGTTTGAATCGGAAGCCTTGCCAGGAAGAGGTATTGAAAATAATACCACACCGAGTATAAGCGATAGAACGGATCTATATTTCATTGGAATTACCTATCAGATCCGCATTTATTAGGGACGCCCAATCGAGTGAGAACAAAACCCATTGGGCAAAATCCTGTCACCGAGAAGAGGATCATATTAACCCCAACTAAAAGATTCAGAAGAAGTCCCCATGGACTGAGAAAATTCGCAACGAGTAAACCAATCAAAGAGACCGATCCCGCGATCAGGAATAAGACTCTTTCCAGATACCAGTTCTGAGTGTTTGTATTCTCCATATTATATACCCCCCTAGGTATACAATATCAACATACCCATGGGGGTATATAATTCGTCAACAAAAATTCACTAGTGAAATAAATTTGAGCGTCCGAAATGAGTTTCGAACGCAAAATGCAGGAAAATTGCTTAGGAAGGGGGAATTACAGAGAGAATGCGGCTTTGATTGCCTTTTTCAAATTCCTTTGGATAGATGCAGATGATTTCTTTTCAGAAAAACATCGATCCATATACTCTTGAACATAGGCTTCTCCAAATTTTTTTAGAGCCTGGCTAGAAGCCTTGAGTAAAATTAAGGTTTTTTCACAATCTTCGTCCTTATCATATAGGCTCTTTTCGAGCGCATCCAATTGGCCTTTAATTCTATGCAGTCTATGAGTTAGCTGTTTTCTTATTTCATCAAGTTCCATAAGGTATACCCTGTATGGTATGTGAGGATGTCAAGATTTTTAACTGAACCCGCAGACGTCTACACGCATTGAATATAAAAAAGAATAGATCGTGTAATCCAATCCTAGATCCTCTATCCATATGAAAACGGTTATAAGTCTTTGTTTTATCCTATTTCTTTCTTGCGTTGGTTCCGCTCAAAGAATGCAACAAGTCTATTTTAATCATCCGGACATAAACAAATCCTGTATGCAGTTTCTTGCCTCTGAAAAATCTGCACCGAATGAAAATGAGCAAATTCTGTTGGATACTCTATACAAAATATCCGAGCATAATATTAGGGAAACTTACTTAACAGGCCAAATCGTGTATGTCCCGGAAATGGGAGAAGGAAAACATTTCCATCTCAACAAAGATGGAAATCCTGAGTATTATAGGATCAAGTATGAGACATTAAATGCAAAAGAAGGAACAGAATTCTTTTGTGCTGAAAGACTACGTTTGGACTTGGAAAAAAAGTTTCAGGCAACTTCTGGAAAATTAAAAAAGAACCCTTTGGATTTAAAAGCAAGACAAGAGCTTGAAACTAATTTGGATTCTTATCTGAAATTTGCAAACTCTGCGCGAGGAAAGTCACAACTTGTGAGGAACTTTCTATTCTTCTCTCTCGGAAAATATATGAAAGGGGATCAAGGTCTTCCTGTTTCTCCCTGTGAATTCACACAGAAAATATTAGATCCAATCACTATTGCAACCAACGATTTAAAAGATGCAGATTCTAAACTTGCTTGGGCCGCCAATATCCAAATTTTCACAGCGTATGAACTGGGTTTTACAATGGCAGGTTACTGCAGATAGCAATCGACTAACTCTGTTTAGATATAAAACAATTTTGAATTCTTTCTATTCTTCTTGACCTGAGCCCATTCAATGCAATAATCTTGGCCCTAGATTTTAAGCGGAGAAGTTTATGCGTTCTACGATGATGGATTATCCATTAGTTTTACCTTCCATTCTAAAAAGAGCTAAAGATGTTCACCCTCATAAGGAAATCGTAACCAAATGGCATGACAATTCCATCCAAAGACTGACTTATGGAGAATTTTATAAAAGAACGATCCGTTTAATGAGTGCTTTAAGAAAAGCAGGTGTAAAGCCAGGAGAAGCAATTGCCACTTTTTGTTTAAATCATTCTGTTCACTTGGAATTATATTTTGCAATCCCGAGCATTCGCGCAGTTCTCCATACGATCAATATTCGATTGTTTCCTGAACAACTTATATATATTATTAACGAAGCAAAAGACAAGTTTATATTTGTAGATAAATCTTTGGCTTCTGCCATCGAAAAGAATCTAGGCCAAATCCATGGTGTTCAAAAGTTTATCATCATAGACGATAAAGAGAATGTTCCATTCCCAAATCTTCCAAATGCGATTTCATACGAAGACTTTTTGAAAACCGGTGATGAAGTAGAAAATTTTGAACCAATAGATGAGTTCGAGGCGGCAGGGATCTGCTATACTTCTGGTACAACTGGGAATCCTAAAGGAGTAGTATATTCTCATAGATCTACATATTTACATTCAATGTCCATCTGCATGGGAGATGCTTTATGCATAAGGGAGGCAGAAACTGTTCTTCCTGTAGTTCCAATGTTCCATGTTAATTCTTGGGGAATTCCTTTCGCATCCGTAATGACCGGATGTAAATTAGTATTTCCAGGAAAACACCTATTAGGTGCTTCTCTTGCAGAACTATTGGAATCAGAAGAAGTAACTCTAACAGCAGGAGTTCCTACAGTTTGGAATGTTCTATACCAACACTTAAAGAAAACTAAATATAATCTAAAACTTCATACTATGGTAGTAGGTGGTTCTGCAGCGCCTCGGGGCTTGATAGAAGGTTTCGAAAAAGATTTCGGTATCTCCATTCTTCATGCCTGGGGAATGACTGAAACTTCTCCAGTTGGTACTGTATCCCATCTTCGTGGTATTATGAAAAACTGGGATGATGCTAAAAGATATTCTTATAGAGCAAAACAAGGTCTACCTGTTCCTGGTGTAGAAATAAGAGCAATCGATGATAATGGTAAAGATGTTCCTAAGGATGGAAAAACTCCTGGAGAACTTTTAGTGAGAGGACCTTGGATCGCTGCTTCCTATAAAAGTGGAGAATCCTCTGAATCTTTTACTTCGGATGGTTGGTTTCGCACGGGAGACGTTGTAGTACTGGATGAATTTGGTTACATGCAGATCACAGATCGTAAAAAGGATCTTATCAAAACAAGAGGAGAATGGATCTCTTCTGTTGACATGGAAAATCTAGTTATGGCAGATCCGGATGTATTAGAAGCTGCAGTTGTAGGAAGAAAAGATCCTGTAAGAGACGAGGCTCCTGTCATTTTTGTAGTACCAGTTGAAGGTAAAGAAATGGATCCTAAAAAGATCCATGATCGATTGAAAGATCATTTTGCTCACTGGCAATTGCCTAAGCTAGATGATATTCGGTCGGTTTCTACAATTCCGAAAACTAGCGTTGGTAAGTTCGATAAGAAAATTCTAAGAAAAGAATTAGAAGAATAGACCTCTAGTATTCGCATCCAATTCTAGGAGAGTGAGTAAATCTAACGGCACTTTAATCCTAATACTTGGGGCATTGACTGCAATTGCACCTTTCTCAATCGATATGTACCTTCCAGGTATGAATGAGATCGCAAAAGATCTTGGGACTCCTATCTCAGATGTGCAACTAACGTTAACTAGCTTTTTCTTTGGAATTTCTTTCGGACAATTATTTTATGGACCGATCATAGATCGTTTCGGCCGCAAAATTCCTTTGCTTGTCGGTCTTGTATTATATATTACAAGTTCTTTAGCGTGTGGATTTTCTAATTCAGTTAGTTCATTAATATTTTTTCGATTTTTACAATCTTTAGGAGCTTGTGCAGGAATGGTTATCCCGCGAGCTGTTGTGAGAGACGTGTTTTCTCCGCATGAAGGAGCCAAAGTTTTTTCTCAGATTATCTTGGTCATGGGAATCGCGCCCATACTTGCTCCTACCGTAGGGGGACTTCTACTACAATTTGCGAGCTGGAAATGGATCTTTTTCACTTTGACTGTTATTTCGACCTTAATGCTTTTTGGATCACTACTGGTATTCCAAGATACTAAGGGAGCAGATTCTTCCATCTCTCTTAAGATTGTTCCAGTAATCAAAGAATATATCGAAGTATTTTCGAATCCGATTTTCAAAACATATGTGCTTAGTTCCGGATTTTCTGCATCCGTGATGTTTGCATATATTGCAGGATCTCCATTTGTATTCATGGCTTTGAACGGACTATCGCAAACAGAATATAGTTATCTTTTCGGGTTTAATGCTTTTGGTTTGATCCTTTCTAGTCAGATCAATCGTATTCTTCTCAAAAAAATGGAAGCAGCAACAATTGTGAGGTATGTTGGATATTCCTACTTATTACTCTGTTCCTTGCTTGTTATCTTCGAAATTATAGGTTTGGGATTTATTCCTATGCTTATTTTGATCTTCTTCTTAGTGAGTGCCTTTGGGCTCATAGTTCCAAATGCTTCCGCACTTGCCATGGCTCCTTTTTCTAAGAATGCGGGAAGCGCATCTGCATTATTAGGTGCATTACAGATGGTGTTCGGAGCATTTTCTACTGCGGCAGTTAGCCTTCTTCATGACGGAACCGCTTACCCGATGATCACCGTAATGTCTATATCCGGAGTAATGTCATTGGCTTGTTTATTTTTCTTAGGGAAAACTCATAAGAAAGTTAAAGAATCATAATATTCTCTGTGAATAAATTAAGAAGAGGGAATGAAGGACCCGAGAATTCGGGTCTTATCAAAGATCTGTTTTTTATTTAGCTGCGGGTATGTCTTAGTTCGCTGATTAGCACCACTTTCGAAGAACGTGGCTCCAGCAAATTATCCGCATAAGAATCCAACAACTTTCCTAATCTATTTATATGAGGAAAGTCCCGCCCGGAAATCTGGGAGTTTGGAATATGGTCCAAGACCTCAGTATTGGGTCGGGTATTCAAGGCTATCCTCCGGTTTGGGATAAGGCGAAGAATTGAACCTTCTCCGAACCATGTCAAGCCTATTGGACATAATTCGGGAAGATTTTGGAACCTTGTCAAATCTCCGTTTTAAGCTCTTTTAGCGAAGAAGGTTAACAGGTTCCCTTTGACAAAGCCTTACTCCTCGGAGCTAAGGCCCAGTTTAGATTCAATAGCCTTTATTCTTCTGGCCCATTTTTGGAAATTAACCACGTTTTTAATATTCACTCTGAGTTTTTGGAATTCAGGGAAAGTCAATCCATAGTCCCAACCAACATAGATGTCCGGCTTTGAAAGAGTGTTTCTGACAGAAGTTCCGCCACCCACAATGGTTCCGCTCGCGATGCTAAGGTGATCTGCAATACCACAACCACCGCCGATGGTACAATTGTCTCCTATTGTAGTAGACCCTGCAACACCAGTATAACCAGCTATCACAACATTTTTTCCTAATACACAATTATGACCGATATGAACTAGGTTATCAAATTTGCATCCATCACCTATGATCGTGTTCTCCAAGCCGCCTCTATCTATTGCGCTATTAGAACCCATCTCCACATCGTCTCCTACAATCACTGTTCCGACCTGGGGGATCTTATTGTGCTTACCGTTTGCGAATACGAATCTGAATCCGTCTCCGCCTATAGTACAATTTCCGAAAGACCTAAATCTTTTTCCTATGATGACCCCGTGATGAATCACGTTATTCGGTCCTATATGAGAACCTTCTCCGACTTTTGCTCCTCTTCCGATGCGAACACCGTCTTCTAAAATTACGTTATCTCCAATCTCAGCATCTTCCGCGACAGATGCAAAGTTTCCTATGTAACAATTTCTACCGATCTTTGCTTTAGGATGAACGAAAGCGTTCGCTTCTACTTTGTTTTCAAAGGTATGTGGAGGATAGATCAGATCCAAAATTTGAGCAAGGATCAGATCCGGTTTATCTACTACCAAACAAGGTACTTCTAATTCTTTAGCGAAATCAGAAGTAGTCAGTACGATACTTGAGGCTGTCTTCTTTGCCTCGTTTAACATCTTCTTATTTGCGAGAAAACTAATGCTGTTCGTAACTCCCGGATTAACCGGAGAAACAGATTCCACCTGAACTTTTTTGGGGTCCGCGCAATTTTCTATTTTTGCTCCGGAAATTTTGGAAGCCAGTTCTTCCAAGGTATATCTAGCCATTAAGACCCTCTTTTCTAGTCTTTTAGTATCTGCCAACGTATTCGCGGATCGAATTCGGATCTATCCCAAATTTCAAAATGAATTACTAGCATATGTAAATGAATATCCACGAGAGGAACTTATATAGGGAATAAAGATAAAGAAGACATAATACGGTAAAATAGCCTTTCTCCTTTGATAAGAGCCTGTCGGCTCTTGAAGCCCCGTGGCATTACATAAATCGATTAACATATAGTCTCTGGAACGGACTATAAATATCCCGTTTGACGAATTAGCTTCCGAAAAAATTCTGTAATACATTAGAAATCGACATTAGGATCCAGCCCGCCTATGAAGCCCGTTAGAGAGCCGCAAATCAATATATTCAAAAAATCAAACCCGCTGAAAGCTAAGGTGATCAGCAATGTACTTCTTACTCCAGAAACTGGAAAGGGTAAGAGACCTAAAAAGGAAGGCGAGTCCTTAATTCATAGAATTACTATAGCTATCGATCATAGCCAGTATCCTTATTTGATCGGACAATCCGGTGGTATCATTCCTCCGGGAGAAGATCCTGAGAAAAAAGCAAAGGGTCTTGCGGACGCAGCTTATACAGTTCGTTTATACTCAATTGCTTCTCCTAGCTATTCTTTCGGTATGAAAGAAGATACCATCGAATTCATTATCAAAAGAGATAATGTTTACGACGCAGAGGGAAATATTCAATTCAAAGGGGTTTGCTCTAACTATGTTTGTGATCTGAAAGAAGGTGACGAAGTAGTAATGACTGGACCTTCCGGAAAAAAATTCCTTCTTCCTAATACTGACTTCTCCGGGGATATCATGTTCCTTGCAACTGGAACAGGTATCGCTCCATTTGTTGGAATGAGTGAAGAACTTCTAGAGCATAAACTTATCAACTTCACAGGAAACGTAACACTAGTGTATGGAGCTCCTTACTCCGACGAATTAGTAATGATGGATTACCTAAGAGGATTAGAGAAGAAGTTCCCAAATTTCAAATTAGTAACTGCTATCTCAAGAGAAGAGAACAATCCTTTCGATGGCGGAAGAATGTATATCTCTCACAGAGTTAAAATGTTAGAAGCAGAAGTTAAAAAAGTTCTCTCTTCAGGTGGACGTTTCTACATCTGCGGTGGTCCAAAAGGTATGGAAAAAGGAGTGATCGAAGAGATCCAAAAGATCGACGGAAACTCCGGAACTTACGAAGAATACAAACATCATCTGGAAGGCGCCCACCAATTATTCGTGGAAACCTACTGATCGATTTTCTAAAATTTTTCTAAGCAAAAGGCTCCCAACTGGGGGCCTTTTTTTATGGAAAACGACTGGAAATCCAGAACCGGGAATTTAGTCTTTTGCCGTCAGGAAGGGAAAACTATGAGCGTAATCCGAGATATCGATAAAGGCAAAGGTGAGATCATCCGAGTCGAAATTTCAGAATTTAAGGGAAATAAATATCTGAACTTAAGAGTATGGTACACAGACAGCGAAGGTGAATACAAGCCTACTCAGAAAGGAATCGCAATCCCGGTAGGATTATACTCAGAAGTAAAAGACGCAATACTAGCGGCGGAAAGCTCTTTAAGCTAAACCGCCTTACTTTCTATCCAGGCCTTTAGTAAACTTTGGGCCTCTTCTTCTGTTTCAGAAGCACGAATATGTGATTCTAATCTAGTAATTGAGAAAACTTTTTTTACAGAAGATCTTAGATTACTTACGATCAATTCTCCGCCTCTTTTTCTGAGCCAGCCTGCGATCTGTATCAACATTCCAATCGCAGAAGAATCTATATAAGAAGATTTGGCAAGATTGAATACGATGTATCTATAACCCTCTTTCATTTTTTCTTGGATCGCCGCTTTGATCTCAGGACATCTATATAAATCTATATCTTCATTTGTACGATATGCATAGATTTGATCGTGGTATTCTACACCATCATCCGGGAAATTTTCCATAGCACCATATTGGAGCTCAGACGCAGAGGCCACCAAATGTTTTGCGGCAGTAGGAGAATTTTCCAAAATCCGATTTTTTAAAGAACTTACTCTGAAACCAAGTGTTTGTAAAACTTCCGGTGCAAGTTCTTCCTTCTCGTTTATTTCTTTGATGAGATCATTTAAAAGTGCGATGGATTCTTCCGTGTAACCTTCTTTCAGAAGTGTTCCTGCTTTCCGCAAACCCTTTCCAGTTTTAGCAATCGTAGCCTCAACTACTACGTCCGCATCTTCCTTGGCAGAATCGTCGCTCCAATCCAAAGGAATATCTATACTTTTTTGCTCTAACTTAGCACCGTCTGTCAGTTCGTAATAACTTGCAGAAATATTAATATTTGCAGGTGTATCTTTTTTGGTTGGGCGAAGCTGGACTACTAGACTTTTTACATCGTCCGCTCTCATGTCCCCGACTTCTAACACTAGAGTTTTAGTACGTCCCGTCTCTTCCGGATCAGGTTCTTGGTAAGAAGAAACTTCTGAAACTAAGTCCAGATAATCCATTCCTTTCGGAAAATCCACTTTCAGTTCTATGGATTGAGCGTATAAGGTCCCGATGTCCCCAAACTCTTTGAAGAATATATCGCCTGTCTCTTCAGGAGTTTCCACATAATAGAAATTTCCTCCACCGGATTCTGCGATCTCTTTTAGAAGTATTTCGTTGAAGTCGTTACCAAAGCCGATCACAGTAGTACTGATCCCTTTTTTATAAGCATCAGCCGCAATCTGGATCAACTGAACTGGATCCTTGATCCCTAATGTTGGATTTCCATCAGTAAGAAGAATAACACGTTTATAACCGTCTGCAATCGGATGTAATTCCAAGGTCCTGAGAACATGAAGCCACCCACCGCTTAGGTTGGTAGAAGTACCCACTTGGATAGAATTCAATCTGTGAATGACTGAATTTTTTTCGGCCAGAGGAACTAGAGGTTGGATGACCTGAACGTCTTCTGCGTAAGCAACTGCCGTTAAAAAATCACGACGGGTCAACCAATTGACCAGGGAAGAAGAAGCCTGGATCACAGAATCCATTTTACTTCCCTTCATGGACCAACTTCTGTCCAAAGCCAGGCCTAAAACTAAAGGCTGCCTTTGAGTAGCAACTGGTCCCGTAGGAGAATTTAAACGTACAAGTAGAGTGTTAGACTTTGCGGAAGAACCGGCCGGTCTCATCAATTTGGCCGAAAGAATCATGCGCTAGAAAAAACCATTTACATACGCTAAGAGCAAGAAGAATTTAAAAGAGAAACGGAAATAGAAACCGAAAATGAGCCAAGAAATTATAGAGCCATTACTTAAGGTTTTTTTAGACCGATTTGCGGAAATTCGAACTCAAAATTCGGAAGAGATCCCTAGTTTCACGCAAATTTACAAAAACGGAAATCTTGTCTGTGAAGCTTTCAACTCGGTGGAAATTTCAGAAGATTCTTCCTTACATAGCGAAGTTCTAGCGATTTCAGAAGCAAAACGGATCTGCAAGGAAAGATATCTCCATGATTGTATTCTGATTACAACTTTAGAGCCTTGTTTGATGTGTGGAGGTTCTATTCTTCTTTCTAGAATCCCTAAAGTAGCATATCTGGTTCCTGCAAAATTGGGAGAAGGGATCTCATCTCTTCCTTTAGAAACGATCTATAGCAGAAATTTTTTTCCAGAACTTGTACTAATTAAGTCAAAAACGACCACAGAGTTATTCAAAACTTTCTTCAAAGATAAGAGAAATTAGACGGACTTTTAGGCTTTTCCTCCTTTCTTACCCCATGCTATCTGGTAAAATAACAATCCTATGGCCGGAAATCACGAAGTTCTCTCCCGCAAATATCGCCCCCAAAGATTCCAAGACGTAATCCATCAGAATCTTGCGATCGGCGCATTACAAAACGCGGTTAAGTCCGGTAAGATAGGTCATGCATATATTTTTTTCGGACCTCGAGGTGTTGGAAAAACTACAATCGCAAGGATTTTTGCAAAAAGACTGAACTGCCAAAATCCGATCGATAACGAACCATGCAATCAGTGTGATTCCTGCCAAGAGATCACCAAAGGAATTTCGGGAGATGTTCTAGAGATAGATGCTGCGAGTAACCGTGGTATAGAGAACATCAGAGAACTTAGAGATAACGTAAAGTTCACTCCGATGGGTGGTAAGTATAAGGTGTACATCATAGATGAGGTGCACATGCTTACCGATCAATCCTTCAACGCACTTTTAAAAACTTTGGAAGAACCTCCGGCTCATGTGGTTTTCGTTTTAGCTACTACAGAATATCATAAAATTCCTGAGACAATTCTATCCCGCTGCCAAGATTTTATCTTCAAAAAAGTTCCTTTATCCGTTCTCCAAGATTACGCGGAGAATTTATGTAAGGAAGAAAACACAAAGTATGATTCAGAAGGTTTGTTTTGGATAGCGAAGAAGGGTGACGGTTCTGTGAGAGACATGCTTTCCTTTATGGAGCAGGCTCTTGTGTTCACAGACAATCGACTCTTAGGTTCCGAGATTCGAAAAATGATCGGTTATCACGGGATTGATTTTTTATCCGATTTTATCAAAAGCCTGGTAGATGCCGAAAATTCTTCTAAGTCATTACAGATCATCGAGAACTTATACCAAGAAGGTCAGGATATATACAAATTCCTTTGGGATTCGATAGAGTTTACTCATACATTATGTTTAGTAAAAGACTCTGCGGCAGATTCCGAATCTGTTAATTATCCTAGAGAAGATCTGATCAAGATGAGAAAGGATTTCGAATCCGTAGATCCGATCGCATTGAACAAACTTTCTTTCCGTCTTTTTGAATTATTCGAAAAAGTGAAAACTCTTCGTTTGAGAAACTCTTTTGAGATCAAAATTTTCATCGAGATACAGATCAAAAAACTTACGGAAGATCTAACAAAACCTAGTCTTGCAGGACTTGTAGACAGGATCAATCATCTCATATTAATGATCCAAGATCAGGATTCCGTTACAGCATCCGTTGCATTCGAAACTCCTAAAAAACAAGCTCCTACTCCACCTAAAGAAGTACAAACTCCTGTTCCGACCCCTGCTCCAGTTGTGTCTAATGAGAAGAAAGAAAGTCCTCAGGAACAAAAATCAGGACCACTTTCTTCCCTGGAAGATTTGGCTAAAGGTGTTTCCTCTGAAGATGCAGAATGGGAAAAATCTTTCAAAAACGAATTTTTAGGAACGGATATAGATCCTTCCAAAGTGCCCAAGCTGGGATCCTAGGTATAAGCCATGTTTGAAAATCTAAAGAACGCATCCGAAATTTTTTCCAAAATGGGAGAAATGCGCGGCAAGATGGAAGAGATCAAAAAGAGGATCTCCAACCTTAGAGTTATGGGTGACGCGGGTGCAGGCATGGTACAAGTCACATCTACCGGAGACGGAGCAATCGTAGACGTAAAGATCAACCGCGCACTATTCGATTCGGAAGATAATAAAATGTTAGAAGATCTAGTCATGGCAGCAACAAACGATGCCATCCAAAAAGCAAAACAAGCCGCAGAGTACGAATTAAAATCGATTACAGGCGGATTGGATCTATCCGAAATTTCTAAATTATTCGGCGGTAACCTTGGCTGAACATTTAATCGAAGGAATGGTAAATGCACTTTCTTCTCTTCCCGGGATCGGAAGAAAAAGTGCTTATCGTATCAGTTTTCATTTATTAAGACAGGACCCTGCAGTTTTCAACGGGTTTATCCAAAGTTTATCAGAAGTAAAAGGAAGGATCCGTTTTTGTTCCAGATGCGGTTCCTACTCGGAAGAAGAGATTTGTGATCTTTGCCTCTCCGAAAAAAGAGACAGCCATACAGTCTGCGTAGTAGAACAACCTGAAGATGTATTCTTTATAGAAAACACTGGCGAGTTCAAAGGAAGATATCATGTTCTCAACGGCGTGATCTCTCCATTAGAAGGTGTAGGACCGCAAGATCTTCGTATCAGGGAACTTTTAAGCAGAATAGAACCGGAAGATCTAAAGGAAGTTTTAGTCGCTACAAACCCTACATTAGAAGGGGATGCAACCGCGGATTATCTAAATCATCAATTAAAGAATTTTAATGTATCCGTTACCAGGATCGCTTATGGTATTACTGTGGGTGGTTCTATTGAACTTGCAGACCAATACACTCTAGGAAGAGCAATTCGCTCCAGACTCAAACTTTAGAATCTGTGCTCTGCAGTCACAAACAATTCTCTTAGGATTGTCCCTTGAGTTGTATCTAAATAGGCTTTTAAACCGTTACCCGCTAAAAAATAACCAGAACGTAAAAGTATCTGCATATCTCTAAACGCACTCCATCTTAGATTCAGGTTATATTCCTGACCAAAGTACGCGGAAGTATGATAAAAGTTTTCCTCATTATAAAATCTATTATTATCTGTGAGTGGAGATTTGGTTCCGTACAATCTATAATAACCTAGTGTTAAAACTAAAGGACCAGATAATACTATATCCGTAAAAATCCCATATTCATAGAGTCCGCTCATATCTCTGCCGGAGAATAACGCATAACCTCCAGTGAAGTCGTTTGCGATGTTAGAAAGTGAATATCCCGGAAGTAATGTACGATAGCCATTCCCATGCAAATTGGATCTAGTTCCATCTTTCTCATAACCAGGCCGTCCAGTAGAGCCTGAAATCATTGTAGTAACACTTACGGATTCATTATAACGATAAGATAATTGTGTATCAAAGAATCCACCTTTGATCTTATACAAATCATACTTTTGCTGGATCTCATTTCCGTCCGCATCTCTATATGGATTCAAAGACTTAACGGTTCCGTGATTATAAATACCATGGATAGTCCATGTAAAATCTGAAAAATTAAATTCGTTAAATAGACCGTGCCAGAACAATTGATTTGCATCGCTAGTTCTAGAAACCAAGCCGTATACGCCATTTACATCTTGAACATCTCTTAGATTATCATCTAAATAAAAGCTATACAATTCATGTTTAGCATTATTGAAGAAGCTTGTCTTAATCTTATAAAAGTAAATATTCGAGCCTTGGTAATTTTTGTCGTTGAATGTGTTTTTATCTAGGTCAGTCAGGTTGTTCTGCTTAGCAACGAACCAACCTCCTTCAATTGTAGTATTCCAATCTCTGATATCTTTAGTTAAGTTCACTCCTGTTCCTGGAACGAACACAACTCTACCTTGCGCAGAAGTAAAAAGTTGCAGCCCAACTCTTGCAGTAAAACTTTTCTCAGGTAATTTAAAGTTAAGATAGAGAAAGTTAGTCTGCATATTCACTGCAGAACTGAAAGATGCCTCTCCTCCTTGTCCGGGTCCTACGTTAGAAGTTTGATTAACTCCTCTGCCTCCAAAGATAATATCGCCAATCTGAACACCTACTAAAGCTTCGAAATATTTCGAAGTGGAGAAGTTCATATTCAAGGTCATCCTTGTATCGTAATACGTCGTATCTTCTTTCTGAGGGGAAAGAGTGCTTGGATAACCTTTTTCTCTCGCAGCTAATTCGTTTTGATATTTAGTGAGAGTATCTTTATTGTATTGTTGTACAAAATCAGAACGATTATAAGGTGTAACAGGAGTCTGCCGGGAAGTATAAATATCTCTTCCCAAATTGAAACCACGCACCCTGTAGTTCCCTTGAAAATCTATCTTCGTCTTTTCTTCGACTTCTTGGGCAGAGATAGAAACACCAGCAAAGAAAAATATTACTACGGTGAGAATTCGGATCTTTTGAAACGGAGAGCCCAACACGAATTATTTTACCCAACCGCTTCCAAGAAAATATTTAGAGCGAAGACCTTCTATCACTCCTGTCCTTTTTAATTCTTTAATAAAGAAATTGAAATTATCGGCAAAGACTAAATCGTTCAAAGGTAATGCAGCACTGATATACTCATCCATAACAGGGTTAACAAGGGCCACATAGCTTGCTTTTAGACTAGGTTGCTTTTGTAATAGAGATAAAATATATAAACTATCTGCAACATAACAGATCACATTCCCTTTTGTTAATGCATCTATCGCAATAGAATCGGAAAGGTAACTATAAATTTGGTTCTTACCAAACCTTCTCAAAAGATAATTATGATTTGTAGTATTAGATCTGACAGAAAATGAGAGTGCATTTAGAACCGCCAAATCTTCCAAAGATTTAAAAGTCCTAGTCGTTACTATACTTCCCTCCGGCTCAGGTGGAAGAGACCGCTTATTAACAAGACCGGCAGGAGTTGTAAGAAGGTACGGATCGGAGAATGTAACAGTTTTTCCCCGGCTTAGATCCGTAGACATACCAGCCATTGCAATATCTATCGTACCTACCGCTATTTCATCCGAAAATTGACGAAATGTTTTAAGAGGTTTTATTTTGAGAGCAACTCCCAAATAATCCGCGTAAAGTTTTGCGAGTTCCATATCGAAACCGGGAAAACCGTCTTTTGGATCTTGAATATAAAAAGGTTCATAAACCCTGTTGACCCCAACCACTAACTCCTTTTTAGAAAGGACTACATCCAATCTAGAAGGCATTGCTTTGCTTTGAGAATACAAGTCTAGAGAGAAAAGGACAAGAACCGAAAGGATTGCCGACTGAAACTGCTTCCGCATTTTCATGATACCTAGGTTATCGGCATCTCCCGGTTGTTAAAGGAGTTTTTAGTCTATTCTAAAATTTGAAATTCGGTCCTGCGATTTTTGCGGTCCGTTTCAGGGTTTTTTTCTGGATAAATCGGCTCCCTGCTTCCCTTTCCATCCGTAGTAAATCTGCTAGAGGAAATTCCCTTTTTGACCAGATACTCCTTCACTGCTCCGGATCGGTTACGACTTAATTCCAAATTGTCGTTCGGATCTCCGTGCAAATCAGTATGACCGGTAATTTTCAATTTTATAGATGGGTTTTCATTTAAGAAAGATACCAATCTGTCTAGAATTTCAAAAGATTCTTCTTCGATTTCGAAAGATCCGGTCCGAAAATGAATAGATTCCAAGGAGATTTTTTTATTCTTCTTCAATTCTTCCCATTCATTCACTGAGAATTCGTAGATGTCGTAATTCCCACCCTCCTTGTCTAACCTGCAAAAGTATGCATTTTTTGCATCAGGAGTTTCCGTATAGAATGCTTCGTCACCAGCTGAATTTATTACTGGACCAAGATTAACGGCAGCGGAGAAGGTACCGTCTTCCTTAATCTCTACTTTATAAATGTCTAATCCACCATAACCACCGGGACGATTGGAAGAAAAATATAAATACTTACTATCTCTGCTTAGAGTTGCAGCAATTTCGGCATGTTCCGTATTCACGGGACTTTCCATACGGATAGCTTTTCTCCATGAGCCATCTTTATACTCAGAAATGTAAATATCAGATTCTGCAACTTTCCCGAAAGGATAACGAGTGAAGAATAAATAGCTGCCTGCTAAAAATGGATTCTCCTCAATGGCCGGAGTATTCACTTCTAAAGGAAGTCTAGTCGCTTTGTCCCAGGTTCCATTTTTTAATGTAGCAAAATATAGATCTCTCGAGACTCCAATCTTGCCACTACTCAATTTAAATTCTATACTTCCGTCTCGATTCGAGGAGAAGATAATTGCTTTCTCATTTTCTATAATAAAGGGGCTTTGATCATCAAACTGAGAATTTAATTCGGAAACTTCTACACCTGAACTCCAACCATCCTTGTTTTTTACAGATTTGTATAGATCCGAATAGTTTGAATTTTTACGTTTCGAATAATAATAAAGAGTGTTTCCGTCTTCCGAAAGGCTGATCCCAAATTCGTTTAAGGAAGTGTTAATCTCTCCTTTTAAAGGAGCAACTTTTCCTTTTGCAGAATCGTCTGCGCCAGATATGGAAAAGCCGGCAAATATGAAATAGCAAAGTAATACGGAGATGATCTTGAAAGAAATAGAAGAAGGAGTATGGATTTTAAGAGCCATACTCTAACTATCTGTCTTTTAGAGAAAAACCTGATACTTTTTCGAAGAAAAAATCAGAGATATTTTTTCAAAGCCTCAGGGAACTCAATAGTTCCGTCTTCTTTTTGATACGTTTCTATTACTGCAGCTAAAGTTCTGCCAATCGCTAAGCCGGAACCGTTCAAAGTATGGACCAATTGGTTTTTGCCTTCTTTAGATTTGTAGCGGATCTTACCGCGTCTTGCCTGAAAATCTTTGAAGTTAGAAACGGAAGAAATTTCCATCCAACGATTTAAACCAGGCATCCAAACTTCCAGATCATACGTTTTGGAAGAAGCAGCAGAAATATCCCCGCTGCATAATAGCATTACTCTGTATCGAATCCCTAATTTTTTTAGAATGTTCTCCGCATGAGAAAGCATCTTTTTATGTTCTTCTTCGGAGTCTTCTGGGCGAGCAAACTTTACAAGTTCTACTTTCTGGAATTGGTGAACTCTTACCAAACCTCTTGTATCTTTTCCATAAGAACCTGCTTCTCTTCTGAAACAAGAAGTATGGGCGGTGATAGATATAGGTAGTGAATTTTCTAGGATGATTTCATCTCTATATAAATTTGTAAGAGGAACTTCTGCAGTAGGAATAAGATTGAGTTCATCTCTTTCTAATCTATAGTATTCATCCTTGAACTTAGGATACTGACCTGTAGTAGTCATACATTCGTCGTTTACCATGACTGGAACCCAAACTTCTGTGTAACCATGTTCAGTAGTATGAGTTTCTAACATTAAGTTCGCTAATGCCCTTTCTAATTTAGCGCCAAGCCCAAAATAAGTGTAAGCTCTTGCACCTGCGAGTTTTGTTCCCTTTTCAAAATTGAACCAACCTAATGATTCTCCTAATTCGAAGTGAGGTTTTGGAGTAAATTTATAATCTCGAACTTCTCCAACTTCATACAAAACTTTATTATCATGTTCGTTCTTGCCTACAGGAACATCTTTATCCAGTATATTTGGTAGTCCCAAATTAATTTCTAATAGTTTAGATTCTATAGATTCAAGATCATCTTCTATCTTTTTGATCTTATCTCCGATCTCTTTTACGGCGGCAGAAGCGGCAGCAATATCTCCGCCTGCTTGTTTTACCTTTCCGATCTCTTTACTTGCTTTATTTCTTTCCTCACGGAACACATCCGCTTCCTTTTGGAGGACTTTTTTCTTTTGGATGATATCTGCAAGTTGGTCCAAAACAGCCAGGTCTTTAAAACCTCTTAGTTCCAGATTGGATTTTAATTCTTCAGTGTTATCGGTAATATATTTTAGATCAATCATGATGATACGCCTTCCTTTGCGTGAATTTTAAGGAATTATTATACAAAGTTTTTTCCACTTCGGAGTTGGATTCTTTTCTAAGTGAGAACATTTTTTCTAAAACGAATTTAGTATAGGATGGCTCATTTCTTTTTCCCCTGAAAGGAGGCGGTGCAAGAAAGGGTGCATCTGTTTCGATGAGCATACTTTCTAACGGAAGTTTTTCGGCGGCTTCTTGGATATCTCTTGCATTCTTAAAAGCGACTATTCCCGAAAAGGAAATATAATATCCTAGATCCACTAACTTCTTCGCCGTTGGATAATCATAAGTAAAACAATGGATCACTCCAAATGCCTTGTCTCTATGTTCTTTTAAGATAGAAACCGTATCTTCTGCAGCATCTCTTGAATGGATCACTACAGGAAGTGAATACTGACCAGAAGCTTCTAAGAAAGAATGCAGCACGTCCGCCTGATACGCCTTAGTCGAAGCATCGTGATAATAATCTAATCCGATCTCTCCAATCGCAGATAACTTTCGGTCCGTCACGTTTTCTTTGACTAATGTCAAAATTTCTTCTTTTTTAGGAAATTCATGAGTTTCAGTCGGATGGCAACCGATCGAATAAAATATTTCTATCTCTTCATTTGAAAATTTTTCAGATAAACCTTTCGCTCTAATTGAACTCTCAAGGTCGATACCGATCTGGACGATCTTTTTTATACCGGATTCTTTTGCTTTTTTTATAGATTCTGCAATATCCTGCCCTTGCTCTTGTATTATATCTAAGTGGCAATGTGTGTCGATGATGGAGTACATATGAAAACGGCTTTTAAAAGGCAGTTTTCGTGATTTGTATTGACTGAAAAGAGAATTTTTTAGAATCCTTACAGCATAACAACGGAACGGGGAAACTCGTTGGTTTGGGACATAATAGCTTGAATCTTAAATCCTATCTTGCACTACTTTATTATAGGCTCAGATACAAATACCAAGATCTGAAGCTTAAGCTAGATATCAAAATAGCAAATTGGAATAAGAAGGGTAAAGAACGTCTCACCGTCATGGTGATCCCTCACTCCGAACAAAAGACGATCAACTTTCATATCTCTTACAGAGCAATCACCATCTTCATCGGGACAATTCTGGTCCTTCTTCTTATCAGCTCTATCAACGTTCTTAGTCATTCAGGATCCATTCACCAACTTACAGAATTGAACTTATCCAACCAAGACTTCATTCGTCAGTCCGCAAAAATGAAAGAAGAGATCAACGGTCTTCACGAGCATGTTGAGTACTATCACAATCATGTAGGCGCTCTTTACGGAAGATTGACCGGAGACAATTCCAAAGTTGCAAAAGGGATCGGTGGAGCAGAAAAACTTTCTCTTGGTTCCGATAAAAATTTAGCACCGGGCGCAGAAGTATTCCGACTGAAAGAAGATGTTCATAATCTTAAAGTAGCGAACGAACTTACTCAAGAAATCATAAGTATATTAAAAAAACGTAAAAATCTAATCCGTCAAACCCCGTCTGTCTGGCCTGTAAAAGGATATGTTCTTTATCCTTATGGAGAATATCTGAATCCGGTTACCGCTCGCAGGGACTTCAACAACGGATTGGATATCGGAGCTTTCCCTGGATCAGAAGTAGTGGCAACTGCACCTGGTACAGTTTACGAGATCGGATACACTCGTAACACCGGATATTTCGTAAAAGTAGCTCACAAGTTCGGTTGGAAAACGATTTACTCTAATCTGGATCGTGTAAAAGTGAAAGCGAATCAGCAAATTTCCAAAAACGAAGTATTAGGTTTCGTTGGAAAATCGGAAAACAGTCCTCAATACAGTCTTCATTATGAAATTCATGTGGGCACCAGAGCGATCGATCCGTTTGCATTCTTGAACCAGATCCAAGACTGATGGCCCATACAGAAGAGCAATTAGCGGTAAATAGCATCATCGGCGAAGGCGCCGAATTCAGCGGAGACTTCAAACTTTCCGGGCTTCTACGTATTGACGGTATTTTTAGGGGAACCATAAAAACCGACGGAAAAGTCCTAATCGGAAAGACCGGAATCGTCGATACGGATATTAAAGCTCGTATTGTCGTCGCCGGCGGTGAAATTAATGGGAATATATTCGCGTCGGAACGAGTGACTCTACTCGCAAGCTGCCGTATGAAAGGTGATATTATCACTCCAAAGGTAGTTATGGAAGAGGGAGTACAATTCGAGGGAAATTGTAAGATTAACCCGACCACTCATTGAAGATCCAATCTCAGCAAAAAGACCCTCGCACAGAATCACGTAAAAAAAGAGACTTCGGACTTTCCCTAAGTGCTTCTATATATCAACCTGTTCCTAGTTCAGTATCAGATTCCCAGATACCTGATTCTAAAAGTGAATTTTTCGATTTAGTAGAACATCTACTTCCTTATAACCAGGAAAGAACAAGAGATCTAAATTCTTTGCTTAGAGATCTTCCTGATGCAGAGAGAAATTTTCTAAAATCTCCTACTTACTCAAATCTGGAAGTTTATAAAAGGATCGTTCAAGGGATCTTGAAAGAAGTTCTAGATAGAAATACAAGTTTGGAAACTTTACGCACTCGCGCCCGCGGCGGATCCGAGAAAGTTTACCAAGTAGTTCAGATAGTAGATGATAAGATCCAAACTTTAGCGGACTTTATCATTCATCCCGAAAATTCTACTTTTGATCTGATGAAAAGAATGGAAGATATTCGTGGTCTATTAGTAGACCTGATGAATTGATCAGTTCTTAGAACTTAAGTTCTTAAATACTTCCGGTAGTTTTGCTGGCTTTCTGGATTCCAATACCAAAAATGCCCAGGTCAATTCTCCATTACAAACTAAAGTATCATCCGAACCTTTTCGAACTTGGATATTCCAAAGAATACTAGCAGGTTTGATCTCTCCCGCTTTCACATAAATTTTTAGTTCTTCGTCAAATCTTGCAGGCGATTTATATTCGATCAAAGAGCGAGTGACTACAAAGTCTAGACCATTCTTCTCTAATTCGCCCTTATAGTCGTACTTTAAAAATCTCATGTACTCGTTCAAAGCGGTATCAAAGTAAGTGAGATAATGTGCGTTGAATACTACTGCTTGCGCATCTATCTCGGAATAGCGTACTCTTAGAGTATAATAGAATTCCGAATCGTTTGAACTCATAGGCTAATTCTGATAACTAATATTCTTTAGCGGGTTATAATCCTAGGGCATCTAAAACTTTTTGTAAAGCATCCAAGCTTGGATAAGCAATACTGAGTTTTCCTTTTCCGGAAGAAGAATTATGAGTGATATCCACTTTCATCGAATACTTTTTGCGGAACTTGTTCTCAAGTTCTACAATATCCACTTCTTTACGTTTGGATTTTTTCTTCTCTCTGACTGGAGTTTCTTCCGTTAAGTTTGCAACTATATCTTCTACTTGGCGAACTGTTAAACCTTTCTCTGCAATTTGGTAAGCGAGCTGTTCTGATTTTTTACGATCCGCAATGGATAGAAGAGGTCTTGCATGACCTTCGGATATTCTACCATTCTTAACCAGATCCATAACTGAATCAGGCAATTGTAAAAGACGAATTAAGTTGGATACGGTCGCTCTGTTCTTACCGACTCTAGATGCAATATCAGTGATCTTTAATCCGGATTTTTCAGAAAGAGTTTTGTAAGCCAAAGCCTCTTCGATCGGATTTAGATTTTCTCTTTGGATATTTTCGATAAGGGCCATTTCCAAAGTTTGCTGCACATTTGCTTTTTTAACTACGACAGGGATTTTTACGAAGCCTGCAATTTTACATGCACGGTATCTTCTTTCTCCGGAGATGATCTCATATCCGGAACCGGTGTCTTTAACAACTATCGGTTGGATAACTCCGTGAGCCTTGATGGTCTCTGCAAGTTCGCGCAATGATTCTTCATTAAAAGTTCTTCTTGGTTGGTCAGGATTGGGACGGATCTCTGAAAGTTTTACCTCTCTGAGCGAACCTTCTCCGCCTGCTTCCTTGAAAGATTTTTCCTCCGAAACAGGAATTAAATTCCCGAGTCCCCTTCCTAATGCTTTCGGTTTTGCGCTGGCACTCATTAATTTTTACCGGCAACTTCTAATGCTAGACTTCTGTAACTTTGAGCACCGATCCCATCCGGATCATAGGAAAGAATGGACTTACCGAAAGAAGGAGCTTCCGAAAGTTTGATGTTTCTTGGAATAACCGTAGTATATACTTTTTCTTTAAAGTAAGACTTAACATCTTCTGCAACTTGTTGAGCAAGATTGGTTCTCTTATCGAACATGGTAAGCAGAACGCCTTCGAGCTCGAGAGAAGGATTTAATTTTTCCTGAACCAAAGAAATGATCTTCATTAGCTGGGTCAGTCCTTCCAAAGCGAAATATTCGGTTTGAAGAGTGATCATCACACTATCAGCCGCAGACAATGCATTGATAGTAAGAACGCCAAGAGAAGGAGGACAATCGATCAGTATATAATCATACTCAGTTCTTAAATGACCGATCGCATCTTTTAAACGATACTCACGATTTTCTTCTCCCAATAAGTCGGCTTCCGCACCGGACAAATTGATATTAGAAGGAATGATATGAAGATTTTCGATATCGGTTCTTTTGATACATTCCGCAGCGGAAGATTCTCCGATCAAAAGTTCATAAGAAGTATTTTGGAGAGTGTTAATCTCGAATCCTAAACCGGATCCCGAGTTGCCTTGCGGATCAAAATCTACGATTAAAACTTTTTTACCAATCGCAGCTAGATTTGCCGCAAGATTGATGGAGGTAGTAGTCTTGCCTACGCCGCCTTTTTGATTACTGATGGATACGATCTTTCCCATAGAATTCTTTGCTCTCCTTCTCGAGAAGCTTCCAAGCTCTAGGAATACCTTGCCTTGCCGATCCGACCTTTTTCAAGACTTTAATATGTCGCATGCCTAAAAATTCAAGTTCAGATAAAAATACAGTCTTAAGAACTTCAAAGCCACTATCAGTTAAGATCTTCTTTTCAATCTTTGCATCAAACTCGTCTTTCCCGATAAAAGGGACATAATATCCTCCTTTTATAATACACCTACTTAAGACTTCTGCGCTCCAAGGATAAGGTACAAACCCCCTAGAAACACCTAAATTCCAGTCAGTTTTCCAGTCCTCCGCCCTTGCAAAAAGGAAATCAACCCCTGTGATTTTGTTTTCTTTCACAAACGTTTCTGTGTGAGAGAGTTTTCTTCTTTGTGAATCTAATAGGACTAGTTTAGGCCTTTCCTTCTCTATTAAACAACGAAAGAAGAAGCCAGGTATGCCTGGACCTGTCCCGGCATCTCCCACCTTCATACTGTTAAACGATCCAACGATGGAACGGATCTTATAAATATGAAAGATGGACTCTAATACATGGCGATCTAAGATCTCGTTTGTATCTCTTTTAGAAAAAAAACCGCCTGCTTGGTTCTTTTCTTTTAGGAAGGTTAAGAATGAAGAGACAAGTTCCCAATCGAATAAGGGAAGGATCTGTTCTGCGTCTTTTGAAAATCTATATTTAACCGCGGCTTGGATCCCATCCGGATCATGATTAAAGTCCGGATGGCTTGTCTCTGTTTCTGTCATTCTACTTTGCGACTTGGTGATTGTATTCTATGATGGACTTGAATAAAATTTCAATTCCCATCTTGAGCTGAGGAATACTCATGCTCTCATTCTTACCATGAATACCATCTATCTCCTCCGAGGAAAGTAATGCAGGAATGAGTCCGTAACATTTTAATCCGATCTGTCTAAGATAAGAACTGTCTGTAGTTCCAGGTGATAAGAATGGAGTTGCGATCGATCCAGGCTCCACTGCAGTCACAGTTCCAGCAAGAACTCTAAATAATAATCCATCCATAGGAGAGATACTTCCGGACTCTAAGTGACGTGCACTGACTTCTACTCCGTATTTTTCTCCGAGTGCTTTTACTTCTTCAAAGATCTTTTTCTCATCTTGTCCCGGAAGAATACGAATGTCCAGTGAACCAGTTGTCTCAGAAGTAATCACATTCATTCCGATCGGATGACTATCTATTCCAGTTAAACTCACAGTGTTCCTAGTCATTGCTCTCAAGTGTCTATTAGAGTTGATCACACCTTTTAAGATGATAAAGAGCAATGGGTTTCTAGATCTCTTTAGCACAAACGAATCGGGAAAATTACTGATAGCTCCCAATGAATAGAAGAATGCTGCAGTCTCATCCTTGATCATCGTTTTGTTTCCGATGTTCTGTACATCTTGTAGAAAATCTACCATTGACTTAGCAGCATAACTCACTGGAGGAGTACTTCCATGTCCGGGAATTGATTTAGCTTTTAAGTCCAGCCACACAGCACCTTTTTCTGCGAGTTGAATATTAAATACTTTAGATCCTTTAATTGCTATGTCTTTGGATCCGGTTCCACCTTCGTTCCAAACATATTCATATCCGTTGAATATTTCTTTATGTTTATCTACTAAGAATCTAGCTCCATGTTCTGAGCGACTTTCTTCATCTGCGATAGCAAGGAACATTAAGTTTCTTTCGAGCGGGATTTTCTTCTCATGAATAAGTAAAAATGCATAGAGCTGCATGATGCCAAGACCCTTAACATCCACTGCTCCTCTTCCATGAATTCTATCTCCTTTTCTTACTCCGGAGAATGGTGGAACATCCCAGTCTTTTGCATCTGCTTCAACAACATCGATATGATTTGTAAGTATTAAACCTTCTTTAGTTGTATCTTTACCTTTTAGTTCAGCAAGAAGAGATGCTCTATCCGGCTTACCAGGATATTCAATTATGCGAGAGGGAATTCCTCTCTTGTCTAAGATAGATTTTAAAAAGAGTGCTCCTTCTTTCTCTCTACCCCTGATAGTTGCGATTCTTATATAAGCTTGTAGATCTTTTGCGGCTTCTTCACTTAAAGCAGAATAATCTAAACTTGGAGCAGTTGCTTCCGGCTGGATAGGTTTGATCCCTTTTTCAGTAAATGCGATTGTATAAATGATGAAGATCGCGATAAGAGCAAGGATCGTGATCCCGATTTTTTTGAGGGACATATTTCCTCTCCACTAGTCTTTCTTTATTGGCTTCTAATCTTTTCGGTATAGAAGCCCGTAAAAAATTATTCTGTCATCACACCTCTGCAAGGAGTTTTCCTTTGATTCCGTGAATGGAATGTTATAATTTTATGTAGGACCTCCTACATAAATAAAATGAGATTCCAAGAGTCTTACAGATACTATAAAAAGAAAAGACCACAATATCTGATCTTAATCCGGTATCATTACGTAAGAAACTCGTTCAAATTTCCTAAAAAGACTCTTAACATTTTACACAAATAGTCGATGTCTAGAGGGAGGTAGTCTCCATGTTAAAAAGAGTATTCTTCGCTTTCGTTCTTATCTTCTGCATTAGTCCGATCTATTCTTTCACACCCGGAAAGTGGTCCCATACAGATAGGATCATTTTAGGTTTCGAAAAAGGCGGCCCTACCCAAGAGTTAGTAAGAGATTCGAAAGGCAATTTGATCTATACAGCAAAGTATGACTATGATGCTTCCGGAAAATTAGTTAAAGAAAACTATATTGGACAAGATGGAAAGTCTGATGGGTTCACTAAGTTTTTATACAAGGATGGAAAAATCCTAAAAGAAGAACTCTATAATAAAGACGGAGTGAATCTTGAATCCAAAAACTTTGGCTATAACAAAGCTGGAGTTCTTTCATCAATTGAACTAATCGATAAAGATGGGAAAAATATACTTACCTGTACGATCATCTCTTGGGGAGAAAATGGTTTAATAAAAGAAGCTCAAACTGAATGGGCTGATGCAAAGACAACTGAAAGATTTGCGATCGTTAAAGACCCGAACAAACCGGGACTATTCCAACAGAACATTTATAACGAAGAAAAACAGCAAGCAGCATCCATCGTTTTGACTTTTGATTCGAATGGAAAACTTCAGAGCAGAATGAATGTCCAAGGAACAATCGAAAGAATGAACAGATTGATCTGGGACAAAGAGAATCGTTTACAACAATTTACTTTCTTAATCAAACAAGGAGACAAATGGGCCGTGGAAAAAACTCACGAGCTTGTTTACGGAAAATAATCCCCGTGTTTCACGTGAAACGGATAGAAGGGAGGGCAATCGCTCTCCCTTTTTTATAATCGCATGTTGGAACTCCAACGTACTCATTAAAGTTAATTTAAAATCGATACGTCTCTAAGTTCACGCCTTGGAAGTTTGACCCATTTGGTTGAACACATATACTTTCTGAAAAACTAACCTAGTCCAAGTAACACCTTGTTTGATCTTCATTAAGCTTGGCTGGTTATCTATAATTAGTGAATTCTTAAGGCCAACTTTTAAAGCCTGATCAATACTAATCTTTCCATCTGTTTCAAACACATCAGTTCCTCTTTCAGTTGGACTCCTACGAAGTGGAAAAGCAAAGATGTCGTCTGGTTTCAGAAGTTCCGATACTCTTTTCATAGAATAGAATTGTTCTTCTCCAGCTAGCTGATGCCAGACTCCGGAAGATAGAATGAAATCGAATTGATTGTTATAATCTGAAAGATATGTAAGACTAGGTAATGAATCTTCTATCAATACAATTCGATCAGAGGAATATGGATTGGCTCCAGCTTGTCTGAATTCTTCGAGTGGTTCCACGCGTTTCACGTGAAACGTTGGAGCTCCAACACGCCGATAATAGTTACATTTCTTCATCGGACGAAATGTTTTAGATTTAGTACCGAGTGATTAACTACAATAAAAAACCCCGAGGTAAACCCGGGGTTTTTCTTTTCATTAGTAATTGTGAGAGTTGTTTAAACCGGACTAGGTTTTCTTCCTTTGATATAGAAAAGAAGCATATCAATATCACTTGGATCAACACCAGAGATCTGAGCTGCTTTTTCTAAATTTAAAGGACGATGTTTTGCAAGTTTTTGTATGGCTTCTTTCTTAATACCAGGTACCAAAGAGTAATCAATCGTTTCAGGTATTGGGGTAGTAAGATATCTATTCTTCCAATCGATAGTATCTTGCTCTCTTTTAATATAACCTTCGTACTTGATCTCCATCTCGATTACTTTTCTATCTTGTGCGCTGAGTTCTTCTGCCTCAGGAACTAAGAACTTAACATCTTCGAAAGCAATCTCAGGTCGTTTTAAAAATGAATCCAGCTTTGCGCCGTACTTTAAACTTTGGATCCCCTTTCTTTCTAATAAAGCTTCGAACTCAGGTAAAGGTTTGAGCGGAGTTGATTGTATCTTCTCCTTAACTTCAGAGATCTTTTTATATCTACTAGTCATCTCATTGAAAGTTTCTTCGGATACAAGACCCATCTTGTATCCATACTTCATAAGTCTTTGATCCGCATTGTCTTGTCTTAAAAGAAGTCTATGCTCGGCACGAGATGTAAACATTCTATATGGATCTTCTACACCTTTATGAACTAGATCATCTACAAGAACTCCGATATAAGATTCGCCTCGGGAGAATAACATAGGCTCCTCCCCTCTTAAGGAAGAAAGTACACTGTAAGCAGCAACTAAACCTTGGGCCGCGGCTTCTTCATAACCTGTAGTACCGTTGATCTGTCCTGCATGATAAAGACCTTTGATCTTCTTGGTTTCTAATGTTGGTTTTAATTCGGTAGGATCAACATAGTCATACTCGATCGCATATCCAGGTCTTAAGATCTCAGCTTCTTCTAGACCCGCTATTGAACGTACAAGTTTCCATTGAACTTCTTCGGGTAGACTTGTAGAGACTCCGTTTAGATAAATCTCTTGCGTATCGTAACCTTCTGGTTCTAAAAAAATCTGATGTCTTTCTCTATCTGCAAAACGAACGATCTTATCTTCAATAGAAGGACAATATCTAGGGCCAGTTGATTTGATCTGACCTGAATACATTGGGGAAAGATGAATGTTCTCATTGATCAGTTGATGAGTTTTTTCATTCGTGTAAGTGATATAACAAGGGATCTGTCTACGAGTGATCTTAGTTGTGGAAAAAGAAAAAGGAGAAGGATCCGGATCACCATCTTGAACACTCATCACAGAAAGATTTACTGAGTTTTTATGAATTCTAGGCGGAGTTCCAGTCTTCAATCTTCCTAATTTCAAATTATACTTAGCAAGTGAATGAGAAAGACCTTTAACGGTAGGTTCTCCGAATCTTCCGTTTTCTTTTTGATAAGTACCTATATGAACGATAGAAGATAAGAATGTTCCGGTAGTTAGGATAACATGATTGGTGAATATTTCAAAACCTCTTCCTGTCCGAACTCCAATAATACGATCTTCTTCTATCAAAAGATCTTCTACTGTATCTTGTCTGATGGATAAGTTTTGAATAGATTCAAGTGTATGTTTTACTTTGAGTTGGTATTCTTTCTTCTCCGCTTGAGCGCGCGGAGCCCAAACACTAGGACCCTTTGATGTATTCAACATTTTGAATTGGATACCGGTAGCATCAATGACCTTACCCATCAAACCACCGAGCGCATCTACTTCTCGAACCATATGTCCTTTTGCAATCCCACCGATAGCTGGGTTGCAAGACATCTGTCCGATCGTATCTAAATTCATTGTGATGAGTAATGTTCTAGCACCACCAATAGATGAGACATAGGCAGCCTCGGAGCCCGCGTGACCTGCACCGACCACAACACAATCAAATCGATTGGGAAAAAAAGAAGAATTCATTCAGACCTAGCACTCCTGCATAAGCTCATCTTAACATAGATCATTAGTCGACAGTAGAGCCTATGCTTAGAATCATGTAATCAATAGTATCACTTTCAGGTTCCCTGTACATGCCCGAATCCATCAAGAAACTCTCTTACTTCGAAGGAAAAATAGTCCCGGAGTCCGAAGCAAATATAAACATCAAAACTCACGCCTTACAATATGGAACCACTGTCTTCGGAGGTATCCGAGGATATTATGATTCAAGTTCTGATAACTTATATGTCTTCAGGATCTTAGATCATTATAGACGTCTCGTTAATTCTACCAAGATCATGCAGTTGCAATTCACAAAAACTCCGGAAGAACTCCGTGACATAACCTTAGATCTGCTTAAACAATCCGGATACAGAAGGAACGTATATCTTAGACCTTTCATCTACACTTCTGCTCTGCAACTTTCTCCTAGGTTCCATGATGTTCCTACTGAACTTGCAATTTATGTTTTAGAGTTAGATGATTACTTAGATACGAAACGTGGACTGACCACAATGGTTTCAAGTTGGAGAAGGTTCGATGATACCGTGATCCCTACTCTCTCCAAAGTTTCCGGTGGATACGTCAACTCAGCTCTTGCAAAATCAGAAGCAGTTCAAAACGGATACGACGAAGCAATCTTCCTAGACAGCAGGGGTTTTGTAAGCGAAGGTTCTGCAGAGAACATTTTCTTAGTGAGAGACGGAAAGATCATCACACCTTCGATCTCATCTTCTTTGCTAGAAGGAATTACAAGACGTTCCGTTCTGCAACTTGCGAAAGATGCAGGCTACGAAGTTATAGAAAGAGATATTACAAGAAGTGAACTTTATATCGCAGATGAGATCTTCTTCTCAGGAACTGGAGTGCAGATTGCTTGGGTAAGTGAAGTTGATAAGAGAAAGATCGGAACAGGAGAGATGGGACCGATCACTAAGAAACTTCAATCTACTTTTTTTGATCTAGTAGTTGGAAAAAACCAAAACTACAAACACTGGTTGACTCCCGTTTATTAATCTTTAATAAAAGGAACATGTCTTCTGCATTCGGTATAGAGGAAATCCAAGGCCAGGAAAGAGCTCTAGTATTCTTAAAAAAATACTCATCTCAACCTGACCTTCTTCCTCCCCTGCTCATCTTTCACGGACCAGAAGGCACCGGAAAGGAATCGGCTGTTGAAAGATTTATCAGACATATTCTTTGTTTAGAAGGAACCTCATGCGGACACTGCGTTTCTTGCAGAGCATTCATGCATCATTCTCATCCGGATATTGTTTGGTTTCCATTAGAGAAAAATAAACAGATCGCGATTGGTAAAGAAGACAATCCGGAAGAATTCACTATCCGTTGGTTAATCCGTACAAGGCTTTATTATAGACCTCACCTTTCCAAAACCAGATTTATTATCATACCTGATGCATCCTTAATCGGTAACGAAGCAGAGACCGCACTTTTAAAATCTTTAGAAGAGGCTCCCTTCTTCACTCGCTTTATATTTATAGTAAACGACTTGGAACAATTGAAAGAAACGATCGTGAGTAGAGCAGTCTGTATTCCTTTCGGGTATCTTCCACAAAAAGTGATCAAGGAACTACATAGTAAAAATTCAATACCTTATATTCCTGCAAAGGGCGGGAGTATGGTATCATTCGATTGTCCACCTGAGGTGCTTGAACAAATTTCACAAAGGATTAATGGAAATCTAAGACAGCCATTAGATTATCTTAGACTAGAAGAATGGATACTCGAATACAAAGAGGAACATTCTGATTGGAAAGAAGATTTTTCCTTCAAAGACCTCCTGGACCTCATCGGATTATTATTACTACAGGAATTTTCCAGATCGGATTTCGATTCTAATCTTCCAAAGATGGAAGCAGTTTTTCGTTTTAAAGAAAAATTACATGAAAGAGTGCATGGGCAAGAGAACATCGCGTTATCATTGCTTATACATGAACTCTCTTTACTCGAACAAAAATAAAATTTCTTCATATTTTCTTTAAATTCTCCATCATCCACTTCGCATAACAACGGTTAAATATAACAAAATACTAGTAGTTACACTAAGTGACATAATGATTTATCTATCTCTAATCCACTGTGTTTTTCCTAAGGTTTCCTTTTCGATTTCCGAATTTTCATTTGTATGCGACTGACAGAAGAAAAATAGTGTAATCTCGTCGGATGGTCCTTCGGACCGTTTCTTAATTCAGTTTTTTCTTTTCCGAGACAAATACGAGTTTCGTATTCAGTAAGTCGTCGGTTCGTTTTTGATTTTTTTCTTTGGAGTTTTTTTTGAATCCTAGTTGGAAGCGTGTATTAGAGGAAGTCTCCAAGGAAATTCCTCCTACGTACTTTGATAAGTTCATATATACCTTACAATTAGAGAGTTTAACAGACGATCGTTGTATCCTCATAGCTCCATCTTCTAACATAAAAACACATGTTGAGAAAAAATACCAAAACCATATAGAAGAAGCGATCTTCAGAGCTAGCGGAAACAGAGTCCCAGTCGAGATCGTTCTTGAAAGTGCTTCTAATCTAAACGAAGTTCTTCAAGAAAAATTCAAAGATAAGTCTTATTCTTTTAACCCAGATTACTCTTTTGATAATTTTATCGTAGGAAATACAAATCGCCTCGCTTTCAGCGCGGCAATGGAATGTGTAAAAAATCCTGCAGAGATCAATCCATTATACTTATTCGGAAAAGTAGGAGTAGGTAAAACCCACCTTTTGCATTCCATAGGTTCGGAAATCCTCAAAAAAGAACCTTGGAAAACAGTACATTACGTAGATATAAAATCATTTATGAGCGAGTTTTTGTTCGCTCTTCAATCTAGAGATTCAATCGAATCCTTTAAAATTAAGTACCAGTCTTATAACTGTTTATTGATTGATGATATCCAACTCTTGAACACAGGGGCGGAGAAGACCCAAGAAGAGTTCTTCTCTATCTTCAACTTTCTATTCGAAAGAAAAAGACAGATTGTGATCGCATCTGACCGTCCAAGTTCGGAACTTCCTCTTCATGAAAGATTAAAATCTAGATTTGTGACAGGTGTTCAGGCAGATATTCAACCTCCTGATAAAGATATTCGTATCGGAATCTTAGAAAAGAACTGCCAAATTTTGAATTTAGGACTTTCTCAAGAACATATACAATTCATTGCTGATCTGATCGAAGATGATACTCGAGCACTTCTTGGCGCATTAAACGATCTTGCTCTTCACAAGAGGGCATTCTCTCATCTATTCTTCACTACAACAATGATAGAAGAGATACTAAAGAATCGTATCTTCCGTAAAAAGAATTTCCAACTCAGCCAAGATAAAGTCATAGAACATATCTCTTCTCTATACAACCTAGATCCAAATGAAGTGATGGGTAAGAGTAGAAAACCAGAGTATGTGATCCCTCGACATCTATGTATGTATGTATTGCACAAAGGGTTCCGACTGAATAAAAGTCAAGTTGGAAGAATGTTTTCTGCAGAACATACAACTGTAATCCATGCAGTTCGTAACATCGAAAATAAGATAAAAGATGATAAAGAATTTTCCATTAAAGTGGAAGAAGTTCTCAATCGATTCCGTTTCCAATAAAAAACTTAGTTTCAATTCTTATCTATTGGCGACATAGACCTATAAATAATATGTAAATAACTAGTTAATAGTTTATTCATAACAAGTAAATAAGACATAACACAAAATTATTGTCCCTTATAGACTTTGGTTTTGAAGGTTATTATAGCAGATATACAGGAGTTTTTTCCGGGTCCTGGAAATTGTACTTTTCAATATATATGCGACATATTTCCCTTATCTAAAGAGTTATGACTCTTATCTACATATGCACAGGTACAAGTACTACAACAGTACATATATAAGAATCTATATATAGATCACCTATATAAATGGAGAATGCAAATTGAAGATCAAAGTGAACACATCCGAGTTCCTAAAAGCGATTCACGCTGTAGAGGGAGTGATCTCAGCTAGAGAGATACGTTCTGTTCTCTCCAACTTAAAATTAGAAGCTGAAACTTCTTCCGTATCTATTTCTGCGACTGACTTAGAGATATCTATTAAAACATCATTAAATGCTCAAGTAGAGAAGTCTGGAAATATTTCCTTACCTGCAAAACAATTATCCAGTATTTTTAAAACCATTCACTTCGAAGAGGCTTTACTTTCAACTGAAGATACTGATGCTGATTCAAGTATCACTTATATCACTGACGCCACTAAAAAGAATGATTATAAAAACAAACTAAATGGAATGGATGCAGAAGAGATTAAGACAATCCCTAAAGTGGATTCTTCTAATATCTCAGATTTTCCAACTGCAATGTTTGCTGAGATGATTCGTAAAACTTCTTATGCAATCGCACATGAAGACCAAAGATATATCTTTAACGGACTATTCATGGTTCCTAAAGGAGATAAGCTTGTATTCGCAGTTACCGATGGTCGAAGGTTATGTAAAATTGAAAGACCTCTTTCTACTACTTTAAAATTCAAAGATTCAGTGATCATTCCTTCTAAGGCAATCAGAGAGATCTCTAAAATGATAGCTACTGCAGAAACTGGAAAGATCGGTATCATCGACAATCAGATCTATGTGAATGCAAATCAAATCGAACTTCTTTGTAAGTTGATTGAAGGTAACTTCCCGAATTATGAGCAAGTCATTCCTAAATCTTCTAAATTCAGCGCAGTAATTCCTAAAGAAGGATTCCAAATCTATCTAAGACAAGCATTGATAGCTGCAGAAGAACCTACTCGTCAAATACGCTTAACATTCACAAAAAATAATATTAACTTCTACGCTCAAACACAAGGAGTAAATGAAGTTAGTATCAATATGCCTATCGATTATTCGGGAGACGAGGTTACCGTAGCATTCAAAGGTGAATATCTATCTGACGTATTCAAGTCTATCGATGACAACGAGTTCAGAATAGAATTCAGTGATTCAAGTTCTCCTGTTGTATTCAAGGATCCTTCTGATCCTGATTTTATATCGGTAATTATGCCGATGAAAATTTAAAAGAGAAGATCCGTGTTTTTACGAAGCCTAAGGCTTCTCAATTTCAGAAATCACGAACAGATAAGCCTGGAGTTCAATTCCAGGCTTATTTTCTTTGTGGGAGAAAACGGAGAAGGAAAAACAAACTTACTCGAAGCAATCTCCATGATCTCTTGGCTAAAAAGTTTTAGAGAATCGGAAGAAGGTAATTTGATCCGTTGGAACTCAGACGGATATTATATCAAAGGCGAAGTAGACAGAGATAATAAAAGAGAAATTTATGAATTAGGTTTTTCTAAAAAACCAGTCAGTCGTCGTAAACTTAAATTCAACCAAGAAGAAGTTAAAAAAAGATCTGACTTAGTTGGCAAATTTCTAAGTGTTCTAATGACTCCTTTAGATCTGGTTATAGTAGAAGGAGGACCTTCCGAAAGAAGAAGATTTTTAGACAGTCTGCTTTCTTCTTTGGACCCTTCTTACTTAAATGATCTAATAGAATACAATCGTATCCTAAAACAAAGAAACGCACTTTTAAAAAGTGGCTCTTCCGATCCCGGACTTTATGAAATTTGGAATCAAAGGCTTATTGAAAAAGGGATCAGTATTTTTAATAAGAGAAAAGAATTCATTTTAGAATTCGATCCTATTTATAGAGAGAATCTAAAAAAGTTAAGTGGTGGAAGAGATAATCTTACTTTGGAATATAAACCCAGCTTTTTTGATCTGGAAAATTTTAAAGAAACCCTACAACGGAATATTAACAGAGATCGAAAACTAGGTTATACTTCTGTAGGAATTCATCGCGACGATCTGTACATTGGAGAAGATAATCGTGATATCATGGATTTCGCTTCTCAGGGCCAAAAAAGAAGTACTGTAATTTCTCTTAAAGCGGCCGCTTTCGAGTATTATCGTAGGAAATTAGGTAGGACCCCTATTCTTCTAATCGATGACGTAATCCGAGAATTGGATGTAAAAAGAAGAGAATATTTCGTGGATCTTGTATTGAATTCTGGACAGGCATTCTTTACTACCACAGACTTAGAAGGTATCTCCGACTATGTGGGAAGATTAGAAGATGAAAAACAGATCTTTCTAGTTAAAGATGGATTAGTTACTCCTTATCAATGAAAGAAGAATCTAAAGTACAGAAAATTGACCCAACCGAGTTCAAAAATATTCTTCAAGATTTAGGTTTAACAGAAGAAAGTTTAGCCGAGAAAATTGCAGTCCAAACTTTAGCTAAACGTTGGGTCGACATAATAGGTCCAGTATATGCAAATCATTCCGAACCATTTGCGTTAAACGGTGATACGTTGGTAATCCTAACAGTTCATTCTGCATACAAGCAAGAGATCCTTTTTATGAGAAAGAGGATCTTAACTTATTCTGCTCGTTATTTAGGAAGAGATGTAGTAAAAAAAATTGAAATTAGGATCGGTAATCTTACTCCTAAAAAGCAAAAAAGCCCCTCGTATACTGCAGATAAAACCGGATTGGAGGGCAAACAAAACCTAGTTTCTTTAGCTGAAAAAGAAACAGATCCTGTCGCAAAAAAAAGACTTTTAGAGCTGATTGAATTCCTCTGAGGAGGATATTCTTTCTAAATAATAAGCCGAATTTCCTTGCCTCCTTAGCGAATTCAGGAAAACTATTCCTAGATTCCGGAGGACCAATGAGCCAACCAGAAAGCAGTTATAGCGCGGGTCAGATCAAAATCCTAGAAGGATTAGAGGCCGTACGCAAACGCCCCGGAATGTATATCGGGACCCAAGATGAGACCGGTCTTCATAAAATGGTCTATGAAGTAGTTGATAACTCCGTAGACGAAGCAATGGCAGGTCATTGTACTGAGATTAATATCTCTATTCTTCCGGATAATATAATAGAAGTAAAGGACAATGGGCGTGGAATTCCAGTCGCCATTCATCCTGAAAAAAATATCTCCACTATCGAAGTCGTAATGACCATTCTACACGCTGGTGGTAAGTTCGAGAACGATGCCTATAAGGTTTCCGGCGGACTTCATGGTGTTGGGGTATCTGTGGTAAATGCACTCTCTGAATCATTAGAAGTGGAAGTTTACCAAAATGGAAAGATTCACCAGCAAAAGTACTCGAGAGGTGTACCGCAAGGACCTGTAAATGTAATTGGAGATACTACTGAAAGAGGGACTGTTGTCCGATTCAAGCCTGACGCAACAATCTTCACTACAACTGAGTTTCATTTTGACGTGCTAACTTCTCGCTTTAGAGAATTGGCATTTTTGAATAAGGGCCTAAAGCTGATTGTTCAGGATAAAAGAAAATCCGATTCCGAAAAGCATGAGTTCATATTCGATGGAGGAATTGTTTCCTTCGTTGAATATTTGAATGAGAACAAACATCCCCTTCATAAAACGATTCATTTCGAAAGAAATAAAGATGATGTGGTCGCCGAAATTGCGATCCAATATTCTGATACATACTCTGAAAATATTTTTTGTTTTACCAATAATATAAATAACAACTTAGGTGGAACTCACTTAGAAGGGTTTCGTGCTGCTTTAACTAGAACACTTAACGATTACTTAAAGAAAGATCAGCAACTTGTAAAAAAACAACCTACTGCTTTATCTGGAGAGGATTTAAAAGAAGGGATCACTGCTGTAATTTCAGTAAAAATTCCTCAACCTCAGTTTAACTCTCAGACGAAAGAAAAATTAGTAAACGCAGAGATTAAAGGGATCATGCAGACTCTAACTGGAGAAGGTCTTTCCCTTTTCTTTGAAGAGAATCCAGCGATTACTAAAAAGATATTAGAAAAATGTATATTATCTGCTAAGGCTCGAGAGGCTGCACGTAAGGCTCGTGACTTAACTCGTCGTAAGTCTGTATTAGAAGGCGGTGGTCTTCCTGGAAAATTGGCGGATTGTTCTGAAAAAGATCCGGCTGCTTCTGAACTTTATATTGTAGAAGGTGACTCTGCAGGTGGTTCCGCTAAACAAGGGAGAGATAGACATTACCAAGCAATTCTTCCTTTAAAAGGTAAAATTCTAAACGTGGAAAAAGCTCGTTTAGATAAAATTCTCGGAAACGAGGAGATTCGCACATTGGTTTCTGCATTAGGAACTGGAATTGGTGAGGATGAATTTAATATAGATAAAGCCCGTTATCATAAAGTCTTTATTATGACGGATGCGGATATCGACGGTTCTCATATTCGCACATTGCTTCTTACATTCTTCTTTCGTTATATGAAACCTATCATTGAAAAAGGATTCTTATACGTTGCACAACCTCCTTTGTATTTAATTAAACATGGTAAGACATCGACTTATTTATTTTCGGATAAAGAAAAGGATGAATACTTAAAATCTTTAGGAACAGAAAAGGCAGTCATCCAACGATATAAAGGTCTGGGTGAAATGAATCCGGAACAACTCTGGGAAACAACAATGGATCCTGAAAAACGAGTCGTTCTAAAAGTAAAACTCGATGATTACGTGGAAGCAGAAGATACATTTAATATACTTATGGGCGATGAAGTAAATCCGAGACGTCGCTTTATCGAGGTCAACGCCGCAAAAGTGGCGAACCTTGATCTTTAATATATTGGTAATAGGAAATTCTAAATACAAATGAGCGAAGAGCTAGAGAACGAAACAAAAACTTTAGGATTCAGCCTTTCTTCTCGTCCTGATATCGGCGATGCATTGAAGAATGGTGTCAGGGTAATTCCTGTCGAGATCGAAGACCAAATGAAGGAAGCCTACCTAGGTTATGCAATGAGCGTAATTGTAGGAAGAGCTCTGCCGGATGTCCGAGATGGCTTAAAACCTGTTCATAGACGTATTTTACACGCAATGAACGAAAGGGCCTGGAGAAGCGACCGTCCTTACGTTAAATGCGCAAAAATTGTTGGAGAAGTTTTAGGTAATTATCATCCGCACGGAGATAGCTCCGTTTACGATGCGTTAGTTCGTATGGTCCAGGAGTTTTCTCTTAGGGTTCCTCTCATTGATGGACAAGGAAACTACGGATCGATAGACGGTGACAACCCTGCAGCATATCGATACACCGAAGCAAGACTTGCAAAGGTTGCAGAAGAACTTCTAAGAGATATCGAAAAGGAGACCGTAAATTTTTCTCCTAACTTTGATGATACCAAACAACAGCCCGATGTACTTCCTGCAAATTTTCCTAACTTATTAGTAAACGGTTCTTCCGGAATTGCAGTGGGAATGGCTACAAACATTCCCCCTCATAACTTAAGAGAAACGATTGAAGCGGTTATTACCGTAATTAAAAATCCTGAAATAAGTATATCAGAAATTCTTAAAATAATGCCAGGCCCGGATTTTCCTACTGGCGGTACAATTATTGGCGGAGAAGGTTTATTATCTGCATATCACTCTGGAAAAGGTTCTATTCGGATTCGTTCCAAAGTAGAAATAGAAGAGAACAAAAAAGGAAGAGAAGTAATCGTTGTTACTGAAATTCCTTACCAAGTAAATAAAAAGACCCTTCTTGAAAGGATTGGTGAGCTTGTTAACGAAAAACAAGTCGAAGGAATTTCCGAAATTTTAGATCTATCTGATAGAAAAGGGATCAGAGTAGAGATCCATATTAAGAAAGATGCAAATGCACAGGTTATCCTAAATCAACTTCTTAAGCTTACTCAACTACAAGTAAGTTATGGGATTACCATGCTTGCGATCTTGGATAATAAACCTAAGATCTTTAATATCAAAGAGATCCTGGTCGCTTATTCTCTTCATAGAAAGGAAGTAATTGTTCGTAGAACTCAATTCGACCTAGATAAGGCCGAAAAGCGTGCGCATATCTTAGAAGGATTGAAGATCGCTCTCGAGAATATCGAAGAAGTGATTAAGGTAATCCGTGCTTCAAAAAATGCTGCGGAAGCAAAACAACAATTGATGGCCCGATTCGTTCTTTCGGACGTCCAAGCAGACGCGATCTTAGAGATGAGATTACAAAGACTTACCTCCTTGGAGGTTCAAAAGGTAATCGACGAGTTGGAAGAAGTTCGAGCTCTCATTATGGATCTGAAAGACATTCTAGCTAAGCCTGAAAGAGTGTCTGATATAGTTTGCACTGAACTTTCTGAAGTTTCTGAAAAATTCGGAAATAAAAGAAAGACAGATATTAGTTTAGAAAGTGTGGAGTCATCCACTTTTAACGCAGAAGATCTAATTGCTGACGAAGAAGTTGTATTACAAATTACTTATGATCAATTCATAAAAAGACTTCCTCTTGATACTTTCAAAAGACAGAGAAGAGGCGGAAAAGGGATCCAAGGACTTTCTCAAAAAAGAGAAGACGTAGTTAAGATCATGAAAACCGCCATGACCCACGATAATGTAATGTTCTTCTCTAATACCGGAAAAGTTTATATGATGAAGGCTTACGAACTTCCTCAAGCTTCCAAAGAAGCCAGAGGAAAATCCTTAAAAGCAATCATAGGACTTGGAGAGAACGAAACAATTTCCGCGATCTTTACATTCAAAGAAGAAGATAAAGGAAAAGATCTACTACTCGTAACCAAAAATGGTTTTATTAAACGAGTAGAATTATCTGAATTCGGCAATGTCAAAAAATCAGGTATCATTGCGATCGGCTTAAGAGACGGAGACCAACTGATCGAAGTAATTTCTGTTGTAAAAGGCGATAACGTCATGATCTTCTCTGCAAACGGACTTGCACTGAGAATTGAAATGGATACAATCCGGGCACAAGGAAGGACCGCACAAGGTGTGACTGGAATGAGACTCTCCAAAGAAGATGCGATCGTCGGACTTTCTAAAGTGGTAGATGGCGATAATTTATTTGTGATCTCAGAGAATGGTTACGGAAAACGTTTAGGCTTCGAAGAGTTTGGGACCAAAGGAAGAGGAGGCAAAGGAATGACCTTCTTAAAAACCGGAGAGAAAAACGGTGCAGCCGTAGCAGTAAGTTCCGTGGGGGAAGAAGATGAGATCATCTTAGTCACTCAACAAGGAATGGTCATTAGAACAGAAGCAAACCAGATCTCTAAAATGGGAAGAACTGCAGTAGGAGTCAGAGTCGTAGACACCAAGGACAATGATAGAGTCCAAGATTGTACTGTGATTCGTGAAAGCAAAGAAAAATGATCCGCATCGGTTCTGTCGAAATTCCCGGTTGGTTGGCTATGTCGCCGATGGCCGGGATTAGTGATAGCCCGACTAGAACAATGGCTCGCAGATACGGATCTGCATTTTCCTACACTGAATTTGTTTCTACTGATAGCCTCGCAGTAGGGTCTAAAAAAGCATTATCTCTATTACGTTTTCGTGAAGAAGAAAGACCTATTACTTTCCAGATCTTTGGAAATAAACTAGAAATAATAGTAGAAGCAGCCAAAAGAATCCGTGAATTAAATCCTGATATCATTGACTTAAATATGGGCTGTCCTGCTCGGAATGTTTCCATGCGGGGATCGGGTGTTGGACTTCTCCGCAAACCTGTATATGCAGGAAAAATAATAGAAGAGATGAGAAAGGCACTGGATATACCAGTAACTGCAAAAATCCGCTTAGGATGGGATGATACTTCCCGAAACTATATGGAAGTCTCTCGGATATTAGAAGAATCCGGAGTAATGGCAATCTCAGTTCATGGAAGGACACGCGAGATGGGATATTCGGGAAAGGCAGATTGGGATGCAATCGCGGATATCAAATCTGAAAGAAAGGTCCCAATCTTCGGAAACGGAGATGTAAGTAGTTACGAAGAAGCAGTTCGTAGAAAAGAAGAATCTAAAGTGGATGGTGTTCTTGTTGGAAGGAATTCCATTGGAAATCCCTGGATCTTTTCAAACATCAAAAAAGAAGATTTAAGTTTCAAAGAAATAGTAACCACAACCTTAAGTCATTTGCAATTAATGAGAGAAACCTTTGGAGATAAATACGGATTGATACTCCTCCGAAAACATTTAGTGCGCTATATACAATCCAGAAAGGAACTTGAACCGATACGATTGGAGCTCCTCAAGATGGAAGATCCAGAATCTTTGATCCGCATTCTTACTGAAGTTCTTGAAGAATCCAAAGTTTTAGTTTAATGAAATTTAAAACCATTTGGATAGGAATTTCTTTAACCTCCTTCCTTGTCCTAATTTCTATTGTTAACTTAAGTTCAGAAAATTTCCAGAATCGATTGGAAGTAGTATTAGGTTTAGAAAAAGGATTGTACGCAGTAAATTTTGATCCAAATCAGGATTCGATCCGAGATAAATACACTGGTAAAATTCTAGAGTCTGCATCTGATTGTAAAACTTGTCATAGGCAGGTTTATGAAAATTGGTCAATATCTCGCCACAAGGTTGCTCATACAAACAGTTTGTATCAGCACAGCTTTGCTATCGAGCCAATGCAATGGTGTGAAAATTGCCATGCCCCTTTAAGAGATATTTCTTCTCAAACTATATATAAACGGGAAGAGGGTATATCTTGCAATGTTTGTCATGTAAGGAAAGGAGAGATCATTACAAAGGAACTTCCTAAATCGGATCAACTATATCATAAATACAATGTTGTCGCTGAATTTGGTTCAGAAAAACTCTGCGAGTCCTGCCATCAATTTAATTTTCCCACTTGGGCTTCTTTGTCAGATCAATCTAGGGGAATCAAATATTCAGATCTTATAATGCAGGGAACTAAAGACGAGTGGAGTAGCTCCGGGTTTGCTAAGGAATCAGATTGTATAGATTGCCATTTAGCTCCTGGCTCAAAAAGTTCTCACAATTTTCGGGGAGGTCATAGTATAAAAAACTTAAGAGAAAGTTTATTCGTAGATATGAAATATGTTTCTTCTAAAACAATTTTAGTACAAGTACACTCGATAGGAATTGGCCACGCATACCCTACAGGAGATCTTTTTAGAGCATTAAGATTGAAAGTTTTCTCTAAAACTGGGAAATTACAGGAAGAATTTTTACTTAGGAAGTTATATAAGATCACTTCCAAAGAAGAGAGAGAAAAACAAACTGCACCGAAAAAACTAATTTATGATTCAAGAATTCCTGCCCCGGAAGAAGGTGAAAATTCAGCTGTAAAAGAATTTTATTTAGAACTGAACGAAAGGCCTGTTTCTCTTAAAATCGAGCTATGGATCGACTATCTGAATGATATAGAAAAAATCCTAACACCTATGGATAAGAAAGAAACAATGAAGATCATTTTGAAGAAGACAATTATTGTCAAAGAGAGGGAAAAATTTACCGGAAAAGAATCTGGATAAAAACAATCAATTTATCCAGATTCTTAGTATATTGGTATGAATTAATCTGGAATAAGTTTTCCTTTTACCAATTTATAATTATATTCCTTCCTGGTTTCTCCCTCACATAAACCGGTTTTTTCAGTAATTGTCTTATATGAATAGTCGATCGAAGAACATTCGTCTGTGTTTTGGATCAGTAAATCAAAAGTACTACCGTTAAATCTATAAATTTTGGTATAAGAATATCCACTTCTGCCTTCCGAATAGGAAGAAACTAGCTCGGGAATTCCATCTTCATCAATATCTGTCGTTTCAACGTTCGTGAAATCACCTTCCAGTAATGTGTAGTTTGTTCCGTCTTTTAAGAAGAAATATTTTGTGGAATAAGTAGAATATTCGGATTTATTTACATCACTATGAGAAACTAGGTAAAGAGCTCTTTTTCCAAATACAGTTTCTTCATAGCTAGTATTTTCAAAGTCGGTTTCTTTAGAGATATTTTTGATAATCGCCTCTGCTAACTTCTTATCAAAAGTAGAAGGTAAATGTCTAAGCGATAAGGTAGCATAGTCCGGATAAGTTTTGAGAAATTCCGACCCTACATAAATATTAGTTTTCCCGAAGCTGTAGAAAACTTTTCCTTTGGGAGTTATTACTTTATTCTCGAATTGAAAAGATCCACCTAAACTAGGAAGGCTTGAAGGTTTTTTAGAAAAATTAAATTTTCCTGCTTCGAATCTATATACTACATTCGGGGTTCCAGTCAATTCTGCCCATCCAGCATCGCTAATAACTAGGTTTTCAATCGCTTTTAATTCTTCAGCAGTAGCTCCTCGCATTAAAAAAGCAGAATATGCATAACCTGACTTTCCATCTGGACTTTTGATTTGCAGCCATGAGCCGGACTTGCCTTCTATCTTTACTTCTTGCTTGGATTCGTTTTGAATTTCTACCAAGGTCTTAGCAGTAAGTTTTCCAATAACTTTTGCTTTCAGGCTAGGTTGTTCTCTGACTTGGAGCGGGTTTGCAGTGACTAACGCAAATCTTCCATTTGCTGGAGGCAGAAAGGTTGAAATATTAGATTTAACGATCTCTTCGTCATAGGAAAGATAACCGGAACCCTTAGGGCTGGATATTTTATACCATAATAATCTGGAACCGACTTCTTTATCGGGAATTTCCGACTCAATTACTTCGTAATTGGCAGAGGAGTTGATTTGGCCGACTTTTTTGCTCTTTGCAGTTGGTTTTTCGTATAAAGATACAGTGTTTCCGGTTACAAAACCAAAACCTTTAACCCCTGCTGAGGCACAGGAAAAGAGAAAAGAAATAAGGACGAAATGAAAAAAAAAGACCGTGTTGAAGCTCTTAACGTATTTCATAAAATAAGAAAACCACATATTAGCCACCAAGTTATTTTCTTTAGATTGAGATTGACAAGAATTTTTCATAGTAAGCTGATTATGGATTTCCTTAAGGAGGACAAATTTAAATGAAACTAGGTAAACAACTCTCAAGCTCTGTTATAGTATTGGCTCTTATATTATTCTCTGCTTGCAAAAAGCAGGAAGAAGCGCCTGTGGCTCAAGTTATAGGCACAAAATACTCAGGTTGGGATCAGTGGATCTATAAAAAGCCGGGAACGGCTGACAAAGCCGAACAACTCACCCTTGTTTATGGAAATGAAGAAGTTAGCGGATTAGAAGTAGTGAATCACGAAAGTACAGACGCAAAAGGTGTTAAAACAACTGTAGAATACCTAAAAGTTAAAACTGTAGACGGAAAAGAAGGTTACGGTCTTTCCAAAAACTTCTTCGATGCAGTTCTTTTCGTAGTAGGTCCAGGTGATAACGCATTTGCTAAGAATTCCTTAACTTCTCCTTCTAAAGGAAAATTGGAAAAAGGAATGTCTTGCTTTGAATTAGAGGCAAGCGGCGATTTTTCTAAAGTTCGTTGTTATTCTTCTATAGTGAAGGGTGGAAAATTGGAAACTTTATATGATGTTTGGATCCAAGGAGCTTCTTCTAATATTTCCAGAGATCCTATTTTGGGAGACAGTATCCGAAATTTGAAATCTGCTAGTAACAAATTAATTGAAGCTAGTAAGTCGACAGATCCTGCAAAGCAAGAAGAGTTGAAAACTGCAGCTGCAAAAGCTTTGAAATCAGTTGCTGAGAAGGGCGACGTGTATTTGGAAGATGCAAATAACATTGCTACTGAATACGGACTAACAATAACAGAGTAATTTCGAGAACTCTGAAACGATTATTCTAAATTAGAATTCTGAAATCGAAACCCGGAGGCATCTCGTTCCGGGTTTTTTTATTCTAGCTGGACTAAGAACTAAAATAAAGTTACTATTTTCCTGCCTCTTTCATTCTTTCAATCAGAGCGTCGCGTCCACCTGGGACTTTAATATAAATAATGCATAAACATTCTTCCCAATTGTCTTTGGAAACATCATTAGGATCTGAACCCGGTCCTGTCGCTTTACATTCATAAATTTTTGGACTACGAAATAAGGATGCAGACACAGAGGGATTACAGTCGGTAGATAAAACATAAGAAACTGCTCCGCGTTCATACTCACTATAAGTAATCCATTCGGATGGTTCAGAGTCACTTATCATTTTTCTCGTTATATTGGACGCCCCTTGTAAGCGAGCATTTTCACGACAGGTAGATTGCATCATTATAGGGTTTTTTTTCGCAATAGCTTTAATCGATGCATTAGAGGAGTATTTTATATAGAAATATTCTTTTGGATTTGTATCCCTTGGAGTTTTACCATTGCTTCCTTGTTCAGGCGGTGGTCCACCCCAACCTTGGAAAGACCAGTCATCTTTACTAACGGAGTTAACGTCTTTTTGAGCTATAGTCGAACCGCAGTAGGTAAGTAATGCAACAGTCACCACAATCGCTATAAATTTCTTGATTATCATTTTCTACATATTCTTCTATCGTGTAAAAATAAAAAACCCCACCAAATAGGCGGGGTTTTCCATTTCAGTTAGAGTAGAAACTCAAACTGACTTAATATTATTTACCAACTTCTTGAGCTTTAGCTACGAGAGCGTCGCGTCCACCTGGAAATTTAGCGTAAATAACACACTGGCATTCTTCCCAGTTGTCTTTAGAAACATCATTAGGATCGGAACCTGGACCAGTAGCTTTACACTCGTAAACTCCTACTCCTTTAACGATACCTGCAGAAGTACCAACGATAACGGAAGCAGTTGCTTCACCGTCGGAAACTCCGGATGCGGATTCAACAGTCTCACCGACCATTTTTTTAACAACGTCGGAAGCACCTTGTAAGCGAGAAGCTTCACGGCAAGTAGACTGCATCATAGCGAGACTTTTTTTCGCAACAGCTTTAGCAGATGCGCGAGAAGCGAACTTCATGTAATAATAGTCTTTAGGATTGGTATCTCTTGGAGTTTTACCGTCGTTTCTTTGCTCAGGTGGTCCACCCCAGCCTTCGAAAGACCATCCTCCGTCGCCAACAGAAGTAGCGTCTTTTTGAGCGGTATTTGCTCCGCAATAGGTAAGTAATGCAGCAGACAGTGCAATAACGATTACTTTCTTGATCATCATTTTCTCCTTGATCAGATGGAATTGAGGAATATATCCATTAAACGGATTCCGCAAGCCATTTTTTAATGAATACGTTTAAAATTAAAAGCAGCCAACTTTTTGGTAAAAAAATAATTATTCGCAGCGCACAATTGTCAAAAAATTTCCGAAATTATCTTTTTGTTCTGCTAACTCTGGCGGCTAGCGACGCAATAGCGACGACAGTTGTATTTCTTCCTGGAAATTGGGAAGGACAAGTTCCAGGGTCAATAGAAGGAACTGGAGAAAGACCTTACGAATTGGCAAAACTAGGCCAGTTTTATGCAACTAGGATCTATTCTCTTCAGATTAAAGAGCAACTCTCCTCTAATTCAGATCCGGAAATAAAAGATTTTCTGATCCCTCAGGTTTCTAGAGAAAAATTTAAACAAACTTGTTCCAGACTTAAACCTGATTATGTAGTGCGAGATCAATTATCCATTGAGGAAAAGATCAGGATAGATCGCTCTGTGTATGATTGTAACCTTTCTAAAATGGAAGAATACTCCACCATAGGAAAAAAGGATCTATTCGCTACACTAGAGAAGTTGACCAAGGATTCCTTTCCTTTGGTTCCCAAGAAAAAAATAAAAGAATATCCTAGAGAATCTTCCAGAGCCGCAAAGTCACAGATCATTGTTCTTGATTCTTCTTATTCTTATACGCCAGAAAGAAAAGAATTTATGTCGCAATTAGAAGCCATCTCTTGGCAACCCGAAACAAAATTTCGCTTAGCTGTTTTTAGTGAGAATGGCTCGAAAGTATTTCCGGAATCTAGTCGTTCAGAACTTATCAAACAATGGAAAGATTTTAAATCGGAGGGAAAATCTAATACTCAAGATCTTACGAATGCCCTTCTTCAATTAAGAAGGATTCTAAGTTCAGAAGATTCTCCAGGAAAGAAGAAGCAAAGAATGATCACCATTCTTACGAACGCCAAAGCTTCTAATTCAATCAGCGGGTATGGCGCTGCGATCGAGGGTTTGAATCAGATAGGTGCTAAAGTTTCTATTATATATTCCTCTTATGCAGGTCCAGAAGCACGTAGGGAACATAAAGAAGCAGCAAAAAGAGGAGCAGAATTCAGAGAAGTTTCCTATTACCAGAGAATTGTAACTTCTAGAGATTCTAAAACTTTGGTATTCAAAGAAGGAAAATTATACACCACTTCGGCTTCTCCTGATCCAAATATGAAAATGGAGGACTCTTCTCTCGAAAAAGTGGAGTTTGCAGGTAAGTATTCCCTAGGAGAATTCTTAAATCCGTGGAGTTTAGGAAGTATTTATGAAGAAGTAAAGAAGGAGAAAGTCCTCACTTCTGAGCCGGTCCACAGTAATTTCGCATTATTATTCTCTTCTTCTGTAAGTGAAGCTTCCAATTCAGAATATTTCGGAAATTTTCCGAAGGTTTTAGTCAAATCAGGGTCTAAGGCGTTCTGGATCCGAGTCCCAAACGTTTCCGGATTTTCAGAAGGAAAAAAAGGAGTGTGGGCGGTTACGTTTCTTTCATCCTCTTTTTCTTCGGAGGGGGTCGAAGTAATACCGGATTCGTTAGAACGATATACTCTCTCGAGTGCTAAAATTTTGGAATGTGATCCTTCCGTTGCTCGAAATTATTTGAGAAATACGGAAAAATTCAAATTCGATTGTTTAGTAAAGGGAGAGATCCTGGAAGTTTCTCAACCGTAGCAGAGCCATGGAAGAATCTAATTTTATTGCATTATCCCCTTCTACCCGGAAAATTCTGGATCGTATGAAACAAGCGGTCTCTTCCGATTTACCGATCTTGTTTTTAGGAGAATCGGGAACCGGAAAAAGTTATTTAGGTTACTTGTTTCATTCCTACTGTAAGGACAGGTTTCCGCAGTATCAGGTTTTCGATTTTTCAGTTTCCGAATCGGAGGAAGAGACTTCAGAGATCTTTTCTAAATTAGACGGCAAAGTCGGAGTTACGTTTTTTTTAGAAGCGATCTCCAATCTGAATCCGAGTTTTCAGGTACAACTTTTACAAAAGATCCGCAATGAAAAAGGAAAGAATAGATACTTACTTTCTGACCAACCCGATCTTCTAGAAAAAGTAAAGTCTGGCCGATTACAAGAATCTTTGATGACTGAGATACAAACTCTTCAAGTCAAAATTCCAACGCTAAGAGATAGAAAGGAGGATATTCCTCCTTTGACCCGATTCTTTCTAGATCTGATTGGTAAAAGATATAATCGTAAGAATATTAAAATTTCTGAAAAGTTAGGAAAGTTCCTATTAGAGTATGATTATCCGGGTAATCTTCATCAGTTAAAGAATCTTTTAGAAGCAATGGTCTCAATGCATAATGTGAAGACATTGGATACAAAACATCTTCCTCCTGAATTATTCGAAACTGGATATAAGCAGAATGATAATCTTACAGTTCGTACAGGAATACCGCTCAGAGATTATGAGAGAGAAATTATTAGACGTAATTTGATCTTAGTAAACGGAAATAGAGAAAAAGCAGCAAGAATATTAGGAATTTCTGAAAGAACAATTTATAGAAAGATCACCGAGTTCGAACTGTTCGATTCCGAGGATGGAAAAAGTCCTCCATCTTCCTGAAGAAGTAATATACAGTTTCTTCCTTTTCGGAACTGGTTTTAATCTTTTGGTTCATTTCCATTAGGAATTCGTACAGTTCTTTGATTTCCAAATCGTTAAATGCGGAGCTTTCCTTTCTGAGTCTTTTGAACGTATGATTCTTTCGAGCGGGCGAATAAGCGCCGATCCCAAGTAGGTCTGATTGCTCTTTTTCGCTCAGGACTTTATCATACATTCTAAGGATAATTTTATAGATCCTTAATTTATCCAGATGATCTTTAACTAAGGATAGGAAGATAAGAAGCGAGTCCTTACCTATTTTAAATTTGGAAAATTCTCTGGAAAATCTTCCGTAATCTTTTTCGAAAAAATATTCTACTATTTCCGAAGAACTGAACTCTGAACTTTGGAAGAGTACTTCTTTTAGATCCGCTAGATTGAAACTTTTTTTACCTAGGTATAGTTTCAATTTTTCTAAGTTCTTTAAGTATGCTCCGGCACTTGGATTTACTTTGAGTAAAAATTCTTCTTCTGCTTCGTTATCTAATTTAACTTCTACTTCTTTAGCGGCTCTTAAAAAGGCTTCCTTTCTTTTATCGGGAAATATTTTAGAAGATTTAAAATGAGAAACCTTATCCCCAAATATAGAAACTAATTCTTTTGGAAGATCCCAATGATCGTAATGAATAAGAATACGTACAGTTTCTGGAACTGAAAAAGATTTGGGAGAAGTTTTAGATTTAGTCTTTCCCAACCAAGGTTTGAAAAACGTAACTCCAGATTTGATGATAAATAATTTTTGCGCAGCGAACATATCCAGGTTTCCTGCTTCGTTCTGAAAGTTTTCCAGATCTCCTGGCTCCGCAACAAATACTACTATCTCATAAGGATCTGCACTTTTTTTATAAGCCGCCTTATAGAGATCACTTACAACACCAAATTCGTAAGAATCCTGAGAGACCACAAATAGTATCTGAGGTAAAGATTCCAGGCTTGGTTTGGTCTTGTGTAGAAAATCGATCAGATTTTCATACGAATTTGAGACTTTGGTATCGGCCACGGAAATCATTCTGGAAGGTTTTCATAGGTAGTCAAGCGGATGATCCGATTCTTTTTCTAAAGTAGATCGCAGATTTTTCCGATCTTTTAGTTAGGTTATCCCTATGAGAATCAGCGACGGCGTCCAAAGAATTTCTGCCCAAGAGGATTATCTTACTTATATCAAACCGATCTTAAATCAATCAAGGGTACCTGCGATCGAACCGATTCGCCAAAGGGATTTTTCAGATTTAGGAAAATCTTTAAAACTATATGGCCCGGAAGGAAGTTCAGCAGCTCAGGAGTCCTCAGCTTCTAAGGGTCGATTCCTAGACCTTTACGTTTAATTCACCTTCTTCTCAAATAAATACTTAGAGAAACCTACTCCAAAGAGAATGGTATAAGAAAAATTTCCGGATCGGAAACCCTAAAATATTCGAGTAAGATCCTTTAAAATTTTTTGCAGGTGAATTTGGATCTTGGATGCCGTAAGATCCAGCTTTGTCATACGGTTTGCAAATTTTAATATATTCTAAAATTTCAGATTTATTCCAAGGATGGAATTCTACTTCTGAAACATCATAATTAAAAATTTTCTCATCCTTGGTCATTATCCCTAGTCCTGAGTAGACCTCATGCGTCTTTCCAGAAAGTTCTGAGATCATAGAAAATGCTTCTGCTTCGTCCGCAGGTTTTTGTAGGATCTTATTTTGAAAAACTACGATTGTATCCGAAGCTAAGATTACATCTTCGGAATTCTTTGACTCTGGTCCAAGTTTTGCCAAGGTCACTCTTTCTAAATAACGAACGGGTGTTTCTTCATGAAGACTTGTCTCGTCTACGGGCAAGGGTAGGATTTGAAAATCTAATCCTAAGGATTGTAAGATCTCTTTTCTTCTAGGAGACTGGGATCTCAGAATGAGCATATATCCATTCTGAAAGAAAAGCCTTGCCAGACACTCCTTTTCCCGGTATCAATGTTCGCACGGATCAAACCAATGAATTTATTTCTTAGATCATTCATCTCCATACGAACCCTAATATCGGTAATTCTTATCTCGCTTGCGGCTTTCACTTCTTCTTATTCCCAAGAAGCTAAGAAAGTTGCTCCGAATGATAGTCCGGAGACCAAACCGACTAACTTGAATATAGATCCTAAATCCAAAGCGTATTCTTTGCGTAAAAAATCTTGGATTTCCTTAAGATATCTTAGAACTAGTCTTTTAAATTTTGGGAAGAAGGCAGATTGGGACGCTTGTCTCGCAGATTATTCGAAAGCAGAATCTTCTTTTCAAAGAGGTGAATGGGAACCTGCCGGAAATCAATTTCAAACTTTAAAAACAAAACTGGATCAACTTGCGGAAGCTCAAGCAAAAGAAGTGTTCAATCGTTCAGACGCATTGGAGAAGGATATCCAACCTAAGGTTGTAGATCTGAAACTAAATACAGACGCACCAGGCAAACAGTATATTCCTGTAATGGAAAAACATCTTCAGATCTATAGAGATACTTGGCAGGCAGCGAAGTTAGAAAGAGAAATAGGAAACCAAGGACAAAATTTATATTTTGCAAAACAAGGCCTCCTACAACTTTATAAAGCAAAGATTCTTCTAGAAAAATCCAAAGAAGGAAAGCTGGAATCGGAAGAGAAACTTACTAAGAACAAAGTTTTAGAAACAGACTATTTAACTCCCGAAGAGGTAAAATACTGGGACGATTGTTTGGAAGTATTGAACGAATCAGAAGAGAAAAATCGCCAAAAAGAAAAACAAGCAATCCTAAGCGTTTACCAATCTCGGACTGGAAAAAAACCGGGCGATGGTAAAAACAACGCAGGCACAGCTAATCCACCTGTAAGCGGCGACGGTAAAAAGTAAGGGCCTTTCAGGATTTTTTCCGAAAGTTAGAATAGAATATGAAATTTTCTAAAATTATCTTCCTTCTATTCTTTCTTTTCTCTGTTTCTTGCCGAGGTTTCAATTTACAAAACTTCAAGAACCATACATTCGAGAACACTTGCGATTGGTTCGATCTATTCTGTGACAAGATAGTTGTAACTCCGGATCTTTCCGACTGCGATCCATTTCATGAAGAATACGAAGGATATTCTCATTATATAGATCGTGGAGTTTTAAAGAACGATTATAAAATAGAAGAAGAAGCGAAACAAGAAAAGGAACCTAATGATCCTACGGAACCTGTTCCTAAGAAAAAAGAGAAGATCAAAGCAACCAATACGGATTATGGGAACAACATGAGAATAGATTCTAAAAAACTATTCGAAAGATATGATATTTCCGCAGGTAGAAGATCCGACAAAGACAAATCCAAGCACCCTTGTGGTGTTTTGCAAAATGGCAACAAACCTAAAGTGTATTATTCGGAACCTAAAACCAATGAAAAGGGAGGAGAATTTTGAAAAACGTATTCGATTTAACTGGCAAATCTGTATTAGTAACGGGAGCTACGAGGGGGATCGGAAGACAGATCGCTCAAGGATTTTTGGATGCAGGTGCAACAGTGTATGGAACTGGGTCTTCCGCGGAGTCCATCAAACGTTTAGAAGGTAGCGGAATCGAGGCATTCGCGGCGGATATTCGCCAACCGGGAGCAATGGATTCTGTTATCGAAACATTGAGTAAAAAACATGGTAAGTTGGATGTGCTTGTAAATAACGCAGGAGTAGCTACCAATCTCCCTGCAGGTTTTTTTAAAGAAGAAGACATACAAAACGTGACACAAACCAATTTTGTGGGAGTGTTTCGTGCAAGTCAGGCATACTATAAAATACATAAGAAAAAAGGCGGGAACATTATCAATATCGCCTCAGTCCTAGGTATGGTCGGTACTAAATTTGCGTCCGTTTATTGTGGAACAAAAGGTGCAGTAATTAATATGACCAAGGCCCTCGCGGTGGAATGGGCAGGTTCCGGATACAGAGTGAACGCGATCTGTCCGGGATTTATAGATACGGACATGACGGAAATGATCAAGGAAAGACCCGAAGTATTGGAGCAAATGAAAGCAAGGATCCCAATGTCTAGATTAGGCAGACCGGAAGATCTTGCTGGCGCTGCAGTCTTCTTAGCTTCGGATGCGGCAGCTTACGTTACTGGTCAGACTATCGTCGTGGACGGAGGTGTTACTTCCGGTATATGATATTAGAATTACATCCCCAAAATCCTGAGAAAAGGATCCTCGGACAAATTTCCAAAAAATTATCCGAGGGAGGGGTGTATGTATTTCCTACCGATACAGTTTACGGTTTAATTGCAGACTCTCAGTCACATGCTGGAGTCGAAAAATTATACAAACTAAAAAACATTTCTAAGAACCAACCTCTTTCCTTACTCTGCGCGGATATTTCTACTGCGTCCAATTATATGGAACAACTCTCCAACGAAGCGTTCCGTTTGATGAAAAGAATCACTCCTGGACCTTATACGTTCGTGGTTAAAGCGAATAAACATCTTCCTAGAGTTTCTTTCTCGAATCAAAAAGATAAGAATATAGGTATAAGAATTCCTGATTCAAAATATCTGCAGGCTTTGATGGAGCTTCATCCAAATCCTCTTACTTCTACTTCCGTATTTTTTAAAGATGAGTTCGTGACCGATGTGGACATGATCGAAAAAGAATATGGTACCAAAGTAGATGGGATTATAGATGGAGGAATTCTAGAACTCGAATTATCTACCATTCTGGATTGCACCGGCGATGGAATTTCCATCTTAAGAGAGGGCAAGGGGATGGAAAAGATTAACTCACTTTAACCTCTGGAGACAATCATGCAAAATAGACAATTGGGAAAGATAGGCCCGCTCGTATCCGAACAAGGATTGGGTTGTATGGGAATGTCTGATTTTTATGGAAAAACTGATGATGCGGAATCTATCGCAACCATACATCGTGCGATCGAACTCGGAATTACACTATTCGACACGGCCGACATGTATGGCCCTCATATAAATGAAGAACTTTTAGGAAAAGCGATCAAAGGTAAAAGAGATAAGTTGGTAATTGCCACTAAGTTTGGGATAGTAAGAGATCCAAACGATCCTTATAAAAGAGGATACAACGGAAAACCTGAATATGTAAAAGCAGCCTGCGAAGGAAGTTTAAAACGTTTAGGAGTGGATACTATCGATCTATATTACCAACACAGAGTAGATCCAGATACTCCGATCGAAGAAACTGTAGGTGCAATGGCGGATTTAGTAAAACAGGGAAAAGTAAAATACATAGGACTTTCCGAAGCTGGGATCGATACAATCAAAAGAGCTGCTAAAGTTCATCCTATCTCTGCATTACAGACTGAATATTCTCTTTGGACTAGAGATCCTGAAGATGGCATCTTGCAAACTTGCAGAGATCTTGGAATCGGTTTCGTGGCTTATAGTCCACTGGGCAGAGGATTTTTAACAGGACAGATCCAGAAATTCGAAGATCTGGATCCAAATGATTTTAGAAGAAACTCACCTCGTTTCCAAGGAGAGAATTTCCAAAAGAATTTAGAACTTGTCGCTAAGATCAAAGAGATCGCTAACGAAAAATCTGTTACTGCGGGACAACTTGCTTTGGCATGGGTTCTTGCTCAGGGACAAGATATAGTTCCGATCGCTGGAACCAAAAGACGCAAGTATTTGGAAGAGAATATTGGCGGAAGTTCGATCAAACTATCTAAAGAAGATTTAGATAGGATCAATTCAGTAGCTCCTAAAGATGTAGCTGCCGGACTACGTTATCCGGCTACTAGCATGGGTTCCGTAGGAAGATAATCTATCTGGAAGGCCTATTTAGTTTTTAGAGTGGCCTTCCATTCTTCTTCTTTAAAGCCTACGAGTCCGAAATTTTCTCCCAATACAAAAGGTCTTTTTACGAGGTTTCCATTCCCGGAAAGTAGTTCGAACTGCTCATCGAGGCTCATTTTGGAAAGTTTGTCTTTGAGTCCTAGTTCCTTATAATCTCCGCCGGAAGTGTTGAATAATTTTTTTGAGTCACCGCCTACATAACCCAGCATTTTTTTGAGTTCCGCCTTGGTCGGCGGGGTTTCCCGGATTGCCTTCTTGTCGAAGTCGATCTTCTTACCTTCCAAGAATTTTAAGGCGTTTCTGCATGTGCTGCAGTTTTTGTATTCGTAAACTTTTAACTTCACGGTTGGATCTCCTACAAAGCTTTCTCTTCCCAAATTCGGAATTTATGTCGTCTTTGCAAGTAGGAACCGACAAAAAAACTTTACCTTGAAAATGGAAAGTTTTGCCGATAGTATTCCTTAGGACGCGCTCAAAGTGCTGAATAAAAAGACCTCTCTAACCGGAAGACAAAAAGCGGCCATTTTTCTAATCGCCGTAGGGTCCGACGTATCTTCGGAAATTTTCAAACATCTACGTGAAGACGAGATCGAACAAATCACGTTCGAGATCGCACGTTTAGATAAGATCACTCCAGAGGATAAGGAGAAGGTTCTCGTAGAATTCAACGAGCTTATGATGGCTCAGGAATTCATTTCGAATGGAGGTATCGACTTTGCTAGGGGACTATTAGAGAAAGCTCTTGGTAACCAAAAGGCGATCGATATTATCAACCGACTCACTTCGAGTTTGCAGGTTCGTCCTTTCGACTTTATTCGTAGAACTGACCCTCAGCACTTATTAAACTTTATCCAGAACGAACACCCTCAAACAATCGCATTAATTTTATCTTATTTAGATCCTCAGAAAGCGTCTAGCATTCTATCAGGATTACCACATACGATCCAAGCGGAAGTTGCAAAAAGGATCGCTACAATGGACCGAGTTTCTCCGGATGTTCTTCGAGAAGTGGAACGGGTGTTAGAAAGAAAGCTTTCCACATTGGCGAGTGAGGATTATACATCTGCGGGTGGTATCGACTCAGTGGTTGAAATTTTGAACCTTGTGGACAGGGGAACTGAGAAGACAATCATCGAAGCTCTGGAAGAAGAAGATCCTGAACTTGCGGAAGAGATCAAAAAGAGAATGTTCGTATTCGAGGATATCGTACTACTCGATGACCGCGCTATTCAAAAAGTATTGAGAGAAGTGGATAACTCAGATCTTGCAAAAGCTCTCAAGTCTGTGGATACAGAAGTTCAAGAAAAGATCTTCAAGAACATGTCCAAACGTGCAGCGAACCTACTCCGAGAGGATATGGACTTTATGGGGCCAATTCGTATTAAAGACGTGGAAGACGCTCAGCAAAAAATCGTTAACATCATACGTAAGCTGGAAGAATCCGGAGACATCGTAGTCGCACGTGCTGGCGAAGACGAACTCGTTATGTGAGGTCCGAACCTGGACCATATATCTCACAAACGATTTGTGTTTTGGATCTGTGTAACCTTATTGGTTGCTCAGTTTGGTTGTGTCGCGGAAACCAAACCGGTCCGTAAAATTGATTTTTCTGAACTAGAATGGGCCGGAAGACTAATAACTGAAACTCCGAACGAAAAGAAAACAGAACAAAAAAATAAAAAACAAGAATCTGTTTCCGAAGATTGGACTCCTCTTCCGAATTTACCTTGGACATTTAATAGTCTATTCCAGATCCCAATAGATTCAGGTCTTCATCAAGTTGAGATTAAAACAGAATTCGATTTAGATAAATCGGATGAACTTCTTAAGACACCTGCCGGCCTCTATATTTCAGATATAGGAGAGAACTGGAAAATTTTCCTGAATGGAATTTTAGTAAGAGAAGAATGGTATGAACCGACTGACGGACATCTGACTAAAAACCGTTCTGTAAAAGGTCTTATCATCCCTCTGCAATTTGGAATCTTAAAATCAGGCAAAAACGATCTGAAAATACGGTTTATGGGAATGGCGGATAGCAATCCTATAAAAGCAAATGACCACTTCGGCTTTTATCATCCAAAAAATTTCAGGATCTCCTCCTTAGAAGAAATCTACAATTCTAGCTCAGAATACTTTGATATATTCCTTTTCGGGATTTATTTTATATTCGGCTTTTATCATGTTCTCTTCTTCGTGACCAGAAAGCAGGATATTTATTATTTATATTTTGGTCTCTTCTCACTATTCTCTTCCGTATACTTCTATTTTACCACTTTTCATATATATAATAAATTTATAAACTTCGCTGGCGGCCCAGATACTGAATTTTTCTTTCGAGGAGAAATCTCAGCACTCATTCCTATGGTGCCTATTTTTATGCTTTTTGCGAAAGATTTCTTTTATCAAAAAGAAGGTAAGTTTTGGATCATTCGGACCTTCTGTGTTTTGAGTGGTATTTTGTTCGTAACGAATTGGGTTCTCCCTTACAAATACGTCCTTCCGAATTTGACAGTTTTTCAAATCCTCCTATTTTTGATGCTTTTGTACGTGATCTTCTTCTCTGCAAATGCGATCCGTTTAAAAAAACCAGACTCAATTAAACTAGCAGTAGGGATTGGGGTCTGCGGTCTTTTTGGACTATGGGATACAATCGATGCGATGACAAAGATTGCAGGGTTCCATTATCCTTTCTTTAAGATCTCTTTCTCAGTATTCATTCTTGTGATTATCAGCCTTTTGGTTTCCAGATACGTGAGTTTGTACAAACAATCTCAGGCTCTCAATTTGGAGATCTCAAAACAGAGGGACGCATTCTACAGATTCGTTCCTTCAGAATTTATTTCTATTTTGGATAGAGAGAGTCCTGTTGAGATCAAAATTGGTGACTCTAAAGAAAAAACAATGTCTGTATTCTTCGCGGATCTTAGAGGTTATACGACTGTCTCTGAAAAGTTGAGTCCTGATGAGAATATCAAATATTTAAACAGATACTTCTCCGCTTTCGAGGATATTATCTTCAAGAATGCGGGTTTCGTGGATAAGTATATCGGAGATGCGATTATGGCATTATTCTCCGATCATAGTGATAGAGCGGAGAAGGAGAACTTTAATTCTGCAGATAATGCTCTTCAGTCTGCGATTGATATGGTCCGTTATGTAGAATCTCTGAATGATGGGATCGGTATCGGTGCAGACTTAGGAATCGGTGTGAATACAGGTCCTTTGATATTAGGAACAGTAGGTAGCGAAAGAAGAATTGATACTACTGTTGTAGGAGACACGGTTAACTTATCTTCTCGTGTACAAAGTCTTTCCGGATTTTATAAGAGTAAAATCCTGGTAACTCATCATACTTTCTTACGCTTGAACTTACTTTCGGATGTAATGGCCAGAGAGATCGATACTGTGATTGTGAAAGGTAAAACTCAACCAGTAATTCTATACGAAGTTTTTCAAGCAGACGAACCCGAATCTGTGGATTGGAAAGAAGGCTCGAAAATGAAACTGAATGAAGGGATTGCTCTTTATAAAGCCGGTCAATTCAAGAATGCCTTTTCTATCTTTAAGGAATTATATAAAGAAAAGCCAACGGACAATATAGTAAAACTGTATGCTAAAAGAACCAAAATGATTCTCGGTCAAACTCCTCCTGGAGACTGGGATGGGATTTTCAGGCTTCATAGAAAATAATTTCCAATTTTCATCCATTCTTCTAAAATTTGGGGAACATATAGAACCTTCTCCTGTCTGATTGTTTACTCGGTTTTGTAATCCGAATTTAATCTTATTCAAATAGTAAATTCTAACACATGAAGTATAAGATCCGGGTCATCTCAATTGTTTTGCTTCTTTCTGCTTTTGGGTTAAATGCCGACGAAAAGGAGAAATTTCCGGATTTCAAATTGTCAGACCAAAAAGGAAAAGTTTTTAGTTCCTCAACTGCAAAGGGAAATACCTACTTTTTACTCGGTTGCGGCTTTAAAGATGTGATTATTTGCAGAAAACACGGACGCAAGATCTATTGGAAGATGCAGACATTATTGAAAGATGAGGATCATGTTATCTTCACTGCTTATCTGAATTTGAAAAATGCACCTTCTGCAGTTTTTGATTACATTCTCCAAGAAAAGGAGAAAGATTACGAAAGTATTTTGTTGGATAAGAAAGGGATCCTGTCCAACGGCTTAGCCGAAGGAAAATCTTTTTTAAGAGTATATTCTCCTAAAGGTACTTTGATCCACAAAGAATATTTTGAATCCGTGGATGATGCTAAAGTTTCTGAACTTTATAAGCTAGTTCGTAACGGGAAATGAAATGAGCCAAAAAGTTTTTTCATCCTACTTTTCGTTAATTCTAATTCTTCCCCTGATGGGGTGTGTAAGAAAGAATCCGCATGTTGCTGACTATTTCGAAAAATATTTTAAATACCAAGACTTTATACAAACCGAATTTAATGACGACCCGGTTCGCGGGATTTTATACGGAAATCCAGAAGCGGATTCAGAGGAAAAATTTTATAAGAAGGATGGGTATCTTGCTCTTTCCTTTCGTTTAAGTGAAAATGGCGGTCGCTTTAGAAAGGAATTATCAGATTCTCCCCTTTCCGTTTTTCCAGAAAGTCCTTATTCTATTTTTGTAAAAGCAGAACCTACAGAATTTTATACAAAGCCAATATACAAGATTACTCGATCAGTCGAGATGCTTTCTCCCGAAGTGAGTGTGTTCGATGTATTCCCATTGATAGACGAGACTATAGAACATTTGCGTAGGTCGGAACCTAATCATGTTTTAGAGCATTCTTCTCTTCAAAAATTTTTATGCCATCAATTCGACTGTGAAATTAAAAAAGAGAATGGGGAACTCTTTCTGACGTATAAACTTTCAGAAAGAATGAAGGAACAATTTCCTATCGCCTATAAAAAATGGAATAAACGTTTAGGTCAGGTTTCTTTTAGATTTCAGTTGTTCCAGCCTGGAGGTTTTTCTAAGGGTTGGGAATTTTATAATGAAGGCAAAAAAATTATATTAGGAATTCCAAATTCTTCAAAGGGATATTGGACTTCTCCTAAGACTTTACATCTCAGGACATACATGTTTATCAATGTATATGGATTAAAGATAGATATTCGAGGATTAGGATATACCCTTAAGTTCAGTCGCTCCGGAAATACAGACATTGTAACTGGATATTATAGTAAAATCCCAGAAACAACTATTGGAGGTAGATTTCTCTCTATCTTTCCTCCCGGAGCTGTGAACTTTTTCATTCCTGGAAATATGGACGAATACGCAGAAGGAAGTTTTAAACTTTTGGTAGAAGGGTCAGACGGTAAGGGAGGGACACGTTTCGAAAATAGAACTAAACGTAACGGAAATAAAACTAAGGTTCTACTTACTACTGAATCTGAAATTTTCAGAGATCGTTTTCTTCCCTTCAAGTCGAGTGATGAAGATGATGAGCCTTCTTTTTTTACTGAGCTCGGAAAAAGTATCGTATTAGATTTACGAGGTAGATGATCCTCAAAACTTCAAGTAAACTTGAAGTTAGTAAAACCAATTTAGAAACTTTCCAAAACTGCTTGACTGGACCTCTTTCACAAATAATCCTAATCGGATTCGGTTAACGACTGAATAATATTTTTAGAACTGTGTTCGGAGGAATCATGGAATTAACCCTGTTTACCACCACGAACGGGCTTTATTACTTAGTTAAGTATATTCACTTTTTATCTGGGGTGACCTGGATTGGAATGTTGTACTACTTCAACTTCGTACAAGGTCCTTTCTTTAACGAAACCGATGCGGAAACAAAGAAGAACGCAACTCAGAAATTAGTTCCACGCGCATTATGGTGGTTCCGTTGGGGAGCAATGTTTACCTTCTTGTCCGGTATTGCGATGATTGCAATTGCACTCGGAGCTCAAGGTATTCCGCATAATTCCCAATGGGTAGTAGTAATTCTAGTAGGTGCACTTTTCGGAACGGTAATGTGGGCGAACGTTTGGTTCGTAATATGGCCGAATCAAAAAGTTGTGATCGCAAAAGCTAAAGGAGAGACCACTGTGGATCCTGCTCCTAATGCAAACCGTGCATTCGTAGCTTCTAGAACTAACACTTTTTTCTCTATTCCAATGTTATTTGCGATGGGAGCGGCTCGTAACCTTCCTATCAATTATAGCCCTGATAAGTTGAGAGTTTTCCTTGGAATCATCGTACTTTTGATTGTGATCTTTGAAGTGAATGCTTTAAGAGCGGACCAAAACGGGCCTACTGTTAAGCCGATCAAAACCGTTAAAGCAGTAATTACTAGCGGAGTGATTTTCGCATTAGTTACTTATATTCTAATGGAAGTTCTTTTAACAGCTTAAGGAATATCGAATGAATCCATTCCAAATCAATCGGAGTGGAAGCAAGAAGGGCGGTAATCACCGCCTTTCTTTTTTTAGCTTTCTACTCTTAGTAATTTTTGCAGCAGCATTCTCGTTATGCAAGGACTCTAAACCGCTTTCTCCCGAAGCCGAAGCTGGTAGAGGATTATACATGGCAAACTGTCTAGCTTGTCATAATGCGAATCCGAAACTCGATGGGGCGGTTGGGCCTTCTGTGGCAAATTCTTCTTATGAATTATTAGAAGCGAGAATGAGAGGAGAATATCCTCCAGGATACGTTCCTAAACGCCAGAGTACTGCAATGACTCGTTTTAATTTTACGGAAGCTCAACTAAAATCTTTAGAAGAGTTTTTGAAACAATAAGATCTTTATTAGGCCGCTATAATTCACAGCGGCCGGGAGTTTCACGAAAAATTAATTTCTTCCGATGGAAAGTCGAACATTTCGAAGAATGTCGATGATTTGCTTATGGATCCTTCCATTGGAAGCTACTACTTCTGCCTGTCCTGACAAGAAGTGTTTTCCTTGAAAGTCGGTAAGTTTCCCGCCTGCTTCTGTTAAGATTACCGAGCTTGCTACGGTATCCCAGAGCTTTACACCCTTTTCCCAGATACCGTCGAGTACACCTTCTGCCACCCAGCAAGTATCTAATACGAATGATCCTGTTCTTCTCATGGATCTACCACAGCTGATAAACGCAGTGATATCAGAGATGACTTCGTTTAAAATTTCCTTTCTATTCGTAGGAAAGCTGGATACCAAAAGAGATCTTGCAAGTGCATCTGTGTTTGAAACATCTATACGAAGTCCGTTCTTAAATGCACCTTGGCTTAAAATTGCCGAGTAACGTGTGTCTAGTTCAGGTGCGAACACTACTCCAGCGACAGGAGTTTCTCTATGTTCTAAACCTACTGATACACAATAAAGCGGGATCCCTCTTACAAAGTTCATGGATCCGTCTATTGGGTCTAAAACCCAACGGAAAGAATTGCTTCCTTCGTGTTTGAAATAATCTTCTGAAATGATTGAGTCGTTTGGAAAGTTTTGTCGGATAAAATCGATCAGGAATTTTCCCATCAATTCGTCCGCTTTATGAATGCGGTCTTTTTCTTCTGAGTCGCTCACGATTCCGAAAACTCGGATCTCTTTTTGAAGCTTGCGAGCGGATTCAAGTATTAGCCCGGATACGGATTGGACTGATTTCACTCTCTTTTTCACTTCTTCAAGAGGGAAATCTATGGGAGGTGCTAAGGATTCCATGTTCGGGCTTATGTCCTTTATACCCGTAAAATTTTCCAAGCCATATTTCCCGATGGGGAAATGATCCTCTCTGATTTATGAGATCGGAGCCAAGCGAAGAATGAATTTCGGGCAGATTCTTCTAAGGTCATGCTGCCTGGTCTTAACAAAAGATCAACTACTTGGTGAAACGAATTAAAATCCTTTGCAATCTTATCTAGGGAAGGATCCAGAAATCGGGCCGTTAGGGTCAGGTATTCTACCGCTAATGGAGCGAAAATTTTTCCAAGAGTCCAATCTGCAGAAGTAATCCCCAGAGACTCATGTATAAAGCTTACCTGCTTAGAATAATCCACTTCATCAAAAATTTCAGAATATGTATGCCTAACTCCTTCGAACGTATCCGTGGAGATCTGTACCATGAAGTCAGACTCTTGGTACTTCTTAGCAGTAAAGTCTATAACCGCATCTTCTAAGACCGTGAGAGAGTCTAAAGGAATTACTCGAGTAGAAAAATATGCTCTCGTGGTGTAAACAGACATAGTTTTTCCTTGAGAAGCAGGGATATAGATATCTTCCTTGGGCGCTCCGCCAAGGTGCATCAAATGAAAACTGGTAACGATTGCAAAAGGGGGAAGTTTCTCTCTCCATACTTCTGGAGAATTCTCTCTGAACATTTCTCCATCCGTATAGAATGGCTTGATCAGAAATAAACGATCAATATCCCTTTTCGGTCTTGGTTCAGGAAGCACAAGTGAATCTGCAACAAACTCAGGCGCAAATAGAAGCATAGATTTCAAAAAATCTTCTGCAGAACTAAACTCTATTTCGAAAACAGAAGTAGAAGGTAAAATAAACTTTTCTTCGAACTCAATGAAGGAAGTATGAAGGTTATCCACATAAACGGAATATTCCTTGTTTCTTCCATTCGAATGATTCTTTAGGAGCTTATTTAATTCTTTAACTTCATTCAGCTTCATTTTTTTGTTTTAGGCAGAATCCTCACCTCGTATGGTTTGAGTAGCTTGAAACCGGCAAGGGCCTTCTTATCGGAATGATTGATAAAAATTTCGTAGTCTTTGGACTTTCCCTTTCTAAAACTATGCTCTATTGTTGGGCCATAAAAAGTAAAAGGGATACCTGCCATTTTTAAGGTTCTTCTGTATAATAGCATAAACGAGATCGGACTCAGACTTGCTCCAACGTATACGACAGATCCTTTTCCAAATCGATTACAAGTAATGACAGGTTTTCCTTTATAAAATTTCTTATCATCAGAATATCTTGCCCAAACTTTGGCAGTAGTGGGTTCCAGTATCTCACAGACTTTGGAACAGGTTCCTGGTAAAACCCTGAATCGGAACTTAACGTTTCGATTTCCGACTGCTTCAAACTTTCTTACCTTAACTCCAGCCATTTCGGAGAATGGACCAGGCACTTGAGATTCTAACATCCAAGAATTTTTATCTTTTAAACCTGCTCTATATCCTAAAACTAAAACACCTCCATCTCTAACGAATTGCTCCAATTTTTTAACAATAGGATCATCCACTATCGCATAGAGGGGAAGGACCAAAACTTTGTACTTGGAAAAATCAGTTTTGGAGATTGGTAAGAAGTGAGTATTTACATTTAGAATATTAAGACCTGCAAACCAAGTTGCCATTTCAATATCATATCCAACTTGAGCAAAAGGAACAGGACTATGCTTCAAGCCAGAAGAGATTGGTTGGTGTTTGAAATTTCTAGCATTCTCTATATCATGAAGAACTGCTACGTCTGCCGGAAAATGTTCTGACGCAAAGTCTTTAGCCTCAGGTAGGATTTCAGAGATCCCTTTTTGCAATTCTAAGTATCTGTCTGTAAGGGATTTGTCATGGTCTAAAATCCCATAACAAAGTTGCTCCTGTCCGAACCTTGCAGTTCTATATCTGAAAAATACAATTTGTTCCGCACCTTGGACGATTGCTTGTTTCATCCAAAGTTGAATCTGGCCTGGAGCGGGAAGATAACCTAAAGTATCATGTCCTTGGAATCCCGAAATTTGTTCCATCACAGTAAATGGAAGATCTTTCAAACCTCGATTGTACTGGTGCATTGCTGAGATAAATGGATGAGGGAATGGCTCTTCTTGATCTCCCCAGGTAGGATAATTATCCCAAGACACATAATCTAAATGAGTGAATAATTCGCTCATATCAATTACAGGAAGAAAAGGACTTGGATATAAGTTTGTAGTGAGTTTTCTATTAGGAGAAAACTTTCTGACAATATCAGACTGCAATTTTACAAAATCCACAATCGTATCTGAGTGGAATCTATAAAAGTCTTGGATCATAGAAGGGTTAAAACCTGCACTCACATGAGGGCCTGGAAGTGGGATCTCATTCCAATCATTGAAGATCACTCCCCAAAAAATATTTCCCCAAGTATCATTTAGTTTTTGGATCGTTTTATATTTTGATTTCAACCAAAGACGAAAAGCTTTAAGGGAAGTTTCCGAATGATCGATGTCTGATCCTTCATGTCCGATCTCATTATCTATTTGCCAGCCAATAACAGCTGGATGATTGCCTAATGTTTGGGCCATCTTAGTCACTAACCGAACCACTGCTTTTCTATAATTTGGAGAAGAAAAACATGCCTGTCTTCTTGTGCCTATATTTCTTAGAACTCCATCTCTTACCTGGAGAACATCAGGATATTTTTTCGCTAGCCAAGGAGGGAATGTTGCCGTTGGAGTTCCTAGGATCACATCCATTTTATGTTTATGAAAGAGATCCAACATCTTCTTCCAAAAAGAAAAATCGAATTTGCCTTCTTTAGGTTCGACTAATGCCCATGAAAACTCTGCGAGACGGACTCTGGTTAATCCCATGTCCTTCATGATCCGAATATCTTCTTCCCAATCTTTTGGAGTCCATTGTTCAGGATAATAATCAGCTCCGAAAATCATTCGGTCCTCGCATGTTAAAAAGGTAGAGACGATGATTCTCTTGAGGGAAGATCTTTCCAGAAAGAAAACCATTAAAACCCATCGAAATTCGGAAAAAATACTGTCTTTTCGATACGATTCAGGGAGAATAGATTAGAACCTCGTCCCATAGGGTCGGGAATCCTAACATTGCATGGAAAATCACGATATATACCATTATGGGATTCTTCCCGACGTTCACTTTCGTTTTTCCTCAGCCGAAATTTCCTACGCAGTAACCGCCGCGTCTAACTTACACGGTTTTGATGATGCAGGCACGGAGCTTCTGGCAAGGACTATGCTTGCCGCGTTCTTCTTAGCAGATCTAGTGAAAGAAGATACAAAGGTGAGCGTTCAAATCCGGTTTTATGATGATACTGAGATACATTCAGTCTTAGCGTATAGCACTCGTGGCGGAAGGTTAAAGGCAACTCTGAGATATCGCCCTGAAGAAGATATAGAATCAGGACAGATCTCAGAGGAAAATTTAGGAATTTTAAAAGTATTCCGTTGGAAAGATGGAGAATGTATTTATCAATCCATTGTTCCATTTAGAAACCAAAGTTTCGAAACAAATATTGAAAACTACCTGAGAGACTCGGAGCAGGTTCCTTCCTTTTTAGTAGCTTATATTAAATTAGAAGGTTTGCATTGGAGGATCAAAGGTTTATTCTTACAAGCATTGCCGGAAGCACGGCCAGAACATATAGATGCAGTTAGGGAACTAGCCGGAAAACTTGAAGAGGAAAAATCCAAAGTTTACGAAGGCACTGTTTCTCAAGCATTAGAAATTTTGCAATCTTCTTGGAATACAAAGTTTGAGATCTTAGCAACCGGAAGACCTGAATATAGATGTGATTGCTCCGAAGAGAAGATTAAAGAGCTGATCCAAAATTTAGGAAAAGAAGAAGCGATGGATATTGCAGAAGAGCAAGGACAGATTGAAGTCACCTGTGAATTCTGTAATTCTATTTATAGATTTCCAAAAGCAGAGGTCTTAGAGTTATTTTAAGAAATAGAATGTTAGGACGGTTCGAAAATCTTACCTTAGATTCTATCGATATCCCTGTCTCAAAACTTGCCGGGATTCTTGCAGCTATCTGGAAGGAAGGAAAATTTCCCCTACTTCTTCTTTCTGGAAAAATGGGTTCAGGCAAAACCACTTTCGTTTCTAAACTTGTAAAAGCTCTTTTGGATCGATTGAAACCTGGATTGGATAAGTCCAAACTATTTGTAAATTCTCCGACATATACTTTGATGAATGAGTATCCGTTTCCAGAGATACAAAACAATTCAGGCGATCCATTAGAGATCTTTCATTTTGATCTATATCGGCTCGGCTCGCCGGAAGACATCTCGGATTTGGGTTTTGAAGAGTATTGGAACGGTAAAGGAATTTCTCTGATTGAATGGTGGGAAAAAGGGGAGCCTGAATTTAAAAACAGAAAATTCCGGATCAAAATCGATTTGGAAGAAGCTGACGAGGACACCAGGAATCTGCAGGTTGAGTTTTTAGGAGAAGAATGGAGAAGATCCGATCTTTCAATCGAATCTTTCCTAAAGTCGGAGAAAATTTTATGACAAAAATATTATTCTTCGATGCCACGAATTCTTGGATTTTAGTGGGATGTTACCTTAAAACAGAAGATGGCAAACTAGAAAAACTTTCAGAATACAAAGAGTTGCATAATAGAGAATCTTCTCTCTTACTCATTAAAGAAATTTCTAATTGTTTAAAAGTTTCTAATTGGGAAAAACCTGATATCATAGTAACTGCTACTGGCCCTGGATCTTTTACTGGAATTAGGATCTCGGTGGCGACTGCCCGGAATTTTTCACAAATCTGGAATATTCCTGTTTTAGGAATTGATAGTATAGAGTTATACACCTGCCAATATTATGTAGAATCCGAATCTTCCGTTTGTGTAGGAATAGAAGCGAAACAAGGAAAAGTTTATTTCGGTCTAAGAGACTCCAGAGGTTATTGGGGTACTATAGACATTGCTCCGGATTTGATTCCGGAAACCATCCCGGAAGATAGGATAGGCTCTTATCTTACTGGAATTAAGTTCAGCGACTCTCCCGACTTTTTTGCGGGAACAAATATGAAAGAAAATCTTCCTTCGCCGGAAGCGAGCATATTGGAGAAATCCAGTGAGATCAAAATGGCATTAGCCAAGCCTGAAGATCATTCGTATTTGCGATTGGTTCCTAATTATTTGCGAGGAACTTATGCTGATGATAAGCCTAAGGTACATTATACATGACACAAAAAAAGAAAATAGTTAAACAAATACAAACAAAGAAAAAAACAAAAACCAAAGAGAATACTGAAAAGAACAAAGGATCTAAAAATTCCGTTCCAAAAGAATCTAAAGATAACGATTTAAGACAAAAAATCAGAGAAGCGAAGGAGAAGGTTTCTAAAAAGAAAAAAGATCATAAGTCTCCTCGTTCCAAAGACCTGGAAATTTTTCCTGTCGAAAAGAAAGTTCAGAGAGACCAAAAAGTCCAGAAATTTGATACGCCTCACCCACCTTCTCCGCCTAAAAAAGAAAAAGAATTCAAGGCTACCAACTTTAAGAAAGAATCTAAACGGGAATCTCATATTCCTTCTTCAAAGCCTAAGTTTTACGATAGAAAATTCGGAAGTCATGATTGGGAAAGAGAGAATGAGCCTGGTAGAAAACTTCTAAAATTTTTCCGTTCTAAAGCAGGAAAGGTTCTTTCTATGCAAGAGATTTATTCAAAGTTCATTGCTCATGCAGGTCAGAAAAAAGGATTTAGAAGAGAGAAATGGGAAGCCCAAGAACAAAAACGTTCAGCAGAAGAAGTTCTGATCTTCTTCGAAAAAGAAGGGCTGATAGAGATCCAAAAAAAGAATATTATAGTTCATCCTAATCAGACCTTGAAAGGAACCATCTCTTTAAGTAAAAAGGGAGATGGATTCGTAAAACTTACCACAGGAACTGAAGTATTTGTTCCGGGTCAGTATACTTCTTCTGCAATCCAAGGTGATCTTGTGGAAATTCTTCCTACAGGTATTGGCCGCAAAGGAAAGTTAGAAGGAGAAGTTGCCTCCGTTCTTAGAAGAGGTCGTGAACTTTATAGAATGAAGGTCACTGAGAAAGATTATAAGTTTATAGTCGGAACCTTCTTAGATATGGAAGGAGATCTGAAAGAAGGTTTCCTTCCCCGCAAATCATTGCTCCAAGATCTACAAGACGAGATCAATATCGGAGACGTTCTGATCGTAACTTTAAAGCAAGACTCTGATCACGAAAAAAATCTATACGAAGCTCACTTTGTACGTTTTGAGTCAGACACCAAAGAAGACACGGATCTGATGAGAATGTTGATGAAGTATAATTATACTATTCTTTATCCGGAAGAAGTAAAATTAGAAGAACTTCCTGACGAAGTGGATGAATCCTCTGTGAATAATTGGAATTCCAGAGTAGATTTAAGAGAGCTTAAGTCCATCACAATAGACGGAGAATACTCCAAGGACTTTGATGATGCGATCTCCTTTATAGATGAAGGAAAGAAGATTAGATTCTACGTTCATATCGCAGATGTTTCTCATTATGTACAACCAGGTTCCGATCTGGACATAGAAGCGTATGCAAGAGCTACTTCCGTATATTTAGGGAGTAGAGTTGTCCCGATGCTTCCTCCTGAGCTTTCTGAAAATCTTTGTAGTCTTGTAGCTAAGAAAAATCGATTGGCTTTCACGGTGGAGATGGAAGCAGATTGGAGCGGAACAATCTTCCATGCTAAGTTTTATAAATCTATAATCAAAGTAGAAGAAAGATACACTTATAATCGTGCTGAAGAAGAGATCAAATCTGGAGATCCGAACAATTGGATTTTCCAAATGATGAAATTTGCAGACATTCTTCGCAAAAGAAGACTTAATTCTGGAAGAGTGGATCTGAATCTAAAGGAGACCAAGGTAGTCACGGACTCCGAACATAATGTAATAGAAATTAAACCTGTAGACAGACTTCAGGCGCACATCCTGATCGAAGAATTTATGCTCTCTGCAAACATCAAAGTTGCAGAATACATTCGTAAAAAAGAAAGACCTACTTTATATCGTGTCCATGAACCGATGGATGTAGAAAAGTTAGAGATGCTGAATTCATTCCTAAGTTTGAATGGAGTTAATGCTCAATTACAAGACACAAAATACGAATCCATTCGGAATGTTTTGCAAGTGATTGAAGGAACTCCTTCGGAACGTTTGTTTAATATTTCTCTTTTAAGAAGTTTTATGCAGGCTTATTATTCGGGCGAATATCTAGGACATTGGGGATTGGGTTTTAAAGATTATTGCCATTTCACTTCTCCCATTCGCCGTTATCCTGACTTGGTTTGTCACAGGGTTTTAGAAAGTATTCTTCTCGCTGAAGAAGAACCTTATTCGGAAGAAGATATCAAAGTGATGGGTCTTCATACTTCTCACGAAGAAAGAAAGGCAACTGATTCTGAAAGAGATTATTATAAACTCAAAGCCTGTAGGTTTTTAGAGAAAACAGGTATCAAAGAATTTAATGCTACTCTTGTTGGATTCAAGGCAGCGGTCGCATTTGTGGAATTGAATAACCCTCCAGTCGAGGCAATCATCCCTGCGATAGAATTCACAGACGAAGGCGAGTTGCAGGCAGAGACAGACTTTACATTCTATTCTAAAAAATATACCAAACAATATTCATTAGGAGAAACATTTCCTGTTGAACTGGATAGAATTGATTTTGAAGAAATCAAAATTTACGTGAAGATGAAAAAATTCCAAAAGAAAGGATAGACAAAGTCGAACAGATTCCAGAACATTCGTTACGGCAAACTTTGTTATTTCGAACAAAGTTTAGGAGTTAGAATTGGAATCGTTTCTGGATGAGAAAGTTTCTCGTAGTCGCTTTCTAAAGTTTCTGTTCAAAACGGCCGCCATCTCGGCCATCCTAGTTCCTCAAGCATCTTGCAAACCTGGATCTATTCCTAAGCTGCATGGATTGAGTGATTCTGAATATCTCGCATTCAAATCTTTAGAAGAAGTTTTCCTTGTAGGAAATCCAATCCAAGGATTTGACTTAGGAGTGGCCGCAGATAAATACATCTACGGTCATCCTTATCCTATCGATACAGAATCCGTTTTGAAATTATTGGCATTCTTGCCTGGCTCTTCTCTTGTTTCCTTTGCTTTGGATTTTTCTTTCACCTCTATGGTTGGGCTTTCCAAAGAAGATAGAGAGAAACGACTTCTTTCCTGGAAAAACTCTTCATTATCTTTGAAAAGAGGCGCTTATAATATCATGCGCCAGTTGTCCTTCTTCTTAGTTTCAATGGAAAGAGATTATAACGAACTAGTGGGATATAAAGGTTAAGAACTATGGGCGGGATTCCTAACGCAAATTCTGAGATCATCACTCCGGATAAACATGAATCTTTGATCAAAGAGAAAGGTATCAAAGACGGAGTTTGGAAATTACAAGCAGAAGCAGTTATTATAGGTTCTGGTGCAGGTGGAGCAGTAGTTGCTGCGACTCTTGCAAAGGCTGGATGGAAAGTAGTCCTGATAGAAGAAGGAGGATATTTCACTCCTGCAAAATTCACAGGGGATGAGTTCCTAGCCCAAGCAAGATTGTATAGAGATGCAGGATTTGTCATCGCAGAAGAACAGACTCTTTCTATCTTACAAGGAAGAACAGTGGGTGGTTCAACTACCGTAAACTGGCAAACTTCTCTTTATCCTCCTGATTACGTAACCAACGAATGGGATTCTCGCTTTGGTTGGAAAGGTTACGGAAGACAGGAAATGGATGCATTTATTTCGGAAGTCCATGAAAGGATAGGTGTCCACGAAGTTCCACAAAATCTTATCAACGCAAACAATAATACTTTAATGAAAGGTGGAAAAGCGTTAGGTTTGCATCCAGAAGTATTAAAGAATAATAATAGAGGATGTATTGGCGTCGGCCGTTGTGGTTTGGGCTGTCCTATTAACGCTAAACAATCTGCATTCTTAACTTGGATCCCTGATGCGATTGAAGCTGGTGCAACTGTAATCTCGAATATGAGAGCACAATACATCCAAGACGGTGATATTAAAACAGTAGTTGCAGAATTCACTCCTGATCCTTATGAAAAGGCTCCGAGCAATATTCTAGAAAAAGTAATGATCGAAGCTCCTGTAGTAATTGTGAGTGCTGGCGCGATAGAAGGGCCTGCTCTTCTTCAAAGATCAGGACTAGGAAACGACTGGGTGGGAAGAAATTTAAAAGTTCACCCTACAAGCACAAACTTTGCAATCTTTGATGAGACTATAAATATGTTCTCAGGGCCTCCTCAATCCGCGGTAATCAAAGATGGTCATAACCAAGACAATACTGGTTATGGTTACTGGTTAGAAGTAGCTCCATTCCGTCCTACACTAGCAAGTTCACTGATTCCTTTTTATGGACAGAGACAATTCGATGCTATGAAGAAGTATCCGAACATGAGTGCGGGCATTGTGCTTGTTCGTGATGGTGCAGATGGCGAAGCGAATGCTTCCGTGAAATGGTCTTTGGGAAGAAGAAAAGTTTATTTCGAGATCACTCCTACCGATGGTAAAAATTTACTTAAAGGACTGAAAGCTCTTGCAGAAGTACAAGTTGCTGCAGGTGCAAAGGCGATCATATTCCCATTCCCTGATGTACTAGATCCGATCCCAGTGGATAAAAATTCCAAGTTCGATTGGATCTTGGATAAGAGTATCGAACCTGGAAAGATTGCAATTGGTTCCGCTCACCCCCATGGATCTATCCAAGCAGCTAAGTCGGCCGACTTGGGTGCAGTGGATATGGATTTCCAACTCTATGGTCATAAGAATATTTTCGTAATGGATGCTTCTGTATATCCTACAGGATTATCCGTAAATCCTCAAATTACGACCATGAGTGTGAATCTAAGAGCTGCAAGAGCCTTGGCTCAAAGAAAGTCAGAGGTTTTAGGAAATAAATAATTCCTTTGGGAAGGCGAGAATTCCACTTTATTCGTGGCGTTCTCTTCCAAAATTGGATAAATGCCTTCCTTCTTTTGTAGTATTCGGAGGGAAAATGTCGGTCTTACCAGTATGGGTAAGCCGTTCTTTTCTCTACTGATTTGCTTTAGTATATTCTTCTTTTCCCATTCTGTCTTCGCAGATATGAAAGAAGGTAAAAAAGCTTATTCCAGAAAAGACTACACAGAGGCTCTCAAACAATTCCAGAAGTATAATGATGGTAACCCCTCCTCCGGTGAGGCTTGGATGTATATGGGTTATATCTATGAGAGCAGAAAAGATTATAATAAATCCATCCAAGCATTCAAAAAGGCAGTTAGTTTAAACCTTCCTAAAAAGGATCTGGTCAATTCTCTCACAAAAATCATTCTTTATCATAATTATCAAAGAGATTATGGAGAAGTAATCTCTTATTCCAATCGATTATTAAAGATCGATCCGGACCTTTCGCATATCCAAAAGATTAGAGCTGCCGCAGAAGAAAGATATTCTTCTGGCGGACCTCGCAAACCTGTTTATCAGGAAGAAGAGCCGGAACAAGAAAGTGTTTCCAGTCTTGAAAAAAAATTAAAACAAGATCCCAATAATAAAGAAATACTCTGGAGACTTGCATTAGCTTATTATAATGAAAAAGAATTTGCTAAATCCGAATCCATTCTTTCCGGATTGGTAAAGGGTGAACCGGAGAATGTGGAGTACGGTTATAAGTATGGTGCTTTGCTTGTGCGAGTTGGAAATTACGATGATGCTCTAGTAGTTCTAAATAGAATAGAACCTAAAATTCCTTCTGAAAGAGAAAAATTACTCTATTATACTCACCTTACTCAAGCGGCCGCTTATCATAAAAAGAAAAACTTCGAGGAAGCATCTAAGTATTATCGAAAAGCGCACGCGAATAAACATACTGTCCTTCCTTTGATTGGTCTGACCAAAATTAAATGGCAGCAAAAAGATTGTGATAACGCGATCAAAACTGCCGAAAAAGCTCTCGAATACGGAGAGAAAACCAGAGAGATCCGAATGTATATCGGGCTTTGTAAGATTCAGATCGGCAAAAAAGAAGAAGGTTATGATATTCTGAAAGAGATAGGTGCGGCTATTGAAAAAGAAAATCCGGAATTGAAAGAACTTCCGGATGTGTATTATGACGGTATCTTAAAACTCGCTAGATATTATACGAATAATGGAAATTACGAAAAAGCTCTTAAATATTTCCATGCGGTCCAACCGGATGAAGAGGAAATTAGAGAATATAATTTCTATTTAGGTAAAACTTATCTTTATACTGGTTCGGTAGACAAGGCAATTATTCTCCTAGAAAAGGTAGAAGATTCCGCAGGAGCTTATTATCTTTTAGCCAAATGTTATGCAGAGAAGAATGACCAAGAAAAGACAGCATCCTATATTAAAAAATCTGGAAGCATAAAATCTTCATACTGGGCTTCTGCGGAGAAAGATAAGGCATTTAAAAAGTTTAGATCCGACGAGAATTTCAAAACATTCTTAGAAACTCGTGCAGGAACTAGAGATCATAAAAAATCAGAAGATGATAAGGAAGAAGACGATTCCCAAGATAAGGATTAGTCCTTTATTTTCTTTTAGAAAGTAAAGTGTCCAGATCGACCTGTCCTGGAGCCTTTGGCTCTCCCAAACAAGAGTAAGTAAACTGAGATCCTATCTTCTCGGGAAAGATCCTGAATTCTTTTCCAGATTCTCCCATTAATATTCCACAGAATCCGATCGGGATATTTTGTTTAGCGCATAGTTTAGAAAGTTTAAGCGCAGAATCTTGAAATTCTTTCGATTCTTGTTCGCTTTTCGGAAGCGCGGCAATCTTAAAAATTCTCTGGAAGGGAAGTTTAGACTTAACTGTTGCTAAAACTTCTTCCGTAACCGGTCTGAGGAAAAAGAGTAATTCTTCGTAATCTGGAATTCCGGAAAAACTATGAACAGACCGAATGATCCCGAAACGTCCCTCATCAATTCCATTAAAGACTGGATTGTCTTTGTCTAATTCTAGATCTATATAATGTTTTCCTGATTCTAAACCAGAAAGTAATAGATCAATATTCTCACTACTCCAAATTCCTACACTTTTCAGACTGGAATCTTCGGGTTGTCTATAGGTGAATACACAGGATGCATTTAGATCTTTAATTTTCTTTAAGATCTTTTCCGGCGCGTCTTTATTGGAACGAAATTGATCCAAACGTATCTCTAAAAAATCAGCCTTAGGAAGAGTTTTTAATCCAAAAAACTCCTCTTCATTCAAAGTAAGAATGATCTGTATTTTCTGAGAGTCGCTTAAGCTCATGAAAGATCAGAGTCCTTTTTGTAAAAGATCATGGATGGAAACGATTCCAAGCAAAACTCCGTCTTTGGAACTGATCGGAGCTACAGAGATAGGTTTTTCTCTCCTTTCCATGGATTGTAAAACGTCGTAAGCCATGATCCCACTTTCAAATACTGTAGGTTTGGAGTTCATTAGATCTTTTGCTTTGATAGATTTATCTAGCTTTCCATCATTCAGTAATTTTCTAATATCATAATCGGTTATAAAGCCGATCAGTTTTCCGCTCGAATTTACTACACCTGTTGCGCCCACGAGTTTTTTTGTGATCTCGGAAAGAACTTCCTCTAAACTTGCATCTGAGCCGACCTTAGCGAGTTTATCTCCCTTTCTCATGACATCGTCTACTTTTAATGACAATCTTTTTCCAAGTCTACCTGCAGGGTGGTATAATGCAAAATCCTCTTTCTGGAAGTTTCTAAGCTCCATTAAAGCCATCGCAATTGCGTCCCCTAACATCAAAGCGATCGTAGTGCTTGAAGTTGGTGCAAGTTCTAAAGGACATGCTTCTTTTAATACTGGAGTTAAGATTACAATATCGCAGTCCAATGCCAATCTGGACCCCGGATTTGCAGTTAATCCTACCAATTTTGCACCAATACTTTTTATAGTAGGAAGAAGGTTGAGTAATTCTTCGCTTTCGCCACTTTTACCGATTGCGATGACCACATCACCTTGGGCTAAAATTCCAGCGTCACCATGAGCTGCATCGGATGGATGAAGAAAATAAGAGGGAGTACCAGTTGAAGATAAAGTGGATGCGATCTTTTTACCAACATCTCCAGATTTTCCGACACCGGTTACGATCACCTTTCCTTTTGATTGGAAGATGAGTTCGACCGCTTTTTCTATATTCGGATCTAGATTTTCTCTGAAATGAAGAATTGCTTCTATCTCTATATCCAAAGCTTTTTTAACTTTATCTAATGTATTTCCCATTTCTAATTCTCCTCGTCCGTTTCTAATAATTCCGAATCCAATTCTAAAGATACTGTGGTACCCGTTCCGGAAATGGAAACAAGTATAGACGATTTACTTCCTTTTCGGATCACTCTCGCTTTTCTGTCTTTAAAAAGTCCACTTCGGATCCGCACCTTTTTACCGGGAGCCAACATCTTCTCTCTTTCAATCTTGATCCTATCCGGATACTCTGTTACAAGTTGGCGGATTATCTCAATATCGTCGTTTTCGATGGCAAAAGGAATTTCTCCAATCGATACGAATCGTACTGCTCCTGGGGTTTCCAGGACTTTTAGTTTTTCGGTCCTGATATCAATTTTTACGAATACATAAGAAGGAAAAACAGGGATCAGAACCGTTTTGATCCGATCAGACCATTTTTTTTCGGTCGAGATAATCGGCAAGTATTGGGTTACTCCCTTTTTCGAAAGTTCTAGTGCTAACTTTTTCTCTGCCCTAGAATTTGTATAAACAGCATACCATGATTTAGAAGGTTCAATCATCAGATTCAATACGAAAGGATATAGGAATAATTATTATATTTCCTTCCGGCAGTTGAAATTTCCAGCTAGAAACTGACCTTCTAAACTGCGTTTCAAAAACCTTATATTTGCAAGGTTTGATCGTTGTAATTTTTTTTGCCGTCCCATTTGAGCCTATCACCACTTCCCAAGAACAATCTGATTCCAATCTCTGCTCCAACGCTTCCGGTGGAAAATGGATCTCGTTTTTAAATCTTTCAATTTCAGCTTCCGGTGTTCCAGCCAAACCCGAATTAGAAGAAGTATCCGGTCCTTCTCCCAAATTTTTGGGAAGTGAAAAATGTAAACTTGGGATTTGGCCTTTGCTAAGACTCAGCTTGATCTGTTCAGTAAAGTTTTCAGATCTTAGATTTTGGACTAAATAATAAGATAAAAATAGGACAGCATGAATAGAGAGAGAAATGAAAAAAGAAACCCTGGAGCCCATTGATTGATACAATTTTACAAGGATATTAGGTGTTGAATTTTTCTTGAATCGAATTTTTGGACCTATAAAACTCAGCTCGATGCACGGGTCAATGATGGAGATCATTTCAATTCTGATTACTTGCTCCTTTGTGGGTTGGATCACCAACTATATAGCAGTGCAAATGATCTTCTATCCTGTTAAGTTTAGAGGATTGGGAATTTTAGGCTGGCAGGGCATCATCCCAAGACATTCTAAAAAAATGGCAGGACTCATTTCTGACGTGATGATGGAAAGATTGATCCGACCTTACGATCTATATAAAAAAATCGATCCGGTGCAAATTTCAGATCTGATCCGAGATAGGATAGGAGAAAAATCTTCTTCAATAGTAAAAGATATATTTTTCGCTGACAACCCAGTGATCTGGAAGATGGTCCCTGAAGAAGCAAAACAAATTTTAGAACAGGAGATCCGAGAAGACATTCCTAAAAAAATAGAGGAGATCTATACTTCCTTTGGCAAGAATTTGGAAAGTATATTAGGAATCGGTGATTTAATTAAAGAATCTCTTTCGGGAGAAAATGCAAATATTCTATCGGAAATTTTTAGAAGATGTGGTGGCCCTGAATTTAGATTTATAGTTCGTTCAGGGATTTATTTTGGATTTCTGATTGGTTGTGTTCAGGTACTATTCATCGCGTATTTGAACCAGTGGTGGACCATGCCGTTGATGGGAATTTTTGTAGGTTACATTACTAACTGGCTGGCTATCCTTATGATCTTTTCTCCCTTACAGCCTAAGAACTTTTTATTTTTTAAATACCAAGGTCTTTTCTTAAAAAGACAGGTGGATGTTTCCAGAGAATTTGCATCCGTAGTCGCTTCTAAAATTTTAGATCCTGAAAGTCTAATAGGTGTGATCTTTAAAGGAAAGGGAGGAGATCTGATCATTGCGGAACTTCTTTTTAAATCCAAAGAATTGATGGAAGAGAAGTTAAAGAAAAAAATTCCTTATGCTTCTTTGATCTTAGGCTCGAAAAAGTTAGAAGAGCTAAAGGAAAGAATTGCGAATTCTATACTAGAACTAGTACCTGAAACTGCAGACAAAATGAAGGACTATATCGAAGAGAGATTAGAAATAGAAAAGTTGGTCTTTGATAACTTAAGTGTACTACCCCCTGAAGAATTTGAGCACCTATTACATTCAGTTTTTAAAGAAGATGAGGCAACCTTAATTAGCTTAGGTGCTTTCCTTGGTGGACTTGCAGGCTGTGTACAAGCGTATCTTGTTTTTGTAAAATAGGAATGCGGTCGGTTATTTAATTCATTATTCTATAAAATAAACCGAAAGTATTATTAGATAAATATAGCTTTATCTGAATTATTTCTCTTTGATATTCTGGTTTAATAAAATCAAGAATTGATTCTTTTAAATTCGCTATACCAAACTTGATCCCCAAAAATTACTGAAAATATGAGAAAGAACCTACCGATAACAGGTCGAGAAATTCAGTTCGCTGAATCGGCGGTAATTATTTCCAGAACAGACTCGAAAGGAAAGATTACTTACGTCTCCCAGGACTTCGCGGATGTAAGTGGTTTTACGGAAGAGGAAATGCTGGGCCAACCTCATAATATTGTGCGTCACCCGGATATTCCCCCTGCAGTCTACGAAGATCTTTGGAATACTGTCCAATCCGGTCGTCCTTGGAATGCAATAGTTAAAAATCGCGCAAAGAATGGAGATCATTATTGGGTGGATGCCACTGTAACTCCAGTTCTTGAAAATGGAGTTATCACAGGCTATATGTCCGTTCGTAAGAAGACGAACAGACAACAAATAGAAAAGGCAGAAAAACTTTTTGCGAGATTGAATGGGGAATCAAAATTATTCAGGACCTTCTTCTCTTTTATAAATTCTGTCCGCATTAAATTCGGATATCTCGGTCTTGTAGCCTTCACATTCGCATGTATATTCGTTCCTTCTTCTTACTTAGGACTGAAATTATTTTTAACTGACCCGGTCGCTTCTTCTGTAACCTTCCTTGCAGTGGTTCTTGGATTTACACTTTGTCTTAGAACTATCTATAAACTGAAAAAGAAAATGTCTGAAACCTTAGAGATCGTAGGCAAGGTTGTGAATGGAAATCTTGCCTCTGAATTTCCAAGAAAAGAAGGGATAGAAGAGGCGGACAAAATTTATTCTAATTTCAGATGTATGACTATAAGTCTCTGGGGACTTCTCGTACAAATGAAAGAGAACTACCAGAGAAACTTAAAACTGTACGAGGAATTATTCCAATCAGTAGGATCATTCGAAAGAGTTTCTCAAAAGCAGGCACATGCAGTCCAAGAAACTGCTGCAGCTTCTCATGAACTTTCCAAAACAATTGATGAGATTGTATTAACTATCAGTGAGCAAACCAGAAGTTTGTCCAATGTAAACGATAGTATCGGTTCCATAGATATGTCCTTGGGAAAAACTTCCGAATCTATGCAAAACTTGGAGTCGCAAGCAGGAAACGTAGCAAACAAAGCAGACCAAGCAAAACAGATCTTTAATGAAGCAATCCAATCCATGGAACAGATACGTTCTTATTCAAATGAGATCAATAAGATCGTGGGAATCATCACAAGCATTTCTGAGAGAACTAATATGCTCGCATTAAATGCATCTATAGAATCCGCAAGAGCTGGAGAAGCCGGGAAAGGATTCTCAGTTGTTGCAGATGAGATCTCTAAACTTGCAGAACAAACAAAGTCTAGCATAAAAGACATTACTTATCTCGTAAAAAGTACATCTAACTCTGTGGAAGAAGGCGCATTGAAAGTAGGACAATCGGTCGATGTATTCGAGAATCTTCAAAACTATATTGAAGAGGTTCATAACTCTGCCTCTAAAGTAAAAAGTCTTTTACTGGAACAGTCCAAAAGACTTGGAGAAATCCGTAGTAGTTCCGATCAGGTTTTGGTTTTAGGAAAGATGATGGCAGGAACTTCGGAACAACAAAAACTTTCTGCGGGTGAAATTTCAGACTCTATGAGTGCTATTTCCAAATCAGCGGAAGACATCGCTGCTACTTCAGAAAGCATAAGACATTCGGTGAAAGATACCTTAGAACATTCTCAAAAATTTGGCGGAATTTTAAGTCATTTTAAAACGGATTAAACGGCAAAAAAGCCGATATTGATCCTAGAATGGAAAATCGTTTCCTAAGGCTTGCGCTATTACTCGCGATCATAGTGACTCTTCTTTCCTATTGGAATCATGGATGGGTTTCTTATCTAAAAGACTTTGTAGTTTTTATCCATGAAGCTGGACATGCCATCGCAACTTTGATATCAGGCGGTTCTGTTCAGATGATAGACCTGAATGGTGACGAAGCAGGGCAAACTGTTGCCTCTCCAACTTCCGGCAAAAGTCCTTTTATATTCGTTGTCTCTGCAGGTTATTTGGGTTCTTGTTTGGTCGGAGGATTTTTGATCAACAGAGGATTCAAAGGAAGTCTGGTCCGTCCCACTTTATTACTTTTGGGAGGGGCAGTTTTATTACTTACTTTAAAGTACACTTCTTCCGGAGGGCTTGCACAAAGAACTGGTTTGCTTTGGGGGATCTTTCTTTTGGTCTCTTCTTTTCTTCCATTCGGTTGGGATCGATTGATCACTGTGTTTTTAGGAACCAGTGTGAGTTTATATAGCCTTTACGATCTTTTAGATTTTACTGAGAACGTTCAGAATACAGATGCAGGTATCTTGGCATATTGGGCCACCGGAACCTCTCCAGGTGGAACTGTTCCGAAATCGGTTTTGTTCTTGGGATATTTGATTGCTCTGCTCTGGTCCTTTTTTAGCGTATCCATCGTATTCTTTTCATTGAAGCGTGCGGTAGCTCATCGTCCTATTTTGGATGAGACTCCTGGATTTGATGAAGGGCCGGTAGTTGGTTTGGACAATCCATTTCCAGGAGAAGTTACTCCTGAAGTATTGGAATGGTTTTTAAGCAGAGGTTTGGATTTGAACGGTAAACCTCTTCCACCGGAATTTATGGATATCGAGAGAATTGATGGCTAATAGAGTGCTAGTGACCGGCGGAGCCGGATTTATCGGATCTCATCTATGCGAAAGATTGATACAAGAAGGTAACGAGGTTATCTGCGTTGATAACTTTCACACGGGAAGAAAGAAGAATGTTGAAAAGCTCCTTTCTCACCCTCGTTTCGAACTAATACGTCATGATATCACTGAGCCGATTCGACTCGAAATTGATCAGATTTACAACTTTGCCTGCCCTGCGAGCCCGATTCATTATCAATCCAACGCAATTAAAACTATTAAGACTAATGTACTCGGAACTACGAATATGTTAGGACTTGCTAAAAGAGTTAAAGCTAGGATTTTACAAGCCTCTACCAGCGAAGTTTATGGAAACCCGATTGAACATCCTCAGAAAGAAACATATTGGGGGAATGTAAATCCAATCGGTATCAGAAGTTGTTACGATGAAGGAAAGAGGGTCGCTGAAACTCTTTGTTTCGATTATCACAGAAATCATAAAGTGGACATAAGAGTTATTCGTATCTTCAACACTTACGGACCTCGGATGCTCCCTGATGATGGAAGGGTTGTAAGTAATTTTGTTGTCCAAGCACTTGCAGGAAAGGATATCACAGTTTATGGAGATGGTTCTCAAACCAGATCTTTCTGTTATGTGGATGATCTTGTAGATGGTATTATTAGAATGATGAATACCCAGGATTTCATTGGACCTGTAAACTTGGGGAACGACGGAGAGTTTACTGTCAAAGAATTAGCGGAGTTAGTTTTAAAAGAGACCGGCTCTTCTTCCAAGATTATTTATAAAACTCTTCCTCAAGACGATCCTGCCCGTAGAAAGCCCGATCTGACTTTAGCTAGACAAAAACTGGGTTACGAACCTAAAGTTCCTTTATTAGAAGGAATCAGGAAAACGGTCGATTATTTCAAAAATCACTTGGATTAATCGTTCGCCGAGAAAATCTGGACCTACTTTTCCCCTATAAGGGAATTTAACCGAAAAATTGAGTTTCGAGTAGGCTGTATGAATATCGGAGTTTTAAAAGAAGCTAAGGAAGAAACTAGAGTAGCGGTAACGCCAGACGTAGTTGATGCCTTAAAAAAAATCGGTGCTTCTGTTATCATCGAGAAAGGCGCTGGAGAAGGTTCTTATTTCTCTGACGAAGATTATAAAAAAGCCGGAGCGACCATTCAATCTCGCGCGGACATCCTGAAAAAATCCGACCTAGTTGTGAGCATTCACTTAGCGGACGGAGCAAGCTTATCTAAGATTAAAAAAGGAGCTTTCTATTTAGGAATGTTCCAACCTGCGGTGAATCCTCAGGTAGTTAAAAAGCTTGCCGCTCAAAAAGTTACAGTATTGAGCTTGGATGCGATTGCTCGTATCACTCGCGCTCAGTCCATGGACGTTCTTTCGTCTCAAGCAACGGTTGCTGGATATAAAGCTGTTCTTATAGCTTCCACTTATTTGACTAGATTCTTCCCAATGTTGACTACTGCTGCAGGAACAATTACTCCTGCTTCTGTGCTTATCATTGGTGCTGGTGTTGCAGGCTTACAAGCAATCGCAAGTTCCAGAAGATTAGGCGCAGTAGTGGATGTATTCGATACTCGTCCTGAGGTTAAAGAGCAAGTTCAATCTCTTGGCGCGAAATTTGTTGAGGTCGAAGGTGCAACTCACTCTGCAGCTGCAGGTGGTTATGCTGTAGAACAAACTGAAGACTACAAAAAACGCCAGCAAGAAGCGATCGAAAAATTCGCGGCTAAAGCTGATGTGATTATCACTACAGCTTTGATCCCAGGAAGAAAAGCTCCTATCATTATCACTAAAAAGATCGTGGATAGAATGAAGGCTGGATCCGTAGTAGTGGACCTTGCTTCTCCAAATGGAGGAAACTGCGAATACACTCAACATGGTAAGGTCGTATTAACTAAAAACGGAGTTTCCATAGTTGGTCACCAAAACCTGGCAGGTTCTCTTCCTTCAGATGCTTCCAGAATGTTCGCTAAGAACGTATTAAATTATCTGAAACTATTGGTTAAAGAGAAGAAGATTAACTTCGACTTGAATGACGAGGTTATCGCTTCTACAACGATCACTCACGAAGGAGAGATTCGTCACAAACTTACTTTGGATGCCTTAGGTGGTTCCAAACAAGAAGGGAAGAAGCCAGCGGCCAAGAAAAAGGCCTAAGGTCCCGAAACAGGTTCCTATCAACCACCCTCCGAGCACATCGGAGGGAAAATGGTGAAGAGATAATAATCTTCCGATCCCCGCCAGCAAACTCAGCACCAAAAACCATTCCGGGAAACCGAATAAAAATACCAAGATCAAAGCCGCAGTCATCGAATTAGATGCATGGGCAGATGGAAATGAATGTTTCATATCCGGATTTTGATCTACTTTCCCAGCAACAGTGATTAGGGGTCTCTTGCGAGCGATTAACTTCTTTAATACTAAAACAAAACGATCATTTGCATAAGCAACTAGGCCTGCATACGGAATTACAATCCACCAAGGATAGAGAAGAATTCCCTGCCATGCTGCGTATGCAAGATAAGGAAGAATAAGAACTAACATTATCTCTCCACGGTTGATCCTAGAGAGAGTTCTGTTCAGAAGAGGAGAATGGATCTTTTCGCGAATGAACATCGCGATCGCATAATCGATTCTTTCGAAAGCGGATAATTTTTCCAAAGTGTTCTTATCCAAGTAAGGATTTCCGTAAAATGGAGATTAGGTCGGATCTAGGGACAGAAGATTGTTCTCCTGAAGCAATATCTTTTAACTGAACCTTATTTTCGGAGAGTTCGGATTCTCCTAAGAAGATCAGGAAACGATACCCCTTTTTTTCTGCCGTCTGGATTTGTTTGCCGAGTTTTGCTGACTCGAGCATTGTTTCCACTCCGATTCCTTCTTTCCTAAGTTCTTCAGCAAGTTTCAGAACTTCTGGAAAAACTTTATCGTCCATCAAAGGAATTAAAACGGCATTTTTAGAATTCAGATTTTTCGGGACCAGGCCATGCCCTTCTAAAAAGTTTTTGAAGGTTACATCACCCAATCCAAAACCGATCCCCGAAAGTTGCTCATTGGAGAATAATCCGATCAAGTTATCGTATCTTCCTCCGCCGTACAAGGATCTTCTGTTTTCAGGATTGGTATCGAATACTTCGAAAATACAACCGGTATAATAATCAAAGCCACGAATGATAGAAGGATCGAATTCTAATTGGTCTTTGATCCCAAGAGAAGCAAGATCTGAAAATAGATTTCGGATAAATTCAACGGAAGAAGGATCTATACCTTCTAATTTTCCGATAGTTTGTAGATTGGTATCTAAGTATTTATAGATCAGAGTTAATTGTTTTTCCGGATTTGAAAGCAGAGGTTTGATCTCTTCTTCGAAAGCTTCTTTGCTGATCTTGGATTTTTTGTCTAAAAGTTTGGAAACTGCATGAGCTTTTTCAGGAGCTAAAGAAAGAGTTTGGTTCAAGAATGAATCCAAAATTCCTCTGTGAGAAACCTTGATCTGATAACTTCCTTTAGGAGCTTTGAAATTTTCTAAAATTGCGTTTGCGATCAGAATGATCTCAACTTCTGCTCTATAGGAATTTACACCGAATAGATCTACATTGAGCTGCCAATGTTCTCTGAGACGTCCTTTGCCTGGTTGTTCATATCTCCATAAGTTTGGGATGGAAAACCAGCGGATCGGCTTAGCAAGATTTCTAACTTCTCCTGCAACCATTCTTGCGAGAGTCGGGGTCATTTCAGGACGGATCGCTACATGGCGATCTCCTTTGTCTGTAAAATTATAGAGTTGTCGTTGGACGATCTCTTCTCCGCTTTTTGCGAGATAGAGTTCGAAAGATTCTAGGATTGGGCCGTCGTATTCTTCATAACCGAAAGATTGGACAGTCTTCCTCATTACGGAAAACATCCAATTTCGGAATCTCATTTCGTCCGGATAAAAATCTCTCGTTCCCTTGTAAGGGGCTGTGGGTAAAAAGGCTTTCTGTTTTTCCAAATCTCTTAGACGCTCTTAATGAAGCTTAAATTCTTCTTTAATAGAGTCATATTCGTCTTGGCATCGTTGGAGCCAACTATTTCTGCACCGACCAGGTAAATTTCCCCGATCTGAGAAATATGTCGGATTTTAAACGCAAACCGCAACGGCGCTTGCATCTTAAAAGTTATATCTGCAGTAAAGAAAGGTTTATGTAGAAAAGATTCGACTAGCTGGGATTCGGTTACTTCTAAAAGAATACCGCCTTCAGATGCGTTGATCACGTTTTGACGGATATCAACATCCAAAGTATTGGAGTCTTCTATCCTTTCGTTGAAGACATCTTCTAACTCTGCATATTTTTTTAGAATAGCAGGATCTAAAATTCTATCCTTAGTCTCCGCATAACCTAAAGCAACGAGCTTTGATCCAGAAGGGTCTTTGTAATAGATCGGATAGACTGCAAAAGATTGTATCTTTCCGGAACGATAAACTTTAGTTCTATCTTCTAGCAACATTTCATCTTCTAATTCTTGTTTTAGATCTAGAATATTGAAACCGTTTGCCTCTTCTTGGGAAAGAGGATCCATGCTGATCGCATCTTTTATAAAGATAGTTTTGCCTGTGCGTTTTGCTAAATCCTGCTCAAAGTTAAGTTCTTTTCCAGTTGGAAATACCAATCTCGAATATGGATACTCTGATAAAATATTCTTATGTAAGTCTGTGAGTAGGATCTGGCCGGAAGTTCCAAGGACTTTAGTGGAATCCTGTTCTTTCTTGAGCATATGGAATCTATGCGCTACTACTTTGCCCTGCAGTCCTTCTATCCTTGGTAGAATTCGGCCATCTTTGGCAATCCTTACATATTCTGGAGAACAGACTACTACTCCGTCCTCGTGATTTACAGATTCTACTTTAAAGCCGATTTCCATGTGTTTACTTAAGGTTTTGTAAACTGTGATCTCACCTTCTTCGTTCAGAGATTCAGGATCCATTCGAAGGAAAATTTTTCCTTCAGGAGTAGTTTGTAGGATCTGTAATTCTTGTTTTAAAGGATTTTCTTTTAGAAAGAGCCCGTTATTATGTACGTACTCTTTCAGAATATAACCGACTTTTTGCGGATCCTTAATGGTATCCCATATTCTTGGTGATTGTAGGTAAGATCGGTACTCGACTTCCATCTGCTCTCCTCTATAGCTTGCGGAAGTCGACCCTCCTGTTTTTAGCTCTTCCGTCTTCGGTAGAGTTATCTTCATCAGGTCTGGAATACCAATATGCTCTGGTTTTTAACCTAGAAGCTTGGATTCCTTTGCTACGAACGTAGTCAAAAACTTTCCGCGCTCTGTTCCCGCTTAAGCGAGTATTATATTCTTTGGAAGCTATATTATCTGTATGGCCCCCAATCTCTATTTTATCCGACGGATTCTTCTTGAGATAGTCTACAATCAGATCGAGTTGTTTGCGATGCGCATCTGTTACTTCAGTCTTATTGAATTCAAAATAGAGTTTAGTACCTAAAACAACTGGTACATCTGAATCTTTCCTCAAGGCTATAGAAATTGTTGAGCCTGGTTTGATATCTTTCTTCAAGATATTAACACTTTCGGAAATATATTTCTCAGCCTTTGCAAAGATTTCAAAATCAGTGTCAGGGATCAACTCGATATGGAAATTTTTTGACAAGCTGTTGTATTTTAAGATTTCTCCCTGTCTATTCTTAGGTGTAAATACTGTAGCGGTCGCTCCAGCAATTGGCTCTTTAGTAGTGGCATCTACAACTACCACATTAAGTCCCTTTCCTTTATCTCCGTCACCAGTATTAACAATTTTACCTTTCTCTTCATCTTTGATGGGAAGAAGCACGTAAGTTTTATAAACTTTCTTATTTCTTTCTACGTTACCACGTAAGTCTAGCTTGTCTTCAGTGGGATAAAATCCTGGAGAAGAAATTTCTACCTTATATAATCTTCCGGTTTTTAAAACTGTTTTATAGTTAGCAGGGTTTCCTTTAGAAAGATCGCCGCCGATCCTTCTGGAAGTAATTGTGCGAGAAGGTCCTATACTATCCGAAATTTTGATCGTAGCATCTAAGCCGATCATTGTGGCTTCTGAACCATCTAAGACCAATCCTTGGAAGGATACATCATAGGAGTTCCTCAGATTTTCAGGTACCTGGAATCTATAAATATCGTATTGGCCCTGTCCTCCATTTCGATTGGAGGAAATATATGCCCAGAGGCCTTCATGATCGAAAGAAATCCCTTCTGAATCGATTCCTTCTGCAGTATCTAAATTAAATGGATGAGGTAGTTTTTCTAAACTTCCAGTTTCAGGAACAGGATGAGGGAGATTTGTTTTAGAAACTGTGAGTTTGTCTTCTGCATCTTCCGTATCCCCGCTTCCTGGAAGATTTAAGAAACTACGATACAAAGAAAACTTTTTACGATCATTTTCTCTATTAGAAGAGAAGTATAATTGTTCTCCATCCGGATGAATATAAGGAAGAATTTCACTAGACTTGGAATTAATCTCTGAGCCCAGATTGATCGGGCTGGACCAAACGCCAGTAGAAAGATTTCGATAACTTACCCAGAGATCGTATTCGCCGTATCCGCCTGGACGATCAGAAGAGAAGATTAGAAATTTTCCATCCGGAGAAACTGCCGGCATCTTTTCATTAAAGTTGGAATTGATCTCGGAGACAGCGATCAAATCACTCCAACGTCTTGTCTTTTCATCTCTTTTAGTATAATAAATATCTAATGCGTCAAAACCTTCTCTATCCGCTTTTACGTTCCGGATAGAAGTTAGAAAAATTTCTTCGGGGTTTCCGGATTCATCGAATCGGATAGAAATTCCACCTTCGTATTTATCCGTATTAAATAGTTTGGACTTTTTTTCTCCAGAAGGAAGTTCTTTTTTATTCTGTTCCCAAATGTCCTGGTTCAGGTTGACCGGTTTCTTCCAGTCTGTTTCTCCATCCCTCTTTTTATAGTTGGCGTTTTCGGAGAGCCAGATATCCATCTCTCCTTCTCCGCCCGGACGATTGGATTGGAAGATCAAATATCTTCCGTCAGGACTTATGATAGGATTGTATTCCACATTTTGCGTATTTAAAGGAGATCCGAAATTTCTTTCTAAAAGTGTAGGAACAGGTTGGGCGGATCCATCCCAGGAAAATAAAAAAAACAGAAGAGTTCCTGCAAGTACGGAACTTAGAAAATGATTTCGTTTTAGAACTAGTCCTTTTCCTTGATTGTAAAAAAACATCTTGTAATTAGTATCGGAACAAAGACCCCAAGTATCAAGATGGAAACTAAGATGGAATCGAACCTTCTGAAAGGAATCCAGGCAGAAATTTTCCCCCCGAAACCGATGTTATTCGGGGTTTTGAACATAACCAGTGACTCATTTTCGGATGGGGGAAAATACCTGAAAGAGGACCTAGCTTTAGCCAAAGCAAAATCTTTAATAGAAGAAGGTGCCGATGTTATAGATATTGGAGCTCAGTCCTCCAATGTAAAAGCAGAGCCCATCTCAGAAGTTATGGAATGGGATAGAATGAAAGAGATTATCTCCGAACTTAAAAAGGAGAAGGTTGCAATCTCTATAGATACGTTCAGACCCTACGTCATCCAAAAGGCTTTGGAAGCAGGCGTAAATTATATCAATAATATCCGAGGATTCGTAGATCCTGAAAGTTTAGATTTGCTAAAAGGTGCAAGTGACAAGTCTACAAAATATATAGCAATGTTCTCCCAAGATCATTCCATCAAGGCTTCTGAATTTTCAGATCTAAGACCGGAGACAGTTGTGCCTTTTGCATTGGAATTTTTTAGAAAAAGAACAAAAACTTTCCAAGCTCTAGGATTGGCAGATCGTTTGATCTTAGATCCAGGAATGGGATTTTTTTTAAGTCCTGATTATAAGGTAAGCTTTGCTGTTCTTTCGAGAATCACAGAAATTCTTTCCGAATTCCCAAACCTTATGGTCTCCGTTACTAAAAAATCTTTTTTAGGAAATGCATTGGGTGGTTTATCTGTAGAAGATAGAATTGTTCCGACTGCGATCTCGGAAATGTATCTTTGGTCCAAAGGAGTTCCTATGATCAGAACTCATTCACCTAAACTATTTTTATTAGCAATGAAAACTTGGGAAATGTCCCACGGAGTTTATCGTCCATAACGAACTCTATCTGCCGCTTCTTTTCCTTCTGGAGTTAGAGTAGGAAAAAATTCCTCTTCAGTGAATTGGAGTCCTTTAGTTTTCAATTTTCTAAAATAAGGAAGAAGTGGAGAAACATCTGCTTTCGGATTTTTAGAAAGTAGAGAAAGTTTCCATAATTCTAAGAATACAAGTGATTCCTTTTCTGATTCGGGAGCTTTATGCAGCCAATCCAATGCTTCTGCATATCTTCTTTTTTCGCAATAAGCATGCGCGATATAGTATTCCAATTCAGGAATTCTTTCTCCGGTACCGCTTAGGCTGAGTCCGAAAACTAAAACATCATCCCATTTCTCCAAGATATGGGCCATTTTTAGCATCAGACCTCTTGCATTTTTATGAAATGGACTTTGTTGTAATATCTTTTCCAAATAATAATAACTTTTGGACCATTCTTGCTTGGAAAAGAAGTATTCTGCTAAGCCTTCCCAAGCATAAATTTCTTGGCCAGGAATGGTAGATAGCGCATCTCTATAAATCACAAGTTCTTCGTCTCTTTGAGCTTCTATAAGAAGATTCTCGAATTTTTTGCGTTCAATTGGAGGAGATTGTTTTAGGAATTTTTCCAGGAATTTTTTGGCCTCAGAGATATCATCCACTAGATAATATAAACGTAATAAATTCAGTGAAGGTATCGGGTTATTAGAAAGAAGTTTTTGCGAACTTAAGAATTCTTCTTCTGCGTCATCTATAAGAGAAAACCTTACGAATAGGACTCCCACATTATTTTTTTCAGGAGCAAGGATTGCTTTTCCTCTATGAGTTTTTGCTTCCCAAGGACTTTTTACTGAGTCAACCTTCTCCCTTGTGTAATCTGTAGCAGGAAGATACAGAAACATCGGATCGTTTTCGATCTGTTCATTGTTTCGTATTGGATATAAACAAGAGAAGAATAGAAGAACAGGTAAAAGAAGGAGATTAACCGGTTTCAGAACTAGGATTTTCCTGTAAGTTTTTCTGCGCATACAATAAATACTTTAAGGCCCGCTCTGTATCTCCATGAAACAAATACATAAGAGAAAGATCAAGCGCGTCCTGTGCTTCTGGAGCCTCGAAATCTTGAGGACTTTCCTTGGATAGAGTGAGTTTATTCTTAAATTCATCCAATTTCTTCCGAGTCAAAACTTCTAAATTATCGAAGAATACTTTCTCTTCTGGTTTAGGTTTTTGTTTGGCTTCCTTGATAGAATCGTTGAATTGAACAAATCCTTGAGCGGTTGTAGTTACCTTTTTGAGAGTCTCGAAGGACTGCTTATAGTTTCCTAGTTTTACATGGATCTCCGTCATTAGGATTTCCATTCTAGGATCATTCGGATTAATCTGAATTGCAGCATTCGCGGCTGCTAATGCTTCCTCCCATTTTTCAGTATCAAAGTAGATGGTTGCAAGCGCAGCATAAGCAGTTTTATTTTTAGGATCTAATTTGATTGCATTCTTCAGATATAATTCTGACTTATCAGGCCGGTCTAACTGCTTATAACAATATGCGAGAAGTAGATGAGAGTTTAGATATTTTTTATTTAATTCTAAAGAACCTTTAAGCGCCTTAATTGCAGCGTCTAAACTTCCTAATCTGTAGAGCTCGACACCAAGGTTATAGTAGAGCTCCGTAGTTTTTCCAAGTTCGAGAGCTTTTTGGTACGTCTTGATCGCATTCTCAGAATCACCCGTCCGAGAATAGAGTGCACCCAGGTTTAAATAAGCTTTTTGGAACTTGGGATTCATCCCCAAAATTTCAGAATATACCTTGGCCGCCTGGGAAATTTTCCCCTCTTTTTCGAGTTTTAAAGCCTGGTTGAACTTTCGTTTGATATCGGCCTCGGTCATATCCGGAATATCGACTAAAATTCCCAAGAAAACAACCTGAAAAAAACTTCAGGTAAAGTGTAAAAAACTCCGAAAATATAACATAGAAAGACAGAGGTCCGAAATGAAACAGATAGCTGCTATCTTCGCATTGATAACTGTTACCGCTTGCGCTTCTTCCGAAACAAGAAGAAGTATCAGCGCGTCCGGAGATCCTTCCGAAATATTTTTTGAAAAAGAAATCGTTCCAATGGACCAAGAGTCCAAACGAGATTTGGTTCTGGCTAAGAACTCTTCCGCTTCCAGAGGATTGGATGATCTTCTTGCGGATAATAAACCAGTAAAAGCCACTACTCCTTCCAGACAACAATCAGGATCCAATGGAGACTTCGACGAAGTTGGATATTCTTCTTGGTATGGTCCTAAATTTCACGGTAAGCCAACTGCTAGTGGAGAAATTTTCGACAAAACAAAACTGACTGCAGCTCACCCAAGCCTTCCTTTAGGTTCAGTGGTTCGAGTGAAAAATCTAGAAAACGATAAAGAAGTTTTAGTAAAAGTAAACGACCGAGGACCTTTCGTAAAAGATAGGATCATCGATCTTTCTGAAAAAGCAGCAGAGAACTTGGAATTCAAAGATGTAGGAATTGCAAGAGTTGGTCTTACTGTAGTAAGTAAAGGTGGAGCAGCAGAGTCTGAAGACATGGAAGGTTTGGAAGATGAAGAAGCTCTTCTAAAAGAAAACAAACCTGAAAGATTGACTCCTAAAAAAGCTGTAACTCCTGCTCCATTAGTGAAGGGAGCTCCCAAAGGACAAACTGTCCAAGTAGGAGTTTTTAGAAACAGCAGACTTGCTGAAGACTACAGAAAAAATCTTTCTGCAGAATATGGTGAGAAAGTATATCTTTTCGAAAGAGATGGTATGTTCGTTCTTCAAATGGGTGATTTTATGGATCGCGCAAAAGCGGACCTTCTAAAATCAAAATTGAAAGAAGACGGAGTGGATTGCTTTATCCCTAAAAAGTAAAATTCTCATTCGGTCTCTGAAAGAAAAAGCCTCCAATCTTGGAGGCTTTTTTATTTAATTCCTGTGAGCCCTGCATCCCTTAAGCTTCATTCTGCTTGCACAAAGTGTTTTAGCTAATTGAATATAGGCAGGAAGACAGGTACCTGTTCCTTGCCCACAAGCAGGATCTGCAATCAGCATAATAGTAAAACAATCATCGTAATTTTTCAGATCTTCTGCACAAAGATCCTCATGATTTACCAAAAGCCCGCAATCTGAAAATGAATAGAGTAGGACTGTAGAAAAACAAACTAGAAAAAATGCCCTTATTTTCGACTTCATAAACCCTCGGCCGCAAAGGCGGCTAACGAATATAGCCTAAAGGATTTGGAAGAAGGTCAGTTTGTCAAAAAAAATCTTTCTGAAATTTAGATTCCGCTGCCGTGAATGAACTCATTTAGTTCATCATCTTCGTGTTTAGAGTCCGACTTTTTCTCTTTGATACTGGACTTTGCATATAATTCGTTCACTTCTTTTTGCAGGGTATCTATCTTTTCGACCAAAATTGAGAAAACTCTTGCGACTGGGTCAGGAAGTTCTCCGTGATCCAGCATTCTTTCTCCTTCTTTTCCGAAATCTACTTTGGAACGGACTACTTTTCCGGGAACTCCAACAACAGTACAATCTGCAGGAACATCTCTAAGCACTACGGAACCAGCACCGATCCGAACATTATGTTCGATGACAATATTTCCTAAAATTTTTGCTCCGGCTCCAACCACCACGTTCTCTTTTAAGGTGGGGTGTCTTTTTCCACTTTCTTTACCTGTTCCCCCCAAGGTAACTCCTTGTAGAATAAGGCAACCTTTCGCTATTTCTGCAGTTTCTCCTATGACAACACCTTGGCCATGATCTATAAAAATACCCGGTTCAATTTTTGCTCCCGGATGAATATCTATCCCCGTCAAAAATCTTGCGAAAGTATTGATGATTCTGGGAAATAAAGGAATTTTGATCTTATATAAAAAGTGTGCCAGGGAATGGAACCAAAGCGCATGTAGACCCGGATAGCAGAGAATAACTTCCAAATAGGACTTGGCTGCTGGATCGTTTTTTTTAATTGCTTTGATGTTTTCGAACAAATGTTTATCCCGGTTCTTCTTTGACAGTCGACAGAAGAATATTGTTGTATCTAGTTATGAATAAACCTGAAACCATCTGTTGGTATGTAAAGGAGGAATCATTTTGGGAAAGTGCCTGAGTCGGAATCTAAAGGAAAACGGTCTAAAAAATTGAATAGATCGTCATACGGATGGAATGTACTTCTTTTCGTTCTAACTTTTTTTACTTTAACATTTCAGGATGATATATTCAAGATCCCGTATTTAAACTTCGCAACAATCTCAGAGATCTTTCGTATTAGAACTCCTTATTCCTTTTCTCTTCTTGGGATTTTATTTTGCCATGAGATGGGGCATTACTTAGCCGCCAGATATTATGGGATCAAATCAACTCTTCCTTATTTCTTACCTGTTCCATTTTCTCCCGTAGGAACAATGGGCGCTGTGATACGTATCAAAGAACCTATCCGAAATAAGATTCAATTATTCGATATAGGGATCTGGGGACCTGTGATGAGTTTGGTACTTTCTATACCTTGTCTTGTGATCGGATTATATAATTCTCAATTAGTTTCTCTCGCAGAAAGAACTGTAATATTGCATGCCCATCCAGAGCTGATGGATATTCATTTCGGAGACAGCATTTTCACTTACGTACTGTCTCAGAAAATTTTAGGCCCGTTCGACTCTTCTCTCTTTACCGTAGAATACAATCCTCTTGCGTTTGCAGGCTGGGTAGGACTTCTGATAACTGCATTAAATCTTTTACCTTTTGGTCAATTAGACGGAGGTCATGTTCTTTATTCATTAGCAGGAGAAGGTTATAGAAAGTGGATCTACTATTTGTTTTCCGCATTTCTTTTGCTATCTCTTTGGAATTATTCGTGGATCTTATGGGGATTGCTCATCTACTATTTCATCAGAGTAGAACATCCATTTGTCCCGGATGCTTCTTATCCAATCGGTAAATTTAGAAAGATATTTGGCTGGGGTATGTTATTATCCTTCCTGCTTATTTTTCCGATCTCTCCGATCACTGTTGTATCCTCTTCTGGAGCTAAGAGCAGTTTAGGAGAAGATCTCTGGAATATTCTACTCGAAGTATTTTCAAAATGAGAAAACTGATCTTCCAACTTTCTATACTACTCTTTCTAATAATCTCTCTTTCTGTCCATTCACAAGAAGAAGGTGATGTAGACATTCAATTGACCGAAAGTCCTTACGGTCTTTCTTACGACGGAACAAATTTTTGGTTCGCTGATAGCAAAAGAAGAGCGATCATTCGTGTGGATCCAAGCGGTAGACAAGAAGCTTTCAATCTAGGAATTCCATTCATTGCAGGTTTGAACTTCGATCCGAGAGAAGGTAAACTATTCGTAGCAAGTAAAAGGGTCGTTTTAAAGGTGGAGCCTAACACTGGTGGAGTTACTGAAAGAATACAGGTCCCAATAGATAAGATAGGTGGGATTGCGAATTTTCAAAATTATCTGTATATTCTGGATTCCGAAACTGGAAAGGTTTCCGTTTATGATAAAGGAACCCAAAGTTTTTTTGGTGGCTTTTTAACGGATAGGTCCGAGCCAAAAGATATTTGTTTTGCAAGAGATAGTCTCTGGATCACAGATTCTTCTGACGGAAACGTATATAGATATGATCCTACTAGCGGAAAGATCACTGGATCGATTCGTTCTCCTTCTAAGGATATACGAGGTATTGCGATCTTAGGAAGCAGGATCTATGTTGTAGATAGAACTACTAGAGAAGTCAAAAAAATCTCCTTTGTAGAAACTGATAGATTTCTTGCTTCAGGCGAGGCCACTTATCTTATCAATGTTAAGATCAAATATTCTTTGGATGAAGCAACATTAGTTGGTGGAGCTTTAGGACTTCTTCCTCCTCCTACAACGGAACACCAAAGGATAAGGAATCTAAAAACAAAAGACCCCAAATTTAAAGGGGATATGGTGATGGGAGTTCGTGCTCTTTCTAAAAAATTGGGAATAGACGATCCGAAAGGTCCCCAAACTTTAGAATACCATTTCGAAGCAAGAACGACTAATGTTCGATATTACGTCCTGGATGATTTCTTAAAGAAGAAGGAAGAGATTCCCACCGACTTGGCAGCATTCACTAAAAATAGGGTTTCTGTAAAAGAGAAGGCGGGGAATTTTTTCTTAGATAAAATTTTCGATGCGAGATTATTCCGTTCTGATTGGGACAGTTTGAAAAAGTCTTTGCTGGATTCAGGTTTGCCCGTTCGCCCAGTGAGAAGTTTGGTATTTTCAGGAAATTCGAATCCTTCTTTCAAGGATACTCTGGACATTTATATTCCGAGTTTCGGTTGGGTGCCTCTTGCCAGTGTAAAACCGGAGAAGATTGAATCTTCGCGTGCTTACCAAAAGGGAGAGGAAATGGTAGATCTATTCCGTAGTGAGGCTTGGGCTGCTCTACCTTCTCCCATTTTATTCAAAGCAAAGGATTCTGAAATTTGGAAACCACTTCCTGCGGAGATAGAAGTTACTCTTCTTCCTAAAGGAACTGATCTTTCTTCTAACTAAAGGATTTTTGCCTGTTTACAAAATATCTCTTATAGGCACCAATTCCAAGTGTGATCGCTCTTCCTAACATATAGAAAGAGAGTGAAAGCCAAAGTATATGATTATTATTTTGAAGCTTTCCCCAATAGGCAATTGGAAAGAAAAATACGATGGAACTCACGATCATTGAATTTCGAAGAATTTTACCTTCTGAAATTCCTAAGAAGAAACCATCGAATATGAAGGCAAAAGATCCAAAGAGCAGAACCGGTGCGATCCAATAACCATATTCTTTTGCAAGTGCGACGACAGGTTTGGACTTACTAAATAATTCGAATAAGAATTCGGCAGGAAGAAGAATTAAAATACAAAAGAGTAAAGAAATCCCAAACCCTGAAACGATCGCCATTTTTAGGATCTTTCTAAGGCCTTCTGAATTATTATTTCCTTTTAGATTTCCTGCAACTGTTTCCATTGCGATCGCCGCACCATCTATCCAAAATGCTCCGATCAATATCAATTGGTGAAGGATCGCATTTGCAGCTAATGTTTCTGATCCCAACCCAGAACTATAATTTCTGAACAAACTGAATGTTGTGATCAGAAGTAAGGTCCGGATCATTATATCCGAATTCAAAGATAGAAGAGATGTATATCCTTTCAGAGAAAAGATCTGTATTTCATGATATATCTGTAAGAAGCGATCCTTCTCCTTAAATAGTAATACAAGGAAGAATACGCACATCAGGTACTGGCTAATCGAAGTAGCGAAACCGGCTCCGTAAGCTTTCCAATCTAAAAATAGAATAAACCAAATATTCAATCCTATATTGACCAGGTTTGCAATTACAGTCGCCACTAATACTGTAGCACTTTTGGACCTTCCTAAAAACCAACCAGTAAGAACGAAATTACAAAGAGTTGCCGGTGCACTGATGATCCTGGATTTAAAATATTCTCCTCCAGCGGATTTTACTTCTTTATCTCCTTCCAAAACAGAAAATCCTAATTCTTCCAAATAAGTTTGAGCAAGCAGAATCAAAAGACCGATCCCGAGGCCGAGTAATAAAGATCGTAAAAGTATCTGAAAGGATTCTTTTGCGTTTTCGTTTCCTTCGGCTTGGGCCGTAAGACCTGTTGTGCTCATTCTTAAGAATGAAAATCCCCAGAACAAATAATCAAATATTACGTTGGATAGTGCGACGCCGGCTACATATGTATGAGATTCCAACTGACCTAGCACCGCAATATCAGCGAAGCTAGTAAGGGGAACAGTTAAGTTTGCGATTATATTAAAGAATGTAAGAGTAAGAAATTTTTTTTCCAAGAGAAGGCTCAAGTGCTCAATCGCTTCTTATTTTCTATACTTTGGAAAACATTGCAGGCTACTAAGTCTCCTGTGACATTTACAGTGGTCCTGCACATGTCCAAAATACGGTCTACTCCTAAAATGATTCCGATTCCTTCTGTAGGAACTCCTACTCCCGCTAAAATAGATGCGAGAATTACTATACCGAGTCCTGGAGTACTTGGAGTTCCGATAGAAGCCACTACAGTTGCGATAAGCACAAATACAAGATTGGTTGTCGTTAACTCTATTCCATAAACTTGAGCTAAGAATATTGTGGCGACCGCTTGGTAAAGTGCAGTTCCATCCATATTTACTGTAGCTCCCAAAGGCAGAATGAACTCTGCGATTTTTCGAGAGACACCCATTTTCTCTATTCCAGTTTTTAATGAAAAAGGAAGAACTGCTGCAGAACTGGAAGTAGAGAATGCAAGTAATTGCACTTCTCCAGCTTGTTTAAAGAACCAAATAGGACTCCTTCTTGCTGCAAGCATTAGTATAATTGAATACATAATGAGAATTAAAACAAGTCCGCCAAGCACAGTGAGAAAATACACTCCTAAGCTTAATAAAACTTTGAGGCCGATTTTAGCAGTAATTTGCGCGATCAGACCAAAGACAGCAAACGGTGCGATTTTCATTGCCCATTGTACGAATATCATACTGGTTTTGAATATAGCCTGAAATACAGGAAGAACATGTGATGCGCTTTGTTGTTCTATAGAAAGAATTGCGATCCCAACCAATAGCGCGAGTAAAACTACCCCTAACATATCTCCGTTTGCAAATGTTTGGAATGGGTTTCTCGGAAGAACTGAAAGTATTAACTCTGGGATCTTCTCTACCGAAATAGTACCCGAAGATTCAGATACTTTGTTTGGGACCTGCACTCTTGGAATCCCTGCCGGATCTACGAAACTACCCGGTTTGACCGTGCTTGCTAAGATCATTCCGATTGATACGGCTAATATTGTGGTGAATACGAAGTATAAGAATGCTTTCAGTCCGAAACTTTTCAGATTATCTAGAGTTTCTCCAGCATGAATTCCCAGAACGATGGAACAAAACACCAAGGGGATCATGATGATCTGCAATAAGATTAGAAAAAAATGACCCGGAAGTCCTAACCAAGAAATGATCGGCTTAGAATATTCTTGGTCTACCAGCGAATTTTCAGGACTTAGATATAAGCCTACTAAAAGTCCGGATACCAAACCTAACAAAACTCTGAACCAGAGTTTTTCTAAAGGAAGAAATCTAATAGCTTTTGGAAAGTTTTGATTCAAGTCGGCGGACATACTTGACAGAATAGGAGTCGCATTCTTATTTTTCTATTGATTTTTCCCTTTTCAAAATGATAGTGAAGGCTTTAGCCGATTTTTTACCTGTTCTGAAGATGTATTCCGGAACCGGTAAACTAAAAATAAAAAATTCGGTTTGAAGTCAGTTTCGATCATCCGGGCGTCCGAGAGCCTACAGGAGTTTATGGGGTTAAATCCGATTTCTTGGGACCTAGTCCTCTTTAATTATTATTCGTTTGGAAGTTTATTGGTCACTTTGACCACCATATTCCTCGGGATCTTCTTTCTTACCCTAAAGAATAGGACCATAGCTACCACTCATCTTGGGATCGGCTTTATGCTATTGGGAATATTCGAGACAGGATACTTCTTAGCTGCCTTCTTATATCATCCGATTGCGGCTTACCATCGCTGGATGACCGGTGGATTCATTCTATTTGCTCTCGCCCATTTCACTCAGTTCTTACTAAGGTTTCCGGGAAATAGCAACCAACGAATTGCTAGATGGGTTTTGCTCACAGAGCATTCTGTTGCTGCAATTACTGTGAGCTTTTTCATATATTTTACGTATATATCTGAGAAAATTTATCACTTCACTGCCCATCATTGGGACTTCAATGCGTTTGATGCTAGCCGTTATCTTGCATTAGTGATTGGAATATTCTCTATTGTAGGTTTTATTGTCGTCCCAACTTGGAGGGTAATAATCACCAAAGATAAGAGAAGGATTGCTCTTCTTATGTTTAATATTGGATTTTTGATCGCTGCGATCTATCCGAATATTTCAAACATTCTCAGCCGAGACGGAGTGATGGAACGTTCTACGTACATGACTTCGAACGTAATTCTGTTCTTAACTGCGTTCTCATTCTTAGTCATAGCATTCATCAATAATAGTGCCGAACGTACTACCTTTATGGTTAAGATTGTAGGGATCACACTCTTTACGATCTGTTTGATCATGCAGGCATTAGTATATATCTCCAGCCAAGAAAAAGACGCAGAATATGACAGTTTGCGTATGGTGAATATCGAAAGAGCTTTGGAGAATGGAGTAAAATCTGGAGATATAGAATACGCCTTTCATTGGGATGATTCCAAGGAAAGTTTGAATTCTTCAGAATATGATCCGAACAAAGAATTAAATCTGAAAGAGATCGAAGCAGATTTACAGAACGTAACCACTTACGAAGAGATCCGTAATTTAAAGGAAGAAGGATTTAGAAAATCTTTAAGTTTACTTTTAGATCGAACTCACACTTACTTTGGCGGTTATAAACGTTTTATCCAAAAATTATTGGAAGAAAAGAAAGACCTCTCCGACGCGGAGCTTAAAAAACTGATCTTAGAAAGTGCAGAACAATGGAATAAGCGTGCTTTCGTTGCTACGAACAGACTCGAGGCAATTGTAGGAGGCTCTTTTTGCAAAAAGGGAAGAGATTTCGTAAATGCATTAGGAGATTCGGAGTTCGGCTTTAAAGAAGAAATTTTCTCCCATTGGTCGGAAGATTGTCTTTGGGATGGAAAAGACTTAGACCAATCTCAGCTTCGTTCCGAAGTTCTGAGATATTTCCGATATTTTAAACCTAGCGAAACTCGCCACTACAGAAGAAGCCAAGATGGAACAGGGCATTACGTTGCCTTCATGAAATTCCAACCTGAAAAACAACAAATGAGCGAGGTTGGATTCTCTTATAGATTATATAGAGAATTCATGCACCCAACAGCAGTGAAACAAACTGGAATCTTGCTCGCGGTAATCTTTATCGTACTCGCGTTGTTTCCACTCTTCTTCAAGAACAGTTTAGTGGATCCATTGAATAGCCTTCTTTCTGGGGTGGAAAAGGTAAACAAGGGAGATCTGGATGTAGTGGTTCCAGTCAAGGTCCGAGATGAGATCGGATTCTTAGCAGACTCATTCAATGCGATGGTGGCTTCTATCAAGCAGGCCAGAAGAGAACTCCAAGATTACGCAGAAAACCTGGAAGAAAAAGTTCGTGAAAGAACTAGAGAAGTTCAGGAGAAGATGGAGGAAGTCCAACGCCTAAAAGTGCAGCAGGATGGAGACTACTTCTTAACTTCATTATTAGCGAAGCCACTTTTCTATAATGCGAATAAATCCAAATTGGTTTCTACTAATTTTATCATTCGCCAAAAGAAACAGTTCGAGTTCAGAGGAAAACATTCCGATCTGGGCGGGGATATCTGCGTCACAGGAAATCTTAGATTAGGACGTCCTGATTCATTCAAACGTTATACAGTTTCTATGAACGGTGATGCGATGGGTAAATCCATGCAGGGTGCGGGTGGAGCGCTGGTTATGGGAGTTGTTATGAACTCCATTCTTGCTCGCTCCGCAGCAAATAACAGGATTCTTGATGCAACTCCTGAACAATGGCTGACTGAAATTTATAACGAAATCCATGCAGTATTCAAATCCTTCAACGGATCAATGGTCATCTCTGCTTCTCTTTATCTTGTAGAGGATGAAACCGGAGTATGTTGGTATTTCAACGCTGAGCACCCTTACTCAGTACTGTATAGAGATGGAAAGGCAAGTTTTATCGAAGACGGATTGACACTAAGAAAATTAGGTCTGGATTCAGAATTCGAATTTAAGGTAAGAAGTTTCCAACTCAAAAAAGGTGATATTATCATCCTTGGCTCAGACGGTAGGGACGATGTGGACCTAACTCCGGAAGAGACGATCCGCACAATCAACGAAGATGAGATGTTGTTCCTACGACATGTGGAAACTGCAAAAGCAAATCTCGAAGATATCGAAACAGAGATCCGTAAAACCGGGGAACTTACTGATGACCTTTCTCTTCTAAAGATAGAGTTCCAAGGAGAACCTAAAAGTGACGAGATCGAAGAAATTTTCGAGTCTTCCGATCATATCGACAAAGCATTAAATACAGATTCCGTTTATGAAGATGCAAAGAAAATGTATAAAACCGGACGTTTGGACGAAGCATTAGAACTTCTGAAAACGGGTTATATGCATGATAGTGCTAACCAAAGGCTGAATAAACTTTTGGGACTCTTGAGCTTTAAGGGCAAAGATTATAGCACCGCTGTAGAAGTTCTAAATAACTATCTTGGAACTGATCCGGACCTTCATGAGTATTGGTTCTATCTTTCCATCGCAAACAAGAAGATGGGTAAATATGATCAGGCTTTGACTGCGAGTTTGAAACTTTTGGAAATCGATCCAAACAATATTTCCAATATGATCAATCTATCTGATATCTATCGTTTGATGGAAATGTATGATAGAGCAGAAGAATATGCTCGTAAAGTATTACAAAAAGAACCGGGGAACGAAAACGCTCATAAATTGATCCGTTTGATAGAGAGAGATCGTTGATCAACGGCTTTCTCTCTAGATTCTTTTTATGGATGCGGATCGGAACACTTTCCGCATGTTTGTTTTTGGTTCCCTCACTTCTTTCTCAAAATAAGAAGTCTTCAAAAACAAATGAGTCAAACTTCTCCTTTAGATTAAAAGGAGGAGAGATTCGGTTATCAGTTCGAAATGAAACTGAACTCAAAGAATGGGACAAATACGCATTCGAAAAAACAAAGAAGATCTTAGATGCGTATGAATCCTATTTAGGGATCCCATTCCATCAGGCATCTTCTCTTATATTTAAAACTCTTCCTTCTTCTGAAAAAGATAAGATTCGTTTGGTCTTAAAGGACACTGTCTTTCTGAACGGAACCAGAGTGGGAGGATATAATAATGTATCCGGAGAATTGGGAAAAGAACTCGGGATCTTTATGGAACTTGGCTTAGTGCCTCCGGGCTATCCAGCATTACTTTTACATGAGTTGGGACATTATTATTTTACTGAACCATCCTGGTTAAGCGAAGGGATCGTTTCTTATCTGCCTTATCTTTTGTCCAAAAGAGGTTATCTGAAACTCGATTCGGATGAACTCCAATCAGTAACAGAAGAATGGAGTCTGACAGAAGCAGTCCCTAAAAACGATCCTCCTCTTTCCAAGGATTTTCATCTTTCCAATCCAGCTTTGGGTCCCTGGTTTTACTCCAAGTCAATCCGCACTCAATTCATCATTCACAAAGAACTTGGCTACGAAGGTTATAAATCATTTCTGAAGCAGGTGGCTTCTTCTGAAATGTTGAATACAGAACTAGTTTTCAAGATCCTGAATAAGGTTCAGAGAAAAGATTGGAATAAGATCCTACAAGGTTGGGTGGAAGCAGGACCTTACAGCGTTTATACTCCCAACTCTTTTACGAAAATCCAAGACATAGAAAAACTTTAAGCTTGATTTTTGCATTGCATTCGTTATACAAAACAGTGAATTCTAGGCGAATTTCTTTTTTGATTTGATCTGATCGGTTCCAGCTTTAATATAATCCATTTATAAGAGCTTGTCTCAAGGGACCAGCTCTTGAAGCCCGATTGATACGGGTTACAAAGTCGCGAATTCGGTCCCCTATTGGTTGCATGGAAATTTCTTCAATCTTACAAAACGATGTTCTGCTGAACTATTATTCTTTCGGAAGCTTGCTATCGATTTTAGCGTTCTTTTGCACTTCCTTATTCTTCCTTTTCTTAAAAGAAAAATCTTCAAGCACAATGCATCTTGCATTAGGCGCTCTGTTTTTCTCATTCTTCTGTTCCGGATATTTTTTTGCGGCATTCTTATACAACCCGATGGCCGCCTATCACAGATGGTTGACCGTTGGGTTTATTTTACCTGCGCTTATTCACCTGGGACAGTTTTTAGCACGTTATCCAGGACATGCGAATCCCAAAATAAATCGAAACCTAACGGTTGGGATGTATGTAGTCGCAGCTATTGGAATTTCCTATTTTTACTATATTACCCTTAGTTCTCCTAGAAAATATCACTTCACCGCACACCATTGGGACTTTAATGCGGAGAAAGCTTCTTCTATCATTGCAGTTTTGATAGGACTATTCGTTTTAATTTCCTTTTTGATCATTCCGATTTATAGAATGACCAAAACAAAAGGAAGGGTCCGATTTGCGATCGGCGGCTTTATGGCAGCACTACTTGCAGGCGGTGTGGTCCCTGCACTTACGAATATTCTCAGCCGAGACGGTTGGATTGAACGTTCTACTTATTTAACGTCTATCGTTCTATTAATGACATTAGGGATCTTTTTGATCCTCGTAATCTTCTTAAACTTCAGTGAAGAAAAAACCACTTTTATGGTCAAGATTGTAGGGATCACTTTTGTGACATTGATGTTGATCATGCAGGCTTTGGTTTTTATTTCTAACCAAGATAAAGAAGCTGAATATGATACCAAAAGTATTGTGAACATGTCTAGAGCACTCGAGGGAGGGAAACAAATCCCTGAGATGTTATATATCGTTCAGTGGGAAGGTGGGTCCAAGAATGTGGATTATTCCCGCTATGATAATCAATACGATCTGAGACTTCCTCAATTAGAGATCGACTTTAAGAACACGATTATCTTCGAGCATATGAAACTTTTGTCAGAAGAAGGTTTTAGGGACTCAGTTAAGAAGACTCTAAAAGATACTCACGAATATTTCAGCGGATACAAAGCTGCGATCCTGAGGTTTTTGGATGATTATCCAAATTTGGAGGGGAAAGAATTAAAAACAAAATTATTCGATCATCTGAGCACTCTAAACACTGCTGTCTTTGTAACTTCTAACAAACTGGATTATATTTTCCCGAAAGAGTTCTGTGTAGACGGCAGAAACTATCTGAAAGGTGTCGGGAACAAAGGAGTTATTCCGTTCAAAGAACATCTTCTTCAAAAATGGAAGGAGAAGGACGGGACTTGTACTTTTGATGAAAAGGATTTGCTGATAGGACATTTAAAGGCAGAAGTTCTTTTATATTTCCGTCCATTCCAGCCGGCATTATATCGCCATTACAGAAAAAGTTTGGATGAACACCAACATTTCGTAACTTACATTCATTATGATGTGAAGAAGGATGTGGTCAGCGAAGTAGGTTATTCTTACCGCAAGTATAGAGAATTTATGCACCCAACTGCAGCAAAACAAACCCTGATTTTGGGTTTGGTTTTGATTGTTGTATTCTTCGTATTCCCTCTATTCTTCCGACAAAGTTTAGTTACTCCGCTAAATAGGCTATTGTCCGGGGTGGAGAAGGTAAACTTAGGCGCTTTGGACGTTGAAGTAAAAGTGGACTTAAAGGATGAGATCGGATTTTTATCCGACTCATTCAATAGCATGGTAACTTCTATCCGAAAAGCTAGAGGAGAACTCCAAGATTACGCAGAACATTTGGCTACTAAGGTAAGAGAAAGAACAAGAGAACTTTCAGAAAAGATGGAGGAACTCCAACGTCTTAAAGTACAGCAGGATGGGGATTATTTCTTAACTTCTCTATTAGCAAAACCTCTTTTTTATAATGCGAATAAATCTCCAAGGGTAAGCACTGATTTTATTCTTCGCCAAAAGAAAAAATTTGAGTTCAAAGGTAAACATGCGGATTTGGGTGGTGACCTTTGTGTAACCGGAAATCTTCGTCTCGGAAAGGAAAACGATTATAAACGTTACACTTTCGCGATGAATGGAGATGCGATGGGTAAGTCCATGCAAGGAGCGGGAGGCTCTCTCGTAATGGGAGTTGTTGTTAACTCCATTCTTGCCAGATCCGCTGCAAATGATAGAGTGTTGGATACCACACCTTCTGAGTTTTTAACGGAAATTTATAAAGAGATGCAGTCCGTTTTCAAATCATTCAACGGATCTATGGTGATCTCCGGAACATTTATCGTTGTAGAAGACGATACTGGTAAATTCTGGTATTTCAATGCGGAACACCCTTTCTCAGTAATGTATAGAGATGGAAGAGCTGGTTTCTTAGAAACAGGACTTACTCTTAGAAAGATTGGTCTGGATTCCGAATACGAGTTCAAGGTCCATTCCGGAAGATTAGAGCCAGGCGATGTATTGATTGTTGGTTCTGACGGTAAGGACGACTTGGATCTCACTCCTGAAAAAGAAGTTCGCACAATCAATGAAGATGAGATGCTCTTCTTACAAATGGTGGAGAAAGGCCAAGGTGATCTGGAAAGGATAGAAGAAGAAGTTCTCAAAGTAGGAGAATTAACTGATGACCTTTCTCTTCTTCGAATTGAATACTCACCCGTTACTTCTCCCGAACTAAATGGAAAAGAAGACGAGATCGCAGATCCTTTCGATTGGAAGTTCATCTATAAAAAAGCAAAAGAAGATTATATGGGCGGCCGTTTAAGCGAGGCTCTAGGTGCGCTCGAGGGTCTGTACAAATCAGATCCTCAAAACACTAAGGTGACCAAGCTACTTGGACTTCTTAGCTTTAAAGGTAAAAACTACGGCAAGGCTGTAGAAGTTCTGAACAAGTATCTTGGATCAGATCCTGATCTGGTAGAATACTGGTATTATCTTTCTTTGGCAAATCGTAGGATCGGAAGAATGGACGAAGCCATCTTAGCTGCCAAAAGAATGGAGGAACTCCAACCGGACAATCCCATGAACCTGATCAATCTTTCTGACTTATATCGTCAGACAGAACAATTTGATCTAGCATTGGAATATGCTCGTTTAGCTCTAGAGAAGGACCCAGAAGACGAGAATGCTCAGAAATTAGTAAGGCTGATTGAAAGAGATAGAAAAGCTTCTTAATAGAAGTTTAATATTTTCCGTTCTCGAAATCCTTATAAAGCATAGAAGTTTGGATACCTTTATTGCCTTGGTATTTGCCTGATTTGTATTCAGTGATCTCACCTTCTACTGTGTGATAGAAGATTTGGCAAATTTCCACATTCGGATAAATGATTAGAGGTTGGATGACTGAAATTTCAAGGGTCCAGAATCCTTTGAATCCCACGTCTCCGAATCCTGCAGTCACATGCACATACATTCCTAATCTACCGATAGAAGAACGACCTTCTAACATCGGGACAAGATTATGTGTTTCAGTGTATTCTAAGGTTCTTCCTAAATAAAGAACTCCAGGCTGTAAGAGTAACCCTGAATCTGGGATAATCAGATTTTCGGAAGGATTGGATTTTTTCATATCCAATGGAGTTTCTGTATAACGAACTAATTCGTTATGAAGCCTTAGATTATAAGAGTTTGGATTTAATCTATTGTCGGAGTAAGGATCAATGATGATGTCCTTCTCTAATCTTTTTTTAATTTCCTTACCCGTTAGAATCATTCGTATTCCAGCTTCCTTGTTTTGCCTATTTTCGGGTCGGCCTTGTGTCTCGCCTCCCTTTTTCGGAGTTCTATTTTCCTTTAAATTCCGGTTTTCTTTTTTCTCGAAAAGCCTTTAAGGCTTCTATCCTATCTTCTGTTTTTAAAGTCTTATTATAATGTTTCCTTTCTATCTTTAAGGCGGTTTGTATATCTTTTCCTTCACCTTCCCTAATAGCTGCTTTAGCAAGCTTTAAGGAGATAGGTGCTTTTTCGGAAAGTAAAGAAGCCAATTTTTTTCCCGCCATAAATGCTGAATCATGCCATATTGAATTAGCAAGTTGGATATTCAGTGCGGTTTGGGCATCTATAACAGAAGCAGTCAAAATAAGTTCTAATGCCTTTGTTTTTCCTACTCTACGCGGAAGTCTTTGGGTTCCACCTGCTCCAGGAATAATTCCAAGTCCAGTTTCAGTAAGGCCTACTTTTGCTTCTGCACTCATCAGAATAAAATCACAACAGAGAGCCATTTCTAATCCGCCGCCATAAGCATCTCCATCCAATGCAGCGATTGTTGGGAATGGAAGATTTTCCAGAGCCAGAAAACATTTACCGACTTGGTCCAGAAATTTATGTACTTCTTTCTCGGACATGTCTGCTCTTTCTTTCAGATCGGCTCCAGCACAGAATACGGAACCTTCTCCGCTAAGTACTAACGCTCGAATTTTTGGATCCTTGTTTGCCCTTTCGATATGTGACATAAGCTGATAGAGTGATTCTCTAGAAATTGCATTTCGTTTTTCGGGTCGATTTAAAGTGATTATGCACGTATAATCTTCGATGGAATAAAGAACAGTCTCGCTCATGTTTACCTTCTAAAAAATCTTTCCCGGATTAAGCTAAATCTTTCCGATAATTGGGTAGATTCTGCGGTTTTTTAAAAACGGCAAGCAAAAGCGTTACGTGCGAACGGTTCTAGGTTAAAGAAAAAATGCGATTTCAGACTCAGATCTTAGCTATTATTGTATCTCTATCTATTTTTGGACTTAGTTGTTCTTCGAGCAAGGACTCTGACCTTGCCAGTCAGCTGGGTTTGGGAAATCCTGTGATCACCGAGATAGATCCTCCTAGTGGATCTCCTCCAATAGGGTCCACTGCGGGAACAACGGTCACAATTAAAGGCCGTTTATTCTCCGCAAATACAAGCTCTACAACGGTTAAATTTAACGGAGTATCAGCGAATGTTCTGAGTGCTACTAGCACTGAGATCGTAACGGTGGTTCCGGCCGGTGCTTCTACTGGTACATTGTTTGTTACTAAAGAAGGTCCAGTTTATTGTGATGAGAATAATGGGAGCGCCGCCACCAATTGTTATGGTACCAAATTTTATGTAGATTGTTATAAGTCTTTCGACAATCTATACGGCGAAGAATTAGGAGTAACTTATCCCGATTCTAAATCCTTTTCAATTGCTGGCCAGACGGGAACCAAAGCTCTGAGGATTGACTTGAATCCAGAAGGGCCTACCAATGTTAAGATCGCCTGCGACACTTATCTGATCTATTCTAAGTTTTCTAAAACCTGCGGGCGCACAGATGTAGGAACTTTTAGTGATACTAATACTTGGGTATTTGAACCTACTTTGACTTTCTCCAGTTACTATACAGTTCAGATGTTTGTTACTGCCGGAAAAGGGGATTGTACAGTATCTTTTCCCTGATCTTTAGGGTAAAAAAATACTTGGTTTATTCTCCGATTTGGATTAGGATCAGCATTGAGGGATTACTGAATGTCAACAATAACCTCTATATACCTCGGACTCGCTGAAAAGGCCTCATCCGATCCACGTAAAATGCCTAAGGTGGAAGGAATACCTAATAAGCCTTATGAAAACAAACAGGCTGAAACCTTTGATCAAAAAGCAATGAATCCTAGTTATGCGGGCGATATTTATAAAACTAAGGGAGCATTTGTAGACAAGATCTCCTAACTTCTTTTGGCCCGATTGTCTAAAACCAATAAAAAAGCCCTCAATTGAGGGCTTTTCTTTATAAGAGCCTATGTCTTTAGGTCTTAATCTTCTTTGTAATTGATCTCTAAAATATTACCGGACGGATCCAAGAAATGAAGGAACTCTCCTCCGTCTCGGGCTTCTGGTCCTCTTACGATTTGAACTGACTTAGACTCGAGTTCTACGATCGCTTCGGTGAAATCATCCACATCCAATACGAAACTGAGGACAGGGGATTTAACTTCGGTTAAAGAACTTTTAACTCCGTTGGTATTGAGGAGTTTAATGTTCACAGAATCCAAACCGATGATTGCGAATTCGTTTCCTTTTTCCTCGATCGTCTCGAAATCAAATAGCTCGGAATAGAATTTTACAGAGGCTTCTATATCCCCGGTAGGTATTACAATATAATCGATTCCTTCTACGATGATCATTGAGGTAGATCCTGTTTTCCTTTTTCGTCATTATGAGATGAAAACCGGGCTTGTCTATCGGAAAACCGTAAGATACTCGTTTTTCAATTCGGAAGGGCTTTACGGGCCTAAATTTCGGAGGCCTATAAAGCCTTCCAGCTCAGAGTTGTTCTTTCCGCCCTTCCAAAGGAACCCATCTAAGATATAATGAGTGAATTGGGGAAGAAAGAAGATCGGCACTAAGATTCCCTCAAGGCCAAGTCCTAGTTCAGCTTTTATTACGGAAGAGTTTCCGAATAGATACGGATGTTCCTTCCATACAAAACTATCCCAAAGCCATTCTTCCGAAAAAGCAAATGCCAATAAGACTAATGAAAAGCTTAGGATGGCAAACGCCCCATTACGAAAGCTATTATAGAATAAGAAAGAAAGCTGCTTCTTTCTAAAATTAGAATATGCGAATACCAAGGCCATATACGGAATTCCATGGTTGATCACGTTAGTAAGGGTAAATGCAAAATCATCGTTTAATAATACAATGCCTACATACCAAACTGAAGCGGTGTTGAATAAGAGTAGAAGTTTTCCTATACTGATCCTTCTTCCTTTAAGAAGAAGATAGAGTTGGCTCAAAGAGTATACTATCACCCAACTCCAAAATAGTATATGAATGAAGTCTGAAAGGAAATGGTTTGGGTATTGATAAAAGTCACCTTCTATAAACCATTCGAAATGCCTGCCACCTGGTACTAGATGCCAATATAATACTGGCAAACCAGTTACCATATAAAGGCAGATCTTATCTAATAGGAATGGGATCTTGCTATCCGTCTTGGGTTCAGTTCTCGCATATAAACTCAAAAAACCATATTGCTGTCTTATAAAATGAAATACTGCAAGATAAGCCATAGCCCCCCAGAAGAATAATTTTCCGAAAGAGTAAAGAACCAAGGCTGCTATAAAACAAAGGAATGGAACTAAGCTTAGAAGCACTTTCTTCCGATTCCAAACTTCCTTATCAAAATAGGCTCTAAACAAAGTAGAATATACATGTGATACATCTACACCAGGAATAAGAAGTAACCAAAGCCAAGGAGGTAATGCATTGCCGTTTGTCCTAGAGGAACCAAGAGGTGAAGGTTCTGGAAATCCTAAGTAATTCGCGAGCAATACTATGATTACTGAAATCAATCCGGGAGCAATAAACCAAGTAAGATCGAATCTTTTAGAAATGATCCATGGACTGATCGTTTTATTCTCCTCCATCAACTTCTCTTTGAAAAGGTTTGTACATTTTTAGAAGCTTCGAATCCTCTATATAAAGCTTCTTCAAAAATGGAAATTCCACTTAGATCGCAATGTGCAAAATGAATTCCTGATTCTGATTGTGCTAATTTCTCCCTTTCTCCTCCCCAAAGAAATCCGGGAACAGGACGTATCATTGCATGTGCATGGGTCATGATATCAATCCGAGAAACTAAACTTTCGATATTGGGATGAGGTCTTTTGAGATCGGTAAGTATCTCTTCTTTCCAATTCTCCCAGGTTTTAGGAAGAATAGATCTTCTAGAAGCGATGGTATCTTTCTCTCCGAAAGCAAGATAATATGTAAGAACAGATTGAGGCCTAAGCGCTCTTAAATCTTGGTGGGTCGATACAACATATCCAAGAGATTTACTTTTATAAATTACATTCTCCCAAGCTGGTGGATGACCTTTTCCTTGAGGCAGTTCATCTACAAACAGATTTGCAACCAACCAAGGAGAATATTCTAATCTTTGTAGAAATGTTTCCTCCTCTCCCAAAATATATTTTCGGGTGAAAGAAGGTAGAGAGTAGATCACTTGCTCTGCTTGGATCAGAAGATCTTTCTTTTCTTTTACATCGTATGCATTGATTTCCCAGCGTCCTGAATTCTTGCGAATTCTTTCTACGAGTGTAGAAGTTCTGATCTTATCCTTAGATGGCTTTTGTAGGAGCTCCAACAGGAATCCGTTTCCTTCCGGCCAGGTTAGAACTGGCGGAGAATCTTCCTCTTCTCTCAAACGAGAACAGAAATAATGAAGTCCTGCCCAGGCGGAGATATTGTCGGAATTCCCACCGTAATCATCTCGAGTGCAATAGTCTGCATACCATAAGATCTCAGGTGATTGGATTCCGAGTGATTTTAGGTAATCGGCAAAAGTGATCCGATCCAATTTTAAAAATTCAGGATCTCTGGAAGAACGATCTATCGGAATACAGAATGCTTTTTGTCCGTCTCTTCCCCTTTTGTTTTGCCAAGAGTTTATAATTTTACGAAATAATAATTCTTGTGAGTCAGGTTCTCCACTTCTTCTAGGAACTAAACCCGCTTGCCATCTTCCTTGGTAAAAAAGTCTTTCTTCCGGATCGAAACAAAGATATTTTTCCGGATAGATTGGATTTCCATTTGAGTCTTTGCCTTGGACGAGTCCGTTCTCTTCTAAAAATTTACGAACTAAAACTGATTCAGGTCCCGGTTGTGGAAGATAATGTGCACCCCAAGGATATTTTAAAGAATTGCTTTCGGAATATCTGGAATTACCACCTATATCCTTCTCCAGGTCCAAGATCAAATAATTCGAGATCCCGAATTGGGATAGATAATATCCGGAAGAAAGTCCTGAGATCCCTCCTCCTGCGATAAGCACTTTTGTTTGGATCGTGCTTGTAGGAGAAAAATTGGTCCTGACCTGTCGGAGTCTATGACCGGTTTCTCTGTCCGGGCCAAGGATACTTCCTTGGATCTTTCTTTTTTTAAATCTGAAATAAGACCCAATTCCTAAAACGGCTGCACAAAATGCTAATGTGGAAAGGAATACTTTTCTGGAAAAACGATCTTCGGACATAAACGAACGGATTGCAGATTAGTTTTGAGGGAAGAAGAAGCAAGGAAAAAGAAATTTCCTAAACATTTTCCAAAACTCTCCTTGGCTTTCCGATCGGTCCGGGAATTTTAGAGTTATGGCAGTTCTTTTGGATTTAGATAATACAGTCTTCGATTCTATAGGGATTTATGAGTTTACGATCCGTGAAATGGAAAAAAAGGCAAAGGTTTTAGGCTTCTCTTCTTCCAAAGAATTTAAAAAGGCATATGATACGGTCCGTGCAGAAGTGAAAAACGAACTTCCGAACAATCCAGTCAATCGACTACGAATTCTTTATTTCAAGAAGATATCAGAACTTCTTTTTGGAAAATTAGATCCTTCTTTCGTTCTAAAACTGGATTCTGCATACTTTGGATTTTTCTTACAAGGGATCAAAGATTGGAAAAAGAAAAATGCCGCTGAGTTTAAAAAGATTCTATCTCTATTAAGAGCTTTGCAAGAAGTCCAGGCTTTAGTCATCATCACAAACGAATCGCTCAGAACTCAATTACTGAAATTATCCGTCCTATTTCCTAAAGACATCCAATACAAATTAGTAACCTCCGAAGAAAGTGGAGCAGAAAAGCCTTCAGCTTTGATCTTTAATAAGGCTCTAACAGGTGCCGATGCTAACAAATCTTATATTATCGGAGATTCTTTAAAAGACGATGTTGGTGGCGGACTTGCTTTCGGATTAGAATCTTTTTATTTGAAAAGCCCTATCTCTTCCGCTAAAACCAAATCAGTCTTGGAAAAGAAAAAATTAGAAGGAAAAGAATATTGGGAATCTCCCGATCTATCCTCCGCTTTAAACTATATCTTAAGTTTGGAAAAAGGAATCGTACTGTAAAATCTTAGTTTAAGATCTACTTATCCGTTCCAGCCATTCTTCAATAAAGAAAATAGAGAGTCTATACTCGTCTTTGGGTTTGCGAATTTCAAGGATCGATGTAAAGAATCTAAACAGAAATGTGCAATTGCCTCTGCTTCGATTTTACTGATTTTCTTCTTAGCTTCTTTTTGGATTGTAGAAGCTAAAGCCTGTTCATGTCTCATCCACATTGATTTTGCATAATTGCTTAATTCCGGGGTAGAATCGATCAGGTGATTAAACGTTTTGAAATTTTTTAATTCTTCTGGTTCGAGAGTCGCGTGCTGGATCGTAAAATCTCTGAGAGCATCCAGGATGGATGTTCCTGGCTTTCTGGAAACTACAGCATCAATTAACTCGCTCTCTTGCTCCTTGTCCTCGTCGAATACTAAAGCTTCCTTAGATGGAAAGTAGTTGAATAAGGTTGGCACGGATACTTGGGCCTTCTCAGCAATCTCTGCCATCGTGACGTTATGATAACCCTTCTCTATGAAAAGTCTAGTCGCAAGATTAGAGATAGATTTGCGCATTCTATCTTTTTTAAGCTCTCTTAGGCCCATAAGGCATTATTCTTAAACTTAGAGAATAGGTAAATAGGATTAATTCTTAAATTATATAAATATTTAAATAGATAAAATATTTAATTGACTTAAATATTTTTGTTTGTTACGATTCTACGTATGAAGGGAAATTTAAAAAACAAACGGGTAGCCATTATTGGCGGAGGTCCAGGTGGTTTAACTCTCGCGAGGCTTTTGCAGCTCAAAGGTGTAGATGTAAAAGTCTATGAAAGAGACATTAATAGAAGTGTTCGAGTGCAAGGCGCAACTCTTGACCTACATTTTGAATCAGGTTTGAAGGTCATGAAAGCGGCAGACCTGATGGATTCTTTTAAAGCCAATTATAGACCGGGCGCAGACAAAGGGCGAGTTGTAGATACTCATGCAAAAATAATCTACGACGAGCATGATAAAGAATCGAATGAAGATTTCGATGATGCAATGTTTAGACCTGAAATTGACAGAGGCCCTTTAAGAGAAATGTTATTAAATTCTCTAGAGCCAAATACTGTTGTTTGGGATAGCCAGTTTAAATCCATGTTACAGGTCGGAAATACTTGGAAGTTGGAATTTAAAAATGGCACAACTGCTAACGCGGATATCGTAATCGGAGCAGATGGTGCTAATTCTAAAATCAGGCCTTTTATTACTTCTACCAAGCCATTTTATTCGGGTGTAACGATTATACAGGGGAATGTGCCGGATTCAGAAACGGCTACACCCAATATTCATAAATTACTGAAAGGTGGAAAAATTTACGCGTATGATGGTGAGAAATTTTTGCATGTTTCTTCCAAAGGAGATGGCAGTTTAGACTTTTATGTTAGTTGTAAGAAGGATGAAAACTGGATTCAAAATAGTGGGATCGATTTTTCGGATAAGACACAAGTTTTCGCTTGGTTTAAAGAAGAATTCTCTGAATGGGATCCTATTTGGTTGGAGTTAGTTGAGAATGTAAGTTTACCTCTTCTACTTCGCCCTCAGTATTGTATGCCTTTAGATCAGAGTTGGGATACTTTACCAAATCTTACTATCTTGGGGGATGCAGCACATCCTATGCCTCCATCGGGTGAAGGTGTAAACTTGGCAATGTTGGATTCTTTGGAATTAAGCGAATGCCTGACAAATTCAAATTTCAAAGATATAAAAACTGCAATTGCGGTGTACGAAGAGAAAATGCAGATAAGGGCTGCGAATGAAGCAAAGGAATCCTTAGAAATGACAGAATGGATGCATTCGCCAGGTGCAGCAGAGAGATTAATGCAAATGTTGAATTAATCTCTCTGCAAGAGCGTTATTTCTTTCTAAGAAGTGCAAACAAGGTCAGATTTAGATTCACTTGTTTGAATGTTAGAAACCAAAGCATTAAAGTTCCGTAATAGAATGTCTTCTTTAAGAAAACCCCTAATTTTGCTTTGGGGCCGGAAACCCCTGATACGGAAGCAATAGGTTTTAAGATAGAAAATTCTACAGAAGAGAATCCACATTGTTCTGCTAAGAGTCCAAGTGTCTTTTCTGTATAATCGTTAATATGATCTTTTGCTTCTAGGTAATGTCCGCCTTCTTGCATTCCTTTTAATGCAACTTTCAAATTTGCTTTGAATAGCTGGACCGGGAAATTAGGAGTCTGCACAAATAAGAATCCACCCGGTTTCAAAAGCCCGAACAGATATTGGATAAGGCTATGAGGTTTAGGAATATGTTCAATCACGTCCCAAAGGGTAATGATATCAAAACTTTCTTTTGGAAGTCCGCTGTCTTGAACGATTCCCGGAAATACTTGTTTGAGACCGTTCTTTTCTCTCGCGAATTTGACCGCTTTTTCAGAGATCTCATAACCTACTGCTTCCCATCCAGGTCTTGAGGTTCCGATCGTTTTTACAAAGAAGCCAAGTCCGCAACCTACATCCAAAATTCTTCCCTTAGGAGCAGAAAGAAATTTGCCTATAAAGTCCTTGTAGATGTCTCTATGAGCCACATCCCACCAGTCTAAATCATAACCGGTTTCGTCGTCCCAGTATCCTTCATAATGTTCATCTTGTTCGTAAGTGGAGAATGCGTGGCTGCAATTCAAACAACGCACGATTGGGATTCCGTTTTCGACGAATAAGGTTTTGTTTTTCTGGCTTCCGCAAAGATAACAGGTCTGGTTCAAAGGAAGTTCCGTTTAGTTGATATTTTTATCCTTCGGGGCTAGTCTTTAAATTCCAGTAAAAAACAAAGCGTATTCGAGGCTTTTTGGATTTTCCGGAGAAGCTCCCATTGGAAGCATGGAAACAACCTCTCAGGTTTGATTAGGAGATTCGTTTGGCTAAAGTACATTTTACCAAGATGGAAGGGATCGGAAACGATTACGTTTATGTGGATGCAACCAAAGATGATTTACGTCTGAGTCCGGAGCAGATCCAAAAACTTTCCGACCGTAATTTCGGGATCGGAGGTGATGGCGTGATTTTCATCCGCGCATCTAATAAAGGCGATTTCCAAATGGATATGTACAACGCTGATGGTTCATCTTCCGAGATGTGCGGGAATGGAATTCGTTGTGTTGGAAAATATGTATTCGATCATGGCCTTACGAACAAAAAACAACCTAAGATAGAAACTGGAGCCGGAATTTTAGAACTCGACCTAAAAGTAAATGGAAGCGGCAAAGTGGAACAAGTTTCCGTAGATATGGGAAAACCGATCTTAGTTCCTTCTTTAATCCCTGTTAAATGGGAAAATGAAAATCCAATTTTAGAGCAGCCGCTTTCTTTCTTAAGTGGATTGCCGGGATATTCTTCTTATAATTTAAAATTCAGCTCAGTAAGTATGGGAAATCCACATTGTATTATTTATGTAGAAGATCCCGATAAATTCCCGGTCCGAGAAATTGGCCCGCTGATTGAAAATCATACTGAACTATTTCCTCGCAGAGTGAATGTGGAATTTGTATCCTTAAGAGGAAAAGATCATCTTTATCAAAGAACGTGGGAAAGAGGAGCTGGAGAAACATTGGCCTGCGGAACAGGTGCATGTGCTGTGATGACAGCTTCGCACCTAAATGGTAAAACAGGAAAAGATGTTCGCATCGATCTAAGAGGTGGAACCTTAAGAGTGCAGTTACTGGAATCAGGCCATGTGCTAATGACAGGTCCTGCTACAGAAGTATTCAGTGGAGTCGTGGAAGTTTAAGCTTCCGCGTACTGTCCTTCTTGTAAGGCGATCATTCTAGTTCTGACCACATCGGAGAGTTGTTTCATATTCTCCTCTAAAGTGCCTGAAAGAAAATCTCTATGATCTACTTTTTCCCCATAGATCACTTTTACCTTTTTATAGATCGCACGCTTTTTGATCTCACAGACTTCTTTAGGCATTCCCATGAAGCTTCGAACGATAGGCGGTATTGGGATATCAGAATATGATTCTTCGACAGGAATGATTACAGAAGGAAGTATATCCACTTTATTACGAATGGAGAATGCTGCGAATCCTGAATGAAAGTCCACCATTCCGGATTTAAAATCGTTTTTGACCATATAATCATGGCCTTCGGGAAAAATTCCTAGTGTCTCTCCCTTTTTAAAAACCTGTTGGATCATTTTGATGGAACCGAGGGAAATGTTTCCGTCGATCGACATCGGTATCCCGCCAGCGATCTTTGCAAGGTCTCTGAAGATAGGAATTCTAAATGTGTATTCTGCAGCGATCCAAGAAATGAATCTCGGAAAAGTATAAGAAAGAATAAATGGATCCATATCGGATCTATGATTGCAGGTAAGAATTACTTTACCATTAGTTACTATATTTTCGGTTCCGTACGCAGTGATATCTACGGCTAAACCTATAAAGGGAGCCACGAAATTTTTGATCCGAAGATATGTCTTTGCTTCTTTCTCCACGGTCAACCTTCCTAAGCGACTATTCTCCTAAGAAAACGCTCCACCATTTTTTATCCTGCCCAGCAGGCTTGTTAGAATTCGGATCTCCATCAGAGGATTTTATCTCCTGTCTGGGTCTTCCGAAATCTTTTTGTTTTCGTCTCGGCTGAACATTGGAGAGATTTTTTTTGATCTCTTCATATTCCTTCGAAGCGTTGGCATTAGAGCGAATATAATTACGTATATCGTCCCATTGAGGATCGTCTTCATTGCCATAAGCGGCATAGTTGAACAGATCAATTTGATCGAATTCAGGCATACTTTTCCTTTCCGTTAAGGGGAAGTTCGAATAAGATATGATCGGAATCGCTTAAAAGCGAAATCCTTTCAAACCATTCGCATGTTTGCCTGGGAAAATACTATGGCAACAGTTTTCGTAAATTTCAAACCGGATTTTCTGATTTCGTTTTTAAAAAATCTAGCGATTGTCACTGAATTTAGGACTTCGATTTTCCGAAGGTATAAGTTATGGAGAGAGAGAATCTCCCCCCTTTAAACAGACATAATCATAAAGAATCGGAAGATATAAAAGAAACCGGTACGGCGAAAAATCTAGGCAGGATCATTCCATTTCCTTCCCCGCCAGGAAGAAATTTGAAAAAGATCCGGGAATTGTACGAGGATATCTTCGATCAGAAACCGTGATAATAGTCCGTCGAGATGCTCCAGGAGCACGCGGCTAAATCGTTTCTGATTTTAGAAAAGAGATCTGAGAAAATCCAGATATTGAGTTTTTCCTTCACCGTTCTCTGGTGGAGCCCAGGAAGCGAACTCTTTGTCGGTGCTAGGATCGTATGGTCCTGACTTTCCTTCGAAGCAGATACAGGTTTCCGTAAGGCAGACCAATGTATGGTACACGCCCGGAAGAATATCTATCCCATAGACAGGTCCGTCCGAACTCAGGATTTGCTTATCTCTGATCGCACCATCTTCTTCGAATAATATGAAGCCTAATTTTCCTTTTAGTACTAAAAAGGTCTCAGGCTTAGGAGGATTTTTGTGACGGTGAGCTTGGACGTAAGTGTCCTTAGTAAGCACGTTTAGAAATCTCTGATAAGGTTCTAGTAGTTCGTGGAAATTATGGTTGGTTCTTCCTCTAGCAGAAGAGGAAGCAAGTGGAAGGAGTTTATCGAATAACTCCTGATCGATGAGTAATTTATCCGGCCGAGACAAGTTGTAGATGCTGCTCGCAATACGCGATTAGGTAATCAGTGCAGGCTGTACAAGTATCCGCAGCTCCGCAAGCTTTTACCACTTCACGATAGTCTTGCCCTTGTTGTTTAGCAGTCTCTACGATTTTTTCAAATGTGATTTGAGCGCAGTGGCACTTTTCCATACTGGTTCCCGATCTCTTTCTCTATAACTATCGTTTTTGAGACTCATTATTAAAGTCAAGTTTTCTGATAGAATTTGAAGAATATTTTCTAAATTATAAGGGACATAATGTCAGAGTTTATGGGGAAAAGAAGAAGTTGGTGCGCCCAGAAGGATTCAAACCTCCGACCTTCTGATCCGTAGTCAGACGCTCTATTCAGCTGAGCTATGGGCGCGGGTGATTAAAAAAGTTTCTTTTCCAAAAGCTCTAAATGCTCTTGGGGAAGTTTTGGGACCAGTTTTTTGCCCTTAGTGTAATTGTATAGCAGTAAACCGGATAGGCCAAGATAGATAATAACTCCAGCCAAGTGAGCAAGATTAGCTAACCAAGGTCCTGCTACAGGAACAAAAGACAAGAACCAAGACAATACTAAGAATGCGATAAAATATAATACGCCAATAAAGGATAGTTTAGAATGTCTGAATACTTCTGCTTCGTTGGAGTAGAAAGAAAATCCTATCAGCCAATTTCCGAATAAAGGAAGAGTCACCAAATAGATTCGAAATCTTTCGGTGTTTATAAAACTCTTTGTTTGGTTCCAGTAAGGGGAGAGAAAATTTAAGGCCTTAGCCTTTAGTTCCTCTAATTTTGCTGAGTATTTTTCGAACTTCATTCTCTATTTCCGGGAATAATGGTAATACGAACAGTTTGCCTTGGTAAGCTTGCAAGGCTCCTAAAATTCCGTAACCGAGCAAAGCTAACCATGCGACATAGCTGATAAAGTCGGTTACGATCGGATTCGCATGTATCCATTTTAAAATGGTGCTTAGAATAGGAAACTCTCTTAAGAACCAAACCACCAAGTATAAAAATAAGAATCCTAGATTTAACTTGATTGCTTGAAGCGCATGAAACTTGCAAATTTCCTGTTTTTTTCTAAAAAACCAAGGAATGACCCATCCTAAAAAAGGAATATAAGAGATGGCAGCAAATAAATTGGGGTATTCTTCCCCTTCTAATAATCGCTTGGTCTCTTCCAGGAATTCCCGGGTGTTGAATCTCTGGTCAGACATCTTCTTATTTCTCGGGGTCAGCGTGAGAGTTTGGAACTTTCGGAGACGCAGGGATTCGAACCCTGGGTACAGGTTACCCCATACGACAGTTTAGCAAACTGCTCCTTTCAGCCACTCAGGCACATCTCCAGCAGTGTTCCATCGGAGAAGGTAGGATTCGAACCCACGGTGGGAGTTACCCACGACGGTTTTCAAGACCGCTGCCTTAAACCACTCGGCCACTTCTCCGGTTAAGGATTACTTTACTGACAAGATGGGGGACCCTGTCAAGGTGATTTACCTATGAGTACGGAAAAGAACCGTAGAGAAATTTCAGGATTGGTCGTAGAGAAATGGGCTAATCTCGGAACTTGTATTTCTCATGCGGAGAATAAAACCGTTTTTGTAAAAGCTGCTGTTCCAGGAGAAAAAGTTCGGATCAGAACAGATAAAGAAAATTCTAAACTGATTTGGGGCACTGTTGTATCTGTTGAAAAAATTTCTCCGCTTCGGATCGAGTCAGATTGTTCTGCGTTTCCTGAATGTGGAGGTTGTTCTTACCGCCATATTCCGTATGAGGAAGAGCTTCAGATTAAAAAATCACTTTTACAGGATTCTTTTTTATATGTTTCTAAATTGGATCTTTCTCAAATTCCTGAAATTGGAATTTTAAGCGGGCCGCCCGACGGTTATCGCAATACTGCTCAGATCAAAATTGAATTCAAAAAAGGAAAAACAAACGCCGGGTTTTATAAGGAGAATTCCAACTCCTTGGTCTCGTTTCCAAAAGAAGGTTGTAAACATCTTCCTTCAGAGATGAACGAGTATGTTAGAAAGAATTTAGGAAATAAGAAAACGTTTTCTAGGAAAGGAGATTGGAGACTTCGATATTCTTCCGGAGAAATTTTAGAATATGATAAAAAAGAAGTGAAGATCGGCCCTTATCTTCCTGAAAAAATCGAATGGTCTATCCCGGCGGAAGGGTTTACCCAAGTGAATCGTTTTCTTTTGGAAGAATGGATGCTTAAGATACGTTCCTGGATCCCGAGAGATTCCGGACCAGTATTAGAATTTTATTCAGGAGCTGGACTGATCAGCTTGGCGATCGGTCACTTGGTGAGTCACCTCTCCGGCTACGAGTTGTCGAGTTCATCCGTAAAGGCAGCGGAGAAAAATGCAAAGAATCTAGGATATTCGCATTTAGAGTTCCATACGTTGGATCTGAATTCTTCTCTGCCTAAGAATTTGGGATCCTTTGGTGCAGATCTGTGTATTCTGAATCCACCAAGGGCTGGGGCTTCTTCTTCCTTATTAGATTTTTTGGATGTTTTACGACCTTCTCGCGTTATTTATTCTAGCTGTAATCCGAGCACCTTGGCAAGAGATCTTGGGATCTTAAAAAATTCAGGTTATAAGCCCAAGGAAATCGTTCTTACAGATTTTTTTCCCAGAACCAAACATTTCGAGGTCTTGGTTCTTTTAGATCTTTGATTTTTTACTTTTAGAATTCCGATTTGAAATTGGAAAATGGTCATAAGGGGCCCGGCTCCGGAGAAACTAAATGCCGATCATAGACGAATACGAACTACCTTCTAAAAAGTCAGATCCTGGATCCAAATTTGGCGAGGTCTTACAGGGCATTTGGTTAGAAGACGAGATCTGTTTTGCGATCGCAGGCGGTGGTTGTAAGGCATTCTACGGTTTGGGCTTTGGACATGAATTAAAAACCTGGGGATTAAAACTTAGACAAGTGTCGGGAGTTTCTGCAGGTGCTGCGATGGTGCTTTCTTTACTTTGTGAAACAGAAGAAGAATCAGTCTCCTTCTTTGAAAGAATAGTCCGCAAAAACCCACGCAATTTTTATTTTACTCGTTTATTCAATGGAGAGAAAGCATTTCCTCACGAGGATATGTATCGTAGAACGATCCGATTTGGAATGGACTTCGATAAAATCATTCGATCCGGTGCAAAAGTTTTTATTCATACGATCAAAGCTTTTCCGAAAGATGATTCTAATAAGAACACATTCAGACTCGCAAGATTGATTGCGGAAACAGGAAAAGCATTCTTAGAGGACGAAAGAGATCGCAACAAAGGGCTTTATACAGAAAGAACATTTCGTGTTTTAAGAAATTGGAATATGAAAGAAGTTCTTTTTACGGAGGCAGACTTTAGGGATCCAAGTGTGATCGAACAGATCATTATGAATTCTTCTTCTATTCCTCCCATTGTTTCTTTTCAGAACCATGGAAAGGAATATTATTTGGATGGAGGACTTACTAATAATTTACTTTTAGAAGCATTTCCTCCCAACGCAAAAATTATAGGAATACATTACGAACCAACTACAATAGTTGGAAAAGACCCACGTCTATTGGATCGTTGTTTCTTGGTAACTCCTTCTAAACAATTGCCGATCACTTCTTTCGATTATACAAATGCAAAAGGTGTAAGAGAAGCTTATGAGATGGGAAAATCGGACGCACTAAAAAAGAAGGATCAGATCTTAGAGTATCTCAAGAAAGATTGGGTGAAAAAAGCAGAAAAGCTTCGTAAGAATTAGACCGATTTTAAATCATGATCTTCAGGTTGTACTGTGGATAAAATTCAAAACCCGATCATCTCGGTATCTAATGTAACTAAAAAATTCAAAGATGTAACCGCCGTTAGCGATCTCTCTCTAGAAATTAAAAAGGGAGAGTTCGTAGGTTTGCTTGGGCCGAACGGAGCAGGTAAAACTACTCTGATCGAAATGTTGGAAGGTATACAATTTCCTGATTCGGGAAAAATCCAAATTTTAGGCACAAGCTGGAAAGAGAGCGAAACATTTTTAAGAAGTAATATAGGTCTCGCTCTTCAAGAAACCAGATTTATGGATAGAGCCACAGTTTGGGAAACTCTCAAATTATTCGGAAGTTTTTATAAGGCTCCAGAATCCAGGCTTCATGAAATTTTAGAACTCACCAGACTTACTGAAAAAAACAAATCCTTCGTGAACAGCTTGTCGGGGGGCCAAAGACAAAGATTGGCATTGGGTGTTTCTATAATGAACAAACCCGAAATATTATTTTTAGATGAACCTACTACAGGTTTAGATCCAGGAGCCAGAAGAGATATCTGGAAAATTTTAGAAGATCTGAAAGCATACGGAACTACAATGATCCTCACCACTCATTATATGGAAGAAGCAGAAGTTCTCTGCGAAAGGATCATAGTAATGGACAAGGGCCGGATCTTAGACCAAGGAACCTTATCTGATCTTTTAGGAAAATTAGGTGGAGGAGAGATTGTTCGTTTCTCTTTAGAGAATGGAACCGATCCTAGTGGATATCTTCCTGAAAAAGGAAAATTCAAATTTAGTTGGAATTCCGACACCAAAGAAGGCCGTATCAATGTGGAAAGAATTACGGATTATCTTCCTTCCATGTTGGATTCGTTTTCTAAAGCAGGTATCGTTTTAAAAGAACTGGAATGTCATAAAAAAACCTTGGACGACTTATTCCTTTCCATGACCGGAAGAGGGTTGGAAGAATGAAACAAATCTATCATTTAGTCACGATTCAATTAAAGGAATTTTATAGAGAACCTGGAATACTATTCTGGGCTTTCATATTTCCAATTGCAATTGCGGGAGTACTCGGACTTGCGTTCACTACTAAAGGAGTGCCTCAGACAAGGGTAGCAATTATCTCTTCTTCACATAATGCGAGTGGAGTTTCCGCAAAGATAGAAAAGGCATTTTCTGATTCTGTCGGTGGTAATTCCGACGGCTTAGGAGTGATTGTTCCTCAAGTGCTCGGAGAAGAAGACGCAATCAAGTCACTTAAAAGAGGAGAGATCAATCTTCTGGTAAAAGAGGATGAAAAAGGAAATTTAGAATTTTCTTTTGATCCGAGCAATGCAAACGCACAAAGAGATTACCTTCTTCTCTCTAATGCTCTTTTAACAATGCAAGGAAAAGAGCAGACCAGCTCTAGTATCAGAAGATTAGATTCAAAAGGCACAAGATATATTGATTATCTGGTTCCTGGAATGCTCGCTATGGGCGTGATGAACTCTTGTCTTTGGGGAGTAGGCTGGAATCTGATCGAGATGCGGCTAAAAAAACTTTTAAGAAGAATGTCTGCGACTCCAATGAATAAGTTGGCATTCGTAATGTCTTTCTTCTTCACTCGACTAGTTGTGACTACAGTAGAATCCATCATCTTCTTAACGTTTACATTTACTGTTTTTGAAAATGCGTTTTTCGGTTCTATTCCCGCGGCCCTTTTGATCTTTCTTACTGGAAATTTCGTATTTGCATGTATTGGAATTTTTGTGGGTTCTAGAGCCCAAAGCTCTCAGGTTGGGAATGGGCTCGTGAATGCATTCACATTTCCGATGATGGTTTTATCTGGGATTTTCTTCAGTTATAAAAACTTTCCGGATATAGTGCTTCCATTCATAAAACATCTACCTCTGACCCTGGTTGCTGATTCTTTGAGATCAGTATTTATCGAAGGAGCCGGGCTAGCAGAAATTGTCTACCCATGCGTGTTTATGGTAGGGATCGGATTTTTCTTCTTGGGTGTTGGGCTTCGTATATTTCGCTGGTCTTAACATATCAATCTAAAGAGGACCGGATGAATTCAGAATGGAAACAATGGGTTTATGAAAAAACTGCAAAACCTTTCTTCTTAAGCATTCATCCTGAATCTGCCCATTATTTAGCCCAAAACTTGCTTGGGCTTTCTAAAAAACTTCCATTTGTGTTTCCTGTTTTGGAATCACTCATGACTTATTCCAGCGACCGACTCAGAACAAAAATCGCTGGAATAGAATTTGCAAACCCTGTCGGTTTAGGTGCCGGTTTTGATAAGACAGGAGAATTGTATCCGTTCCTTTCTAGATTAGGTTTCGGTTCTATTGAGATCGGAACGATCACTGGTCAGGCGCAACCAGGGAATCCAAAGCCAAGAATTTTCAGATATGCGGAAGATGAAGCTTTGATCAATCGTATGGGATTTAATAATCCTGGCGCGGATGAAGCGGAGAAAACTCTCCAAAAGCAGAAGAAAAACTGTGTCAGAGGGATTAATGTAGGGAAAACAAAAATTGTCTCTGAGGAGAATGCAGTTGAAGACTATGTATACTCCCTGAAAAAACTCATACCTTATTCAGATTATGCAGTGATTAATATCTCCTCACCTAATACCCCTGGTCTTAGAAATTTCCAAAAGAAAGAAAATTTTATAAAGTTAATGGATGGAATCAGAAGTGGACTAGGTGGAAAATTTCCAGTCCCTACTTTTGTAAAATTTGCTCCTGATATGGAAAAAGAAGAACTGAAAGGTTTGTTGGAACTCCTACCAGATTCTAAATTATCAGGTGTAATTCTTACGAATACTACTATCGACAAATCGGTTTTATCCAGATATCCAAATGTTGAAAAAGAAGGTGGGGTTTCCGGAAAACCTCTTCGCCAGAGATCCACAGAGTTTGTAAAATATGCTTACTCTATCTTAAAAGGAAGTCTACCTATCATAGGAGTTGGCGGGATTAACTCGGGAGAAGCCGCATTAGAAAAAATTCTAGCAGGCGCGGACCTGGTTCAATTATATACAGGCTATGTATATAACGGTCCTTTCTTACCTGTGAGAATATTAGAATATTTAGATGGAGTTCTGAAGAAAACCGGCGTGAAATCGATTGGTGAATTAGTTGGAAAGAATAAGATCTAATCTTATTCTTCCGATACTTTACATTTTCCTTTTTCGTCCCATTCTGCTTTCCAAGCGGCGGAGTTTTGCTCCTTCACCAAACGAATTACTATATCTGAACAAACGGTTTTAGAACCGTTTTCTGAAACTTCGAAATCTCCCTCGTACCTAAACCAAAATTGTTCTTTATTAGGAGTAAGATTTTGTCCGAATTCTGGCTCTGTTAAACGAATTGAGTCGACCGATTTAGATCTTCCTTTCTCTTCTAGGATCGCTTCTTCTATGATTTGGTAGACTTCGTCTTTTGACGGTGGTTCTTTTCCTGGTTCGGTCACTACAACAGATCTTGCCATTCCAATATCAGAGAAGACCCAACCTTTTTCTCTTATGAATTGGTAAATCACTCCCACTGGAGTTTTGGTTGTCTGGCCTTCTTTCTTTCGAGTAGTTACGAAGAAGGAAAATTTATATCTTAGATCAACTGGTGCATTTTCTTCTGGAGCTTCTTTCTCGATCAGCTTAGGTTTTCCTGCAGCTTGAACGGAAAGTATTCTGTCTCCTGGGAATTTTTTAGACCATTGATTTTGTAATTCTTTTTTAGCCTTTTCCTCATCAGGAGTTCCTGCAATTTGTGAAGAAAGGTTTGTGGCAAAGGATATTAATAGGACTGTTCCGATAATATACATCCTTAACATAGCTCATGAGTTTTATCGTCAGGAAAGATCCTTGTCAATGAAATTCCAGATTCGAAAGTTTTATCGCGGAGGAGAGAATTTTGAAAGAGATTCATCTCATAAGACATTCTAAATCCGATTGGAGTGATACTCATTTAAAGGATAAGGAACGTCCTTTGTCAAAGAGAGGTCGTAAAAACGCGCGATTTTTAGGAAAATATGTGGAGAAGGTTTCCTTTGTTACGGATATCGCCCTTGTTTCGCCATCGATCAGAACTTCGGAAACTTGGAAGATATTACAAGGTTTTCAGAATATTACAAAGGACACTAAGATTATAAGTGAAATATATGAGGCAGAATATTCTGACTTACTTAGGACCTTAAGAAGTCTATCTTCTAAAATTAATAATGTAGTTTTGATCGGTCATAATCCGGGAATGGAAGATCTGGCAAATTATTTACTATTAGGAAATAATACCGATTCCCTTTTCGAAAAATTTCCAACTTCTTCTTTTATAAGTTTAGTAACAGATCAAAAAGAATGGGCAGATTTGGAAAGACAGAGTTGTAGACTTAAAAGGTTTTGGATTCCATCATGAACAATACTTCAAATTTTAATAATATACCCTTCCAGACCTTATTCAGTGAAGAAAAGGTCGTCTCAAGAGTCAGAGAATTGGGCTTACAGATTGCAAGTGACTATATAGAAAAAAATCCTATTTTTATATGTGTCTTAAGAGGAGGAGTTTACTTCTTCGCCGATCTTACTAAAGCGATTCCAATTCCGATAGAATTAGATTTTATACAAGCAAAATCATACGTTGGAACTGAATCATCTGGAAATGTGGAATTGCTTAAAGATCTGGATTCGAATATCGCAGGAAGAGATGTCTTAATTGTAGAAGATATTGTGGATACAGGCCGCACACTGAAATTTTTGATCTCTCATATTCTTTCTAAAAAGCCAAAGTCCCTCGAAGTAGCATCTTTATTATTTAAAGAAGGCGGAGAGGCAGTGGGATATCCAATCAAATACGTGGGTTGGAATATAGGAAAAGAATTCGTGATCGGATACGGTTTGGACTATGACGGCAAATTCAGGAATCTACCTGGAATATTTCTTTATTCAGAAGAATGAGGAGTATCCTCCGATTTTTTGATCAATGTCTTTAGTCCTGAAATGGACGTTTCTAAATCTTGGATCCTAGGTAAAAACTTCTGCCCATCTATAAAACTTTTACTTTCATTCTTTCCAAGCTCAGAATAGATTTCGGCGCTAAGATCATGGTAAGCTTTTTGTAGACTTATAAAAGAAGATTCTAAATGTCCGGGGGAGAGAGCCTTCTTCTTTATTCTATACTTATGAATAAGAGAAAATCCAAACTTAAGAACCACGAAAATATAAGCCGGAAGAAGAAGGATGAGCGCAGTCTTTGTGACCGCGAAAATTTCCCAAGACTCGGAAATCGTATGACTTAAGAAGGATCGAAGTCCTGAGATAAAAACCACAGAGATAGTATAGTTCACTCTTGGGGTCGAAGGAGATAAGGTATTGATAACGTATAATAATGGCAGTGAAAGTATTAAAACCAAGACCAAATCGATAGGAAAGAGATTTGAAATCAAATCCAGAAAATGAACGATGGCCTTATAGGTTTTCACCAGGTCGTCTACGGATTGGTTTAACCTGTCAAAGTCCGCTTTTAGATTGGAGAAAAACTGGGTGATCTGGTTCATTAATTCGTTTCCTAAAATTCCAGGATGGGAAAAGAGAACAGCCCTATCTCGAAAGCTGCAAGAACTTTCCTTAACTAAAAAACTCTTCCTGGTATATTCTGTTTTTGCGTTATATTTTTTATTCTATCATGAGGCTCATCTTCCACTGTTCTGGATGGTCGGTCTGGCTTTGATTGGCTACATTGTGTCAGGTATTCTTTTTTGGGGGATTGTATTCGCTTTCCGCAAACTAGAAACTAAGGTCGTTTTACCTGCGATTTTTGCAGAAGTAGGAATCGAAAGACCAACCATTAAACTAGTTCCTTGGGTAGAAGTTGGGTTCTTTGCCTTTTCAATTCTCGCCTGTTGGCTCACTGGATTTTTTGAGAACAGATCAGGAATTCTTTTTCTTTTGGTTTATGCTGCAGGTGTTTTAAGCGCAAGGCTCATAGACAACAAAACATATTATAAAATTGGATTGTTAGGATTAGTTATTCTGTCTTCTGGACTTATCAGCTTTAAAAGTTTGCAGAAAGCTGAGATATTCGTAGCTTACTCCATGTTCAAACCTGATTTTGAGCAAAAAGATCTATCTCGTTGGAATTACAATGCGGAGAATAGAACCTTACATAACGAAGACTTGAAGCTCGACATTCTTTTGCCGGAAGATTTTTATTTTCATAATCCTCAAAATTTGAATTTAGAAGATAAAACGGGAATTGGACAAATAGCAGGAATTATTTCTACGAGTGATTCCGATCCGAATCGTTATCCAGCTATCAGAATATTTTTTGTTCCATTCCGGTTTGATGATGAATCTGAGCTACTTTCAGAATTCAAAAAGTTTTTAGATCTCCAAGTGCAAAGAGGAGATATCCAGGAATTGAACGAATTAGAAAGAGAAGTTTTCGAAGACAGATATTATGGGACCTTCTGGACATTCTATGACGTTCTTAGGCCAAGATATGCAAAAACCGGAATGTTCTTCTTAGCAAAACACAAACAGCCCTTTAGTTTGGTCTTTATTATAGACGAAAGCCTGATCAAAGGAAGAAGACACGAAGAATCCGTGGAAAAAATTCTGACCAGCGTAAAGATAGAAGAGTAAGCGCTTTAACTAATAGTTACGTAATCTAAATGGTTCGCAATATGCATTGCATGAGCGAGTTCGTACTCTTGTTTAGTTAGTTTTCCATAAGCAAAGTGAGGAGCAAATTCTCCAGTATAATTGGAGAATTTCGTGATCGCTTTTTTTAATTCAAGAACACTATCCGAAATTGAAACTCCAGGCTGTAAAACATCTGCTCCGGGGATAGGTGCATTCAAATCGTGAGACATCTTCCCTTTTATAGAGAAATTCCAAAATGCAATCTTACCTAAAGTGTTTTGGAAAACTTCGGATTTATTTTCCGGATAACCTTTAATAGAATAATAAATACTTTGAGCACAGTGAAGAAGTATCTGGCTTGGGCTCCATTCTCCGTACGGAATAATTGTTTTAGAGAGAAGTATTCTTTCCAACTCAGCATTCACTTCCGAAAAATTTGAAAGTTGAAGTCCTCTTTCTTTTACGCCAGCAGGTGCGCCAGAGCAAGACTCTAATACGGTTGCAGAACTTGTGATAATTCCGACAGCTACAGCTTTTTGTATAAATTCTTTTCTGGAAAAATTAAGATCCGACATAGAGCACTCCACAGTTCTTTATTTCTGTTTTCCTATAACTAATGTAAAGGATAGAAAGAGTCAAGAATTTGATTATTCTTGGGGAAGGTTTCCAATGTACTTAGCTCTCGGTCGGATCAAGTTTCCAGAATCGTATTGCTCCATTGCATGAGCTAACCAACCTGCAGTTCTGCCGATCGCAAAAATTCCGATGCCTGCACCTTTAGGCAATTTGAGAGCTTTAGAAACAAGTGCAAGTCCTGCATCTATGGTTGCATAATCTTCTAGAAGATCTTCTATCTGTTTTAAGAATTGTAAATATAGTTGGATGTCAGGATCTTCTGGAAAAAATCTTTCTACCATCTCGATGAGTTTTCTGCCTCTTGGATCTCCTTTTTTATAGAGCGGATGACCAAAGCCCGGGATGTTCTCTCCGTTCCTTAATTTTTCTTCTAAGAGTTGTTTATCTTTCTTTTTGTTTCCGCTCGCTTGGGAAAGAAGAAGGATTGCTTTTTCAGTAAGTAATCCATGTTTTGGGCCGGATAATGCAGCGAGTCCAGCAAGTACGACTTGGTAAAGAGAAGCCTCACTGGAAGCAACACATCTTGCAGTAAAAGAAGAAACATTCAATTCATGGTCCGCGGAGAGTATCAAAGCCGCTTCTAAAAGTTTGAGTTTGGATAAAAAGTCAGGATCTTCCTTTTTTCTGGATGGGACCCAGCTATTTAATAGTGTTTCTGAAATTTTTCCTTCCGATTTAGTTCTGCCTGAAGAGAAAAGAGTAAGATATCTTAAGATAGAGGAAGAAGTCTTTCTGAAAGTTTTAGGATCTTTTCGAAATGCCTTTGCATCTTCATATTCTAAAAAAGGAAGTAGTATCCTGGAAATATCTAGGATGGGCCGACCTTCTAATAGTTTTAATATTTGACTACATTCTTCAGATAATGTAGGCCAATCTGATTCGAATGGATTTGTTTCTATTGTTTCCCAAAGTAAACAAGCAACATCTTCAAAACTTCCGTTCTCTGAAAGCTCTAGAACATCTTTCCCTCTGTAAAAAAGAGAATTTTCACCAAGCAAAGTAATGGAAGATTCTAAAACAGGTTGCCCTAAGGATAAAGCAGCTTTAGCAGTTTTTCCTGGTTGGCTTCGTTCTTCTCTACGCAATAATAATTGTTCTATATCTTCTCTTCTATACCTTTTACTTCTGTCTTTATTGCCACCAGATTCAGAATGCAACAAGCCGCGACTAACGTATGCATATATGGTTTGGACTTCTACCCCTAAAGCAGAGGCGGCTTCATCAGCATTTAAGAATGGTTTTTTTGAAGAAAAAGCCATATATTGACAATATAATCAATATTGACTAAAGACTGTCAACTCGCTAAACTCTATTAGAAATAAAGGAGAAACATCATGCTAATCTCTGAACAGGAAAAAGAGAAAATTTACAGCCCAGGGTTAGAAGGAATCCCGGCGGCGAGAACCAAACTTTCCCAAGTGGACGGAAAGGGAGGAAGGCTGATCATCGCAGGTTATGCTGTGGAAGAATTCGCAGGCAAGGCTGTCTTCGAAGAGACCATCTTCACGCTTTGGAATGATAGAAGGCCAAAACCTACCGAAACAAGTTTGTTCTCAGAAGAACTTAGAACCTCTAGAAGATTTTCTAAAGTAATACGAACTATCATTGAAGAAGCAGTCTATGCAAATCTTCCATTGATCGATATCTTACGAATCGGATCAGCTGCTCTTTCTTTAGGTTCTCAAAAAGAAGATCCTAGAAAGGATGCAATGGCTGTTCTTTCTACATTTCCTTTGATAGTTGCTTGGGCATACCGTTTGTTAAAGGGACAGGCTCCTATTCTTCCAAGGCAAGACCTGGATATTGCAGCTAATTTTTTATATATGTTGAATGGCACTGATCCTGATCCGAGAAGTGTTCGTGCATTAAATACATATTTAAATACAGTATGTGATCATGGATTGAATGCTTCTACATTTGCGGCGAGAGTAATTATCTCTACACAGTCTGATATGATCTCTGCAGTCACGGGAGGACTTGGTGCATTAAAAGGACCTCTACACGGAGGAGCACCTGGACCAGCATTAGATACTGTTTTCGAGATAGGGGCTAAGGAAAATGCGGAGAAGGTACTAAGAGAAAAATTAAAACATAATGAAAGATTAATGGGTTTTGGACATAGAATCTATAAAGTTAGAGACCCTCGTGCGGATGTTCTTGCGAAGGCGGCGAAAATTCTATACGACACCGATGAAAAAAGAGAGTTTTATGATCTTGCAATGTTTGTGGAAAAAACTGCTTTGGAATTGCTGAAAGAATATAAACCGGATAGAGTTCTACAAACCAATGTAGAGTTTTACACCGCGCTACTTCTTCATGGATTAGGATTTCCGACTGAGATCTTTACTCCTGTATTTGCAATGGGAAGAGCAGCAGGTTGGACTGCACATTGTTTTGAACAAATACAAGAAAGGATCTTAAGACCGGATGCGATCTATACAGGAGAGGATGGAAAACTTTGGAATTGAAAAAAATTGAAGGAAGTAGGATCGTTTTAAGGTCAGAATTTTGACCGAGTTCTTTTCAAAAAAGATATCATATATATGAGTCTTCGGAACAAATATAAACGATCTCTGCTACTTTTCGCTTTTATAGGCGGTATTTTCCTCGGGACTTGCAATGGGTCCATCATGCTAAGCTCTAAAAAGGTTGAACAATACGTTCAAAAGATAGCAGCTAATAATGTTTATATGTCTTCTTCTGTGGGGGTTGGAGGTGAGAAGCCAGACCAATATATATATTATGAAAAAATGATGGATAAATCAACGAGAGACGATTTAATAAATCTATTGGAACATGAAAATACAGTCGTTCGAGCATACGCCCTAGAGGGGATCATTGATCGAGGAATCGCAATGGACTACTTCTCCTTAGCTAAACGTTACTTATATGAATATCAATCGGTTTCGATCTTATTTGGTTGTATAGGTGGAAATCGATATATAGGTGATCTTTTTTTAGAGATTCTAATTCCAAAATTGAATAAGAATGAACTAAACGATCTGGAATCTATCGTTTTGCAAAATCCAGGAAAGACCGTATTTGCATCGACCATTATTGAAAAAATCCAACCAGATCCAAAAAATTACGATTTGATCCGAAATTTGGCAAAGTCAAAAAATCGGAATGCTTTAATAAAATTGGCAGAATTTGGAAAGGAACAAGATTTTCCTTTAATACTCTCACTTAAAGATCCTAAAGACGATGACAGCCTCTTTGATTATTTTAAAGCCATTAAGTTTTATAGATCTCCTAAACTAAAACCGGAACTGAAGTTATACTCTGATAATATATTGCACTCAAAAGAGCATTACCAAAATCAATGGAAGTTCTTTTACCAGGCTGTAGCGCCATATCAGGATTCTTTTTCTAAAGAAATTTTGAATGCTCCGTTAAAATTAAAAAAAAAACAAAGATTTACGTGAATATATTATAAATTTTGCATTTGATGCAATAGCCCCTAATGAAAGCGGATTTTACGACGATTTGTTATTTGAATATTGGGATAAAGAAAATGTAACAGATCTAAAAGTAATAGAATACTTTGCAAAAAAATATCCTGAGAAAATTCTAAAATATGTTCGAATTACTTTAAATCGGATCGACAAAGATCCTCTGCATGAATTTTCTTTGGAAGCGGTTCTAAAATTGGCATTTGAACAAGACTATGAAAATACAGTTCAAGTTTTATCTTCTAAACTCACGGCTCTAGACGTGCATTCCTTTCAAGTTTTAGCAAAATTTGGAAGGAATTACCATCATAATGATTTGAAATCCGCCTTTTTAAGAACATTAAAGACTGAAGATAATACGTACATTATAATTTCAGCAATTCGAGTCTTAGGAACATATAAGGATCCGAATCTGGAAAAAGAGCTAATGAATATTTACTCTACAAATTCCAAAATGAAAAGCAGATTTAGTAAAAATGAAATTAAGGAAATTTTAACTCGAACTGATTGGCCTGAGGATTAGGGTTTAGGTCTTTTAGATTTTACATTCACTAGATCAGTTTGAACAACTGAAAGCGGATCGATCATAGTTCCTAAGACTCTAAGTCCTAAATGTAAATGAGGGCCAGTTGACATACCGGTGGATCCTATCTTTCCAATCAAATCTCCCTTCTTCACCTTATCGCCTGGTTTTACTAAAATTTCAGATTGGTGCATATATAAGGAATATATTTCTAAGCCATGATCTATCACGGTGAAGTTTCCTTCGTAATACATAGATCTTGCTAAGATGACAGTGCCGTCGTTGATTGCGTAGATTGGATCTCCTACACCGCCCTTGAAATCGGAACCACCATGTGGGCGACCCTTCTCTTTATTATAGATCCTACGCTTATAAAAAGGACTGTTTAAGATAGGATTATGAACTGGATATTCAAAATCTGTTTCCACTTGAAGATCAGACTTAGATTGAAATGCTTTTGCTTTTGCTTCTGAACATTCTTTAATGAAAGCTTTTGTTTCATCTGAAAGCTCGTCAGTTGTGTACTGTTTATCCATCGTAAGATGCGAAACTTTTGAAGTTGCGAAATAAGTCTTTTGGATTGGGATCTCGTACTTCTTGGAATCGTTTTTAGTAAAAAGATGCTTTTCAGTTAATTCCAAAACTCCATATGGTTTGGAAAATTCTGGCGAAACAGGAAGAAAGGTGAGAATATAACCATCTCTTAAATTAAATGGTATCTCCTGTCCTTCCCAGTTGATTGTGAAATTTCCGAGCTTATCTAAAATTTTAGGCAAAGGTTTTATTTTTAAAAAAAGAAGTTCCCCTTGCGCGAATTTTCTGCCGGCAAGAGAGAATGAAAACAGTTCTTCCTGTTTTTCTACGATTTCACCTTTCAGCCTTTTGGATATTTTCTTCTCAGCGGAAACAACAGTCTCAGTTTTTTTTTCTTCCTTCTTCTTTTCAGATTTAGAATTTAAAGCTACTTGATTTAGCTTAGGAAGAACAGAAGCCTTTTTAGGTTCTTCTTTTTTCTTTTTATTGGGCTCTTTTGCAAAATGTAAGGAGCTAGAAAAAATGACTAAGGAAACAAATAGTAATATGTTTTTAGAAATGTTGCGCATTGGAAAAAGAGTCCGGAGCACGGACATTCTTATAATCGGATAAGACGAATATTGGTACAGAAATATTTTTCCAGATTTGGAAAGAATCTATTCTTCCATTAAAAAGGACTCCAATTCTGGGTTCAATATTTCAGGGATCTCATGATGGATCCAATGAGTGCCCTTCGAAAAAAAACGAACTGAAGCATCAGAAAATAATTCTAGGGTCTCTTCCGCCATTTCTTTTGCTAAAAACCTATCTTTTTCTCCCCAGAAAATGCGAGTAGGTACTTTAATTTTTCTAGTTCGTATCAATTTAGGAGGATTCTTGACTGCTGCCCGATACCAATGAAGCATTGATTTTATACATCCGGGAATTGCCCAGACTTCTTTATATATAGAGATCTCTTCTGGAGAGAATGCTCCTTTCATAGATGTTTTGGTTAAGGATCTTTCTAATTTTCTGAAATTTAATCTGGAGAGTAAGAACTCAGGTAACCAAGGAATCCGAAAGAAAAGGATGTACATACTCTTCTTCCTTTGAGACTTATCAGAAAGGATTTTTCGTTTCATGATCGTTGGATGAGGAACATTTAATATACATGCTTTTCTAAATCGTTCAGGGAACTTAGAAAGAGTCCAATACGCTACAGCCCCTCCCCAATCATGAGCGATAATATCTGTTTTAGAAATTCCATAAACATCTAAAATTGAAATGATATCTTCGGATAAAATATCCAATCCGTAGTCTGAAATTGATTTAGGTTTGGAACTTCTTGCATATCCTCTTTGATCTGGAGCGATCACAAAATATCCAAGTTTTGCAAAGTAACCAATTTGATTTTTCCAAGCATAAGAAAATTCAGGAAATCCATGCAATAGAAGTAATGGTCTTCCGTCTTTAGGGCCTGACTCTAGTAAGAAAAATTTTTGTCCGTTAGCTTCTATGTATTTAGAACGGACTTCTGGAAAGTCGGAAGGAAATGGGAATATATTTTGCTTCTCTAATAGTTCGATAGACATGATTAAGGCGCATTCTATTTCACTTTTAAGTTAAAGCAAGAACGAATAAACTATTTCAATTTATGTAAACGATCGTTTACTAATGTATGAATATTTGAAAACTATTAAAAAAACAGCGGCATCGGCATCATGGAACCAAAAATGCCGGAACAATATGCGAATGTTGAAAATCTATAATTTTTCATTTCCTCGGGTTCTGAAGATGGGTTACCTCCCGCTGCATCGGTACAAGGATCTGCTGCGATAAGAGTTATGCAGAGGTTAACTTCTCTCTTTTTATAATAATCACGCTCCGCACATCCTTTGATCATATCTTCATCTAGTTCAGTACAGGGATCAGAGGCAGCCATGAAGAGATAACTAGTTTCATAGTTGTACAAAGACTCATGAAACCCTTTACATCTTGCCGATAAACCAGCAACGACAACAGCTAGTTTTTCTTGGGCTTGTTTATAGTGTATCTTGGAATTATCCAAATCCTCAACTTCTTCGAAAAAAAAGGAAGTAACACACGACGAAGTTAAAGCTAAGGAAGTAGAAATAATTAAGATCTTAAATAGCGATTTTGCATTCATAGATATTCCTCTAATTTTCTGCGAACATCCTGAGGCCAATTAATCAGGCTTAAGCTTGCTAAAGATGCGAATCCGTGTAAAAAATCTCCAGAGCATCTTTTTTCGCCGTTACAGGTAGCTTCTATATTGATTAATATATTTTGGCGCCTCAAACGTTTCACTCTTACATGAAAACTTAATATATCTCCTAACTTTGATGGGTTATAGAATTTAGCGATAATTTTCATTGCAGGAATGCCTTGAGAATCATTGGTCACCATTTGTGGAAATCCGAATCCGATCCCTTCTCTGAACCAGTCTTCTATAGCTTCTACAAACAAATTGAAATACTGAGGAGTGAAGACTACACCTCCGGGGTCACAATGCTGCATTCGAATTATTTTGCTGATAGTATAAATTTTATTCTGCATGATGATCTCGTTTTGTTTATTCTACTTAAAGGGAATATCAATTTAAAAAATCCGGAGTAGAGAATTTACTTAGATTTATTTGGGCTCAAAACAAAGTAAAGGCATAGTCATTAATTCTATAATTTATACAGAGACTCTTCGTCTCCGTTCCATACATTTAAATCTACTGGACCGTCTATGCCTGAAATCCTCGCACGGCTATGGTATTGCCAAATGAACCATTTTCTTTCAAATGAAGAAGCTGGATGCCCGAATATATCTCTGATCCAAACAGGATATTCTAAAAAATCGGTATCTAGGTATTGATCTATAAACTCATAGGTAAGGTACAAGAGCGGTCTTTTACCATAATAATTTTCTAATGCAATTAGAAATTCCTGAATCTCTTTTTTTACATCCTGCAATGGTGGTCTTTCTTTACAGTTTCCCACAAATTCAAGATCAGCAACAGGAGGTAATGCTTTAGGATCTTTTGGAACATAGGAAATAAAATTGGCGGCTTGTTCTTTTCCAGAGCGGCATAGAGTGAAAAAATGATAAGCTCCGACTCTGATACCTAATTCGTTTGCTTCTTTCCAGTTTCGCGGGAAAGCTTTATCTTTCCAATCTCCTCCTTCGGTAGCTTTAATGTAAGCGAAGCTAATTTTATTTTCTGAAACCTTCTTCCAATCGATATTTCCTTGGTGATTGGAAACGTCGATCCCCCGGATCGGGTACTTTGATTGGGAAGGATATGCAAACCAAATAATTCCTTTGTCGAAAGCAGTATATACTGCAAAGACCAAAAGTAGTAGGGAGCTGATGAGAGTTAAAAGTTTATAAAGGAATTTCATTTGGTTTTACGAATAATAAATCTGTATTCTTTCGAAACTAGGTCATTTGTTTTCTAAAAATCGTAGACCTGAGTAAATTATGTCTCTTGTTGGAATTCCTACATTCGGTAAATCGTCCGCTTCTCTTTAGAAAATTCTTCTTACTTTACCTTCTCTGCTTTATAGCCTCTGAATTTATAAAAAAACCCCTCATAAAATTCTGGATTCCGCCGAAACAAAGAACAGGGACCGGACAATGATATTAAATAAAGAGGAATGGTTGGATCGGGTGTCTTCTCTTTTCGAGGAAGAAATCCGACTGTACTCCGAAATCCTGGAGTTAGAGAAAGAAAAGACTGAATCGATCACGAAAGCGGACGGAAGATCTTTGGAAACGATTTCTAAAAAGACCTACGAATTGATCGTTCATGCGAGCGAACTGGAAAGAGTTCGTATGTCCGCTATTCATGATGTTTATACATCAGGTAATTTAGGAATTCCTAAAGAAGGCGAACTTACTCTTACTGATTTTTTAAATAAGATAGATCGTGAATCCGAGCACAAATTGAAACAACTCGGAACAAGATTAAAGGATACGGTTCACAGGCTTAAAGATAAGATCAAAGCCAATGATAAATTGATCCGAACCAGACAGGAATTTTTGAAGGCCACCATCGACGCGATGCGAACTAACGCGAACAGCGGAGAAGTTGCAGTTTACGAGGATGAAAATCCAAGCACAGTCAGGAACAAGAAGAAACGTTCCTCGGTATTAGTAAACGCTTCTGCGTAAGATTGGATAGGAGGGAAGAAGTATGGGATCCACATTCTCCGGATTAGAAATTGGTAAAAGAGGTCTTGCGGCTCATCAGCAAGCCTTACAAACTACCGGCCATAATATTTCAAACGCGGATAATAAACATTATTCTCGCCAAAGAGTTGTTTTACAAGCTACTGATCCTCTGTACGAACCTTCTTTGAATCGTGCTCATCTTCCTGGTCAAATCGGTCAAGGTGTTGAAATCGGTTCCATCGAACGTGTTAGAGATAATTTTATCGATGATAGAATTATTGAAACTTCCGGTGTGAAGGATTATTGGGCCGCAAAGAACGAGTATCTCTACCAAGCAGAGAATATCTTTAACGAGCCTAATGGCACTACTTTAAGAACTTTGATGGATAAATTCTGGTCTTCTTGGGAAGAACTCGCGAATTATCCTGAGGATAATGCACATCGTTCTGTGGTTTTGGAGAAAGCACAAGGTCTCGGAAGTAGAATTGAAGATGTGTATCGTAAACTTTCTCAATTAAGAGACCAATCGAATCGTGAGATTGAAGCTCATGCGCTTCATTTGAATACGATCGGTGAAAATATTCGCACATTAAACGAAAGAATCGCTAAATCGGAAGCATTGGGTGATAAACCGAATGATCTTTACGACAAAAGAGATGCTCTTCTTCAAGAACTTTCCGGTCTGACTGATATCACAATTGGTAGAAGCGATGAAGACGAGCTGATGGTATTCATTGGTCAGCAGATCCTTGTCCAAGGTGGAAAGCTCAACAAAGTAGATGTATTAGGAAATCCTGCTAAAGATGGTCTATTAGATCTTTATTGGAAGGTTACTGGAGATCCGGTCCTTCTCCGCAAAGGAAGACTACAAGGTTTGATCGAAGTTCGAGATAAGATATTGGGCGAGAAGATCGACCAAGTGGATGCTCTTGCGATCAACGTTATGGACGTGATCAATGAGATCCATAAAGACGGTTTTGGTTTGAACGGAAATACAAATCAGAACTTCTTCGATATTCGTTCTTTAGCTTTGAATACTTTCGGTGAGTATGATTCAGACGGCGATGGCCAGAATGATATCTCTGCGATCTTCAGAGTTACTGGTAAGAATACTTTGGATCCGGATCGTCCTGTAGGGATCAGCGGAACCATGACATTCTTAAAACCTGATGAAAAAGAAACTCAGGTTTTAATTCCTTATTCTGCAAACGATACTTTGAACGGAATTATCAAACGTATTAATGCTTCTAAGGTTGGTGTTGTGGCTTATATGAACCACGATAACCAGTTGGCATTCAAAGCGACTGTTGCAGAAGATACTCCTAAGAAAAATTTCATTCTTAGACATATCGAAGATTCTGGAGAATTATTAGTTGGTTTGACAGGAATGCTGATGGCTTCCGGACCTTCTGGAGCGTATGATTATAAACGTTTGGGCGAGATCACTAAACTTCAATCCAAGCCGGAAGACATTACTTTAACTCCACACTTCCATCCTTCTTCTCACTTTAAAGTGAATGAACACATTGCGAATAACGTAGCAAATATCGCAGCCGCAAGAGGAAAGGATGTTGGTGGAACAGGAGATTATAATTCTCCTGGGGGCCATAAGGACGGAAGGAATGCTCTATTAGTAGCTTCTTCTCTTAGAAATAATCCTGTGATGGTGGATTATTCCAAAACCACGGATGATTTTTATAATAGTCTGATCTCTAAACTTGCGACTGAAGCAAGAGAATCAAAACAGGAATTTGGAATTCAATCAGATCTTATGACCGAGCTCGAGAATATGAGACAATCGGTGATGGGTGTAAGTTTGGATGAGGAAATGGCCAATATGGTTCAGTTCCAGCACTCGTACAATGCGTCAGCAAAGATGATCAACACTATGAATGAAATTCTAGATACCATCATCAATCGTTTGGGCGCGTAATTCCGCCGGAATAGCAAGGAGGCGAAGCCATGATGCGGATCACTAACATGATGCAAAATAACAGTCTGGTGAGGACTTTGAATCGTCACCAGTTGTCATTGGACGAAACCCAAAACCAATTGGGTACTGGGCAAAGAATTAGGACTCCTTCCGATGATCCAGGAAGAGCGACCAACCAAATGTTCTTCCGTTCCAGAATGAACGAGTTGGATACTTTCCAGGCAAATATTGACGACGGTTTCGGAAGATTACAACAGATCGACGGAGAATTGGATAGAATAGGTAACTTGTTCCAAAGAGCGAGAGTTCTTGCAGTCCAGGCTTCCAACGGTATCTATCAAGGTGATAAAGGTTTCGAATTAGAAGTTGCTGTCGGTAAAGAGATAGATGAATTATTAAGAGCGTTAGTCGATATAGCAAACACTAGAGATGCCACAGGAAGGCCCCTTTTCGGTGGGCATGTGATTGAAAGGCCTCCTTTTGAACCGATCGAATCTAAAATCAAAGGACTCCAAGGTTTGGAATTAAAAAACCAATACATCGGAGTAGAATATAGAGGAGATATCGGAGAGCAGATCAGAGAAATTGAAAAGGGAGAGTATATCCCTGTAACCATTCCTGGAAACAAGGTGTTTTGGGGAACAAACATGAGTGTTACCAGTCGTGTGGATAACTCAGGTTACGTAGCAGTCTCTGATCAAAAGTTTAAGATAGATGAAGTAGAGATCCAAGTGTCCGCAGGCGATACTATTGATGATATCATCGATAAGATCAATAACTCTCCAATCGAAGCTAAGGCAAATAAACTTGCTCAGGATAATATCAGTCTCAGTTCCACTGCACCTCATCAGATCTGGTTAGAGGACGTAGATGGAGGAACAGTTCTTAGAGATATCGGTTTGATCGATGCTGGCAACTCTGAGCCGCCTAATAATTATAGCAAGTCTGCAACTGTCACTGGGCTTTCTGTATTCGATGTATTGATCCAATTCAGGAACGATTTGATCCAGAAAGATCAAGAAAGAATTTCAGGTCGTGACATTCAAGACTTGGATCTTGCATTAGAGAATGTTCTTCGTTATAGATCCATAGTGGGTGCAAGGATGAATCGTATGGAGGAACATTCTCAAAGAGTTTCCTTTGATAAATCCTATATGACCGAGTTACTTGCTAAAAACGAAGGGATCGATTTCCCGGAAACTATCATGAACTTGAAGTGGCTGGAAACGATCCATCAATATGCGCTTAACGTAGGTTCCAAGGTAATCAAATCTACTTTAATGGACTTTCTAAGATAAGAGTTGGATGTCCCAATATTAGTTTTGGGAATTCTTCTTGTAGTGATTTGAAAAAAGTATAAACTTAGAGCATTGCTCTGAAAAACAGGTCGGTCGATGATTGAGATCCAAAGTAAACCTTTCGGAAAAATAGAAGTTTCTGAGCGACAACTTATCAAATTTCCGGAAGGACTTCTAGGTTTCGGGGGATACAAAAGTTTTGCCCTAATCGAAGAAGACGAAGAGTCTGTATTCAAATGGCTACAGTCCATTGACGAAGTGGACCTTGCTTTTGTAGTAATTCCACCTTCTCTATTCAAAAAAGAATATAAACCGATTTTGAGCCAAGAAGAACTTTCTCAAATCGGGTTGCAGGATGTTTCAGAAGCTTTGACCTTAGTCATTGTGACGATTCCGAACGACGATCCTGCATCTATGACAGCAAATCTGCAGGGCCCTATTTTGATTAATAAGACTGATTTGACAGGTCGCCAATTCGTATCACGTAACGAGATCCATTCTGTTCGTGAAAGAATTTTGGAAAGTGCCACTGTGGAGATGTCCTAAGTGCTCGTACTAGCTAGGCGTACTAACGAATCCATTATTATAGGTGACGATATCGAGATCGTTATCGTTGATATCAAAGGGGATCAGGTAAAGATCGGAGTTAAGGCCCCTAAAGAAGTTTCCGTACATAGAGCGGAAGTGTATCGTGAGATCCAGGCTGAGAACAAGAAGGCCGCCGGTGCGAAAATTAAGCCGGAGGAATTGGGAAAAATTGGCAGCATGCTTAAAAAAACCGATCCGGGCAAAAAAGAAAAACCTTAAACTTCTAGGTTTCTTTCTCACCCTTATATTTACGATCCACTGTTTGTCTTCCCAAAGAAAGGGAATGGCTTCCTCTTCGGATTCAATCGTATTATATTATCTTAAAAAAAGTTCGGACACTCCAATCTTCTTGCAAGCGGAGACTTGGTTGCCTATCGCTTCTGGAGTTTTAACTGGAGCAGGGCCGGACCAATTGGACAGGACAGAGTTCATTTCCAGATGGGACAAACTTTTTAAATTTACAGGGGTTTCGGAGACGGGAGTCTTTAATTCGGAACCAATCAGATTATTTACGGAAGAAGAATCCTCTCGTCTTGGAGAATTATTATATAGGGCAGAGGCGGAAATTCCAGACGGACTTCCTCAAGCATACCAAGTCATTATTAAAAGAGAAGATCCTATCAGACCTGGACTTAGGATCAGAAGAACCATTTTTTATATTAGAAATAGTCCGGAAGGAATCGTATTAGAATTTTCTGAAATAGGACAAATCCTTGATTTTCAAACCACTTATTCTTTTAGAGATTGGACTTTGGTTCCTATCTCTAAGCCGGAACCTTCTTCCCGTAATTCTATTTATCTTCCAGAGATCCGTCCGGAAGGTTTAGAATATCTTACATTTACTACAGAAGGAGAAGATGTAAAAAATCGTCTCATTGTAAAAACCGGATTTTGGACCGCAATTCCATCTAAGAAGAATGTTGGAACTCCGACTAAAAAAATCCCAAAAACGATAGAAGACCGATTGAGAACTTTACAGGAACTTTTAGATAAGGGATTGATCTCTAAACAGGAATACGAAAAGAAGAAGGCGGAAATTCTAAAAGAATTATAGTCCGCAAAGCGGGCTTCAGGAGAAACGCGACTATAGTCCGTTCCGAAACTTATTATGATAGATAAAACCCGGAAATTTTTCAGCCTCCGGGTTTTTTGAGAAGAATATTATAAGAGCCTGTCCCAACAGGTCCAGGCTCTTGAAGCCCGCTTTGCGGACTATAGATTCTTAACTAACCCTACTGTTCCTCCGTAATTTCCGAACTGCTCGTTATCTGTAGTAGAGCTTAAATTAGGGACTGTACTTGCTTCTACAAGTCGGCCTCCGGATATGGAAGGTCCCTTTACTTCTCCTACACTGAAATAGGTAAGTTGGTAGAAACCACCAAATCTGATCCCAAATGTTTCAAAAGGTTTAATTACAAAACCTGTTTCGAAAGTCATAGTAAATCCGGAAGCTCCCGCAAAGAATCCGTCCTTAGATTTGAACGCATTAAAGTCTAAACCGTTATATGCGCCGGCAGTAGCTCCTGTATTTACGCCTAACTGCGCAGAACTTAATGATAATGTTCCCCAGAAGAAGCTTGTATCACCACGGAAGTACCAGTTCATCCAACTCCACATAGGGACTGCGACACCGTAATCCAAAGAAAGTGTAGTGATATTATATCTAAGATCTCCAAATCCAATCGCATAACCTGACATTCCATCCGAACTTCCTGAGCTAAAACCAGGGAGTTTGAGTCCGAAATTGGAATAGTCTCCACTTGTTTTACCTTGCCCATATCCGATTGAAAATTCATAACTTATATTATTCGAAGTGTTTAAGTTTAAAGGACCCCAGCCGTACTTTACTTTCCACTCATTGGTGGTTGTAGTAATTTTATCAGTGGTGTATCTATTAGAAGTACTAGTCGTAGTAGTTTCTGTTATAGATTTTTCTCCCAAAGAGGCCACGATACCAATAAAGGTATTATCTGATAATTGATGCGAATATCTGATCTTAGGAAAGCCTCCGCTCGGAGTCGTTTTACTATCTTCTTTGAAAAATTCAGGAGTTCCACCTAATGCGCTTCCTGCAATCCTAACACTATTTAAGATTCCGTTAATAGATTGAGGCCCGCCTTGGTTCAGGCTTCCTGCAACTCCATCTAATTCCAAAATATGTAATAAACCATTTCCATATGAACTACTATTACTTGAGGAAGAGTTAGAAGAGTTGCTTCCTCCTATAGGAGTTTGGTCTTGAGGCGGTTGCTGTTGATTATTGTTCGTAGGTTGATTTTTAGGCTGCCTTTGATTATTCGGATTTGTTGGTTGTCCGAATAAAGAAAAGCAAACTAGATAAGTTGCCAATAAAGCTAGAATCTTTTTTTTCATGAGGTGCCAGAGTAATAATTTTTTTCCCAAAACACCAATTATTCTAGAAGAGAGCAAGGAAAAAAACAAAAGACCGGAGCGGCCCCCGAAAGGGCCGCTCACGTAGTGAGAATAGTGAAGAGAATTGGATATATGTTAACTATTTACCGGGTTATTGGTACTTAGGTAACAATCCATAAATACCATACCCATATAACCGATTGAAAAGACAGATTTTTTTCACTTATTTGCTGATTTTTTAATAAGAAACTTTCAATAAGATCTTCGCTTCACGAAATAAATTTCCAGCTTCGATTGGAGTCGCAGATTTTGCGCTCATAGTTTGAAAACCATCCATCATAGGAAGTGGTTCGGAAATTTCTTGGAAGTCGGCTCTAATCTCTACAAAATCCTTAAATTTCAAACCGAGTGCTGAGAGAATAATATCAGCTTTTTTGCGAGCATCCTTCGCGGCTAACTGCAAAGCTTCTTGAGAAGCCTTTTCTAAATTTGCATCCGTTGCCTGCAATCGGATCCCAAGAATTTGATTTGCTCCATTTTGAATGGATTCATCTATAAGTTTACCTGCAGATTCTACTTTAGATCTTATTAAAACTGTATTGGACGCTACATAACCTTTGATCTGTCTCGCTCCAGACTTAGGATACTCATAAATTGTTTGAAGACGGATTGCTTCTGTCTGTAACGAATGTAAGGACTGTTTTTTGAGATATTTTACGAGAGAATCAGTCTTTGCAGAAGTTTTTTCATGAGCTTCTTCTGCGGTTTTTGCTTCTGTTTCTACTCCAATACGTATTTCTATAAGTTCTACGGGAACGGCGACTTTAGAGAACCCACTGACAATCAGAACCTTTTCTTGTTCTGCAAATGCGGAACCTAAACTAGCGAATAATAATATGCACCCGAATAATATCTTTTTCATAAAAACTCCGAAGGTAAGACCTTTTTCCGTTCGAGAAAATTCCCGAACGTTTCCGGATTTTTAGATTTTATTCGAAGTTATAAAATTTGAAACTTGTAAGAAGAATCCCTTAGTACTTTACGAATTCTTGATCGAGTTCGTCATCGTAACGGCTGACCCGTTTTTTTAAGTTTTTCTTTCCTACATAATATTGGCCCTCATCTTCTCGTTTAGCCTTCTCAGTAAATTTTTCAGAGCGATGAGAAAGATAAGGATGAGTCATAAAATATTCTTGGATTGGAGAAGCTGCATTTTCCTTTCCGCCGCTTGCTTCCTGTAGTTTTAGAAAAGTTCTACCCATTGCGAACGGATCGTAATATTCTCTCAGTAATAGATCGTAACCGTAAGAGTCTGCTTCATCTTCTTGGTTTTTACCGAAAGAAGGTTTTAAAAGTAATGCAGCAGTCATGTCGGCGAGCTCTCCGAGTGTAGAAGCGCCGATCTTCTTTGCTAATAATTCTCCTCTGACCATATCCATGCAGTGGGAAAGTTCAACGTGACCGATTTCATGTCCAATCACTGCAACTAATTCTGCTTCTGAACTTACCATAGAAAGAAGTCCTTTAGTTACGAATAAGATCCCTCCAGGCATTGCATAAGCATTCGGAACGGATGAATCCATTACGAAAATCCTATATTCGAATCTTTTGTTTTTTCCGACCGTAAGGTTAGATACCAAACTTCTTAAATAGATCAGATCCGGATCTTTTTCGTCTGCATAAGATTCATAACGGAATGCAACGGAATCCCCCAGCTTCTTCTCATCTAAATCGCTAATGGGCATAATCTTTGTAAGGGAACGATCCAAGGTTTTGATGGGTTTCCCAAGCAATTGAAATGCCGGAGAAAGAGTGGCTGGCATCTCTACATTCGCCTTACTCTTTACTGCTAAAAATGAAATGGCAACTCCGGAGGCCAAAAGTATGACAAAGAATAATAATCGATTACGGAGCATCTATTTTCTCCCTATTTCCAAATTTACCATAAAGAGTATTCATTAATATAAGTATTCCTCCGACTCCCAGAAATACCAAAGCACGAGTGATTGTAGAAGATTGAGAAAGATCCCAGAAGATCAATCTAAGTAAACACACGATCATAGCAACTAATGACACGTAACGGAAATGTTCTTTTTTCAAAATAAGTCCCATTAAGAAAACGATGAACACTTCTACCATCCATAATAGAGTTAAGAGGGAAGAATCAAAACTCCAGAAGAGGAAGAATGCTCCTGCTGCAAACAAAGGATAGAATATAATATAGTCGGATTTTTGATCCAATCTTTCGGAAAGTTTTCTAATGTTGCCGGGATAACCTTCTGCTTCTATCCCTTGGTATGGAGGAAGGAGCTGGATTCTTACTAAATAAGAGATCTGTAATATGATCCCAGTGAGTCCTCCTAACCATTCTCGGTTCGCCCAATATACAGAAGGAGTCAGAGATGAACTGGAAATGAAAGCAACATGGATACAGGAATACCAATAAAAACAAATAGAATAAAACCTAAACCTGGAAATTTCCCAGGAAGTTTTTAAGCTAATTTGATTTAGGAAGAATGCCCAAACTATCCATGCAACAGGGAGCCATGTATTCGGTATTTCTAATGCAATAATCGCTGTAATAAAGATTCCAGTCAATTCCCAGAATAATGGTAAAAGGGAGTTCCAGTAATTTGGAGTTTCTTTTTTAGGATTAGGACTGTTTGCCCAATATATAAATACTCCTACAGCCAGTGCTTGGATCAGAAGTCTTATCTTAAAAATACCTACATAAAGTTCTGATTGTAAATGGACCAGAATATGAGCGCCAAGGAATAATCCAACGAATGTTAGCGCAAAAAATTGCCAGACAGGTCCCGCAAAATTGATAGAAGACTTCCAGGTATTTTCCCATTCTTTCTCTCTTTCTGAAAAAAAGTTTTTGGTTTCCAAATAAACTAAAGAGAGAAGAAGCCATAGTATTCCTGGTAGAAAAGGAGAAACACTTTGGGTAGTCCAATATGCTAAGAATACAATATGTAAAGAGAGAAGGATTGCTCCTGGAGATGAAAAATATCTAGTCCTGTCAGAACCAATCTTCATTTTAGAAAGAGGAATCATCAAGAAACAGAATAGAATTGTAGGAAGATCTCTTAGTAAAACTTCCCATCTTTCTAAAGAATAAATCCGATAGATCACTTCAAAGTGTAAAGCTGCGACAAAGAAGAAGATCCCAACCCCTAAACCATTCCAATTCCTGCTTTGTCGGATAACCAACAAAATGATCCCGAATACTGGAAGATATAGCTCCGAATGTTTCCAGTCGAATAATTGGAAACAAGTAGCAGATGCTAATAAGCCTGAAAAAATCCCTGAAGGAGAAATTCTATCTTCCCCTCCGATCGAGTAAACGTCATCACTTGCTACGGAGGTTTCTTTGTTTCGTATCTCGTCATAAAATTGGATCAAGAACGTAAGGATGATCATTACAATAGTTGTGATAACGATTGGCCAAGTTCCGAGGTTGAAGCCACCGAAGTATTTTATGACCAGAATAAGAATATACCAGACCCAGGAGATATGAAGAAGAATAGCTCCAATATTCTTTAGTAAATTTTCTTTCTCTTCCGCACTTACTACGAAGAAGATAGAGAACAGAATAGAAACATACACATTGATCAGGAATAGATCCACTTCCCATCGAGTGAGTAATAAGATCCCGATAGAAGCAAGAGCCAAAGAAACTAAAGTATCAGTTAGATATAACCAACGAATGTTTAATTTTTCTCGAGCTGTTCTTGCCCAGAAAAATAGTCCGATCGAAACACTGATTAATACAGGTGGATTCCATTTTGACCCTGTAGAATATACGGACAAACCTAAACCAATCCCAGCCCATACAATTAAATGAGTAATAAAAGGAAGACGTTGTATACTTGCAGAAGAATATACTTTTCTATAATGAGCTAAAATGGATGGAATTCCAACTACAAGAGTTCCTAAAATTCCCCAGATTCTGGACTGAGGAGAACTAAATACATATAGCTGTTCTGAGAAATGTCCTTTATAAAGAAAATTTAAAATTAAAAAAGATACGGCAGTTTGTATTAAATGGAATTCCCAATTAGACTTATAAGATAGAACCACACTGAAAGCGGAAACTCCAACCGCTAAGAAGAATATCAGAGTGCTTAACGGAAGGATTGCTAAAGAAATTAAACTTAATACAATATGTAAGCTTGCAAACTTTTGTTGAGATGTTTGCCAAGCAAGTCCTAAGTTCACTAAAATTCCAGCGATGACTAAAATGAGAGCAAAAAATTCAGATTCTATCCATTTCATTCCCGGTATTGAAACTGCGGCGATACAAGAGAATAAGATAACTGCACCTGAACCACTTCGGATCCAATAACCAATTTGCTCCCAGAATTCTTTTTTAATTAGAAGAACAGAGATTATAAATAAGCCAATACCAATCCCTAATACCATTAGGAATCTGAAGAAAGGAGACATGTTTAAAGCGGCATAAATTCCTAAGAATCCAACCCCCATCACAAGTATGATTGTCCCTAAAATCCCGGTCCAATTGTTCGCGATCTGTTTCTCAAATTTCTCCCAAGCTTCAGATTTTTTAGCTATAGGTTGAGGTTCTTGTTTTATAATAGTTGGAGGTACAACTGCAGCAGGTTTTGGCGTTTTCTCAGCTGGCTTGGAAGAAGGGAGTTCTTTCTTAGTTTCAGAGATTGTTTCTTTTACTAAGATAGGCTTTTCTTCCTTGATAGGTGGTTTTTTCTTTTCTATCTGAGTTTCAAGAAGGGTAGAAGATCCCTTCTCCTTTGATTGATTTTCCAGATCTTTGATCCTTTCTAAAAGTCCATTGATCTTGGATAATAAAACGAACGGAATGATAAGGTAGAATATGCCAGCAAAGAATGCTAATAAACCGATTAATAATTCCATAGTAGGTAGGCCTTTTCGAGTAACGCGTCCTTTAGGATTGCAACTTTCTTGAATTTTGGAAAAAAAATGAAAGTTTTAGAAAAGTAGTTTCTAGCGTTATTTAGTCCATTAGTATTTGAGGGTTTATTCTCTCGGTGATAAAAGTTTGGAATCTTCCCTTTCACAGATCAATATCCTTAGGCAGTTTTTCGAAAGGATCGGAGACGGAGTACTTGTATTCTCTTCTTCAGGAAATCTGATCGAGGCGAATCCGGCTGCTTTACAGATCTTGGGCTATTCTGACAAAGAGCTGAAAGAGATAGATTTCAATCTTATCTCAGATATTCATAGCGGGGTTTTTGAAAATCTCAAAAAAGAAGAGAAGACTAATTGGTATTTAGGTTATTTTTTACTTAAGAGCAAAGAGATCAGAACCTTTTATTGCCAAGGTTTTAAAATCCACAGTGAACCAGATTCAGAAACTACAACTTGGATCCATATTCGTTCTCCAAAACAGCAAAGTGAACTTTCTAAAGAAGATATAACTCATCCAGAGATAGGATGGAGGGCTCTCGAGAAATTTTTCGACATGAACCCTTTGCCTATGGCGATCACTGAAATCGAAACAGGTAAATATCTAAAAGTAAACAGACAATTCTGTATTCAGGTAAAGTATTCTGAAAATGAAATTGTCGGTAAAAGTGCGTTGGAACTTGGTTTCTGGAGTTCTGCTGAAACAAGAGCAGATATAGTAGAAGCTATCAAAAAAGAAGGCTTTGTCAGAGATATAGAATTACGTTTTACTAATAAATTGGGAGAGGAATTTTGGGGACTCTTCTCTGCTCACCCAATTGAATATGCAGGTTCTTTAAAACTTCTTACGATTACCGTTCCAATCACTGACAGGGTAAAGGAAGAAGTAGAAAAACAAAAACTTTTAGATGAATTAAAAGAGAACCAAGAAATACTAAACCAGATCATTCGATTGAATCCCACTGCAATCACCTTATCTAAGGCGGATGGAACTTATCTAGATGCAAATGATGTATTCTTAAGTTTGATTGGCAAAACTAACGAAGAGATTATGGGTAAGTCACCAGCAGAACTGGGAGTTTATTACGATCTAAGTGATAGAGAGATTATTCGAGGACTTCTGCTCCAAAAAGGTGCTGTAGACAATCTAGAAGTAAAAATGGGCACTGCAGACGGAAAGATCCGGTCCATTCTATTTTCAGCTAGAGTAATAGAAGCAGGTGGTGAAAAAAAGATCCTAGCGGTTGGTCACGATATCACGCATATCAAAGAGGCACAGGCGGATCTAGAAAATCTCGCTTCAGAACTTGAAAAGAGTAAGGAACTCTTCCAAAGATTATTCCAATTAATCCCTTCTGCGGTTGTTCTTACTGATTTGATTTCCAGAAAGATAATAGATGTAAATGAAAGATTTTTAGAAGTCATAAAACTTAAAAGATCCGAAGTTATCGGAAAACTTACGACTGATATCAAGGTTTGGGATTATGATCCTGATAGGAGAGCGGAGATTTATAGTCAGTTAGATGAGAAAGGTGAGGTCAGCAATATCGAAACAGTTTTTCGAGCCGCTGATGGAACTGGGATCCCGGTTCTGTATTCAGGAAGGATCGTTAAATTAGATGGAAGACCTCATGTTATTTCTCTTGCAACAGATATAAGAGATCGTTTGGAAGCAGAAGAACAAACCAGAAAATTAAACGCAGAAGTCCGACACAATAAGGAACTCTTTGAGAAAATTTTCCAAATGAACCCTGCTGCTGTTTCTCTTTCTGATCTCGAAACTGGAACTTATAGAGAGGTCAACCAAGAATACTGTGATCTGATCGGATACACAAGAGAAGAGATCATAGGAAAAACTTCCTTTGAATTGGGGATTTGGAAAGGCCCCCTGGATAGAGCAAACATCATTAAGGAACTTGATAAAGTAGGCTGGTTCAAAAATGTAGAGGCAACTATCAATCGATCTGATAATACCGAAAGGGATGTGATTTCAGGAAACAGGGTGTTTAAGATCGGAGATAAGAGGATGCTTTTGGCTCTTCTCATCGATGTCACTGACAAGAAAAAAGTAGAGAAAGAAAGAGATCAGTATCTTTTACAATTAGAAGAGAATAAGGATCTTTTCGAAAAAGTATTCGATTTAAATCCAGATACAATTTGTATCTCTGATTTAGAAACTGGTAAATATATCAGTGTGAACTCTATGTTCTATGATCTATTCGGATATACAAAGCAAGAAGCGATCGGAAAGACCTCCCTTGAACTGGGAATTTGGCCTGATCCTAATCTAAAACATAAACTAATCGATCAGATGAAAGAAGAAGGTATCTTGAGAGATCTCGATATACCTTTTATTCGAAAAGATGGAACTCGGGTAGATTCTATTTTTTCAGGACGTATTGTAAACTTGGTAGGAAGACCTGCGATAGTTGCTATTACGAAAGATAATACAGCAGGAAAAGCTGCAGCGAAAGAAAAAGAAGAAGAGAACTTAAAACTTTCCGAGCAGGCAAGAGTTTTATTGAACATGGCAACTGATCCGGATTTTGCATCGGGCAATATTTCCGCAGGTTTGAATAATATCGTTAAGATGTGTACGGAAACATTGGGGTGTGATCGCGCTTCTATATGGCTTTTTTCTGATAAGGAAAAAACTGTCTGGTCCTTAGTTTCAGGTTGGGATCAAAAATTTGAAACTTATATGGATCCCGCAATAATGGATCTAAAAAAATATCCAAAATATTTCGCCTCTATTAAGACAGAAAGATTTGTAGATTCTTACGATGTAGTCAATGATCCAAGGACTTCTGAATTTGCAGAAAGTTATAGTATTCCTCTTGAAATTAAATCTTTGCTGGACGCTCCAATCTTTTTAAGAGGTGAAATTTTTGGAGTCATCTGTTTGGAACATAGAGGTGCTCTTCGCAAATGGAAAGGATTTGAACAACAATTCGTAGTCACCGCGGCAGAACAAGTCACTCAGTTATTATTAAATTCTGAAAGAAGGGAAGCTAAGGAAGAATTGGAAAATGCTGTTCGTATCCGAACTTCAGAGTTAGCTTCCGCTTTGGATAATTTGAAAAAGACCCAAGATCAACTTATCCTTTCCGAAAAGATGGCGGCACTCGGACAATTGGTTGCAGGTATTGCTCATGAGATTAATAACCCATTAGGAGCGATCTCTGCTTTGAGCGGTGAATTAAGGGCATACTTAGATTCTTCTCCTGAACGTTTGAAGAAGTTAGGCCCTGTATTTGCCGAAGCAGAACCAAGTTATATTAAAAGACTATCAGAGTTTATTCGTGCTGGAATTTCGAATAAAGAAGTTCAGGTTTCAAGAGAAGAAAGAAGAAATGTTCTTAAAAAATTAAAGAATACATTGAGCGAACTTGGTTTCGAAAACTCATATGATCTTGCTGATAGATTGATGGATGTTGGCTTATATCATTCAACAGAAGAATTTCCTGAAATTTTTGAAGCTAAAACAAATCTAGCACTTCTCGATTTTGCGATCGAAGAGATCCAAACATACAAGAACGCGGCCTCTATTCGTTTGGCAGTGGACAGAACTTCTAAGATTGTTTATGCTCTCAAAAGTTTTGCTCATATTGATTCTGGAGAAGGTAAGATCGAAACGGATCTTGCGGAAAACATAGAAACTGTACTTACCATCTACCATAACCAGATCAAAAACGGAGTAGAAGTGGAATTAGATTTCCAAGCAAGGCCGATCATCTATGCTTATCCGGATGATTTGATCCAGGTCTGGACAAATTTAATTTATAATTCTTTGCAAGCTATGCAGTTCAAAGGAAAAATTAAAATTTCCATTCTGGATTCTGATTCTGATGTTTCCGTTTTGATTTCGGATAATGGTCCCGGAATTCCTGCGGATATTAAATCTAAAATTTTCGATCCTTTTTATACCACTAAGGCTCCCGGAGAAGGAAGCGGTCTTGGTCTGGATATTTCCAGAAGGATCGTTTTAAAACATGGCGGAAGAATAGAATTCAATTCCAAGCCTGGAAAGACAGTATTTAAGGTACTTCTTCCCAAGACTTAACGTTTAGGTTTTAAAGAATTCTACTTCTTTTTTCAAAGAGCTTGCCTGCTGAGCAAGTTTCTCGGCAAGAGAATCAATATCGTTCACTATCCCATTCAAAAACTCAGTTGCTTCAGATATACTTCCTATTGTTTTAGAAAATTCTAAAGAAGTTTGAGATTGTTCCTTGGTATGATTTCGGATCTCTTCTGCGGATTGGATCAGTTCGGAAAATGCATTCTTTACCTGAGCGCTTGCGATCAATTGAGACTCGGATAGTGAGGAAACTTGCAAAATTCTTTCAGAAGTATTTTGAGCTGTGTCTCCAATTCTTCTGAATGCGACTTCTGTATTTCCTAAAACTTCTCTTCCTGAGTTGGTTGCCTTTACCGCCTCTGCTAATGTTGTTCGGATCCTTTTTGCATTCTCCTGGGTTTGTTCTCCCAGCTTGGAAATTTCTTGGGCGACAACTGCAAATCCTTTTCCAGCCTCTCCGGCACGAGCTGCCTCGATGGCTGCATTTAAGGATAGAAGTCCGATCCTATCAGTAATCTCATGGATCACGTTTACACTAGCTTCCATTTTGGCTGTATTGGATTCTATCTCGGCCATTGCGTCTCGAGTAGATTTCAGTGCAGATTCCCCATTAGAAGTTTCTAATCTCATTCTCTCCGCATCGTTTTTTGTATCCATCAAAGAAGTATGAACATTGCGGATTCTATCCTCGAGTTCAGCAAGTGATGCAGATGCTTGTTCAACTATATCTGACTGGCTTTCTGCTCTGGAGGAAGTAGACTGAATGGATGCTGCAATTTCTTCTACCCCTGAACTCATCTGCTCTGTAGAAGCGGCCTGCTCCTGCATTTTTATAGAAAGATCTTTCGTTCTTTCTTCTAAAACCTTGGAACTTTGGGAAAGTTTTTCTGATTCTTTGATTACCGTTTTGACTACGATCCGAAGTCTTTTCACAAAATCGTTCAACATTTTGCTACTTCTTCCTAGCTCGTCTGTGGAAACCATCGGAAGCAGGATATCCAGTTCACCCTGAGACATTTCTACAAAGGCATTCATCATATTTTTGGAGTTCCTACGAATACTGGAAGCCAATAAGTAGGAAGAAATAGTGAGAGTGATCACCATAAATAATATGGTGAGAGAAAGTGCTAAAGTAACATCGCCGAGTTTTAACCAGCCGGAAGTCTCTTCTAATAATAAGTAACCAAAAATCACAACAGGCAGTAATGCAATGGATGCAATTGTAGAAATGATCCTGGCGAAGATTGAAACCTTATGAATCTCTTTTTCTTCTAAAGGAAGTCCGTTTAATCTATCTGATTCCAGTACTTCCGAAAGTACTGACTCGGTTAAAAAGAAATGTGAAATCCCTAAAGTGGGATATATGATCAAAGGCAAGAGCAAGAATGGAGCAGATTCGAAAAATTCTGGGATAAAGAAAAAATGCATCATTTTCCATGCTGCAGGAATTCCATAACTCCATTGTACAATATAAAATCCGGTATTGAGGAGAGGGAAATTCAGAAGTTTTTTCTTAACTTCTACCTTACCCTTTGTGTTCAATTTTTCCCAATTAGCGGGCTCTAAATTGGATAATAGCCTTCCTAAATATAAAAAACGAAGTGTAGGGAAAAAATAAGAAGTTGTCAATACGACTGTTGAGGATCCGATCAATACGATCGCCTTATTGAAGTCATACGCTCCTGCCGCTATAATGAATAAAACGGCCAAAGGGACGGCAAGAACGGAAGTCAATAGTTCCAGCCCTAAGGTTAGTCTCCATCTAAGTTTTCTAGATTCACCCCTCGTCATTTCCGCTCTTTTCCTTTTTTTGATTTGAAAGAAGCCAGTGGCTTCAAGATATTTCATGACAATGAGACGCAGATTGTTTTTATCATCCACCTCTTTGTTGTTTTTACTGTTTGGATTCTTTTACATCGATTTTGCAATTTATGGAAAAAGTCAGTCAATCGACACATCCTCGCCTTCGAGTATCCAATCGGGACCGATGCTCGGATACTCGACTCATAAAGAAGTGAAAATCTGGGTCCAGACTAAGAACCATTCTAAAGTTTACGCGAAATATTTTATTTCCGGAAATCCTGAACAAAGTCACATAACTCGTGAAGTGAATACGGATCATTCTAATGGTTATGTTGCCCATTTGATTGCTGATGTATTGGAACCAGGAAAAACATACGAATATAGAATTTATATAAACGGAAAATACCAAGAACCTAAATCAGAACAAAAATTTAGGACACAACCTATCTGGATTGGAAAACAAAGCGGACCACCTGATATCAAATTTGCTTTAGGTAGCTGCGCATTCGTAAACGATCCTAAATACGATACTCAAGTAAAACCTTACGGAGGAGAATATTTTATTTATAAATCCATCTCGGATCAAAGACCCGACTTCATGCTTTGGATGGGGGATAATATTTATCTGAGAGAACCGGATTGGGAATCTCGTACTGGATTTATTTATCGGTATACAGAACAAAGATCCTTGGCCGAACTCCAACCTCTTCTTGCTAATGTTCATCATTATGCAGTTTGGGACGACCACGATTGGGGACCGAATGACGGGGATGCTTCCTTTTGGATGGGGTCTACCGCAGAAGAAATTTTCAAACTTTTTTGGGCCAACCCGAACTATTCAAAAAAAGGAATATACGGTTCTTTCACTTGGGGAGATGCACAATTCTTCTTGATGGACGATCGTAGTTTTAGGACTGCTAACGATAATAAAACAGGATCCAGATCATTTTTCGGCGAAGAGCAATTAGAGTGGCTGGTAAATGGTTTAGCATTCTCCAAAGCTACATTTAAGTTTGTTGTAGTTGGAGGTCAGGTTTTAAATCCGTTAACCGTTTTCGAAAATTATTCCACATACGCAGAAGAAAGGGAAAAACTTCTTTCCAAAATCTCTAAATTGAAGATAAAAAATCTGATATTTCTGACCGGAGACAGGCACTTTACGGAATTATCATATATCCAAGAAGGTTTTGAGCATCCAATATATGATTTTACTGTTTCTCCTCTGACTTCTTCTACACATCCGCCTATTACCGAAAAAAACCCTTTAAGGATCGAAGGTACAATGGTAGATGATAAAAGGAATTTTGGAACGATAGAAATTACCGGGCCTTTGAAACAAAGGAATTTGGTGTTTAGAGTTTTTGATTCTGCCGGAAAAGAACTTTGGTCCAGGGATATTAAGGCCAAATGAAAATTCAAAAGTTTATGTTATATCTTCTCTCGGTCATATTTATTATTCTCCTGGGACTCTTCGGTTTATTATATTCTAACCAAGACAAGCTGATCTTCTTTCCTGAAACTTTGCCCGAGGATTTTCAATTTTCTTTTCCTTATAAGTTCCAGGAAATTTCTTTAGAACTAGAAAATGGAGAGAAAATATATGCATTATTCTTTCCTGCGCAAGGACCTTCTAAGGGGACTGTTCTGTATTTTCATGGGAACGCTGGAAGTTTAAGAAGTTGGGGAGGTGTCGCTGAGGATTTTGTTCCGCGCGGTTGGGACCTTCTCATGACAGATTATAGGGGTTATGGGAAAAGTAGAGCAAAACTAACTGAAAAGGGAATGTACCAGGACGCAGAAAGATGGTACGAATATCTCAAAACAGATAAACTAAAAAAAGAAAATGAAATCATTCTTTATGGAAGATCGATTGGAACTGGAGTTGTAGTGGATTTAGGGACTAAAACAAATCCAGGATATATTATATTAGAAACTCCTTATACTTCTTTGGCGGATCTGGCAAAAGAATTTTATCCGTTTGTGCCAGAATGGTTTTTGGCTTATTCTCTCAAATCTGAAAATAAGATCGGAAAGGTTCGTTCTTCTGCAACGATCATACATGGAAATGAAGACGAGATTGTTCCGTTCAGACAAGGAAAGAAGTTATTCAAAACTGCATTGGAATCAGGACTAAAGATCGAATTTCTGGAAATAGAAGGAGGAAATCATAACAATCTCTCCTTCTTTCCTGAATACCAAAAGGGATTAGTAAATATTTTAGAATCGGTCCATTTAAACCGAAGAAAATCAAACTCTCAGAGATAATCTGGGAATAATACTTTTAGTTTCGCAACAGTATCCGGATTTCTTCTCTCTGGAGCGGTGATGATAGAATATTTAGTACTATTTTTTAAGCTAAGATCGTCTCCGTTTCCAAGAGAAGGAATTAAAGCGCCCAAAAGTTTTTTAGCGTTCTCTGCATTCTTTCCTAAGTTCGCCATCACCATTTCTGCAGTGACTGCTTCTTCATTCTCTCTCCAGCAATCGTAGTCAGTGGACATACAGACCATTTGGTAAGCAATCTCAGCTTCTCTTGCAAGTTTGGCCTCAGGAAGAACGCTCATATTGATGATGTCTCCGCCCCATGAACGATACATATGAGATTCTGCTCTTGTAGAGAACAAAGGACCTTCCATACAAACTAAAGTTTTGTTTCGGTGGATGGGAAGATTAACTTTTGCTGCGGCTTTATTAATTCTATCACTTAAGTTTTGGGAAAAAGGATCTGCAAAAGGAGCATGTGCCACTACACCTTTTCCGAAGAAAGTGGACTCTCTTCCTCGAGTTCTATCAATGATCTGATTTGGAAGAACGAAGTCTAGAGGTTTGATCTCTTCTCTTAAACTTCCGACCGAGCTGAATGCTACTATCTCTTCTACACCTAAAATTTTAAGTGCACAGATATTTGCCTTCATTGGGACTTCGTGAGGCATGATAAAATGTCCCACACCGTGGCGAGGTAAGAATGCGATTAGTTTGTCTTGGATCTTTCCAATCTTGATCGTGTCGGAAGGTTTGCCCCAAGGAGTTTCTGGAAGAACTTCTTCGACAAGTTCCATTCCATCCAGACTATAGAGACCCGTACCTCCGATAACTGCAGCTTTTACTTTAGTCCCCATATCCTTCTCCTTGAATCCGAATAAATTCCATATATCGAAATATGGGTCCGATTGTAAAGAAGAAGGAAACGAAATGGTTTCAGGAATTATCGCTCAATACTTTTAGCTCGGAAGCTTTCATTTTGATCCGATCAATCTCTGAGTTTAAGTTGGATGAATCTTCGTTAATCTCATTAATATCTTTCTCTAATTGAGACATGGTTCTTATCATTTCTTTTTGGCCCACGGACTGTTCCTTTTCAGATTCATGGATCTCGTTTGAAACTGATTTGATACTTTCCAATTCACTTAAAAACTTGCGTATAATATTCCTCTGTTCCAGGTAAAGTTTATTCATCTGGACGATCCGATCAGAAGTTTCTAGGATTTTAAATTTTTGTTTTTCAGTCAGATCTCCTGTTTCTGCGGAAGCATTTTTTGCTTCTTGGATAAAACTCTGGGATTGTCTTACTATGCTTGAGATGGACTTTGCGTTTTCTGAAGTGAAGTCTGCAAGTTTGCTGACCTCGTTTGCTACTACGGCAAATCCTCTTCCTGCTTCTCCTGCTCTTGCCGCCTCGATAGATGCGTTTAATGCGAGAAGGTTTGTTTTATCCGCAATCTCTCCCATGATTTGATTGATCTGATCTACCTTGTCAAAAGAACCTGCGATATCTGCCAGATAGGATTTAGTTTTTTCAGCAGCGATTGTCACATTCTCCATATCCGCTTTATTATCATTCGCGAATGTAGAAAGTGCCTCGCTGTAACCTGTAATATTTGAAACTATTTCACCTAATTTTTTAGAATCATCTGAAAGTTCACTCAAGCTTGCATTCTGTGATTCAATTGATCTAGACGTATTTGTAGAAGCAGCAGAAAGTTCTTCTAATACTGCATTTACTTCTTCTAGAGCGGCAGCCTGGGATTCCATTTTCTCTCCTGTACGATTGATGAATGCAGCGAATTTGACGATAGAATCTTCTAGACTAATTGCAGAATCTTTAATGATTGCTTGGTTCTCGCTTAACTTTTCAAGTAGGTCTTTGGAATCAGTATAGAGGCGGTTCCCTTCTACCGTTAAACTCAAAAACAATCTCATTAATTGAGCAAGTATCACACTAGCAACAAATATGAATGCAAGTTTTATGATCTCAGTGGATCCGCTTATATTATAAGGAAGTTTTGCTGCTTCTGGATCCATAACGAAACCGACTCCATTTTGAAGTGCGCAAACTAGAGCTATAGTTGCACCCACAGTGGAAAATGCCCCCACGATCAAAACGAAAATCCTTTCTCCTAAAAGACAGGAGTAGATCATAATATAAAAATAAATGAAAAATAATACGACATTCTTTAAGGTTCCTGCCGCCACATCAGGAGAGACAAAAGTATCTAGGATCAATGTCGCACTTAGAACATTTACATCGAATAACACAAAAAGTTTGTGAAATCCGATGGACATATTCCTTTTACGATTCGCTGCAAAATTATAAATGCAGTAAAGACCCATGAAAGCTGTACCGCCCGCATGAACCATAAATTGTAAGGGTTGGAAACTTTTATAAGCTCCCGCTAAGGAAATGATAAAAAGTAAGACTAACCCCAATCGTATCCGATTGATTACAATAGCGCCATTCTTCCAGATCTGTAGGATCGTGGACTCTGTTTTTATATGGGAAGTTTCCATTCTATCAATAGACGGAATTTCCCTAGTCAGACTAACGTTGTAGTTCTTTTATTCGGTAGAATGTCCGCTTAATACTCTTAATTCGGAAGCCTGACTATTGATCTTGTCGATCTCAGTGTTCAGTTTGGTGGACTCTTCGCTGATCTCGTTTATGTCTTTTTCCAATTGGCTCATTGTCTTCATCAATTCGTTCTGGCCGAGAGTTTGCTCTTTGGTAGATTCTAAAATATCCGTAGATGCAGATTTGATTGTATCTAATTCGTTTAGGAAACTTTTGAGAATAAATTTCTGCTCCTTATAGAGCTCGTTCATTTTTAAAATCCTATCCGTAGTTTGTATCAATTTGAACTTTTGTTTTTCAGTAAGATCTCCGGTTTCCGCAGAAGCTACTTTTGCCTCATTGATAAAACTTTGCGATTGTTTTACAATAGAAGAAATGGACTTTGCATTTTCCGAAGTGAAGTCTGCAAGTTTACTGACCTCATTTGCTACTACAGCAAATCCCCTTCCGGCGACTCCTGCCCTTGCCGCTTCGATAGATGCGTTCAATGCGAGAAGGTTTGTTTTATCTGCAATCTCTCCCATGATCTGGTTGATCTCGTCTACTTTGTTGAATGAGTTTGCAATATCCACGAGATATGAATTTGTTTTTTCAGCGGCAATGGTAACATTTTCCATATCCGCTTTGTTTTCTTCCGCAAATACAGAAAGTGTTTCGCTATATTCTGTAATATCTCCTATAATACCCCCCAATTTTTGAGAGTTGGAAGCAAGTCCAGAAATACCTTCGTTTTGAGTTTCAATGGATTGAGTATTATTGATAGAAGAAGCAGAAAGTTCTTCTAATACTGCGTTTACTTCTTCCAAAGCGGCGGCCTGGGATTCCATCTTTTCTCCGGTTCTTGCGATATAACCTGCAAATTCTTTAATGGATGTTTCTAAATTTTCTGCTGAGTTGCGTATTATGTTTTGATTATCTTTGATTTGAGATAAGAATATTTGAGATTCTCCGAATAATCTGGAGCCTTCTGCAGTTAGATTTTCGAATAATCGCATCAATTGGTATAAGATCACACTTGCAGTGATCATAAAACCAATCTTTACAATCTGAACAGAGAGGATCAGAGTGTCAGGATCTTTCGATTTACTTGCATTTTCAGTAAGTACAAGCCCACTTTTCCAGCCCACATAAAGCGCTATTGCAACTCCAATCGCAGTCAGTAGGCCAATAAGAAGTACGAACCTTTTTTCTCCGAGCAAGGAAGAATAGATCATTATATAAAAGTAAATGAAGAATAAGATCATATTTGCGAGAGTATCTCTTGCTACGATTGCGTTGATACTGCAGTCTGCGGCCATGATAGCGGAAAGAATGATTACATCTAAAATTACTAATGTCTTTTGGAATCTGATCCCGACCCTTCCTCCTCTTGCCAGGAAAAATTCGAAGATACAGTATAATGCCATCAAACCTGTTCCGACCGAATGAGCAATTACCTGAGTAGGATGGTTTGTTTTAGAAACTCCGATCAGGGTTAGAATAAAAAGAACTACTAGACCTAATCGGATCCGGTTGATTACGATAGCACCGTTCGTCCAGATTTTTGCTATAGACGATTCTTTAGAGATCGCGGAATTTACCATGGAATTCATCATTCACCTTCCGGCAGATTTGATTTTAATTTATTAAATTCGCCTAATATTACTTTAGGATCTTAAGAAAGAGAATTTCTTACTTCTTCTAAAATACGATCCATTTCTAGGATACCTTCTTCGAATAAGGCAGGTCCTGGTTGCAAAATGATTGCAGGGTCCATTTCGAAAATTTTATCATTCTTGATCGCAGGAATGTCTTTCCATTCATCTCTGCTACGGACCCATTCAAAATCCATAGGTTTTCCGCACCAACTACCGATGATCAAATCAGGTTTTGCATCAGCTACTTCATGAAGACTTATGATTCTGTCTTTGGCCAAGGACTTTTCTTTTAAATGACCGAAACAATCCAACCCTCCGACGATCTCCAATAGCTCAGAAACCCATCTGATCCCTGTGATAATCGGATGATCCCATTCTTGGAAAAATACCTTTAGTTTAGGTTTAGAAGAAGAACGCTCTTTTATCTCGTTTAACTTTTTCTTATACGATTCGATGAGTTTAGAAACTTGATCAGATTTTCCAATCAAGGCGCCCACCATCAAAATCGTTTGGAAAATTTCCCCTAAACTTCTTTGATTGGTTATTAGAACGTTTAGCCCTTCTTTCACAAGATCATGAGAAAGTTGTGCCTGAATATCCGAGAAACCGACTACCAGGTCTGGATCTAGTTCTTTGATCCTCTTTATATTTCCGTTAATAAAAGCGGAGACTCTTGGTTTTTCTTCTTTTGCCTTAGGAGGTCTTTCAGTATACGCTGAGATACCCACGATACGATCTTCCTCTCCTAATAAATAGAGAAGTTCAGTAGTCTCTTCAGTCAAACATACGATTCTTTGCGGACCGATTCTACTCAACTGTGATACTTCTTCTTATCTTCTATTAATTTTTCTACAACACTTGGATCTGCTAAGGTAGAGATATCTCCTAAACCTTCGAACTCGCTGGAAGCAATTTTACGTAAGATCCTTCTCATAATTTTTCCGGATCTAGTTTTAGGAAGCCCAGGCGCCCAATGAATCACATCTGGTCTCGCAATCTTACCGATCATTTTTTCGACAGTAGCGATCAGTTCTTTTTTGAGAGAATCATTTGTGGTCACACCTTCTTTCACAGTAACGTATGCATAAATTCCTTGGCCTTTAATATCATGTGGAAATCCTACAACGGCCGCTTCAGCTACTGAATGATTTTCTACAAGCGCGCTCTCCACTTCTGCGGAGCCGATTCTATGACCTGATACATTGATTACATCGTCCACACGACCTGTGATCCAATAGTATCCGTCTTTGTCTCTTCTTGCCCCGTCCCCGGTAAAATAATACCCTTTATAAATGGAGAAGTAGGTATCGAAAAATCTTTTCGGATCCTTAAACACTCCTCTCATCATAGAAGGCCAAGGAGATTTTATCGCCAGATTGCCGGAAACTTCTCCCTTGGAGTTGATCTCTTTTCCTTCATCATCTAATAGAACAGGTTGTACCCCGAAAAATGGAAGAGTTGCTGATCCAGGTTTTTGTGCGATTGCTCCCGGCAACGGAGAGATCATGATCGCTCCGGTTTCTGTCTGCCACCAAGTGTCTACGATCGGACATTTGGATTTTCCAATATTTTTAAAGTACCATTCCCAAGCTTCTGGGTTGATTGGCTCTCCAACTGATCCAATCAATCTAAGAGAGCTAAGGTTTCTTTTTTCGATAGGATCTGTTCCTTCTCTCATCAAAGAACGTATCGCGGTAGGTGCAGTATAAAATACTGTCACTCCATGTTTGTCTATTACGTCCCAAAATCTTCCTGCATCAGGATAAGTAGGAACTCCTTCAAACATTACAGAAGTAGCTCCATTAGAAAGTGGACCGTACACTAAATAACTGTGACCTGTTACCCAACCAATATCGGCAGTACACCAATATGTATCTGTAGGTTTGATATCGAAAACATAATGAAAGGTCATATTGACCCCGAGAAGATATCCTCCAGTTGTATGAAGAACTCCTTTGGGTTTTCCGGTAGAGCCAGAAGTATAAAGAATAAACAATGGGTCTTCGGAATCCATTTGCTCTGGCTTGCAATATGCAGGAAGGTTTGGATCGTTCATTAGATAATGCCACCAACGATCTCTTCCTTCTTTCCAGTTAAGTTCCGTTTCTTGGCTTGTCCTCCTGATTACGATCACATTATTTACTTTTTCAGAAGATTGATCCAAAGCAGTGTCGACCGCTTTTTTTAGATCCAAACTTTTACCACCTCTATAACCTCCATCGGAAGTTATGATCAGTCTTGGTTTACAATCTTCGATTCTACTTTGCAGAGCTTCCGGAGAAAAACCTCCGAAGACCACAGAGTGAATTGCTCCAATCCGAGTACATGCAAGAATTGTAATGGCGAGTTCAGGGATCATAGGCAAATAAACCATGACCACATCACCTTTTCGAATTCCTGAATTTTTCAGAACGTTTGCGAACTTATTCACTTCACGGTAAAGGTCGTAATAGGTATATGTTTTGGATTCCTGAGGATTATCACCTTCCCAAATGATAGCTGCCTTGTTTTTTAGGGGAGTATCTATGTAGCGGTCCAAACAATTATAAGAGACATTGATCTTGCCTCCTTCGAACCATTTTACTTTTGCATTCTTAAAATCGTGGTCTAAAACCTTGTTCCACTTTTTGAACCATGTAAGTCGGGTAGAAGCTTCTCTAGCCCAAAATTTTTTAGGGTTCTCTATGGATTCTTTATATAATGCTTTATAATCTTTGAGGTTGATATTTGCCGTTTTCTTGAAATTGGCGAACGGCTGGACGATTCTTTCTTTCGACATGGCTGATTCCTTCGCAATCGAATACGAAACTTTTTAATTTCAGTATTGTCCACTCATTCTCTAATTAACTTTTAATAGAGTTTTTATATAAAATCTCGCCTGTTACGTAAAAAAAAGAATGCTCCCCGACCGCATTTCAGCAGGCTCGCCTCAATGTCAGAAAAATTGGATACTCGGGAAAGTTTTAAGCGTAGATTCATAGTTTGGCTGGTGCCAACTCTTGTAGTTTTTTTACAAAGGATCATCGGACTCACCTCAAGAAAGGTGGAAATAGGAAAGGAGCATTTTAACTCTCTTTATCCTTTGAAGAAGCCGTTTATCCTATGTGTTTGGCATACGAATGTCCTTTATTCACCATACTTGAATAAAAATCGTAAGCTAGCCGTTTTGATCTCTGAATCTAAAGACGGTGATTTTATCACCGGAGTAGTGCATAGATTCGGTAATGGAAGCATTCGTGGGAGTTCCTCCAAAGGTGGATCAAAAGCACTCAAGGCAATGATCGTTCACTTGAGAAAAAATCTTCCAGCTGCATTTACGCCTGATGGACCAAGAGGACCTGCTTGGATTGTTCAGCCAGGAGTCATTGCGGCAGCTCAAGTTTCTCAGGTCCCTATCTTACCTTTTCATTATGAATGTACAAAACAATGGATTGCAGAGAAGTCTTGGGATAAACACAGGATCCCAAAACCTTTCACAACATTTGTGATCTCTTACGGAGAGCCTCTTATGGTCCCAAGGGATCTAGACGAGGCTGGTTTCGAAAGAGAAAGATTAAGAGTTGAGAAAGCAATGCTCGAAAATAAAAATCGGGCAGAGCAAAAAGCAGAAGAACTTAGAGCAAAATCTTCTAGGTAGAACCGGTCCGAATTAAATCCAGAAACTCGCTCCTAGTCACCATATTTGTTTTAAATTCTCCGAGCATACAGGAAGTGAAAAGTTCGGAGTTTTGTTTTTCTACTCCTCTCATCATCATGCAAAGATGTTTTGCTTTGATGACAACAGCGACGCCCAAAGGATCCAAAACTTCCATGAGGGCGTAAGCTATTTGTTCAGTCATTCTTTCTTGGACCTGTAACCTTCTCGCAAATACGTCTACAATACGAGGGATTTTGGAAATCCCTATGATCTTTTTATTTGGAATATAACCTACGTGAGCCTTTCCAAAAAAAGGAAGAAGATGATGTTCACAAAGAGAATACATTTCGATATCTCGGACAAGAACCATACCTTGGCTGTCCTCTTCGAAGATTGCTCCATTTACAATCGTATCAATGTCTGCCTTATAACCAGAAGTCAGGAATTCATAAGCTTTCCGGACCCTTTTAGGAGTGTTTAAAAGTCCTTCTCTATTCGGATCTTCTCCGATTGCTTTTAATATACTCGTTACTTCGTTTTCCAAGGTGTCTCTCCGTTCTTCGCTTTGAAAATGTATGTAGTTAGACTCGTCTGGACAAGTCTTGGTAATTTACTTCTCTTTTCAAGGGGAAAAGCGATTGGCTTGCCATTCCGACTTCATCCTATACGATGGTTTAACTTTCCATGAAGGCTAAAGGGATCAGAATAGGATTTGATGCAAGGATGATTTCCCATTCGGGGATTGGTTCCAGAGTCAAAGGACTTTTAAATTGGCTGGGAGATATTGCCTCTAAAAAAGGGATTCAGATCGTTCTGCTTGGAAATCCTGATCTTATAAAAAAGAATCTTTCTCCAAAGGTTTTAAATTCTTACGAAATTTTGGAATATAATACGGGAATCTATTCTATTAAAGAATGGTTCGGCATTCCTGAAATGAAAGATTTCGACCTGTTGGATATCCCACATTTTAATGCCCCTTTAAGATTCTTAGATCGTTGTATTGTTACCATTCACGATATCATTCCATTCAGAATGAAACAGTTCCATTCTTCTTTTTTGAAACAAGCATATATGAAGCTCGTTTTTTTACTCATAAGAAAGAAGGCCAAAAGGATTATTACAGTTTCCGATTTTACTGCAAAAGATATTACCGAAGTTTTTTCTTTTTCCCAAACTCAAATACGAACCATCTATAACGGGTTAGATTCCAAAAATTTCTCTCCTAAAAGTGATTTAGAAAAGAAGAAGTTCCTGAAACAGTATGGATTGAAACCTGGGTACTTGCTCAGCGTTGGGATCGGAAAGGAGCATAAAAATTTAGGATTCGTACTTAAATCTTTTAAAAAGCTTTGGTCCGAAAAAAAGATCAAACTAGATTGGGTGATCGCTGGCTCCGGCGGAAAACTTCCCGAGTATTTGATAGAAGATGCAAAAGGTTGGGAAGATAGAATTAAATTAGTTCCTTACCTGTCTGAGCAAGAATTGGCTACTTTATATTCTGCAGCAGGATTGCTTGTTTATCCTTCGTTATATGAAGGATTCGGATTTCCTCCTGTGGAAGCTCAGTCTTGCGGTTGTCCTGTATATTCTTCCAACTCAAGTGTTCTTCCTGAAATTTTAGAAGATACTGCATTTTTCTTTGATCCTACAGATTCTGTTTCTTTCGAAACTGGCTTAGTTAAGTTATTAGATTCTCCCAAACTTCTGAGTTCAAAAACCAAAGCAGGTTTGAAAAATTCTAAGAGGTTCGATTGGAAAAAATCAGCAACCGAAATTGTAGAAGAATATTTAAGGTTGGTGAAGAGCTGATTTAAGGATTTTTGAAAGAAGGTTTTCCTAGGGAAATTTTTCTCTCTTCTATTTTGAGTCGGATGTTCTTTCTTTCATCTTCCGTATACATGGTCCATCGACCGATCTCTTCTAAGCTGCGATAACAACCTTCGCAGAGACCGGTTTCATAATCCATATTGCAGACTTTAATACACGGAGAACGAACAATCATCCTAAGAACTACTTGGTCTTTTTGACCTTCTTCTTATTGGACGTAGTTTTTTTAGGTTTGCCCTTTGCAGATTTCGCAATTGTGGTGCTTCCATTATCATCTACCATTCCGGACAATTCAGTAAATAGAGAAAGCCCTGAAATTTTACCTGGAACGATTACGTGGGCTGCTCCATTATTTCTAAGAACTTCTGCTTCTTTTGGATCATCCGTAGTTAAGATGATCTTAGGTTGGTGATGTCTGCAGATACTTTTTAAGGACTCTAACAATCTACGGTTGGTAGTTCCTTTTAGGATCATATCCGACACTGTACAAACAATATATCTTGCTTCTTCAATTCCTAAATGGTGAAGACTTTCAGGATTTGCTAAGTCTCCATAAGCCCAACGAATCCCTTTAGATTCCAAAGTTTGTCTATAGATTGGATTAAAGTCCACTACCAACATTCTTTTTAGCCAACTAGGTTTATCATCTTCTATTCCGTCGATCAGACCTTGTGCGATCCTGAAATATCCTAAAACTACGATATCTCTTTTGGTCTCTCCGGTAACTTGGGACTCTAGAGGCTCTTTGTTTTCTTTCACTCCAAACAGAGATAAGAAGGAGATAATTCCTCTTGCGATCGTATCATTGAACAAGATCACATAAGTGGAGATAATAGAAGCGATGATCATAGAAGTCAGAACGATCGCTTGTAGATCTTTTCCAATATGTTCTTTTTGAACTCCCAAAGCTAAGATCACCAATGAGAATTCTGAAATTTGTGCCAGGTTGAGTCCTGCAACAATACCGGCTCTTAAACCTTTGCCTGAGAAAAATACAGTAGGAGCAATGATTATAACCCTGCTCACTAAAACAAATCCAACAGCTAAGAATGCGAGGCCTAAGTCACTTGCACTTGGTGCTTGGATTTTCATCCCAAGAGCTACGAAGAATAATGTAATGAAGAAGTCCCTGATTCCGGAAAGTTTGCTGATCACGTCCGCGCCATAAGGGAAGGCCGCGATACTCACACCTGCGATCAATGCTCCCATTTCTTTCGAAAGCTGGAGTTTTTCTGCAACGCCGCATAAAAAGAAACACCAAGCAATCGAAGTGATCAAAACCAATTCAGGTTTGGAAGCAGCAAAAAGGAAAAGTTTGGATAGAATGAAACGGCTGACTGCGAAAGCAACCGCAACGAGAGCAATACCTTTCACTAAGGATCCGAGTACATTCAGGATCTGAGGATCTTGCAAATCAGGTTGGATCCCCATAAATAGAATTGCCCAAATATCTTGTAAGACCAAGACACCGATCGTAAGTCGTCCGGCTACAGTGCTAATTTCAAACTTATCATGTAATAGTTTGACTACGATCATAGTAGAACTTAGCGAGAGTGCAATCGCAAAGTAGAGAAGATCAAAATTTCCAGGAGCAGGAGGGAAGAATGTGCGGAACGCAAACCAAGCCGCTGCGACTCCTAAGAAGAATTGTAAAACTCCCAGAGCAAACATGGAGCGTCCCATTCTTGCCAATTCTTTTAGATCGATCTCTAAACCGATGATAAACAATAAAAGGATCAAACCGATCTCAGAGATCAGTTCTATACTTTCTTCGCTTTTAACATAACCGATGGTCAGCTTTCCGCCTACATATGGTCCGAATAATGGGCCGATGATTAACCCGGCGATTACATAACCTAAGACGAGAGGTTGTTTGAATGCTTTTGCTATGATTGCGAAGAAAGTCGCGAAAATAATACTAAGGGCGATATCAACTAATAGAGTAAGTGAATGATGTTCCATCTTTTCGGTATGAGTTCCCCTTAAATTAGTTTTATTGGAAGGATATTACAAAAAGAAATTATTAAATGAATCTAGTCCATTCACTTTTTAATATGAATTTCCGTATCCAGAGAATGAGGGAGTAATGCTCCAAGAGAATTTTCAGTCGTTAGATTTGAATAAATCCTTCACTGCATCTTTTGCTTTGGACAAGGTGTAGTCTTCTCTATCGATCAGTACAAAATCTAAATTCTCTTTTTCTATTCTTGCTAGTACTTTAGCGATATCTCCAGGAGATTTTAAGTTGGTAGCCAGATATTTAAATTTGGTCCCGCATTCAGGACAAGCCTTGTCCTTGGTATAATTCAGTCCCAGATGTTTACATTTTCCGCAAGTTCCATATAGATCATCTATGATCATCAATTGAGAAGAAACTTCGCTGACGCTCAGTTTTTGCCAGACCCGGATGTACTTTTTGTCTTCAGCTGACATTCTTTTAAAAAAACGAATTCGAAAGATTAGTCAAGGGTTTTACGGATTGTCTGGAGAATGAGAGAAGTCGCTTCTTCTAATTCAGTTTTGGAAATACAAAGAGGAGGAGCGAATCGGATCGTGTGATCATGAGTTTGTTTCGCGAGAATTCCCGATTCTAATAATTTGTAGCAGATTTTTTTCGCTCTCGGTCCTGTCGCATCGGGAAAAAATTCTACTGCGTTTAACAATCCTTTCCCTCTGATCTCTTTTACTTTATCAGGATATTCCGATTTCAGAACTTGCAGAGAAGATCGAAATTCTTTTCCTCGTATGTCCGAGTTCTCTGATAAGTTTTCTTCTAATAACACTTGGACAGCTGTTTTGGCGACAGCTGCAGCCAAAGGATTTCCGCCGAATGTGGAACCATGGGTTCCCGGTTTTAGGGTAAGAATAATCTCATCAGAACCTAAAACTGCGGAAACAGGAAGAGTTCCTCCGGACAATGCTTTTCCCAATACGAGCAGATCCGGCTTCACATTTTCATAGTCTGCAGCCAAAAGTTTTCCGGTTCTACCAAGACCGGTTTGCACTTCGTCCAAGATCAGAAGTACATTTCGCTCTGAGCAAAGTTTGCGAACTTCTGTTAAATAACCTTCTGTTGGAACGATTACCCCAGCTTCTCCTTGGATTGGCTCCACCATAAATGCAGCTACATTAGGATCTTCTAATTCTTTTTTTAAGGCTTCCGGATCGTTAAATGGAATGATAGAAAATCCTGGAACGAAAGGTCCAAAATCTCCTCTGCTAGTTAGATCTGTGGATGCGGAGATTGCACCTATACTTCTTCCCCAAAAATTTCCGGAAGCAAAAACGATTTTAGCTTTATCGGTCGGGATTTTTTTAACTTGGTAACCCCATCTTCTTGCGAGCTTGACAGAAGTTTCTGCAGCTTCTACTCCCGTGTTCATCGGAACCATTCTATCGAATCCAAATGTATCACATAAAAATTTTTCCATGGGGCCAAGTTGATCATTATAGAATGCTCTGGAAGTAAGAGTTAGTTTTTCAGATTGGGTCTTTAATGTTTCTATAATTTTAGGATGGCAATGTCCTTGGTTCACCGCGCTGTATGCGGATAAAAAATCGAAATATTTTTTTCCATCTGTATCCCAAAGAAAGATACCTTTCCCTTTCTCTAAGACAACTGGAAGAGGTTCATAGTTAAATGCTCCGTACTCTTTTTCGGTATCGAAGTAAAATTGGGAAGTTTGCGTGTGCATCGTACTCGATTCTAACCGGTTCAAGAGTCACACAAGGAGATTTCGGTATTTTACCTTGACTTTTATGTTTCAACTTGTTGAAATTTATTACATGCAATTCTCTTTTCCGAAAATATCCGTTTCTTTACCGATCTTTTTTGCGATTATGTTCCTTACGAACTGTCTTTATACGAATATCAAATCTCCAGGTTGGTACTATTCTCAAAGTTATTCAGATGTAAGAGGAATGGAACCGGTGGGAAAATTAGAAGGTATTTCCTGCGGGACTAGCTGGCTCTGGATGGTTTACACTGGAGACGAGAGTTACGAGGCCGCAGTTCAAAATGCAATTAAGGATAAAGCGGACCTTCTATTTGATGTTCAGACTGATTATAGTTACAAATCCTTTATATTCGCTCTTTATTTTGAAAAATGTACCAGAGTGACTGGAATTGGAGTAAAACTTCCTCAAAGACTTCTGAAAAAAGAATGAAACTTGCTCCTTACATACGGATCTTTTTTTTATTTCTGATCATATCTGACTTGGTGGCTTGCATCCAGATAGGAGCAAGTGGTAGGGCATTGGTGCGTAGGAACCCAGAACCTTTCCCAACTGGGATCGGAATTCCACCAGATAATGATGTTCATCTGAATGGTGCAAATTTTAGAGATCCTTCTATCCATTATGGAGAATCATCCACTAAATTAAGGACTGGCGGTTTTGACGGTTATATTCGTACTACAACTTCTCTTCCGCATAAGGATATGTTTCATACATCTTTAGATGGATGGGATTGGTCTGCTCATAGGATCGTAAAATTCGAGGGAGAAAGTAAGGGCTGTCAATTTGGTGTACGTTTGTTTCTTCCAATTAAACGAGGGTCTAACGATGCATTCATTCCAATTCACTTCACATTCGGGAACAAAAGTTTTTATGAAGACTTGGGTGAGCAGATGAAGTTGAATTCTATTGAAGCTTTATTCGATAGTAGGCTGGACGTGGAGTACACCGCCTATATCTTCGGATTATTCAGAAGAAAATGTCTGAGGTTTCAAAGTTATGGCATCCAAAAATTCTAATTCTATTCCATTATTCTTATCTGCTATTTTAGGTTTTTTAGCAGTAGCTCTGGGTGCTTTCGGTGCCCACGGATTAAAATCAATATTAACTCCTGACTTGCTTACTATCTACGAAACAGGAGCAAGATATCATCTCATCCATGCAGTAGTTTTATTAGTCTTAGCACTAAGTGGCAATCTTTCAGGTTCCAAGTTTAGAAGAATCGGATTTTGGCTCATCTTTACTGGAATTTTAATCTTCTCCGGTTCATTATACGCACTCTCTTTATCTGGGATTAGAGTTTTAGGTGCGATCACACCCTTTGGTGGATTAGCATTTTTAACCGGCTGGGCATCGATCGCCTATTCTGCTTTTTCAAACAAAGAATAAGTTTTCTATCTAGTAATATGGAAATTAAAATCCGTATTACCGAAAGTCCCGTACAATCTTAACCAAAGTGGGAGTATCATTTCGGTTGCTCTTGCACCCGTGATATCTCCTAGATCGATAATGTTTTTCCAGGCAAAATCCTTTGTTAAAAGATCTGAAACTTTCTTTTTTGCTTCCGAATCGTTTCCGCAAATGAACACATCATGCTCTCCCGGAACTCTGGAAGCGTTTACCATAATTGTACAATTCATTGTGTTTAATGTTTTAACCACTTTCAGATCCGGAAAAGATTTTTGGATCGTTTCACCTAAAGAATCGTTTGTTCCGAAAATTAAACCGGGCGGTCTTCCTTTAGAGAAATCAAGTGCGTTAGCTAGATCCACTAAAACTTTTCCCTTGAGAGTTTCTTCTCCAGCGGATTTTAAAACTTCTACACTGATCTCTCCTTTAGTACAATTAAATATAATGTCTCCGAAAGAAGCTGCATCCTTGAAGGTCCCTTGAGAAGCTTTACTTCCTGATTTAGAAACCCATTGTGCAGCTTTTTCATTCGTGGCAGAACGAGATCCCATTTTGACTTCGTGTCCTTTTTCGATTAGCTTACTTCCTATGGTTTCTCCTACCATTCCAGTGCCTAAAACTCCGATTTTCATTTAATTCTCCGAAGATATGATTTCAATATTGTTTTAACCAGATCAGTTTAACTGTTCTTAGACAAAAGATCGAATGTATTGTTCTTTCTGTATTGGAAAAAAGAAATAAAACTGTCACTGTATTCCTTTTCAAAAATAAGGAATGATAATTACGAATATGAAAACCGAATATACGATCTTCCAAATAGATGCATTTACAGATTCCTTATTTAAAGGAAATCCTGCAGCGGTTGTTCCCTGGGAAGGAGATTGGTTACCGGACTCTAAACTAATTGATCTTGCTGCTGAGAATAATTTATCAGAAACTGCATTCTTTCGTCCCAGAAAGGAAAAGGGAGAATATGATCTGAGATGGTTCACTCCGGGTGTAGAAGTAGATCTTTGTGGTCACGCAACTCTTGCGACTGCGTTTGCAATTTACGAAATATTAGAAAATAAACCTGGACCTTCTTCTTTAAAATTTCATACGAAGAGCGGGATACTGGAAGTGTATCGCGAGAATGGAAAATACTATTTGGATTTTCCTGCTAGGCCTCCTATAAAGACTGAATATTCTCCAGATGATGTGGCTTCTTGCTTTAATATAAAAGCAAAAGAAATTCTGAAGGCTCGTGATATCTTATTTGTTTTTGAAAAAGAATCAGATGTGAGAGATTTAGTTCCAAATCATGATTCTTTGAAGAAGCTTCCATTCTTTGCGGCAATTGTAACTGCTCCCGCAGACAAGGGGAGGTCCTACGATTTTGTTTCCAGATTTTTTGCACCAGCAAAAGGAGTTCCAGAAGATCCGGTGACTGGTTCTTCCCATTGCACATTGATCCCTTATTGGTCTGAAAAATTTGGGAAGAAGGAACTGAATGCTTATCAGGCTTCCGCAAGAGGTGGAAATTTAGTTTGCGAGAATAGAGGAGAAAGAGTTCGGATCGGAGGGAGCTGCAAATTATATTTGAAGGGTATTTTCTATCTTGAGTAAAATTTTACTTATAAGATTTATTCTTTAGACCCGAATCCAGAATTTGTAAAATTTTCTCTGCTTCCTGCAAAGCGTTGTTCTTATCGATTTGCAGCAATGGATTATTCAGTTGGCATTCGTTGAGTAAAACAGAATATCCGTGAACCAATGACCAGGCTGCAGTTGCTATTTCTCTTGCTTCGAATTTATTGATCTTTTGAGACTCACAAACTAGGACAGTTTCCCAAAGTTTTAAGAAAGAATTTTTACCTGCCTCTACAAGATCTTCTAAATCACCTACCGGCCCAAGATCAATATGCCACATCGCTCTATAATAGCCAACATTCTCTAGACAAAAAGAAATATAAGCAATGCCTAACTTCTTCAATCGATCGAATGGATCAGAAGCATTTTCCGCTTTCGTAAATTCTTCAGTGATCTTTATAAATCCATCTTTTGAAATTTGAGCGAGAAGGTCCCGATGAGAAGGAAAATGTCTATAAGCTGCGGCATGGCTGACTCCCGCTTCTCTTGCGATCTCCCTAATTGTGAATGTTGAATCCTTGCTACTCTCTAGACGTTTTAAGGCTAATGTTTTTAGGGTTTCTGCCAAATTACCATGATGATAAGAACCTTCCGGCTTTTTCATTTTTTTCCTTGCAGGCATAAAAAATTTCCTAAAAAATGTTGACGTTGGTAACATTCGGTGTTACCAATAGTAACATTCTCGAACCGACAATAGATTTTTCAAGTAAATCCCATTTCAAACTGGGAAATTAAGAGGTTTTATGACTCCAGAATTAACATTCAAACTAGCTAGCAATTTTGCGATTATAGGCTGGTTATTACTCGCAGGTCTTCCAAATGCTAGAGTAACTAAATTATTGGTAAGAAACGGGGTTTGGCCTTTGGTCCTTTCCGGATTGTATTTGCTGATACTTGCGTTGTATGCGAGGGGAGGATTCGATTTCGGATCATTGGAAGGTGTAACTAAGCTGTTTGAAAATCCTTGGGTCTTACTCGCAGGTTGGGTTCACTATCTTGCCTTCGACCTATTTGTTGGAATTTGGGAAACAAAAGAAGCAGAGGTATTGGGTATTTCCAAATGGATACTGATCCCTTGTTTATTTTTAACACTGATGTTTGGACCAATCGGTTATTTATTATTTCAAATTGTTCGTTGGAGAAAAGGAGGAAACCATGCAAGCATCTAATGTTTTATATCCGAATCATTCTCAATCGGAAGGTTTTTTCTGTACTTTAAGAAAGAATAGAAGCTTAAGTTTTTATGTTGGGTTGGTATCTTTACTTTTAATACCAGTTTACATTCTTCTTTCTCAAATAGATCCAAGAATTGTAGTAGGAGTCAATACTTGGATCAAACCGATCAAGTTTGCCGTTTCGATTGGAATCTTTCTTTGGACCATGGCTTGGTTCTTGGAATTATTGGGAGACTTTCCTACGTTTAGAGATAGGGTTGAAAAATACTTTGTGATCTCCACAGCTGTGGAATTGGTGCTGATTACTTTTCAATCTGCGAGAGGAGTGCAATCTCACTTTAACCAATCATCTGCATTTGACGGAGCCATCTATAGTATCATGGGAATGTTTATATTTCCTATGATACCAGTCGCAATTTTGATGGATAGAAAGTTCAAACTTCTGGGTTCCAAGTTGGATCCTAGAGTGTTAACTGCGGTTAGATTCTCTCTTTGGATCTTTACAATTGCTTCTGTGATCGGTGTTTTTATATCTGCGAGACTCGCTCATGCAGTAGGTGCTCCTGACGGAGGTCCAGGATTACCGCTAGTGAATTGGAGTGTAAATGGTGGAGATATTCGTATCGCGCATTTTGTGGGGATCCATGCTTTACAAGTTCTTCCATTATTCGCTTTCCTAGCGATTAAACAAAGTTGGAATACTTTTAGTGTTAAAATTGTATCTATAGGTTATGCAATCTTGGTAGGAGCAGTTTTTGTAAATGCGATGCTTGGTCGTCCTTTAATCTAAAAATTTCGAGATCCGAATCTGTCGTTTAGATAAGGTTCGGATCAGTTTTCTTCTTCTAAAAAACAGCCTTTCAAAAAGAAATCATGATATGGAATACTTTAAATCGGTAATGATCTTTATATTCGCAGGTCTTTGTGAAATAGGCGGCGGATATCTTGTATGGCTTTGGTACAAAGAATCCAAATCAGTAGTCTATCTGATTATTGGCGGATTGATCTTAGCTTTGTACGGAGTAGTCGCCGCTTTACAATCTTCTTCCTTTGGAAGAGTGTACGCTACCTACGGTGGATTCTTTATTGTGATGTCTTTGTTATGGGCCTGGAAGATGGATGGGTTTCAACCAGACCGATATGACATCATAGGATCTTTGATCGCCTTATTTGGAGTAGCAGTTATTTATTATACTCCGAGATAAGAATAGTTCTTATTTAAGAGCCTGCCCTTTCTGTTCCGAAATAAAATTTTCCCTGTTTGCGGATCAGGTTCCTTTGTATCAATCCATCAGCAATGATAAGTAGTCCTTGAGCTGCTGCATGTTTCTTTTCATCCGGAACATCGTTTTGTTTGGACATTAGCTCATGAACAAATTTCCTACGTTTTGCATCCATAACTCCTAACATAGAACCGCAAACTTTTTTATCTCCAACCAAGAACGCAAGTGCCAAGGTTTGCGGAGGAGTTTCATTACATAAATAAAACAATGCAAGATTATCAAAGAAAGACAATTCTTCGAAGGATTTTAGAGTTAATTCTTCCTTATCTTCTCCGCTCATATTTCCTCTTGTTCATTGATCTTAGAATCCAAATATTCCACTAAGTATTTGGAGTTTGGCTCTTCTCCGGTTGCTTGTCGGATGAGTTCCTTTGCTTCCAGACTCCTACCCTTACTGTGAACATGTTTTCTAAGCCAATTAAGGAGAGAAGAAGTTTCTCTGTTTTTCAATTCATCCTTAAACTTAGGATTTTGACAGACGAAGGCGGAATAGAGTTGGGCCGCATAAATATTTCCCAAAGAGTAAGTAGGAAAATAACCGAAGGCCCCGCCGCTCCAATGAACATCCTGCAAAAATCCTTGTGAATCATCCGGAACATCTACACCAAGCAAAGATTTCATTCCATCTTTCCAAGCATCTGAAAGATCTTTTAAAGCCAGTTCCTTTTTGAAAATTGCCCTTTCAATTTGGAATCGTAAGATCACATGTAGATTATAAGTAATCTGGTCTGCTTCTACTCTGATCAAAGAGGGTTTGGATTTATTCACAAAAGAATAAAGTTTAGAAAAAGGGAGGGAAGATTCGGAGATTCCTAAGTTCTTCAGAAATAGAGGATAGATCCCTTGCCAAAATTCTTTGGACCTTCCCACTTGGTTTTCCCAAAGACGGCTCTGAGATTCATGAACACCTAAAGAAACGGAATCTTTTAAAGGAGAAGGACCTCCCACAATTAAAGAAATTCCAGCCTCATACAAAGCATGACCAGTTTCATGCAAAACGGAATACACGGAAGAAAGTGGATCAGATTCTTCGTAACGTGTTGTGATCCTTTTATCAAAAGAACCTAAAGAAGTAGAGAATGGATGAGCGCTGGAATCCAAACGAAATCCTGACTCAGGCAAACCCAAAAGAACAGGAAGACTTGTATTAAAAGGAATCTGAGAATCGATCGGAAAATTTCCCTGAAAAGGAAACTCTGCATCTTTTGCTTTCGCAATTAGAGGTACTAAAGATTTTCTAAGATCAGCGAATAGAACTTCTAAGCCTGAAGCTTTTGCTTCCGGTTCATATTCATCTAAAAGAGCGTCATACGCTTCCGTAGAATAACCAAAATAGTCAGCCTTCTGAAATACAAGATCTACGATCTTTTGTAAGATAGGAAGAAAAGAAGAAGCATCATTCTTCTTTCTTGCATCTACCCAAATAGAATGAGCCTGACTTGTAACCTTGGAAAATTCTTCCACCCAAGAGATAGGCAAACAAGAAGAACGATCCAGATCTTTGAATAATAAATGCAGTTCTCTTTCTCTAAGAGATTTACCCGGAGCATCAGAGCGAGAATTTTCTTCTCTTGCTTTCTCCGCTAAACTGCGAAATGAATCACTGATAAAAGATTTATGAGCAAGTCCGGAAAGAAAACTAAGTTGATCACCTCTTTCACCTAAGCCGTCGCTTGGGATACCGATCTCCATGTCCCAATGCAATACACTTCCAATATTCCTAAGATGATAGATATTACGGAATTCATCCCGATACGTCTTGAACGCCGGAAGGATATTTTCCCAATTTTGAAGCTCAGATTCCCACATACTTAAAAAACATTCTTTTCGATTGACATCTCGTCCACCAACCAAAAACTGACTTTTGTCTATCGCGGGCATGGTGTAATGGCTAGCACCGTAGCCTTCCAAGCTTCTAGTGAGGGTTCGAGTCCCTCTGCCCGCAAAAATTTCCCCCTTAAATCAAAACGAAATTGCGTAGAGGTCGAGTCCACAATTCAAAAGTAAGATTCTGACTTTTCCTTCCTCCTTACCCAAAAATCGTATCTAAATACATCATAAATACAAACCCAAAGATTAGTGTCAAAGCGGAGAAGTCGTGGAATCCTCTCTTATGAGTTTCAGGAATAATCTCTCCAACTATAATAAACAACATCGCACCTGCTGCAAATCCCATAGTCCATGGCATCATCGGACCAGCGATGGAAACTGCAAAACTTCCGACTAGTCCTCCAATCGGCTCTATCAGTCCTGTTAAGAATGCTATTGTGAAGGATTGAAGTTTAGAATATTTTACGGATAGAAGGGACACTGCGACTGCCAATCCTTCTGGAATATTTTGGATACCAATTCCTGTTGCAAGAGAAAGGCCTGAAGTCAATCCGTCTCCTGCTATTCCAACTCCTACTGCCATTCCCTCTGGAAAATTATGAAGAGTGATTGCTACTACAAATAACCAGATCCTGCTAAGCGCTTTTGTATCAGGTCCTTCTTTTCCGGATATGAAATGTTCATGAGGAGAATATTTATGGATTAGAAATAGAATACCGACGCCGAATAGAAGCCCTAAAATTACAATACCAGCAGCAGAACTTTTGTTCTGAAAATGAATTTCACCAATCTCTAATGCAGGTAGTAATAAAGAGAAGAAGGATGCAGAGAGCATAATTCCCGCCGCAAAACTCAAAAGCCCGTCTTCTAATTTTGTAGAAAGTTGTCTGATCGCAAAAACACCTGCTGCCCCGAGACCAGTGCAGAGCCCTGCGGCTAAACTTGCTAGGAAACCGGAGAATATGATATTAGAAGACATGGACCAGGTTTTCTCCGTCTGACGCAAGTCTTCAAGATTTTTTATGGATTTAAATGTTTGTTATTTTCCTGGAAATAGTTCATGAAAATTTGAATCTGCAAAATCGTTTGGGATTAGCTCAGGGTGAAGAAGCCAAGATTCTTTTGGATTAAATTTACATTCGCCTAAGCAGTCATATTTTCCGTTCTTAAAAATATTCCCTCGAACATCTGCTAAAAATAATCCCTCAGTTCTTTCCCAGACTCTGATCCCTTTTTCGAATCGGATCCAATTTATTGAAACTGGAGCATCTGAAAGATTGCAGGTAACTATAACTAATCTACCTTTGGGATTCACTAATTCGAATCCAATCATTGCTCCATTCACATCTTCCCAAAATAGAATTCGACGTTTAGATAAGTCTATTGGAGAATTTTCACCACGATTGGGATTTAGGCGGATACATTTCTCTATGCAGATTTCTGTTTGTTTTGATTTAGTATCTCCGAATTTTATCACCTTTGTTTCGATATGATATTTGTTGCTATTGATTCGGACTAAATTCTTTTTTCCGATTTTATTTTCAGATAACCAGCCTAGAAAACTTGAATAGTCAGGAACGAGTCCCCAAGGACCTTGATATGCTCCAACAGGAAAATTACAAATGGAGGAAGGTTTTAAAGGGGTTGAAAGTAAAGCCTTTCCAGAGAAAAGTAAAACTAATATCAATAGTTTTTGCATTCGGGTCTGTTCTCCTAAATGGATTTTTTAATAGTTCGGAATTCTTCTAAATTTCTAAAGAGTCATTCCGGATTTAATGATAATTTCGCTTTTAAAAATGAAGCCGCCTATTTTGGTAAAAAAATTATTAATCTATATTAAGTTTAGAACTTTATACTCGACTTGATTCAGGTTTTGACCTAAATCTGACCTCATTCTTTTGACCAGTGGTGCGATTATGAACCGAATTCTAAAATATGTTTCTATTCTATGGATGATCTTGTTTGTGGGGAGCTTATCCGCTCAAAACGAAACCTATAATGTGACTGCAAATTCTTGGCCCGCAGATTTTACTTCTTTCGAATCATTTAGAGACGCGAATGCAAGTAATTCTCAAGGAGCGGTGATTGTTCTTTTAGCCGCACTTTCTATTTATTCTAAAAATGCAGAAGAAGGTAAGAAGGCGTTGATCATATGCTTGGATGCTAACTCTTTGATTTCCGATAATTCTCCTAATGGATACAAAGGTTTTAATATCAATAGGAATACGATCGACTTAGTAAAAAGGCAGTTAGAGCAACATCCTTATCTGATAGGTTCCTATCTGCCAGGATCTTCTTTCCAAAATGGTTATAAACCTTCTAACCCTCCTTATAATTTTACACTGACTTCGAATCGTTTTAGTGGAACGGAGGAATCGGGGCAGAAGAAATTATTTCTTCCTTCTTCCGGAGCTGATACTCCAAGGCCTGTGACTGTAAAAAGAAATGCTAAGGGTGTATGGAAGGCTGCTGAGTTTTCCAGCCTATTAGTGGGAATTAAAAAACCTGCCACTTCTAATCCAGCGGATGATCTTTGATCATTTTTCATATTTCAAATCTTAAATTCTAGAAGTAATTTTCTGAATCTTATCTTCTAATCGTTATAACTGGGGTTTCCAGCTATAACGATGGTCTCTTTTCGGGCGTTTTCTTTTTTACTTCTGGGCATCCTCCTTTGTTTGAGTTCTTGTAAACATCATTCCAATGGAGAAAGAGATTCTATCTTAATATTTCTTTTGACTAGGGTTTGGATACCATCTCCTGGAACCACTTTCCAAATCCAATTTTCAGATACTCTGGATGAATCTGTGGATGCGCAAGTGTTTGATATAGATTCGGACCTAACTGATTCCGATCCAACCGTGATCCAAAGATTACATGCTTCTGGTAAAAGAGTGATTTGTTATATAGATGTAGGTTCTTATGAAAATTACAGATCGGATGCTTCTAAATTCCCTCCTGAAGTATTAGGAAATGTTTATAGTGGTTATCCGGATGAACAGTGGTTGGATATCAGACGTATCGACCTTTTGAGTCCAATACTTTCTGCAAGGTTTGATAAGGCTAAGGCAAAAGGTTGTGATGGCATCGATCCGGATAATTTGGATGGGTATCAAAATGATACAGGTTTTCCTCTGAGCGCAGGCGATCAGATAAGATTTAATCGTTGGATTAGTGATTTAGCCCATTTTAGAGGAATGTCAGTCGGTTTAAAAAATGATCCGGACCAAATCCCAAATCTGATCGGAAACTTTGATTGGGCGGTCACTGAAAGTTGTTATGATGATGGTTGGTGTAATTTAGAAGAAGCATTTCCAAACAAAGGTTCTGCAGTTTTTCAGATTGAATACACAGAGAATGGCACGACTAAGAACGATTTCTGTTCTCAGTCGATCTCTCTTCGTTTATCTGGTTTTTTGAAAAACCAAAGTTTAGATGCTTACCGAGATCCGTGCCCTTAAGAAGCTTCCTTCTGTAACATATCCGCAGCAAAAGCTTCTTCCAATTGACGAACTGCATTTTTAGAATAAGCGATCAGTTCTTTTTCGTTATGTCTGAGTTTGAATTGATCCTTGACCATTCCTTCATCATAATCCCTGAATTTTTGGATGAAATATTTTACTTCCGAAGGTAAAAATCCAAGATCTTTCAAAGTTTCTTCTGCAAGTTCTAAAGAAGAAGCAAACGTATCTCTGCGTATAGTTTCGATTCCAAGTTCCATTAGATCGAAATAGTGAGATCTATTTCTTGCTCTTGCTATAATCCGTAAGTTTGGAAAGTTCTCCTTAGCCATTTTAGCGATCTTTACTGATAATTCTGCATCTTGGATGGCAAGCACAAGTATTTCAGCGTGCGCAGCTCCTGCAGCAGTTAATAGATCTAACCTGCTTGCATCACCGTAATAGATTTTGTGTCCGAATTTTCTGGCCGCATTTACCTGATCAGCATTATGCTCCAATGCAGTGAATTTGATCTTATGTAGATATAACATCCTCGAGATGATCTGTCCGACCCTTCCGAAACCTGCAATGATCACTCTATTCTTTTCGTAAATAGGATCAGCTGGCCTTTCCTCTTCTTCGTGTAAATAAGGATCTATTATTTTTTCTTTAATGATCCCTACAAAAGGAGTAAGTATCATAGAAGCAGTAACGATCACGATAGAATAATCCGTAGTTTCTTTAGATAGAACGCTTAGTTGAGCAGCAACATTTAGGATTACGAATGCAAATTCCCCACCTTGCGAAATGCTGACTGCAAGATTGGAAGAAGAATCAGAAGTAAGTTTTGCGATCTTTCCTAATACAAAAAGAACTATCCCTTTGACGGACATTAATCCGACTGCCAGACCGAAAATTAAGAATGGATGATTAATCAGAATTTCCAAATTCATCGACATTCCAACTGCAAGAAAGAATAAACCTAATAGTAATCCTTTAAAAGGCTCTAAGTTTGCTTCTAACTCATGTCTGTATTCGGAATCTGCAAGTAGCACTCCTCCTAAGAACGAACCGAGTGCCATGGAAAGCCCGACCTTCTCCATTGCAAAAGAAACTCCGAGCACCAATACCAAAGAAAGAGCTACGAAAATTTCGTGATTTCCAGTGGCAGCGATCATTCTAAAAAGAGGTCTCATTAAAAAACGACCGCTTAAGATGACCAAAAGAATTGCTGCAATCGCAGTTCCTAATTTATAAAAATTTAATCCATTGTGAGTGGCTTGTCCAGGTTCCAAAGCTGCTAAAGGAAGAATTGCCATCACTGGGATCACAGCTAAATCTTGGAAGAGAAGAATTGCAAAAGCAGACCTTCCGTAAGAGGTATTTAGTTGGTTCTTTTCCGCCAAAGATTGAAGAGCAAATGCAGTGGAAGATAGTGATAAACTTACTCCTAAAATGATCGAAGAAACTAATCCTAATTGAAATAGATAACCGATCAATCCGCCTAATAAAATGGAGGAGACTGCAACTTGGAAAAATCCCATCCCAAAAACCGGTTTTCTGAGTACCCAAAGAGTCTGAGGTCTAAGTTCCAACCCGATCAAAAACAGAAGAAGGACCACACCGAACTCTGCAAAATGCAAGATCTCAGTCCCACCGGTTACGAGTCGGACTCCATGTGGGCCAATCAAAATCCCTCCTACGACATAACCTATAATGGATCCTATTCCTAATTTTTTGAAAATAGGAACACATAGAACTGCTGTACTGAGTAGAATAATGGCAGTAACGAGTAGACTTTTCTCTTCCATCAATGCTCTTCCTTTTGATTTGGATTAATTTTCATTAGACATTTTACGGATAGGTAATAAAACCACTTTTCCTGTGTATGATTCTTCTTCTCAAACTAGAAAACGCTATAATTATTTAGGATTAATATGAGGAAAAATTGGTTTCTTCATAAGATTTGCGTTAAGAAATATCTTTCGGTTAAAAATGGGTAGATGATAAACAATTCTAAAATAATCAAAAATTTATGATTCCTAAATTGAGATTGGCCAGATTCATTTTTTTACTTTGTATTTGCTTCTTTTCGGGACCTATTTTTTCAGAAGAACTTCAGGTCCAAGAAACTGCTGGTAAAACAAAAGACAAGATCGTTCAAAACAAAGAAGAAAAGAATGACCCAAAAAAGTCTTCGGAAATAAAAGAAGAAGAAATAGACGGCCTTAAAACCGAAGAATTGAATCCTAAAAAGAAAGAAGATCTAATTCTTCCAATTCAATTCGGTTTTTTTGTGGATGGTTATTATAATGCTAGTTTAAACCGTCCAGCATCAAAAGAACTACAATACACAACTCAAGCAACACGAACAAACGAGTACAATATAAATTTAGCTTACCTAGACGCTAAGGTAGAAACAGATAAATACAGGGGAAGATTTGCTGTCCAATACGGTACTTCTGTCGTAGCTAATTACTCAGGTGAAGGAACAACCGGAAAAACTTCTAACGAGACTTCTATTCGTAATATGCAAGAAGCTTACGGAGGAGTTAAGTTGGGAAAGTCCACGTGGTTGGACGCAGGAATTTATTTCGGGCATTTGGGATACGAGTCGTGGATCTCTCATGAAAACTTTGTATATACTCGTGCTTTCTCACTAGACTACGTGCCATATTATGTTTCGGGGGCTAGGTTGAGTGGAAAGATAAGTGATAAGGTTTCTTATCAACTTCATTTGAATAATGGATACCAAGTAGTTACAGACAATAATAAGGATATCTCCGGAGGTTTCAGATTAGAATGGAACCCTTTAGGAAACTTGATGTTTCGTTGGAATACTTTTATTGGAAATGAACAACCAACTACTACTCCGAAAGAAACCAGATATTATAATAATTTCATCGCAGAATGGAAACCATTCCAACGACTTACGTTAGCTTCTTCCTTTGATGTTGCTTATCAGGAAAGAGCAAGTAGAGAAGATTTGATCTATACCCCTGAGGGTCCAATTTATGTTCGCAGAGACGGTACTGCGTTTAGACAAACCTATGTAGGAAACTTATGGCTTGCATATAGATTCTTTCCTGACTGGAGAATCGGTGTTCGATTAGAAAGATATTTGGATAGAGAACAAATGATCGTCGTTACAAACACAAAAGACGGTTTCCAAACAAGCGGTGCAACTGCTACTTTAGACTATCATCCTGACCCCGCCATTTTAGTAAGATTTACTTACCAATACAGAAGATCCATGGATTCTATCTATCCTCATGAGAATAATACATCTAAACTAGATCGTATGTTCATCTTCTCACTTTCCATTAAGATCTAAATCGATCCGGTAATATTTTCGGAAGAAGCTTTTTGCCTGAAATTCCCGGAGGGACTAGTAATATCTTTTTACTCAACTTAGGGTTTTCACTGAAAACGATAGCGATCTTATTTCTTTCACAAACATCTAAGCAGCCGACTTCTAATACTCTAATATCTCTGATCCCTTCCGAGCGGAGAGCGTCTTTTAATTCCGATTTGAGTCTGGTTCTTTTACCGTCTGTTTCGCCTTTTATCTTCATTGCACATTTGCTACATACTAAGATAGCCGCCTCCCAATTTGCAGCGACGTACTCAATGTCTTGCACTGGGAGTTGTTCTCGTCCTTGGAATAAAGAGATTATATTCATTTTGGATTCCTCTTCATTTATGTTGGAGAACAAGAAGAATCCTTGGATTTATTTTACGGGAAAATCCAAGTAGCGATACTTTTAAACTAGACCCAGGTATTATAAATCCGTCTTTTAAAAGGAAAAGTTTTAGAATTTTTCTAAAAAAGATTGAACAAAATTAAATTGTATGCAATCTATTTACTACGTAATTAGGAGGTGCCGAACTGTGGCCCAGAATTTATACGAACTAACCGCTACTTTAAACAATGGATCAGAAAAGAAATTACAAGATTATAAGGGAAAGGTCTTATTAATCGTCAATACCGCAAGCCAATGCGGATTTACTCCTCAATACAAAGGACTTCAGGAAATGTACGATAAGTACAAAGGAAAGGGTCTAGAAATATTAGGATTCCCTTGCGACCAATTCGGTCACCAAGAGCCAGGAAGTGACGCAGAGATTCAAAGCTTCTGCCAGGTAAACTTCGGCGTGAATTTCCCACTTTTCAAAAAGATAGAAGTAAACGGAGACGGAACTCATCCTGTTTATCAATACCTTAAAAAACAAGCTCCAGGGCTTTTGGGAAAATCCATTAAGTGGAACTTTACCAAATTCTTGATCGATAAACAAGGAAACGTGATCAAAAGATTCGCTCCAATGACTCCTCCAGAAAAACTGGATAAACAGATCGAGGAACTTCTTTCCAAGTGAATTACGAATCCTTAAAGTTAGAGAAACAGATTTGTTTCCCACTTTACGCTTCTTCCAGGGCGGTTACTGCATTATACAGGCCGCTTTTGGAGGAGTTTGATATTACTTACCCTCAATATCTTGTTCTTCTGGTTCTTTGGGAAACGGACAAAATTCCTCTAAAAGAAATTGGAGAAAAATTATTTCTGGATTCTGGAACCCTAACTCCCTTACTCAAAAAAATGGAATCTTCAGGTCTTTTGACGAGAGACAGATCTGATCAGGACGAGCGTTCTCTTGTGGTTAGCCTAACCGCAAAAGGAAAAAAATTGCAAAAAAAAGCGGTTTGTATTCCGGAACGCTTGTTGGAAGAATCGGGTCTCACTGCTGAAAAGGTACAAGGCCTGAAACGAGATCTGGACGACCTTCTTATTATCCTAGAACAAAAATTAAGAAATTCGGCGTGACAAATCCGTTTTATCGAAAACTATAGAGCCGCTTTTTTAAATAGTGCGCTCGCGCTAAGGAGTTAAGAATGAAACGTCAATTATCCGCGATATCATTTGCTGCGGTACTTATATTCGGAGCTTGTTCTTCCGATCAAAAAAAATCGGAGGCGGCTTACGTTCCGAATTCTGACATTCGTGTTGTAGAAGCGAATATGGTTAAAGAAGGAGATAAAAGAATTAAAGCAGAAGCTGTTTTAGGAACTCCTACTTTCGAAGAGAATACTCAAGACGGATCTGTTTTAGAATGGTATTTTGAATCTACTACTTACCAAAAGAATTCTTACAAAACTTTGGCAGATAAACCTTCCAGGATAGATGATAGCACTAAATATATCAAAGTGATCGTAGACAAAAAAGGTGTGATCAAAAAGTACGAATACAAACTCTGATTCAAATATTGATCTATATCCAAAAAAAGGCCGTGATTTAAAGCGGCCTTTTTTATTTTCAGATATCGTCTTCCATCAAATCGATCCCAGCGAACCCTAAAAGAAAATCTAAAAATTCACCGAAGTTAAATCCAACTCTAATACCGTATCGAATAGAAATATATAATTCCACTTCGAACAAAAATGCAGAAGGATAATTGTCTTTGTTTTTAGGATTTTGGGCTAAGAATGACTGGATTGCTTCGTTCCTTTTTTGAGGATCTAAACTTTCTAAGTACTTTCGAAAGAATGCTTCTTTTTTGGCCTTTCTTCTTTCAGAAACTGGATTATTATAAAAACGTAAATATCGGATTTCATAACTTTTAGAATTTAATCTTTCGTCCGAAAGTTCAGGAGTAGGATTTGGGTCTTGTTCCGATTCCGGATTTTCGGGAAGTAATAAAAAGTTTTTATCAGTTTGAGAATTTGATTCAGGTGTTTTGGTTTCTTCTTTTTTGGGAGAAGTTTCATTTGGAGGCATGGAGTGGAACTTCTCTCCTCCTAAAAATCCGAAGATCAATTGTTGAGATCTATAAGGTCCGTAATTTCCGCCTCTTAATCCGTATCCTGTGCCTAAGTCTCTTTTACCTGGCTCAGATTCTCCACCTTGAAAAACAAATCCCGTAGCAAGAGGTCCTATTCTAACTCCGAGTCCGTAACCTGGAGTTTCTACTCCTGCAGTGAAAACATCCGCTAAATCTTTTTTTCTATGAGACCAGTAAGTTGAACAATCGATCACTACGAGATCCAAAATTAAAATAAAGAAAAAATGTATGATAAGTCTTTTTTTCATTTTGGGAAATAGTCTGAATTTAGTCACCGAGATCGGCTTTCCGCTAAGCTCTCGGTTTCATCAGGAAACGCAATCGTAAAAGTAGAGAAATTTTATTGGTTTTCTTCCTCTAGTCTTATTGAAAAGTATCCCGATATAAAAATTAAAATTGGAATGAATAGATGAACGAATTGGAAGAAACTCGAGTCCGTCATAAAAACATCGCCGTCTTCGGGGGCGGGCCAATGGGAGTTCATCTTTCTGTATCCTTAGCCGAAAGAGCGGACAGGCTTTTTCTTTGGTACTTCGATAAGAAAAAGTCAGATCGCCTTCAAAAAGATAGATCGGCTGAGCTGTTGGAAGAAATTGTTCCCCTTGCTGACAATATTATCGTTACAAACGATTTCGATTTTTTATCTCAAGGTTCGTGGATCATCGTTATCGCAGTTCCTTCCAGACAAAAGGAAAATGTGATTGATAGGATCTCCTCTTATCTTTCAGAACAAGAAGAGCATACTATCATTTCTTTCACCAAAGGATTGGTTTCCACTTCTACTCGTAAAAAAACTAACGCTATTACATTCTCCGACTACGTGATCAAAGTTAGAGAGATGAAAGAAAATTTGAACATGGAATATGTTGCCGTGGCAGGGCCTAATCTTCTCTCCGAGATGGCTAAAGGAAAACATAGCTTTTTCTCTATTGCTTCCACAGGTGAAAGAGCTTCCGAGATTATGGAAGATCTTTTTTCAGGACCCAGAAATCATATTAAAACTTTTGAAGATATCAGAACTTTAGAATTATTCGGAGTGATGAAAAATCCGATCGCGATCGCTTGTGGTTTTGTGAATGGAATTCCAGAATGTGGATCCAATTTCGAAGGCGAATTGATCAGCTTAGGTTTTTCAGAAATAATAACTCTATTAAATGCATTAGAACTTCCCATAAAACCTGCAATGGAATTCGGACTTGCAGATTTGATTACTACTGCAACTTCCAGGTCCAGTCGGAATAGGGCTTATGGACAAAGATTTATTCGTAAGTTGATCTCTGGGGAGGATTCTCCGAATTTACTCGAAAGAATCGAGTTATTCTTAAATCCAAAAGAATTCATCCAAAAAGAGATGAGCCAGAGTGAAACACACGTAGAAGGAGCCTATGCACTTTCTACTATTCTGGATCTTGCGGAAGAGAAGAAAGTGGAGCTCCCACTTTTTACAACACTTTTTGAAGTACTTACTAGAAAGGTTTCTCCAACGGAAATGATCCGATTCGTTTCTAAATCTACAAGCGACGATATCAGAAATATCTCCAGGACGGCTCGTAAAAGATTTGGTTTATCTTTGGCATCTGGGAAGGAATTCCAACAAGCATTAAGAAGAAGGGTGCTTCGACACGTTCATTCTCAACCTGGATTATCAGATAGGATCTTAAAACAATCTGGATTGCAGATCAAGTCTTTGGAGAAGAGATATACTGAAGCCGTAGAGACTGAAGCTGGAACAGACCTGATGCTTCTTCCAAAAGAAATTGAATTATGGAAAGAAGCGGAAGTAGCTTATGAAAATGGAAAGAGCAGAAATATAGAACGTCTAGTAGAGTTTTATGTTTCTGAAATAGCAGATGAATATAGCCCACTCTTTAGAGAATCTTTGATTCATTTAGTTGCTCCTGCGCGTTTTGCAATAGGTGGTTTTAAGCCCGGAGGAGGCCTTCCTAAGATCGGCGGAAACATAAAGGAGATCAAAGCTCTTGCTTCTAGGTACGATATTTTATACACTCCAACTCATAGATCTCATTTAGATTCTATCGAAGTAGCTTTTGGTCTGAGATGGCTTGGGCTTCCTGTTCCAAGATATGCTGCTGATAAAAAAGTAATGGGGACTCCTGGGCTTGCTAGGGTTTTAAAATCCCTTGGAGCTTATATGGTGGATCGCAAAAGAAATCGGAACCTTCTATATCTAGAGTGTTTGACCCAGTACTCTACAATGATGCTCGAAGCTGGAATTCCTACATTGGTATATCCAGAGGGAACTAGATCCAGAACCGGCGGCATCATTCCGATCAAAACAGGAATTCTTTCCACATCTGTAGATGCATTTAAACATACAGGAAGCGAAGTGATTGTAGTTCCTATTGTTCTATCTTACGAGAACGTTCCGGAAGATGTGGAGTTTGCCGGAAAGGACACTCATCTTTCTTTCAGAGATTTCTTATTCAAAAGAACAGAGGTGTATATGGATCTTTGCGAGCCGATCCCGGTTTCGAGATATATACAAGAAGATGATCCCACTCTTTCTATCTCGATGGAGATTTCCAGATACTGGCAAGCTCATCATAAAATTCTTCCAAACCATATAGTAGCAAAACTTTTGATGGAAGCGGATGGAGAGATCAGCGCTTCAGATCTTAGCAAAATGATAGAAGAAATGATCCTCACACGAAAAGGAAATTATCTGACTAAGGATGTTTCTGAAATTTTAGAAAGAGGACTCAAGGTCTTAAATTCCAGAAAGTTTATCAAAAAAGAAAATGGTCTGATCAAGGCATTAGAACCTGAACTTTTGCAATATTATGGAAACATGGTACCGGACCCGACTTAAAGCCGGGTCCGTTTTGTATTAATCCACTTTGATCTTAGATGCGATCAATACTGCTCTTTTGCGAAGCATAGAGATGGATTCATCTTTATCAGAATAAGTAAGTGCCACTCCCATTCTTCTATATTTTTTGGTGATCGGTTTTCCAAAAATTCTAAGATCAGATTCAGGCATTTCACAAGCCTTATCGAGTCCTTGGATATTTGGAACCTGGCCTTCAGTTTGAGCTAGGATTACAGCGCTTGCTCCTCTTCTTACCAAAAGAATTTCAGGAATTGGCAAACCTAAAACAGTTCTAACATGTAATTCAAATTCATTAAAACTTTGGGTGCCGGCCAAAGTAACCATTCCAGTATCATGCGGTCTTGGAGAAAGTTCTGAAAAATAGACATCATCTTTTGTTAAGAAAAATTCTACTCCCCAGATACCTGCGCCACCTAGTTCTTTCGTGACCTTCTCCGCCATTTCTTGAGCTGATTTAAGTTGGGAATCGCTGATCTCTGTAGGTTGCCAGCTTTCTTGATAGTCTCCTCTTTCTTGCCTATGACCAATTGGAGGGCAGAATAAAGTTCTTCCCGACTTTTGAGTCACAGTTAATAAAGTGATCTCAGATTCGAAGGAGATAAACTCCTCGACTATGATCTCCGAAGCACCAGTTCTCCCTTTGGTTTGAGAAGCGATCCAAGCCGGTTCGATATCTGATTCCGTTTTAATGACGGACTGTCCTTTACCAGATGAGGACATCAAAGGTTTTACAACGCAAGGAATTCCTATGGTTGAAATTGCTTCTTTCAATCCTTCTAATGTAGATGCATATTTATACTTGGCTGTTTTTAAGCCTAATGTTTGAGAAGCAAGGTCTCTGATTGCTTTACGGTTCATCGTAAAGTTTGCAGCCTTAGCGCTCGGAACCACTTGGTAACCTTGCTTTTCATATTCATAAAATCTTTCGGTTCTGATTGCTTCGATTTCCGGAACGATCAAATCGGGTTTATGTTTGGCAACGACTCTATCTAGTGCGTCCCCATCCAGCATATCGATGACTTCTTTTTCATGAGCGACCTGCATTGCGGGTGCTCCATCGTAACTATCGACTGTAATTATATATTGGCCTAATCTTTGGGCTGCGATTACGAATTCTTTTCCGAGCTCACCTGAGCCGAGCAGAAGTATTTTCTTTCTCATAGGTTCTTTTGAGAGAATTTCCGGAGAGGAAGGAGAATGGAAAGGAAAAAATGGGGATCCGGCCGATTTGCAAGAAAACAAACCGACCGTCCAAGTTTACCTTTTCTTTTTAGTAACCACATCAAAGTTTTTGTATTGGATATACTCCACTTCGGAAATATTCATACGGAAGATACCTTTGGTAGAATGTACCAAAATGGTATTTCCTACCTGAGTTACCACTGCTCCATATAAAATTGTTTTATCCAGCTTATGAATTGATTCTAAAACGCTATAATATTTTTTGATCTCTTCTTCGGAGTCCAGTTTTTGAGAACCTGCAATCGATTCTACTTTATCCAGAGCAATATTCAATTTTTCGTCTTGGTCCTTTTCTATTTCCTTTGCTAGGGACTTACTATTTAAACTACCTGAGATGAGATCCTCATCTACTTTTACTAAGGTTTCTAGATCAGCACTTTCTCTAGGGTCTCTTTCAAATTTTCCTTTTTGGACTGTGCGTAATAAATCATCCCTGAAATTTTCAATACTTTGAGCAACGGCAGCATCATCTAATCGATTCAAAATTGTTTGGGCCAATTGGTCGAATTCCGGTTTAACTTCTGCTTCTTCTTCTTCAGAGATCACTATCTCGTTTTCTTCCAATAATTTCTGGAGTTTTTGATAGTTTGGATTTTCTGCAATTTTGTCTGCAGGGATTACTTGGCTAACAGGGGCCTTTAAGGTCATTGCAACCATTCCCTCATACACTTTGATTTTAGGAAGTGTGCCTTGTACTACTTCGAAAGAGAATGCAGTCCCTCGAACTCCAGCGATTGCAGTAGATGTAGAAATTTTGAACTGTTCCCTCTGGCTTAATTTATTTGTTTTTACAAGAAGAAGTCCCGTTCTAACTGCAAGGGAGGTTTCTTCAGAAAGATCCCCGTGAAGAGCATCAATGCTTAGATCTGTATATGACTTTAGACGGATTACATGGCCAAGGTTTGTTTGAAGATCTAAGGTGCCGCTATTTGTTTTAATGGTATCGTTCTTTTGAAGGATACTTCCTAAAGAAAGGGGGATGAGTTTTCCATTTCTTGAAACTTCTACTTTTCCATTTAGGAATATGACTACTAAACCTGGCTTGGATTTAGCGTTTAGAATTTTGGAACATGAATTTGTAGATCCGATAATTGTTCCAATCAGGAGTAACAGGAAGAGTTTTCGATTCATTTATTTATTCCGCCTGGAAATAAAAAAATAGCTAAATTCGAATAACTTTTTCGAACGAATAAAATTTATTTCCAGTCTTAATAACAATTTATGGCCCGGATTTTTGCAAAGATTACGAAAATTCGACGGAGGTTCCTACAGTATGTTTAAATCGGTTTTTGCTCTTTTCATTTTACTTTTGATATCCCCTCTCTCTTCAACAGAACGTGGAAAAATCAGATTTAATGGGATCGCTTACGATTTACAAACCGGCAATCTTTTGTATAAGGACTTTCACGAAGAGGTCTGGGAGAACGGCAGACATGTTAGTTCTATCATTACATATAAGGACGCTGAAGGAAAAACTTTTGCGAAAAAGAAGATCAGTTTTTCAAAAAGCAGAACCATTCCTGAATTTAAATTGGAGGACTTTAGAGACGGATATCTGGAAGGAGGGACATTGCAGGATGGAAACTCCGTAAAACTATTCGCCCGAAGAAAGTTAAGTGATACAATCCAAGAAAAATCCATAGATGGTAGCGGTTTATCCGCCTTGGATGGAGGTTTCGATTATTTCGTGATCGATCATTGGGATGAACTCATGTCCGGTAAAAAAATAAATTTTCATATTTTAGTTCCGGTAGAAAGAGATAAGTTCCAGTTCTCAGTAGAAAAAACCAAGGAAGGGGAATACAGAGGCAAACCTGCCTTATTCCTGAGAATGAAAATAGCGAGTGCCATTCTTTCTGTATTCGTAAAACCGATTGATTTAGTATATGATATAGAATCTAAAAGGATTATGGAATACAAAGGCACCAGTAATATTAACGATGAAACCGGGAAAAGTTATAAGGTAAAAATCGTTTATGGGTTTAGATAAAATTTCAAAAGCCTTGCCTCCAAAAAGCTATACCCTTCAGCTTTATGTTTTTTGAATACTCTTCCCAGAACTTTAGATCTAGGACCAGACTTCCTTCTCCTTGAGTCGTACGGATGAGAAAGATGCCTTCTTTTTCTTTTCCATGCTGAATTACAAAATTTCTATCGGAGGATTGGGTTAGGAGTTTAGGGCGTCTTACACCCTTCTTCCAATAATAACCGTAAAGAGGGAGACCAAGCCAGATTTGTTCCGGTTTATATGTTTTGAGTAGATGTTCAGTATTTCGTTTTGCCCAATTAAACTCTGTCACCGGTCCGGGAGAAGTTTTAGAAGAATGCAGATCGTAAGCCATAAGCACAATTTCGTCTGCGAGATTTTCTTTATAAATTTCTGAGTGAAAACCGGAAAGTTTAGGATCAAATCCTTCCATCGGAAAGACCGCCAATGTAAGAAGTTTACCTTTCTTTTTTAAGATCGGTTGGAGTTCCAACAAGAGTTCTTTATAGTAGGTAGAATGTTCTGTACCTATTCCTTCAAAATCCAAATGAATCCCTGAATAGAAAGAATGATCTTTCATATAGAGTTCTAGATTTCGAACAAGAGATTTTCGGAGCTGGGGAGAAGCCAGAACCTTCTTCCCTATTGCTTCTGAACTAAAAGTAATGAGCGGAAACCATCTGATCTCATTCTTATTTCCAATTATTTGAAGGGCAGAAGGTACCGAAACTCCGGAGACTTCTCCATTAGCTCCGATATAAGTCCCGGTAAAACAAATGCTGATTCCAGGTTTGAATACCTTCTCCCAATAAGCTAAGGGTTTGGAGCTTAGGTCCTGGCTTATAGTATACTTCCATACATTTTCCTGAGCCGATAAGGGACATAGGGAAATGCAAATAACGCAGTTAAATATGAATCTAAGCCCTGAAAAGACCTTCATTTATCCGTCCTGTAAATATTAAGGAAACCGATCCTTGATTTTTCTTCAATCCTGAAGGTATGATCTCCGATTTTAAATACACAGCCAGGGTCGAAGAATTAGGTAGGATGCGAATGATGGCAATCACGAATACAGGAATGGGTGAATTGATCCGAGACGGATTAGATCGTCTTGGTATTTTATCCTCCTCCAAAAAGGCGGAGATCACTCATCATTCTACAAGTTTATTCGAACTATATAAGGCACGGTTACCTGACGGTTCCCAACTTGCCATTAAGATCATTCCTAAAAAAGAAATGGCCGAGACTGAGGCAGAAGGTCTGGAACAACTTTGCAGGCTTGGGGTGCGGGTTCCTGAATATTTAGGAACCGTTCATTTAGGAAAAGTTTCCCTGCTTGCCATGGAGTTTGTGCAAACAGGTTCTTCTGCGGGTTTTAGAGAAGATCTAATTGCCAGTTTAAAAAATTTATACAAAAACGAATTCGGTTCCTGGGGCTGGAAGAAGGATAACTTTATTGGCACTTTAAACCAAGCCAACGGTTGGTTTTCTTCCTTCAGAGAATTTTATTGGGAACGAAGATTAAAACCTCAGATAGAACTTGCACAAGCCAGAAAACTTCTTACAGACAAAGACCTACTAGCAATCAGAGGGATCTTCAATAAGTTTTCAGAAGATTGGGGACTGGATCATGTAAAACCTAGAATGGTCCATGGAGATCTTTGGTCCGGAAACGTTTTGCAAGGTAAGAATGGATTTGCATATTTGATAGATCCATCTGTGGCTTATTCTCATCCGGAACAAGACCTTGCTATGCTACAATTATTCGGAAGCCCATTAAATTTAGAAGAGATGCAAGATATTCTGGCTACTGCTGGCATAGATGATCCGGGTAATTTGAAGGATAGGATCCAATTCTGGCAATTGTATCCAGTGCTTGTGCATATTAATCTATTCGGTGCTTCTTACCTGACGAGCCTCAGGCATATTCTTCGCTATTACGGCGTGAAATAGTTTTCTTGATAGAATCCAAGTTTTCTGTTCTTTTGTAAGAAACCGACTTAGAACCGGGGAATGTCTTTGCCCAAAATTGCAAAAAAGAAACTGCCAGTATCCTCTAAACAAAAAGAGAAAAACTCTAAGTTAAATCTGAGAAAATCACCTTCTCAAAAACGAGCTATAGAGAGGGTTCAATATATCTTGGATATCGTTGCCGATCTTTTGGATGAAGTTGGAACAGAAGGTCTGACTACAAATTTGATCGCTCAAAGAGCAGAGATACCTATCGGCTCCTTATATCAATATTTTCCAAACAAACATGCCATATTAAAAGCCGTAGGACAAAGGCATCTGGAAAGAGTGAATTCAATGATTCTGAATTTTCTGGATACTTCTCCGAGTAAAATGGAATGGGAAAATCTGGTAGATAAGCTTATAGATGCATTTGCTCAACTTTATAAATCTGAGCCAGGGTTTATACCTATGTGGTCGAATAAAAATCTCGATCCTGAACTTGTAAGTATAGATAGAGAGAATAACAGAGCCATCGCCAATTTTATCGCGGAGTTATTTTTCGGGGTCATTCCTTGGATGAAGAAAAAAGAGGAAATGATGGTCATGTCCAGGATCATGGTAGAAGTATCAGATTCTGTTTTAAGCCGTTGGCTTAGAGAAAGACAGGATAGTGCTCTCGCAGATGGGATTTTACAAGAACTAAAAACAATGCTTAAAGCTTATATGAATTATTATATCCAGAGAGGATCGAAATGAAGGCCTTTCTATTCGAATTTCCTCTAACTGCTTTCATTGTAGGACTTATCAGTATTTCTCAAATACTTCTAAATGTATTCGTTCCAGAAGAAATCGTAAGTACGTTCTTCATCAGTCGTCCTGGAGAATTCTATCCTTGGAAATGGATCGGTATGGTCTTCTTACATGCCGACTTCACTCATTTGTTTTGGAATATGATCTTTCTATTTTTTTTAGGAAGGATCGTAGAATATAAAGTCGGCCAAGCAAAATGGCTTCTTTTCTTTTTTATGGGGGCACTTGTCTCAGGTGGTTTGGATTCTTTTGTAAGAGGAATGATATTAGGAGAGAATCAACCTGCAATCGGAGCTTCTGGCGCTGTATCCGGGTTAGCTGCCGTTGCAGCATTACTTTCTCCTTTTTCTATTCGAATCAGAAAGCGAAGTTACCCTTTTCCTGTTTTCGCAGTGGCCTGGCTTATGGTATATTCTGATATCACCAATTTATTTTCCAGAGACCAAGTCGCACACTGGGCTCATTTGGGTGGATTTATTTCTGTGGTATTCACTGCTTATTTTCTCAATAATAAGATCAAACGAGAATTGCATACTGGCTTTGCATTAAACTTAGTGTTCGTTATTTTACTTTTGATATTGGGATTTTTTGTCGGGGCAAGATAATTGATAGAAGTCCGGTTTACCGCCTACGAATACAATTCCAACGATTCTTTCACGGACGCAGTGTATGAAATGAAAGGTTCAGAAGAATCCGGTTGGCAGATACTTCGAAATTCTTCTCTTTATCTAGAACTAGGAAAAGGTTATAGACTTCTCAAAACGGAACTTTGTGGGATTTGCTCCACAGATTTAGATCGTAGATTTTTACCTTTTTCGCTTCCGCAGATCATTGGTCATGAAGTAGTCGCATCCGATTATTTTAGCGGCGAAAAATATGTATTAGAAATTAATGATACAGTTGTCTCCAGGGGAGAAGAGGCAGATCCTTTTTGTCAGGTTGGAATTCCAACGCATAGCCCGACTAGAATGGTACTTGGAATAGATCGTTTGCCCGGAGGATTCGGACCTTATATCCTCGCACCAAAAGGGAACCTGGTAGAAACCAAACAACTTGCTGATATGGAAGCAGTTTTACTAGAGCCATTTGCAGCTTCTTTGCACGGTGTAGAAGTTTCGCTTCGTCGGGTTGGAGCAGATCTCAAAAAAATCGCAGTTTTAGGCCCTAGACGTTTAGGCTCACTTGTGATTGCCGCTTTGGATCTATATAGAAAGAGAAACAAACTAAACTATGAAATTGTTTCTTTTATCCGGCATCAAAACTTAGCAGAACTATCTTTGAGTATGGGCGCAGATCAGGCTTTATACTTTTCCACTTTAGGAGAAGGGAAAGTCGAAGAAGGACTTTTATTTGAAAAGAATATAGGAACTCCAACATCAGCATCTTGGCTTGATTACAAATATTCTTTCGATCTAGTATTCGATACTACAGGTTCAACTTCCGGATTAGAAACTAGTATACATCTTACGCGAAAAGAAATTCATAGAAAGACTACAAATGGTCAGTCGTCTCTCGGAATTGCTCATCTTACTGAGCTGGTTGTGGATGAACTCACTATTGCAGATCTTAAACCTGGCTTTTTAGATTTGGTTTGGGGAATCGAGGTTTCTTCTCCTGTGTGGGTTTTTGTTTCTTCTTCTGTTTCTTTAAACAAAGAAGAAAAAGAATTATTAGATGATCTGGACAAGGAAAATAAGATCCGGATGTTTATAGGTTCAGTCGAAGAGGGAAAAAAGTTTTTAGGATCCCAAGAATTCCAAGGTGCTCTGCCACGCTTTGATTTTGCAATAGTAGATTCTCCTTCTGAACTCGACTTAGTGATTCGTCCGGATAAGAAGGAAGAAAAATCTTTGGTTCGTCCGAGAGGTTTCATTTTAATATCTGCATCGGCTGGGGCTAAATCGAATTTATTTTTAGATTGGATTGCAGCCGGTGGAATTTTGAGCACAAGTAGATGCGGGGATTTCGTTCGAACCAGGGAACTTCTACTATCCGAACCTGGATTCTTAAAATCTGTTTCTGAAAACTTGATTAGCAAAGAATTCGATTCCAGATCTATACCGGAAGCATATACAGACGCAAGAAAACCGGAGAATATAAAAGTGGTTGTCAGGCATAAAGCTTCCTGAGCGAGTATTTAGTGACTTGCTTCCTAAGGGTCGCTAAAAGGGATAAGGCTTTGAGCAAACACGGTTTTTTTCAAATCACACAAAAGGTTTTTTTGAGAAAAGGAAAGGAACTTCTCATTCTTAGGGATCGCAAATCTGGATTTGGGGATCTTCCTGGCGGAAGAATGAACGAAGACGAATTCTATGGAGATTGGCTGGAAAGTTTATCTAGAGAGTTAAAAGAAGAAATGGGAGAAACTTGTGAGATCAAGATCCACCCGCGACCAATCCTAATTCACAAACATAGAGTCAGTGATGGAAATCATCCATGTGTGATTGTTGCTTATCATGGAGAATTTGTATCGGGAGAAATTACTCTCTCCGACGAGCATGATTATATTGCTTGGGTAGATGCTGCCACATACGATCCCAAACCTTTATTTTTCGAATATATGCTGGATGCTCTGCAATTGTATCAAAAAGAATATGTTCCCCAGATTCCTGATGGTAAATTAAATCCTAAAGGTTGGTTAGCATGAGCCCATTCGTAAGGAATGCACTCGCATCTTTAGTATTAGTCCCGATCTTCGCATTTATCGGATGGCTTCTTTCAGGAGTTTCTCTAAGCGAAGAAGAATTTCAAAAAAGGATCTCAAAAAAAGAGACTAAATCCGTTTCCTTAGGCTGGGATAGAAGGTCCGGAAATTTGCTCATCGTCCAGTTGGAATTCAAACCTGAATATTTTACTAGAGAAGATAGATTCAGAGCTTGGTTGGAAGAACCACTTGCTCTTGCAAAAGAGAAAGGTTGGCTCCAAAACTCCACAATCGTTGCATTTCCTCCGGAGATCGGAAATTATATTTTTCTAATGGATTCCAGAAAGGAACTTGTGGATTCCGAGAATATCGACTCTGCTTGGAACTGGGCCTTATTTTTTCATAGGATCTCTATTAAAAACTTTTCCCATATATTAGATGGAGAAGCAGTTTCTTTTGAAATTGCGCAAGATTCAAAAGAAAGATACGAAAGGATTTTCGGAGACCTTGCAAAGATGTACGGTGTTTCTATCTTAGCGGGATCTATCTGTTTACCTTCTCCTGAAGTGAAAGAAGGAAAACTTTCCATCAAACCGGGTGAATGGCAAGAAAGAGCTTATATTTTCGATCTTAATGGAAAGTTTTTAGAAGGTTCTTTGCTTAGAACTTCTACTCAAAAATTGGAAGCTACGCAGGTCACTGGCTCTGAAAAAGAAATCCTTCCTGAAGTGTGGGTGGCAAATTTACCATCCGGAAGATTGGGCATCTTGTTCACAGAGGATCTAAAATCTCCCCAGATGGAAGAGATTGTTAAAAAAACTTACGTAAGTAAATTGATTGGGCTTGGTTCTCAAGAAGATGAAGGCAAGTTCAGAGAATGGATTAAAAACTCTTCTTTTGAATCTAGCGGACAAGTTCAATTTTCAGGAAAAGCGTATAGCCAAGAATTTCCAGCAAAAAGTTTTGCAAAGACTCGTTACGGTTCACCTGAGCCGATCGAAGGCCAAAAAGGAAATCTGATCATTAATATCTTTTTCTAAAGAATTATTTGTCTCTGGCTTCTTCGTATAGTTTGAGGATTCTCCAATCCTCTTCTGGAAAATCTAAATTGGTGAAATACAATCCACCTTTTTCATTCTCACAAAGAACTTTGTTCTGATCCACGAGCCAGATCCTTTCACAAAGCAAAGGGAGGACCTGACTTTTTCGAGAAGGTCCCCAAAGATGTACTTTGCCAGAGTAGTTGGAAACGAATTCGTTTTTACCTGGAAGTTTCCAAGGATTGATCTCTTTTCTGCTGATCGTAAATAGTTTACTGCTAGAAGGTTTGCCTTTTCCAAGTTGTAATCTTCTTAAATGAAGCCTGCCGATCGAGCCACCTAAATAATATGCGGAATCTCCGGTTCCGTAATAGATTAATGGACTAATAACTTCTTGGTCTATTTTTTCGACCGATTTCTTATCAGGTTGGAAATAGTATAAATAGTAAGAGCCAGCATTTCCGGAGAAGAGTAAAAAATCTTTTCCAATAGGGTATAAAAAGAATCTAGCTTTGAGTCCCGTAAAAGGTGGTGTAATCTTTTCTTTAGAAACGATTAACTTAGGAGTTCTTGGCTCGATTGTTTTTTCTTCATAGAGTTGGTTGTCTACAAAGTAGTAAATTTTAGAACCGTCGTCAGAGATTCCTCCTCTATTCCTACAGGAGATCTGCGCACCTGATTCATAAAGTAGATCATTATTTTTTAATGAAATTGCAAACAAGCGACAACCGTTTGTCATCGGATATTCTGCCAGTGCAAAGTTTGCGTTTAAGGAAACAGCAAGAGAAGCAGGAACCTCGTCCAAACTTTTTGAACCGTTAGATCCGTCAGTAGCATCTCTCCAGTTGAGTTTGCTATCTTCTAAATATACTAATCGTTTTCTGTCATAAGAAAGTTCTATAATTCTAGGAGTTTCAGGTTTTTCGGAAGAAAGAACTTCGTCATCTGATTTAGGTTTTACCAGATAGTCTTTTAAGAGACCGGAAGCTTTTTCATACTTCTGCTCTTCCAGCAATTCTTGGATTTCTTCTATTAAACTTTCCTGTTTACTTTTACAGTTCCAGGAAAGAAAAATTAATAATAAAAAAGATAAAACTCTGATCATTCTAGAGAACTTAGATTTTACGTTCAGGCAGTTTCCTCAGCCCAAGGCTCGTCCGATTGGACGCTGATAATATCTTTAGAAAATAATTTCTGGGCTCTGGATGCTATATTACGAGTTTCCCAAAAGGAATATCCTCCAGAAAGTAAGGATCCGAAAATAGGGAGCCAAAATCCGTTTTTAGGTTTTGCAAACTTCTTCCCTTTCATGAGACCTTTTGCGATCTGATATGTAGCTTCTTGAAGAAGTTTCCAAGCTATTGGCCGGATTAAAACGCGAGCCCCAGCATCTTTTAGAACATTTCTGAAGAACGAGGTCTTGTCCTTGAATAAACAATAAGCCATAAGTTCCGGTGTCACCTGATGCTCTTTTCCATATAAAGCGGCGATATCCTTTACCAATCTACCTTGGAGTCTTAAGACTAAAATAATTTCAGGAGCCAATGTAACAAGTCCCAAACGTCCTTGGGGAAGGGCAAGAGCCGCACTTGCTGCTCCGGTTTGGAGAGAAGATTTTTGGGTAAGCTCTTGGATGAGCTCATCTGGCGATCCTACGGTTTTAGCATAGGGGCTACGATAGGAATGAAGACCGGATAAAAGATTCAGTATCTGATCGGAAACTGCTGAGAGAATCGAATTGTAGTTTTCCATGTAGAGGAGTAAGGTACCAAGGCAATGGGATACGGTTTCTATGTTAGACAGACTAGAAAAAATACAACAAAAATACCTCAAAATATCGGACGAACTCACGACCGCGTCCAATCCGGATGATTTAAAACGACTTTATAAGGAACGTTCCCGACTCACGCCCTTATTCGATAAAATTACCGAATACCAAAAATTAATTCAGAATAAGAAAGACGCTGAAGAACTTTTAAAAACCGAAAAAGACGGGGATATGCGCTCTATGTACGAAGAGGAGCGCAAAGAAGCAGAAGAAAGGATAGAAAGTTTGGAGAAGGAGTTGGAAATTCTTCTACTTCCTCCTGATCCGAATTCCGGTAAAAATATCCTGCTCGAGATAAGAGCAGGGACCGGTGGAGAGGAGGCAGGACTGTTCGTTTCTGATCTTTTCAGAATGTACACCAGATATGCGGACAAGCAGGGCATTCGCCATGAGATCATAGAGTCTTCTCCAACTGGAATAGGTGGGTTAAAAGAGATCATCTTTGCAATGGAAAATGATAAGGCATACGATCTTTTCAAATTCGAGGCGGGAACTCATAGAGTGCAAAGAATTCCTGCAACCGAATCTGGAGGAAGGATTCACACAAGTGCGGTGACCGTTGCAGTTTTACCAGAGGCAGAAGAATCAGAAATAAATATAAATGAAAACGATCTGAGAGTGGATGTGTATCGTTCTTCCGGATCAGGTGGACAGCACGTTAACACAACTGACTCCGCAGTTCGGATCACTCACATTCCTACCGGGATCGCAGTTGCTTGTCAGGATGAAAAATCCCAACACAAGAACAAAGCAAAAGCGATGAGGATCTTAAGCGCTAGGATCTTAGAAAAGCAGGCCGAAGAAAAGAAAGCTGCAGCCGATGCTCTTAAAAAACAGATGGTTGGTTCCGGAGACAGATCCGAAAGAATACGAACTTATAATTTTCCACAAGGAAGATGTACAGATCATCGTATCGGATTTACTAGTCATAATCTTTCTGCTATAATGGAAGGAGATCTGGACGACTTGATCAATGCTCTAACAGAAGAAGATAGAGTTAAACGCCTCGCAAATTCACAGGCCAATTAGAACCGTTTTAGACTTCTGTTCGTCCAACCGAATAAAGTTGATGTTTCTGCCTAAAATTTTGCGATGGTAATCAAAGTATGATACTAGAGATAGAAGAACCGCATCGTAGGATCTGCGGGGAAAGAATACCATTTGAAAATATACATGCGGTTTCCATGAGCCTTCCGGAAGTCGCTGATGTAATCGGATACGAAGAAAAAAGAACCGAAACTCTTTCCAGACTCAAAGCTGGATATCCTCGCTTCGTAGCTCATGCTTATATAGAAAAAATCCTAGATTATAATAAAGAAACGAACGGGGTTAATGGTCCCCAGTTTATCGTAAATTCTCGCAAGGCGGCAGATCATATCGTCTCTTCCTTCGAGATAGAAGGCGCAAGAATTTTAGAAGACGAAGGAATTATCACCTTAACGATTCCTCCTAATAAAGAAAGCGAATCCAAAGTTTTATCATTTATCCAGCATACAGGATGCCTATTATCTTCTCGCAAAGCAGAAGATTACTTATTCAAAAAAGGTCTTATCGATTCAATCTATCAGGAAGAATCCAGAAAAGAAAAACCATACGAAAGTGTAGAAGGATCGCTATCCTCTTTGTATCCGGGTAAAGACCTGCAAGTATATCTGGCGACTTCTGGGATGAATGCAGTCTATGCAGCATTTAGAGCCTTAGATAAAATCCGTGCGAAAGAAGGAAAAGATATTTGGCTCAGACTCGGATGGTTATACGTAGACAATATTAGAATATTAGAAAAGTATTCTAGAGGTTCTCATATTTTTCATGATGTGGTCGATCTAAAAGAACTGGAAGAATTCCTTTCTAAAGAAGGTCATAGAGTAGCGGCAATCCTTACCGAATCTCCAACTAATCCTCTTATTCAAGTTCCTGATTATCCAGAGCTCAAAAAACTTTTGGAAAAATATGGAATTCCATTAGTAGCGGATATTTCCGTAGCAGGTTCCGCAGTCGTGGATCTTTCTCCGTTTGCAGATGTGATCGTGGAAAGTCTAACCAAGTTTGCATCCGGACATGCGGATGTGATGATGGGTGCGT